>NZ_CP097263.1:5427500-6055000 GCF_028622115.1 Kutzneria chonburiensis
GACAGGCACGACTGACGCTCGACCCCGGCTTCGCCGTCGGCGAGGTGGACCCGCGGCTGTTCGGCTCGTTCGTGGAACACATGGGCCGCTGCGTGTACACCGGCATCTACGAGCCGGGGCATCCGGCCGCCGACGAGGACGGCTTCCGCGCCGACGTGCTGGACCTGGTGCGGGAGCTGGGTGTCACGGTGGTCCGCTATCCCGGCGGCAACTTCGTCTCCGGCTACCGCTGGGAGGACGGGGTGGGGCCGCGCGGTGAGCGCCCCAGCCGGTTCGACCTGGCGTGGCGGCAGATCGAGACGAACGAGTTCGGGCTGAACGAGTTCATGAAGTGGTCACGCAAGACCGGCGTGGCGCCGATGATGGCGGTGAACCTGGGGACGCGCGGCGTCCGTGAGGCGGCTGACCTGGTCGAGTACTGCAACTTTCCCGGCGGCACCGCGCTTTCCGACCTGCGGGCCAAGCACGGCAATCCGGAGCCGCACGGGATCTCGTTGTGGTGCCTCGGGAACGAGCTCGACGGCCCGTGGCAGATGGGCCACAAGACGGCCGACGAGTACGGCCGGCTGGCCAACGAGGCCGCGAAGGCCATGCGCATGGTGGACCCGAGCATCGAGCTGGTGGCGTGCGGGAGTTCGAGCAGCGGCATGCCCACGTTCGGGTCGTGGGAGGCGACCGTGCTGGAGCACACGTACGACAACGTCGACTACGTGTCGCTGCATGCCTACTACGAGGAGCACGACGGCGACCTCGGCAGTTTCCTGGCCAGCGCGGTGGACATGGACCGGTTCATCGACGCCGTGGTGGCGACCTGCGACCACGTGGGCGCGAAACTGCGCAACCGCAAGCAGATCCGGCTGTCGTTCGACGAGTGGAACGTCTGGTACATGCAGCGTTTCGTCGGCGAGAAGAACCTCGTCGCGGAGCGGGTGCCGCGGTTGATCGAGGACAACTACCACGTGGCCGACGCTGTGGTGGTCGGCTCGCTGCTGATCACCTTGCTGCGCCACGCCGACCGCGTCGGCGTGGCGTGCCAGGCGCAGCTGGCCAACGTGATCGCGCCGATCCTCACCGAGCCCGACGGCGGTGCGTGCCGGCAGACCATCTTCTTCCCGTTCGCCCATGCCGCACGCCATGCGCGTGGGCGGGTGCTGCGCGTCGAGCCGGATTCGCCGCGTTACGACACCAAGCGGTTCGGTGACGTGCCGTTGCTGGAGGCCGTGGCCACTCAGGACGGCGACGAGGTGGTGCTGTTCGCCGTGAACCGTTCGGTCGAGGATTCGTTGGCGTTGACCGCGAACGTGCGTGCGCTGCCCGGCCTGTCGGTGGTGGAGCACGTCGTGCTGGCGTCGGAGGACCGGTCGCTCACCAACACCGTCGCCGAGCCGGATCGGGTGCTGCCGCGGCGGATCGACGGCGCGTCGGTTGTGGACGGTGAGCTGACCGCCGAGCTGCCGGCGCTGTCGTGGAACATGATCCGCATGAGCAGCCCCCGAATCCAGCCTAGCGCCCAGGACTGACAGCTTGGATTCTTGATCGAATCGAGCAGCCCCCGTTTCCATCCAACCAGATCAACCTGGGAGCCGGCCCCGGCCGAGTGGTGGCCGGGCCGACGAACGCCGGTTGCCAGGTTCGTGTGGTTGGATGGAAACGGGGGCTGCATTTTTCGGGGCCGCGCGGACGGTCGCGGTCACGAAATCGGTCGGGTTGGCCGCTGCGGTCGCCTGGCCAACGGATCGCCTTCGGAATCGACCCAAGAAGTCACGAGGATCGGTCCGAAGCGGGCGGAAGAACTCGCGGATCTCGGTGACCAGGTCGTCGGGACGCTCGAGGGCGGCGAAGTGGCCGCCACGGGGGAACGCGGTGAAACGCTGGAGGTTGTAGGCCCGCTCGACCCACGAACGAGGCGGGACGAAGTTGTCATGGGCGAAAGCGGCGAAACCGGTGGGAACCGAGACGTAGCCGGGAGTGTGACGGCCGAGCATGCCCTCGGTGTGCATGGTCTCGTAGTAGAGCCGAGCGGACGTGGTGATGGAGTTGGTCAACCAGTACAGGGTGATGTCGGTGAGCAGCTCGTCCTTGCTGAACACGGACTCCACGTCACCGCCGCAGTCGCTCCACGCCCGGAACTTCTCGACGATCCACGCGGCGAGCCCGGCCGGCGAATCGGACAGGCCGGCGCCGAGGGTGGCGGGCCGGGTGCCCTGAATCTGCGCGTAGGCGCCCTGGGCGGAGAAGAATTCCGAAGCCTGGTCAAGGAATTTCTGCTCGACGGAGGTGACCGGCGAAGAGACGACCGGAGTCGCGCCCATCAGGTTCAGGTGGATGCCGATGACGGAGGAGGCGTGATCGCGGCCGATGCGGCTGGTGATCTGGGCGCCGAAATCGCCGCCCTGCGCGCCGTACCGCGAATAGCCGAGCACCTCGGTCATGAGCCTGTGAAACAGGCCGGCGATGGCGGTGGGGTTGATGCCGGACGTGCCGGGGTGCGGCGAGAAACCGAAGCCGGGCAGGCTGGGCGCGACGACGGTGAAAGCGTCGGCCGGGTCACCGCCATGGGCGGCGGGGTCGGTCAACGGACCGAGAATCTTGTGCACCTCGAAGAACGAGCCGGGCCAGCCGTGGGAGAACAGCAGCGGCAGCGGACGGGGACCAACACCCTTGGCGTGTACGAAATGCAGGGTGGTGTCGTCGAACGAAGCCAGGAACTGCGGCATCTCGTTGAGCCGCTTCTCGGCGGCGAGCCAGTCGAATGAGGTACACCAGTACGTCACCAGTTCAGCGAGGTAGCCCGGTGGAGTGCCGTGCGTCCAGTCCTCTCCGGACAGTGCCGGCGCGAACCGGGTGCGGGCGAGCCGCTCCCCCAGGTCCACGAGCTGCTCCTCGCTGGTGACACTCTGAAATGGACGAACCTGCGCCATTGTCCTGCCCCTCTCGAACGGCCTCTATGGAGAGCATGGCGCGGTCACGAGGTGCGAGCTGGCAGAAAAACGACATCAGATTCAAGACAGGTACTGGCCAGCATAGGCTCGCCAGGGTCGCCAAGTGGTGGAATGCGTTGCCAGATCGGTGATGCCGAGCTTTCGGACGCCGCACCGGATCGCGGGATCGGCGGCGCTGAAGGCGTCGGGATCACCCAACGCGCGCTTGGCGATCGTCTCCACGGTCACGACGTCGATGCCCAGAGCCGAGAGTTGCTCACGAGCTTGAAACCAGTCGCTGCCCACGCCGAGATCCACCTCGGCCAGCGCCCGGGCGATGGGAAGATCGAGCGAGGCCAAGTCGGGGAAAACATGCGTGAGGCCGCCGGCCGGATCCGAGATCGGGGTCCCGTAGCCGACCACGCCCGAGCCGACAATTGCCCGCACGGCGAACTCCTCGGCTGACACGGTTCGCGGCACGCGGCGGCCGGGATCCTTGTCCACCAACGGGGTCAGCACGGGATCGGCCCGTAGCGCCTCGTCCACGGCGACCGGATCGGCGTCCAGGTCAAGCAGCCGGCGGCAGCGGGTGATCGCCGTGGACAGGTCACGGAGATCGGCCAGCGTGAGCCGGCACTCGATGTGCTCGGGCAGCGGGCGCAACGCCACAATGCCGTGACCGTGTGGCAATCCGAGCGTCCGCCGGTACGCGCCGTCGCGCCACTCCTCCACGCCGGGCAGCATCTCGGCCTTGAGCCGGGCGAACAGATCGTCGGCATCGAGCGGCTGACGGAACGGGAGTCGCAGGGTCAAGGTGCCCGGTGCCGCCGACTGCTGACGGCTGCGCGCCCGCAGGCGCAGCTCGCTCGGCGTCTGGGCGAAGATCTCGCGCACGGTGTCGTTGAACGTCCGCACGCTGGCGAATCCCGCCGCGAAGGCCACGTCGCCCAACGGCACCGGCGTCGTTTCGATCAGCAGCCGCGCCGTTTGCGCCCGTTGCGCACGGGCGATCGCCAGCGGCCCCGCGCCCAGTTCCGCCAGCAGTTGACGTTGGATCTGCCGCACGCTGTAGCCCAACTTGGACGCCAGGCCTGGCACGCCGCCCCGGTCCACGACGCCGTCCGCGATCAGCCGCATCGCGCGGGCCACCAGGTCCGCGCGCTCGTTCCACTGGGGCGAGCCCGGGCTGGCGTCGGGCCGACAGCGCCGGCACGCCCGGAAACCGGCCTGTTGTGCCGCTGCCGCGCTGGGAAAGAAGCGGAGGTTCGCGCTCTTCGGCGGCGTCACCGGGCAGCTCGGTCGGCAGTAGATGCCGGTGGTGATCACCGCGGCGTAGAACCAGCCGTCGAAGCGGGCGTCCTTGGCGCGGACGGCCCGCAGGCAGCTCTGCGTGTCCTTGTGCACGTGTACAGCATCGTCGCTGGTCGGGGGCTTCGCCAGCGGAAATGCGACGGGGCGGGGCATGATCGAAATGAGGCGCCCCCGAATCAATCCAACCAGGTCGGCCGGGGAACGCGGGGTGGGCGAGGTCGACCAAGATCGCGAAAAGCCCGACTGCCAGGTTCGTGTGGTTGGATTGATTCGGGGGCTGCGTTGATCGGGTCTACTTGAATGCGTCGGCGAAGGCCAACGGGCTCTGGCTGACGCCGCTGCACGTGGGCGAAGCCTGGGGTGAGAAGGCCGAGCAGGACTGGTCGCGGTTGATCGACCAGAAGGCCAGTCGGCCGATGCCGTTGGAGTCGGCCCACGACTTCACGGTGCGGGCGTTGTCCAACGAGAACGTGGAGTTGTCGTCGTTGGTGCCGATCATGGGCGTGATGCCCACATTCCCGTACCCGTAGCCGGAATCGACGGACTGGAGCTGGGCCAGGGTGTGCTGGGTGGCCTGGATGGCGGCCTGGCCCATGTCCTGGTTGCCGGCGTAGTAGTCCATGGTCATCAGATTCACGTTGTCGACCTTCACCCCGGCCTGGTGCGCGGCCTTGATCAGGTTGACGCCGTCGCCAGTGAGACCGCTGGGCAGCACGGGCAGGGTGAGCGAGAAGGTGAGTCCGGGGTTGCCGGCCTTGAGGTGCGAGATCGCCGTCATCTGACGAGCCGCCGCGGCGGCGTCGGCGATGGCGGCGCCCTCGATGTCGAAGTCGAGCGACGTCACGCCGTAGCTGCTGATGATCTTCTGGTAGCCATCGTCGATCTTCCCTTGGTCGGTGCAGGTCCAGGCCAGCGGCTCGCCGGCGGCGCCGCCGGAGGAGATGATCACCGACGCCCCGGCGGCCTTGGCCTTGCTGATGGCGCCGTCGGTGGCGGGATCGTTGCCGACGGGCAGGGTGTCGCCCCAGATCTGGTCGCACCCGGAGCCGATGACGAACGCGGCGGTGAACGCCTTGACGCCGTGCTGGCTGACGGCGGTGTCCAACATGCCGGGGTTGGTCATGTCGACGTACGGGACGAACTGGTCGGCGGTCACGGCCTGGGCGGGCGCGGCCGCGAAAACCAGCCCGACAGCGGCGAGGACGGGAACCAGGCGCTTCACGCGGCACCACCACCGATCTGGTTGAAGATCTTCGAATACGCGTAGCCGGTGGCCTTGTCATAGCTGGCGACCTCCCAGAAGGCCAGCAGCTGCACACCGTTGGACTTGGCGAAGTCGGCCAGCTTCGAGGCGTCGTCCTGGCTGAAGGTCTCGTTGTCGTCGTTCTTGCCGGCGATGGGCGTGACACCGAGCCGCCCGTACGCCTCGTCACCGGAAATCCCGTACAGGCCAGCAAGTTGGGCACTGGTGGCCTTGGCCGCCGACAATGCGTCGTTCAGGGCGTTCTCGCCGTCGCCGAAGTCCATGGCCATGATGTCAACCGTGGAAACGTTGACACCCTTGGCTTTGGCGTCCTGAAGCACGCCCATCTCAGTGCCGGGCAAACCATCCGGCGCTACCGCGAGGGTGTAATCCACCTGTACTTCCGGGTTCTGTTGCTGCAAGGCGGCCAGCGCCTGGTTGCGACGCTCGTTGGCCGCGGAGTCGCCGAGCACGTCGCCCTCGATGTCGAAGTCCAGCCGGTTCACGCCGTACGTCTTGACCACGTTGGCGTAGGCGGCGGTCAGGTCCTCGACGGAGGTGCAGGTCTGGGCCAGCTCGCCACCCTGCGCGCCACCGAAGGAGATGATCACGTCGCCGCCCTTGGACTGGAGATCCTTGATCTCCGAGGCATACGCCCCGACCGGCGTGCCGCCGGCCTCCCACTGCGGGGTGCAGCCGTTCTGCGGTATCAGGAACGCCAACGTGTAATGGCTGACGCCGCTGGACTGCATGTCCTCGGCCATGAGGCCGGCGCTGGAGTCGGACAGCTCCAGGTACGGCGCGGCGAAGTGCGCGGGCAGCGTGTGTGGCGCGGCGTGGGCGGCCGGCGCGGCGAGGCCGACCAGCCCCAGCGCCAGCGCGCTGGTGAGCAGGGATCGCGTGCAGGGCATGGGTTTTCTCCAGGTGTGCAGGGATCAAGGCTCCGCCGCCGGGCAGGGGGCGGCGGCGCGGTTCGGGGGAAGTCAGCCGGTCGTCACGTGCACGTAGTCGACGACGAGCTGCTGCGGGAAGGACGTGCTGCCGTCCGGGTCGCCGGGCCAGTAGCCGCCGACGGCCAGGTTGAGAATGATGTAGAAGGGATGGTCGAACACCCACTGGTTGCCGCTGATGTCGGCCGGGGTGCGGGTCTCGTAGACGTTGCCGTCGACCGACCACTGGATCTGGTTGGGCGACCAGTCGATCGCGTAGGTGTGGAAGTCGTCGGCGAACACCGGGCCGTTGTAGGCCGCGCCGACGCCGGCCGAGCCGGAGTAGCCGGGGCCGTGGATGGTGCCGTGCACGGTGTTCGGCTCGTTGCCGACGTTCTCCATGATGTCGATCTCGCCGCACTGCGGCCAGCCGACGTTCGGCTCGCCGATGTTGTCGCCGAGCATCCAGAACGCCGGCCACATGCCCTGGCCGCGCGGGATCTTCATGCGGGTCTCGACGTGCCCGTAGGCCTGGGTGAACTGGCCCGCCGTCGACAGCCGGGCCGAGGTGTACTCACACGACCCGTACCAGCACTGGTAGTTGCCCGGATTTTCCTTTTTGGCGGTGATGACCAGGTGGCCCTGTCCGTCCAGCGCGGCGTTGTCGGTGCCGGACGTGTACCACTCGCGTTCGTGGTTGTTGACGTTGTCGCCGGTCTCGAAGTGCCACTTGCCGGTGTCGACGCCTGCCCCAGCGGGCCCGTCGAAGTCGTCGGTGAACGAAGCGTCTAATGGTTGCGCGACAACCGAAGCGTTACCCGATAACGCGAGCGCCACCGTGAACAGGACGGCGAGGCCGGCGCGGGCCCGCAGTGGACGTGAGCGCCGCAGGGAAGGCGTCACAGTCGATCACCTCTCAGATCAAGTTCCGATGCTCCCTCATGATTGATCCGTGGCGGCGGTCCCAGCGAGTATCCGAGGTCTAGACCATCAATGGCAAGGGGCTTCGTGCAAGTCGCGCGAGAACTGCTCACACGGGGTAGGGTGCGCCCGCCGCGCGGTCAGTCGAGCAGCGTCCCCACGAGACGTTCACCGGCGTCGACCAGCCATTTCGGACCGTGCCGGTGCCCCAACAGCACGGCACGGGCGGTGCGCACCAGCGCCCAGCGCCGCGCCCGTTCGCGATCGATTTCCGCCGCCTCGCAGAAGATGTCCAACGCCCGCAGATGGCCGGATGTGAGCAACAGGCGGGGACTGTGGATCACGGTGAAGGCGTCGTAGGCCGGATCGCCGGCCAGCCCCTTGGGATCGATGGCCAGCCAGGGTTCACGGTCCGAGGACAACACGTTGGCGTCGTGCAGATCGCCGTGCACCACGGTGTCGGGATGATCGAGTTCGCGCAGCGCGGCGACGGCCGCATCAACCACGCGTCGGGGCAGGGACGAGGCGGCCAGGATCTCGGCCTCCCAGCCGGCGACCTCGTCCCGGATCCGCGGCAGCCCGGGCGGCGCGGGGACGGCCAGCCGCCGCGACAATTCGCCCAGCGTAGTAACGGCCTTGTCGTTATCTGCGACGTCGGCGAGCGAACCGGGCCCGGCCCGTTCGAGCAGCATCGCGAACCGGGCGTCGTCACGCTCGTACAGACGGACCGCGCCGCGACCATTCCACGCGGCGAAGGCGTCGGGCTGGTCGACGTTGCCGGGGTGTGGAAAGGACACCTTGATCGCGGCCGATGAGCCGTTCCGACGTACCGGCAGCACCACCCCGACGGCACCATGGCGAACCGGCCCGTCGAGCACGCATGACCAGCGTTGCAGCAGGTCAGCGGCAATATTCGGCAGTGCGCGGAGCCAAGCCCGACCGGCCTCGCCCGCACGCTCAGCCGTCGAGCGGGCGAAGGCCTCCGGCACATCGATCATGGCCCCGAGAGTAGATCGGCAGGTAGCGTCGCGGCATGGCCAAGTTGACCGCCGCCGTCGTGCAGGCCGCCGCCCCGCTGTTCGACACGCGCGGGGCGTTATCCCGGGCCGAGAGTCTCATCCGCGAGGCCCGGGCGGAGGTGGTGGTGCTGCCGGAGGCGTTCCTCGGCGGTTACCCCAAGGGCCTGGACTTCGACATCACCGTCGGCCGGCGCACCGACGCCGGCCGTGAGCTGTTCCGGCGCTACCTCGAAGCGGCCATCGAGATCCCCGGCCCCGAGGTCGACGCGCTCGCTGCCGTCACCCGCGACCTGCGCTGCCACGCCGTGGTCGGCGCGGTCGAACGGCGCGGCGCGACCCTGTACTGCGTGGCGCTGTTCTTCGGGCCGACCGGCTATCTCGGTCTGCACCGCAAGCTGATGCCGACCGCCGCCGAGCGTTACCTGTGGGGGCAGGGCGACGGCTCCACCCTTCCCGTGATCGACACCGGCGCGGCGAGGCTGGGCGCGGCGATCTGCTGGGAGAACTACATGCCGCTGTTCCGCACCACCATGTACGCCAAGGGCGTCGACCTGTGGTGCGCGCCGACCGTTGATGATCGCGACCAGTGGCAGGCCAGCATGCGGCACGTCGCGTTGGAGGGTCGGTGCTTCGTGTTGAGCGCCAACCAGTTCCTGCGCCGCGAGGGCGTTCCCGCCGAGCTGCACCGGCACGACATGGGGCCGGTGCTGATCAACGGCGGGTCGGTGATCGTGTCCCCGCTCGGCGAGGTGCTGGCCGGTCCGCTGCGGGACTGCGAGGGCATCCTCACCGCCGAGCTCGACCTCGACGACCTGCCGCGCGCCCGCTTCGACTTCGACGCCGTCGGCCACTACGCCCGGCCGGACGTGTTCAGCCTGCGGGTGGACGAGACGGCGCGAAACGCGGTGACCGGCCTCGGGGCATGATCGAAATGAGCATCCCCCGAATCAATCCAACCAGATCAACCTGGGAACAGGGGTCGGGCGGGGTTCGGCAAGATCACGAAAACCGGGTCTGCCAGGTTCGGCGAGTAGAATTGAATTATGGGGGATCCCAGGGAAGTTGATCTAGGCGCGCGCATTCGGCCGGGTACTTGTCTTGGGCGCCACATGCGCTTCCCATGTGCGTCCTGATGCCACATAGGAAGCGCATGTGCCAGGGGTTGAGCTAATCGGCGAGCAGCGGGATCTGGGCGGCCGTCACCGCGCCGACGTGCGCGGGCGGCGGATCTGACAGGCAGCGACCGCTCCGCGGCACCAGATCGGGCCGTAGCCGCGGGTCCGTGCCGTCGGCGGTATTCGCCGTGACGGCAAACATCATTGGCTCGATCCGGCCGCCCGTGCCGCTGGAGCACAACGCCACATGCGCTTCCTATGTGGCATCTGATGCCACATAGGAAGCGCATGTGGGGAACCTGTCACGCCTGCGGGGGTTCCCAATTGGGGCGCAGGGGCATGTGCGAGGTGGTGCCGTCCAGCTTCACGCCGAGAATCTGGTGCAGCTGGATGTTGTTGGCGTCGAAGCCCCACTGGCATGCGGCCAGGTAGAGGCGCCAGATGCGGGCCTTGGGCAGCCCGACCTCCTCGACGGCCTCGTCCCAGTGCGCGTCCAGGTTGGCGCACCAGCCGCCGAGCGTCTTGGCGTAGTGCTCCCGGATGTTCTCCGAGTGCCGGATCTCGAAGCCGGCCTCGTTCATCCGCGACATCAGGTAGCCGGGGCCCTCGAGCTCGCCGTCCGGGAAGATGTAGCGGGTGATGAAACCGCCGGCCTTGAACGGGAAGTCATCGCTTGGCCGGGTGATGCAGTGGTTGAGCAGCCGCCCGCCGGTACGCAGCTTGTCGTACAGCGAAGAGAAGTACGACGGCAGGTTGGCCGCGCCGATGTGCTCGGTGAGGCCGATGGAGCTGATCGCGTCGAAGCCGCTCTCGGGCACGTCGCGGTAGTCCATGAACCGGACCTCGGCCAGGTCCTGCAGACCCCGCTCGACGATGGCCTTCTGCGCCCACTCGGCCTGCGAACGGGACAGCGTGACACCGAGGGCCTTGACGCCGTAGTG
The DNA here is from genome assembly GCF_028622115.1 of Kutzneria chonburiensis. Taxonomy (NCBI): domain Bacteria; kingdom Bacillati; phylum Actinomycetota; class Actinomycetes; order Pseudonocardiales; family Pseudonocardiaceae; genus Kutzneria; species Kutzneria chonburiensis. The sequence continues at coordinate 5,437,901 of NZ_CP097263.1, forward strand.
CTCGGCGGCGTGCATGACCATGCCGCCCCAGCCGCAGCCGACGTCCAGCAGCCGCATGCCCTCGGTCAGCCCGAGCTTGCGCGACACCAGGTCGAACTTGGTGAACTGGGCGGTCTCCAGCGAGGCATCGTCGGTCGGGTACACCGCGCAGGTGTAGGCCATGGACGGCCCGAGCACCCACTCGTAGAACCGGTTGGACACGTCGTAGTGGTGCGAGATGGCCTGCGCGTCCCGGCTCTTGGAGTGCCGCCACCCCTTCTGCCGGGCCTCGTACGGCGGCGGGCTGACCGGCCACCAGAACCGGTGCTTGGCCAGCAGCGCCACCAGCTCCATGGTGGTCTTGGCGTCCAGCTTGCCCAGCTCGATGTCGCCGAGCATGTGGAACGTCTTGTACAGGTCGCCGACCACCTCGAGGTGCCCGGTCACGTACGCCCGCGCCAGACCGAGCTCGCCGGGCGCGGATGCCAGGTACGACAGCGCGAACGGGGACCTGATCTCGATGCGGACCTCGGCGTCGGCCGGTCCGGACCGGCTGCCGTCGTAGGCGACGAACTCGATCCGGCCGTCCGCCTTGAGCGTCCGGCTGAACAGCTCCGCTAGCCGCATGCGCGACCCCTCTCTATCCACGCCCCCGGGTGCTAGCGCCCTCGGACACACTTGTCATACAGGTCGGGCAGGCGGTTCGCCGGGTCGTAGTCCCGCTTCACCGCCCGGTACGCCTCGCCGTTGTAGAACCGCCAGAACTCCTCCGGCGGGTAGTACGAGTCGGAGTACAGCGACTTGTGCCCGCCGAGCTCGGCGACCACCCGCTCGATGCGCCGGTTGTAGACGCCCTCCTCGTCGCCGAACCCGAGCCGCACGCCCGACCAGAACCCCACGTTGACGTACAGCGTCTTCGGGTCGAGCGGGTACAGCGGCCACGGCCGGTCGTCGGTGACCTGGAGCGGGCACAGCCACACCGGGCTGATGCCGATCTCCTTGTCGAAGAACTCCAGGAACTCGGGCAGCCGGTCCACCGGCACCTCGATGTCCTGGATCACCGGCTCACTGGGATACCCGTGCAGCAGGGTCTCCACGCGCCGGCTCAGGCCGTAGTGCCGGTCCAACGCGACGATCTTGCGGTAGACGTCGGAGCGCAGGTACTTGCGCGGCACGAACCGGCGCACGAACGGGTCCTGCACGCCCAGCGCCTTGGAGCACCAGAACCAGTCGGTGTCCCAGCGCCACAGATAGTCCCGCACGGTCAGGTAATCGGTCTGCTTGAACGGGATGGACTTGTAGTAGATCTGCTGACCGGTGTAGTCGCTGGTGTACGGGGCGGTGTCGACGAAGTCGCCCAGCGTCAGGAACATCGCGCCGCGGCTGAACACGGTGCCGTCGATGAATTCGACGGCTTCGCCGTCGTACGAGCGCTCGGCGCAGATGCGGGCGATCGCGGCGGCGCAGTCGTGGGCGTTGTCGAAACGCACGTGCCGCAGCCGCACGAACGGCTTGACCGGCTGGAGGTCGATCTCCAGGCGCAGCGAGTAGCCGAGCGTGCCGTACGAGTTGGGGAAGCCGGAGAACAGCTCGGCGTGCTCGTTGTCGGCCCGGGCGACCACGACCCGGCCGTCGCCGGTGAGGATCTCCATCTCGCGCACGGACTCGTGCGGCAGGCCGTTGCGGAAGGAGGAGGACTCGATACCGAGGCCGGAGACGGCGCCACCGAGCGTGATCGTCTTCAGCTGCGGCACCACGTGCGGCATCAGGCCGTGCCGCAAGGTCGCGTCGGCCAGGTCCTCGTACGTGGTCATGCCGCCGACCTGGGCGGTGCGCGTCGAAGGGTCGACGCTCAGCACCTGGTTGAACCGGCTGACGTCCAGCCCGGGATGGGCGTTGGCGTCACGGAACCGGAACAGGTTCGAGGTCGGCTTGCGCAGCCGCACCGGTGTGCCCGGCGGCAGCGCGTCGTACTGCGCCCGCAACGCCGCGACGTCCGCGGCATGTCGGTCGGAAATCGCCGTCCCACCTGCTTGGTTGCCCACGGCAACCGACTCTATTGGGCCGGGTGCCCCACGTCACCTCGGAATAACGTGATCCGTTGTCATCCTCGACACACGCTGCCCGGACGGGCGGGGTGTGAACTGCGATACTCGACGACATGCTTGCGCTCAGTGAGATCGCACCCGCATTCGTGGCCATGGCTCACCGGATCGTGTGGTGCACGGTGTCGACCGTGGACGGCGCCAACCGGCCCCGCTCGCGCGTGCTGCACCCGTTCTGGGAGTGGGACGGGGCCCGCCTGACCGGCTGGATCGCCACCATGCAGACCGGGCCGAAGAAGGCTCACCTGGAACACAGCGCGTACACGGCGTGCAACTACTGGGCCCAGGACCATGACACCTGTCTGGCCGAGTGCCGGGCGACCTGGGAGCAGGACGCGGTGGTCAAGGAGCGGGTGTGGCGGCTGTTCGCCGACGCCCCCGAGCCGCTGGGCTACGACCCCGGCGGCATCGGCGTGCCGGGCTGGGACGGCCCTTCCTCGCCGGCGTTCTCGGTGCTGAGGCTGGATCCGTGGCGGATCCGGGTGCTCACCGGCGAGCAGCTGGCGACCGGCAAGAAGGCGGCGGTGTGGCGGGGTTGAGACGGGCGCTGGTGTTCGGCCTAGCGGCCCTTGCACTGGCCGGCTGTTCGGCGACTTCTGACGCGAACCCGGCCCCGGTGAAACTGGACGATCTCGACCTGAAGCCCTACGTGGCCAAGCCGTGCTCGCTGCTGACCGATGACCAGCGGTCGGATCTGGGCCTGACCAGGCCGCCGGTGGATCACTCGACCGGGCCGGGCATCGGGACCTGTTTCCTGACCGCGGGCGAGACGGACCGGACAGTGACCCTGGAGGTGGCGACCGACTGGCCCGATCCGTCGAAGATCCCGGACAAGATCAAGATTGCCGGCTACCCGGCGGTGGAGATCAAGGGCCCCACCACCTGCAAGGTCCAGGTGAGCGTGGGCGGCAAGCAGCAGATCTCCGGGTTCGCCACCGGACCGAAAGCCTGCCATTCGGCTGAAAACGTTGCGACTTCGGCGATAGGGACGATCAAACAGCACAGCCCGTGACCATGCGTGGGGGATGATGGGACCGCTGTGGAACCGCAACCGGAAGACCTCAACGCCTGGGTGAACGCGGGGTTCGCTCGGGGAGAAGCGGCTGTCTGGCGCCGCTGGGGCTTCACGGTGGCGACCGCGCGGGCCTGGATCTCGGCCGGCGTGACCACGGGTCTGACGGCGGCGCAGTGGGCGATCGCGGGCGTCACGCCGAGCACGGTGCCGGGCTGGCGGGACGCGGGCATCAGCCCGGCGGACGCGGTGCGCTGGCACGAGTTCGGCGTCGGCCTGCGGGCGGCGGCGGAGTTCCGGTCCCGCGGCATCTCGCCGGAGCAGGCGTGGTCGCAGCGCACGCACGGCACCGACGACCCGGCGGACATCGAGGTGGTGCAGCGCTGGCGCGAGGCCGGCGTGGCGGGCCCGGTGCTGAGCTCGTACCTGCTGCGGCAGTGGCTGGACGACCAGGCGCTGGAGTGGGCCCGCCAGGGCGTGGACGCGGCGGACGCGATGGGGTGGCGCGAGCTGGGCCTGTCCCCGGCCGAGGGCGGCGAGCTGGCCCGCGGCGGCCGGCGGCCGGTGGCGGAGCTGCGCGAGTGGTGGCGGGTCGGCATCCCGTTCGAGGAGGTCGCCGACTGGCTGGGCGCGGGCCTCGGCCCGGATGAGGCGGCCGGGCACCGGGCCAACGGCGTCACCGTCGAGCAGGCGGCGCGGCTGCGGGATCAGCGCCGTCGCCGCCGCGAACGGGAGTCATGACCGAACACGGGTCACCCTCGGAGTGGGCACCCGTTTACTCTTTCGACTGACGGAACGGCCCCATCCAGCGCACATCACTTACCGTCATCACGGGGTGACGAGAAAGGTGACGTGCGGGTGGGGTCGATCGAACCCATGGTATCGGTGGCCGGCCGCCGCGTGCCGCTGGCCGAGTTCATCGCCGACTGCCTCGACCCCGCCGGGGACGAGGAGCTGGTCGCGGCCCGGCTGACCTTCCTGGCCGGCGGGCTGGACGCGCTGCGCACGGCGGGCGCGCCGCGCTGGACGCAGGTCGGCCTGGCCGGCATCGCCGCCGGGCTGTACCCGGCGCTGCGCGACGACGTCGAGCAGCTGCTGGCCGACGGCGAGATCACCGACTTCCTGTTCACGCACGGATCGCCGGGCATGCGGGTGCGGTTCGCGGCCGCGCCGGGTCGGGCCACTCAGGTACGGGCCGAGGTGCGTCGGCTGGCGGCGCGCTGGCGGCGGCGCGGTCTGGTGGCCGAGGCGGTGCCCGGCGTGTACGAGCCGGAGGCGCACCTGTTCGGCGGCCCCGATTCGATGCGGCACGCCTATCAGCTGTTCACCGTGGATTCGCTGTTCTGGCTTCGTCTGCACAGTGCTGATGGCTTCGGGTCCCTCAGCGACAGCGCACCGGCCTGGGTGGTGTCGTTGCGCATGCTGCGCGCGGTCTTCGACGGCCTCCAGATCACCGGCTGGGAGGACCGTGACGTGTGGGCCCGGGTACGGGAGATCACCGGCGGCGAGGCCGGGATGCCCACCGAGGAGCTGGTCGGTTGGTGGACCGGCGACGAGGACCTGCTGTCCCGGCTGCCCGAGCCGACCCGGGAGCTGTTGGCCCGGCACGAGGAACGGGTGACGCCGGTGCTGGACCGGTGGCGGGCCGAGTACTTCGCCACCGACCAGGCCCGGGTCGGGCCGCGCGAGGCGGCGGCGTACCACGTGGTGCAGCACTGGAACCGAGCCAAGCTCGGTCCGGCGCGACAGGCCCGCATCCTGGACGCACTGGTCGGTCGCCGTGCCGGATGACGCGTTGACCATCGGCGCCGGCGGCCTGCTGCGCGTCGCCGGCCTGCCGGCCCGGCTGTGGACCGCAGTCGGCAACCCGGAGCTGTTCACCTTCCTCCGCGAGCGAGAATGCGAGCAAACCTCGTATGCCCGGTTCGCCGACACGCTGGCCGGGCGGCTGGGCGCGGAGCTGGTGCCGCACCCGTACCTGGAGCCCGAGGAGCGGGCCGAGCTGCTGGCGCTGCGGCGGCTGCTGCACCGCGGCGAGCCCGTGCCCGAGGAGGACTGCTACCGCGTCGCCGCCTCGGTCGTGGGGCTGTCGCCGGAGCTGGCCGACGATCTCACGCACGCCGGCGACTGGTCGACGGCGATGGTCGGGCGGCTGGTCGAGGCCGAGAAGGCTCTCGCCACGGAACGTGAGCGTCTTTCCGATCTGCCCTGGCGGCTGGTGAACTCCTCGGAGTTCGCCATGCGGGCGGTCACCGAGGCCGCGCCGGGCATGGTCGACGACATCCGGCGGCGGCTGTCGTTCGGCGAGACCTGGGACAGCAAACGCTTGCGACACCGGTCGGACTATCTGCTTCGCGTGCTCGCGCGCGGCGCGGCCAAGCCGACGCCGCGGGACTGGCTCGGGCACGTGGCGCTGCTCGGCGTCGGCCGTCGGGCCGGCGCGTGGACGACCGTCGGCGAGTCAGCGGCCAATCGCGTGGCCGCGACGCGGGGCGACCGCGCGCTGCCGGACCTCATCGGCGCGACCGTGAGCCTCACGGGACTGAACTGGGTCGAGGGCGATCACTTGTGTTGCTGGGTGGTGGATCCCGTCGACAGCGGCACCATGCGCCGCGTGAAGGTCCGCCGCACGCCCGCGCTGGACTCGATCCGGCGCGCGCTGTCGACCGGCGCGTTCGAGGCGGACGAGCTCGTCATGCGGCTGTCCCCCGACGCACCGGACGTGTTGCGCAACTACCTGCGCCACTTGGCCGGACTGGGCGTGTTGGTGGTATCCGCGCCGCCGTCGAGCGAGCTGACCGGCTGGGGGCCGACGGCCGCCGCGCCGCCCAAGCCCGGCTTCGTCGACGTGTACCGCAAAGCCGGCGGCACGATGCCCACCGAGGCCGCGTCACGGCTCCAGACCCTGCTGGGCCAGGCCGGCCGCGTCGGCGCGATTCTGGCCGACGCCGCCGGGCCCGCGCCGGAACACCCCATCCTGGCGTTGGTCGGCCCGCAGCCGCGGCCGGTGACCGAGGTGCTGGCCGAGTTCCTGGGCAAGCACGAGGACTCCCGCGAGCCGGCGCTGCACGACTGGGACAGCGGCCTGCCGCGGCAGCGGCCCGGCTGGCCGGCGGCACCGTCCGATGTGGACAGCCCGTACGGCCGCCTGCTGGCGCTGCTCGACACCGACGCGGACCAGGTTCTGTTGACGCCGCAACAGTTGGACGCGATCGGCGCGCCACCGGCGACCATCCCGGCCTGGCCGGTGGACTGCCTGGTGCGGCCGATCGGCGTCGGCGGCGGTCACGGGGCAGTGCTGGAAGGTGCCGCGCCGGCCGGTGTGGTGGATGCCCGGTTCGTCGAAGCGCTTCGACATCTGCACGGCGAACTTCCCCACGTGACCGCCTATCGCGCGTTTCTGGACGAACTTGGCCGGCGCTGTGGGGCCGAGACCGTGGAGATCCTGGTGCCGCCGCAGGACGCCCAGGCCGCCGGGGCGGTGCGCCGGCCGCGCTATTGTCCGATGTGGACCGGCGACGCCGATTCGTCCGCCTACCAACCGGCTGGCGGCCGCTACCTGGCGCTGGACCGGATCACCGTGCGGCGGGTGGGCGACCGGATCGTGGCCGAGGACGCCGACGGGCCCGACGGCCTTGCCCTGTGGCCGATGTACCACTCGGCCCGAGCACCCCTCGCCCCGTGGGGCTTACTCGTGACACTTCTGACCGCCGCGTCGCCGGTGCGACGCCTGGCCGGACCGGTGGCGCTGGGCAACCCCCTGGCCGCGCTGCCCGGCCGCAATCGATTGCCACGCTTGGTTCTCGCCGGTGGGCTGGTGCTGTCCGGGGCCCAGTGGCGGATCGCCCGCGAGCAGCTGCCGGCGGCCGATCTCGCGCCGACCGAACGGATCCGAACCATTGCCGCGCTGCGCATCGGCACCGGCATCCCACGCTGGGTGTTCGCCCGCTCGCAGGGCGGCCACCAGCCGCGGCCGGTCGACCTCGACTGCCTGTCCGCGGTGCGGGCACTGGACAAACTCCTCGCCGACGACCCGGAATCCGGCCTGGTGTTCGAGGAGATGCTGCCCGATCCGCACCACTTCCCGCTGCGTGACGCCGACGGCGAGCCGGTCGCCGGACAGCTGCTGGCGCGACTGCCGGTGGACGCGACGCCGGGACGCCTGGCCGCGCGGGCGATGTTGGCCTGGAACGGGGTCGTCACCGCCGAACAGGAACGGGCACTCCCCCGACAGCGTGACAACACGGGCAGCAAGGTGCCGGCATGAGGGTCCGACTCACGTTCACTTTCAACAGCCATCCGAGCGAAACGTGACTCATGCGCCGACGGAATCGCCTGGTCAGAACGTGGGCGTGGGCAACAAGTCGCAACACTTTCGGCGGTTGGGCTTTCAGCCGGCGACCAAGTAACGTAGAGTCGTAATCGGTGCGGTTCTAGTAACAACGATCTTGCTCGAACGATGTGACCGGAACGCGGCGCCCACAACCACAGACACCCCGCTACTCCTCCCCCGGTAGCGGGTTTAGCGAGACCCCCGTCCACCTCCCCCTCTGGGACGGGGGTCTCGCCCTGTTTAATGGCGCCGCCTCCGGCGGCGCGGCTCGGCCGCTCGTGACCCCCGCCTCGCCCTTGCTGGATTTTTCGAGGCCCGCATCGGGCTCGGGTGGTGGGGCGCGTCTGGTGGCGGACCTCGAAAAATCCAGCAACCGTGCGAAGCAGGGGCGCGGCCGAGCGATCTTCGGCGTGGCGGCGAAGCAAGGAGCGCGGCCAGGCCTATCAGTTGGAAAATCGGACTGACGGCGTAGACTTCGAGCTATGGCTCGGGACTGTTCCATTGCCAATGCGCTTGAGGTGCTGGGCGAGCGGTGGACGCTGCTGGCGCTGCGCGAGGTGCTGCTGGGGCAGCGGCGGTTCGACCAGATCGTGCAGCAAACGGGGGCGAGCCGGGACATCCTGGCGACCCGGCTGCGCAAGCTGGAAGCGGCGGGCCTGCTGGAGCGGCGGCAGTACGAACAGCACCCACCGCGCTACGAGTACCACCCGACGGACGCGGCGAAGCAGCTGCACACGGTGCTGCTGACGCTGATGGACTGGGGCGACCGGCACATCACGCAAGGCCCGCCGCCGACGGTGTGGGAGCACAGCTGCGGTCACGAACTGCACGCCAAGGTCGTGTGCGAGCACTGCGGCCAGCCGGTAGAACTGGGGGAAAGCCGGGCGGTGCGGCTCGGCGGACAGCCCGTCGAGAGGACGGTGTCGAATGGTTAGGGCAATGCGCTTCTCCGTCGCCATCCCGCAGTTCGCCGTCGACCCGCGCGAGGTGCGCCGGTTCCTGGTCCGAGCCGAGGAGCTCGGCTTCGACGGGGCCTGGACGCAGGAGCAGATCATCGGCAGCAAGCCGGTGATCAGCCCGCTCGAGCTGCTGGCCTACGCCGCTGCCTGCACGGAGCGCATCCGCCTTGGTTGCGCGGTGTTCGTGACGCCGCTGCGCAACCCGGTGCACCTGGCCAAGAGCATCACCTCGCTGGACCAGCTCAGCGGCGGCCGCATCGACGTCGGTGTGGGCACGGGCGGCAAGTTCCGGCCGTTCGCGGCCTTCGACTCGAGCCCCGAGCACCTGGTCACCCGCTTCACCGAGGGCCTCGACCTGATGAAACGGCTGTGGACCGAACCTTCGGTGACCTTCGACGGCCAGTTCTGGCAGCTCAAGGACGCGCCCATGGAGCCGAAGCCGGTCCAGCGCCCGCACCCGCCGGTGTGGTTCGGGGCCAACCACCCCAACGCCGTGCGCCGGGCCGTGCGGCTGGGCAACGGCTTCATCGGCGCGGGGTCGTCCACCACGGCCAAGTTCACCGAGCTGGTGCCGATCGCCCGCGCGGCGATGCAGGAGTACGGGCGACCCGACTTCCAGATCGCCAAGCGGGTCTACCTGGCGGTCGACGACGACGCCGCCCGCGCGAAAACCCGTATCGGCGAGGCCCTCGGGGCCCTGTACGCCGGTTTCCCGCTCGGCGACCTGACCTCGGTGGCCGTCCACGGCACGCCCGACGACGTCGTGCGCGGGCTGCGGGAGGTCAAGGACGCCGGCGCGGAGATGATCCTGCTCAACCCGATGTTCGACGAGCTGGAGCAGATGGAGCGGCTGAGCAAGGACGTGCTGCCTCAGCTCACCTGAGCCGTCACCGGCCAGCCCCCAGCTGAGCGTAGCAACCCCCGCACCCCCTTCTGCCACATGCGCTTCCTACTTGCGCCCTGGTGCCACATAGGAAGCGCATGTGGCAGAAGAGGGGTGTTCAGCCGAGGGTGGCGATATCCTCATCGGTGTAACCGAGTTCCGACAACACTTCGGCGGTGTGCTCGCCGGAGAACGCCGGCGGGCCGGGTGTTGCCGACGGCGTGCGGCCGAATCTCGGGGCCGGCGCGGGCTGCACGATGCCGGCCAGCTCGACGAACGACTCCCGGGCCTTGTTGTGCGGATGCTGCGGTGCCTCGTCGGGGGCCAGGATCGGGGCCAGGCAGGCGTCGCTGCCAACCGACAGCGCGGCCCATTCGTCACGGGTGCGTCGGCGCACGGCAGCGGCGATCTGTGAGCGGAGCTCAGGCCAGTTGGCCGGATCGTGCCGGTTCGAAGGCAACAGCGCCGGGTCGAGCTCCAGCAGCGTCACCAGTTCGGCGTAGAACTTCTCCTCGAGAGCGCCGATGGCCACGAACTTGTCGTCGGCGGTGACGTAGGTGTCGTAGTACGGCGCGCCGCCGTCGAGCAGGTTTCCGCCGCGGGGCTGGGAAAGGGCCCCGTTGCCCTTGAGCCCGTAGACGAAGGTCGAGAGCATGGCGGCCCCGTCGACCATGGCGGCGTCGATGACCTGGCCCAGACCGGATTGTGAGCGTTCATGCAGCGCGGCCAGGATGCCGGTGGCCATCAGCAGGCCGCCGCCGGCGAAGTCGCCGATCAGGTTCAACGGCGGAACCGGCCGACCCCCGTTCTGCCCAATGGGTTCCAGCGCACCGGCGATGGCGATGTAGTCGATGTCGTGCCCGGCGGTGTCGGCCAGCGGCCCGGACTGGCCCCACCCGGTCATCCGCGCGTAGATCAACCGGGGGTTGCGGGCCTGGCAGTCCGCCGGCCCGATGCCGAGCCTTTCCGTTACGCCGGGCCGAAATCCCTCCACCAGGACGTCGCTGCGTTCGACCAGTCGGAGCACCGCCTCGATCGCCGCCGGCTTCTTCAGGTCGAGGGACACGGAACGGCGGCCGCGGGTCAGCGGGTCGTTGGGCACGGGCGGCGGCGCGCCGGGCCGGTCGATGCGGATGACGTCCGCCCCCATGTCGGCCAACACCATGCAGCCGAACGGAGCCGGTGCCAGACCGGCGAGTTCGATCACACGAAGTCCAGTCAGCGGCCCGTTCATAGGGACCGCCCGATGATTTCCTTCATGATCTCGTTGGTGCCGCCGTAGATCTTCTGCACGCGGGCGTCGGCCCAGATCCGCGCGATCGGGTACTCCTTCATATAGCCGTAGCCGCCGAACAGCTGGAGACAGCGGTCGGCCACCCGGCAGAGCCGCTCGGTGGTCCACATCTTGGCCATCGCGGCGGTCGGCACGTCCAGCCGGCCCTCGACGTGCTGCTCGATGCACTGGTCGAGGAAGGCCCGCGCGACGGCGACCTCGGTGGCGCACTCGGCCAGCTCGAACTTGGTGTTCTGGAACTTGATCAGCTCACGGCCGAAGGCCTGCCGCTGCTTGACGTAGTCAAGGGTCAGTTCCAGTGCCGTCTCCATGCCGGCGACCGCGGCCACGGCGATGAGCAGCCGTTCCTGCGGCAGCTGCTGCATGAGCTGGACGAAGCCCTGCCCCTCCTGCTCCCCCAGCAGATTGCCGACCGGCACCCGCACGTCGTCGAAGAACAGCTCGGAGGTGTCCTGGCCCTCCAGCCCCAGCTTGTCCAGCACCCGCCCGCGCCGGAAGCCCTCGACCTCGGCCGTCTCCACGACGATCAGGGAGATGCCGTGCGCGCCCTGGTCGGCGTCGGTCTTGGCGACGACGATGATCAGCTCGGCCTGGGCTCCGTTGGTGATGAAGGTCTTGGCCCCGTTGATCACGTACTCGTCGCCGTTGCGCACCGCCCTGGTCCGCACGGCCTGGAGGTCGGAGCCGGCGCCGGGCTCGCTCATGGCGATCGCCGCGACGAGATCGCCGCTGGCCAGGCGGGGCAGCCAGCGCCGTTTCTGCTCCTCGGAGCCGTAATTCCGCAGGTAGTGGGCGACGATGCCGCTGTGCACGCTGTTGCCCCATGAGCTATCCAGCGCCCGCGCCTGCTCCTCGATCAGCACGGCCTCGTGCGCGAACGTGCCGCCACCGCCGCCGTACTCCTCGGGGATGCTGATGCAGACCAGCCCGAGCTCGCCGAACCGCCGCCACAGGTCCCGGTCGACCTCATGCTGCTCGGCGAAGCGCTCCTGGTGCGGCGTCAGCTCCTTGGCGAACACGTCCCGGGCCAGCGAACGCAGCTGGTCGAGGTCCTCGGTCATCCAGGACGAGCGGTGCTTGGCCACGGGCGACCTCCGTCACAGAAACAATCAGGCCTGCCGGTAAACTTACCGGCAGCCTGGATTGTTTGTGAAGACCTCGCTAGCATCGGCCGGGTGACCAGGCCACGGCTGACCCAGCAGGAGCGCACCGAACGCACGCGTGAGCTGCTGCTGGACGCCACCGTCGACTGCCTGGTCGAGCTGGGCTACGCCAAGACCTCGACCAACGAGATCTGCCGGCGGGCCGGCGTGTCGCGGGGCGCCCAGCAGCACCATTTCGCCACCAAGGCCGAGCTGATGGCCGATGCCATCGAGCACCTGGTCAGCAAGCTGCTGGCCAGCATGAGCGAGCACCCGCCGTCGTCACTGCCCGGCCCGGACCGGGTGGCCATGGGCATCGACATGCTCTGGCAGGGCTATTCGGGCTCGCTGTCCACCGCCGTGATGGAGCTGTGGGTGGCCGCCCGCACCGACCCCGAGCTGCGGGCGGCGATGCACCCGATCGACAAGGGCCTGGCCCGCCGGACCTCGGAGCTGTTCCGGGAGATGCTGGGCGATGGCGTGACCCTGGACCAGCCCGACGTGCCGCTGTGGCTGACGGTGAACCTGATCCGGGGCCTCGCCCTGGACGCCATGCTCGGCGGCGATCCGGTCCGCCGCGATCAACTGCTCCAGGAATGGAAGACGATCGCCGTCAAAACCTACGGCGTTTAGCAGTGCCTCCGCGGCGCCTTGAGCGTGTCCAGCAGCCGGGCCAGCACGTTCGGGTTGCCCGGCAATGAGAAGTGGTCGACACCTGGGTTGTCGTTGAGCACGTAGCTGTGGCACTTCATCGCCGCCCACACCCGGTTGGCGTTGTTGGTGATGTCCTCCTGATTGCTGTCGCCGCTCATCGTGATGAACTGACTCTGGTCGACCAGCTGGCCGATCTTCAGGTTCGGCAGCGCCGCGCCGACAATGGTCGGCAGACCGGAACCCTTTTCGGCGGTCACGTCCACATCCGGGAAATATTTCGGCGTGCTGAACCGGACAAAACCGATGTAGTACCGGGCGATCTCGGCTTCCGTGGTCAACCCGGCATCGCGCAGCAGCTGCGGCCAGTCCCGCGGGGTGTAGCTCTTCCCGGTTGAATTGTCCTTGATGACCGTCTCCCGGTCACCGAAGATCGTCGGGTCGGAGGCGCTCAGATAGGTCGACGGCGCGGTGAGGTACAGCTGGGCGCTGCTGACCGCGTTCTCGATCGTCTTCGGATAACCGAAGTCCGGCACGTTCAATCCGGTGAACAACACGGAGTAGAGCAGCCCCTGGCCCGGGAAGTTGCCGGCCAACGGGGTGAAGCCGTGGATGTAGGTGTCACGCCAGGCCTTGCTGGTGTGGGTCAGCAGGTACTGGATGTAGATCGGCCCGTTGGAATGGCCGATCAGCTGCACCGGCCGGTTGCCGTTCTGGTGGTACGTCTGCTCGACCAGCGCCTTGGCCCGGGCGAGAAAGCCGCCCTGGTCGGGCGTGAGCCGGGCGTCGTAGCCGGCCACCCGGATGTCCCGGTTCCGGGTGTAGCCGGCCGATTCCAGGGTCTTGTACAGCGGCTCGTAGAACGGCGCGCTCTCGGTCCGGCCGTAGTCGATCACGTTGACCCGCACGCCCTGCTGCTCGGCGAAGCGCAGCGGCATCGGCTTGGCCGGATTGTCGTCGTAGCGCAGGGTTTCCAGCTCGTCCTGGCACACCTGGCTGAACGCGCTGGGCTGGTCGTTCTGGAACCAGTCCTGGAAGCCGCCCGAGCGTGGGCAGTTCGGGTCGGTGGTCTGGTTCCGCACCGTCACCTGGAGCTTGGTCAGGTGGAAGGCCGGGAACAGCACGACCGGCGTGCGGCCGGGTGAGGATGCCTCGGCCACACCCGGCAGCACGGCGAGCGCGACGGCGGCGGCCACCACCGCGCGGAGGAGGAACCTGGGGGTCATGCCGGCCAACATAACGCCGGCCGGCCGGGCGAGCAGTCCTCAGTGCGTGACGGGGAAGGAAAGTCGGTCCGGCAGGTGGACGACCCTGTCCGCCAACGCCACCAACCGCGGGTCGTGGGTGATCAGGATGGTGCTGCGGCCGCCGGCCAGCCGCCGCAGCGGCTCGATCACGCGCCGCGCCGCCGGCCCGTCCAGGCTCGACGTCGGCTCGTCCAGCACGAGCACCGGTGCGTCGGCCAGCAGCGCCCGAGCAATGGCGATGCGCTGCCGCTGTCCGCCGGACAGGCGATACCCGCGGTCGCCGACGAGCGTGTCGTAGCCGTCGGGCAGGCTCTGCACGAAATCCTCGGCATCGGCGGCCCTCGCCGCCGCGACGATCTCGTCGCGGGTGGCGTCCGGCCGGCCGTAGGCGATGTTGTCCGCGATGGTGCCGTGGAACATCAACGTCTCCTGGCTGAGCAGCGATATGTCTCGACGGAGCGCGGCCAGCGGCAGCGTCCGGACGTCCACGCCGTCCAGCCGCACGGTGCCCTCGGACGTGTCGTAGAACCGCAGCAGCAGCCTGGCCACCGTGGATTTGCCGGCGCCGCTCTCCCCGGTCACGGCCACCAGTTCACCGGGCCGCACGATCAGCCGGAAGCCGTCGAGCACCGGCTCGTCCGTGTCGGGATAGCGGAAACCCACGTCGTGGAAGGAAACCAGGCCCTTCGCGCGACCCGGATCGACCGCGGTCGGCTCGTCGCGGACGGTCGGCTCGGCGTCCAGCAGCTCCAGCAGGCGCGCCGAACCGCTGGTGGCCTGCGCGACGGTCAGCGACAGTTGGCCGAGCGCCCGGATCGGCGGATACAGGTAGCCGAGGAAGGCGGCGAACGCGAAAAGACCGCCAATCGTGAGCCGGTGCTGGGCGATCTCCCACGCGCCGAAACCGATCACCGCCAGCACGCTCACCGTCTCCATCACGTACACCATGGCCGGGTACAGCGCGCCGAACCGGGCCAGCGCGAGCTTGCTGCGCATCCAGCCGAGGCCGAGCTCGCCGACCCGTCCGGGCCGGCCGTGTACCTGGACCAGCGCCATGTTGGCCAGGTCCTCCTCGATCACGCCCGTGAGCAGGCCGTGCCGGGCCCGTTCGACCTGGGCCAGCTTCGTCACCCGGCGGGCGAACCAGCGGGCGAGCAGCACGAAACCCGGGATCACCGCGACTGCCGCGAGGGCCAGCTCCCAGCTCAGCAGCACCGCGGCCGCCGCGAAGAACACCACGCTGACCAGCGAGGTGAACGTCTGCACGACGCCGGAGCCGACCAGCGCCTCCACCGACTCGACGTCACTGGTCAGACGGGCGACCAGGTCGCCGCGCTGCCGCTTGGCGAAGAAGTCCGGCGACAACGTCCGCAGATGGGCAAACACCTTGTCACGCAAGGAAAGCAGGAACCGCTCGCCGGCCAGCGCGGTCAGGTACTGGCCGACGGAGCCGACCACGCCGGACAGCAGCGCCACGCCGGCCCACACCGCCGCCGGCCGCCAGAACGCGGCCAGATCCCCGTTCTTCAGCACGGTGTCGGTGATGCCGGAGAACAGCCAGATGGCCGTCGTGTCACAGCCGGCTGCCGCCACCAGCAGCAGCGCGGCGGCGCCGAGCAGCCGGCGGTTGGACCGGGCCAACGGCCAGAACCGGGCGAAGACCACCCGTGCCGGTGCCAGCACGACACCCTCCTTCATGGTGGTGGGGCCGGTCCCCCGACGGACACCGGCCCCACCGTCACCGGATCCGGCTCAGCGGCGGCGCGCCGGCACGAAGATCACGCCCTGGGCCGGCCGGCCCAGCACCACGGTCGCCCAGCCGGGGCCGCACGGCAGACCCGGGATCGTGGTGACCGGCGCCGCCACGACCGGAACGGTGGGAATGCAGTTCGCTGCCATGGGAAACTCCTTCTCGTTGTCGGATCGACAAGAGAAACGCTATGCGGCAACGCCTTTCCACGATGTTTCCAGCGACTGAGAAGTATCTGAGTGAAGCTCAGGTGAACTCGACCCGGACGGTGAGGCCGCCGTCGCGGCGGGCCTTGGCGTGCACCCGGCCGCCGTGGGCCCGCACGATGGACTGCACAATGGAAAGACCCAGTCCGGTGCCCTCGTCGCTGGTCCGACCGCCGCCGCGCCGGAACGGCTCGAACAGCTCGGCCACCTGGTCGGGATCCACCACCGGCCCCGAATTGGACACGACCAGCCCACGCGCGGGATCGGTGCGCACCCGCAGTTCACCGCCGTCCACGTTGTGCCGCACGGCATTGCCGATGAGATTGCCGACCAGTTGCCGCAGCAGCATGGAATCCCCGAGCACCTCGCACGGCACCAACTGCTCGGTCACCGTGAGCCGGCGGCGCTGGATCGCCTCGGTCTGCTCGCCCAGCTGCTCCTCGACCAGGGCGTGCAGCGCGACCGGCTCCCGGTGCTCCAGTCCACGATCGCTGCGGGCCAACAACAACAGCCCGTCGATCAGCCGTTCGCTGCGCCGGTTCGCGTCCAGCAACTTCTGCACCACGTCCGGATCGGCGTCGGCCAGGCCGATCTGCACCGCCGCCCGCTGGATGGCCAGCGGCGTGCGCAGCTCGTGCGAGGCGTTGGCGATGAACCGGCGCTGGCTCTCGAACGCCGCCTCCAGCCGGGCCAGCATGTCGTCGAAGGTGCTGGCCAGCTCGGTCAGTTCGTCGGCCGGGCCGGCCAACGCGATGCGCTCGTGCAGGTTGTCCGAGGACAGCCGCCGCGCGGTGGCGCTGATCCGGTGCAGCGGGGCGAGCACCCGCCCGGAGACCCACCAGCCGACGGCGATCGCCAGCACGGCCAGCACCGGCAGCGACACCGCCGACACCACCAGCAGCTTGTCCAGCACGGTCTGACTGGAGACCTCGGCGATCTGGGCCGGCGTCACCGTCACGTCGTAGGGCTCGGTCTCGACCGGCACGCCATCGCCGAAGACGACCCCCTCCGCGCCGACCGCCGAGGACAGCTGAGACACCAGGTTGTTGCCCAGCAACAGGTACACCACGACCATCAGCACCAGGCCCGCGGCGAACACCAGCAGCCCGTACAGGGCGGTCAGTCTGGTTCGGACGGTCAGCCGCACGGGACGACCCGGTACCCGACACCGGGCACGGTCTCGATCGGCGGCGGGTCGCCGAGTTTGGCCCGCAGCTTGGACATCGCCACCCGAACCGCGTTGGTGAACAGGTCGGCATGCTCGTCCCAGGCCTGAGCCAGCAGCTGCTCGGTGCTGACCACGGTGCCGCCGGCCCGCATCAGCACCTCGAGCACGGCGAACTCCTTGGGCGTCAAGCGAATCCGCCGGCCGCCTCGCGTGACGGCATGGTTGGCCGGATCCAGCACCAGGTCCGCAGCGTGCAGCACCGGCGGCAGCGCCACCGGCGACCGCCGGCCCAGCGCCCGTACTCGGGCCAGCAGCTCGGGGTACTCGAACGGCTTGGTGAGATAGTCGTCCGCGCCGAGCTCGAGGCCGTCCACCCGATCATCCAAAGTAGACGACGCGGTGAGCATCAGCACCCTGGTCCGGGAGCCCCGTGCGACCAGCTCGCCGCACAGCACGTCGCCGTGCACACCGGGCAGGTCCCGGTCCAGCACCACCACGTCGTAGTCGTGGACGCCGAGGCGTACCTGGGCAGCCAGGCCGTCATAGCAGACGTCCACCGCCATCGCGGCCGCGCGCAGCCCGGACGCCACCAGGTCGGCGAGCACCCGCTCGTCCTCGACCACCAGCACTCGCATCTCGCCTCCCGCGCGAGGGTATCCCGCACCACCTTTCCAGAATGTTTCCGAACCGGCGAAACGTTCCGGAAACACCGCCTCGGCTAGAACCGGTCCATGAGAACCGTCGTGCAGGCGCTGGCGATCGTGCCCGTGCTGGCGGCTGCCCTGGCGCTGGGCTCCCTGCTGGGCAACGGCGCCGCCCCGGCGCGGTCGTCGGACATCGCCCGGTGCATCCGCGGGCTGCCGGCTGGACACAAGGCGCATCAGGCGGTCGCGGCGTGTGTGCAGTCCTCGCCCGTCATCAGGAAGCCGCGCCACTGAGGGCTCAGCGCAGTCGCCGCCGGCCCCGCCACACGGAAGCCAACCGCTGCACGCCCTCCAACACGGCATCCGGGCCGGCGGCGAACGACACACGTACCCGATCGAGCTGGCCGTCCGTGGCCGAGAACACCGATCCCGGCGTGATCAGCACGCCGCCCCGCCGTGCGGCCTCGGCCACCGCCAGGGCGTTGCCCTCGGGCAGCCGCACCCAGAGCGACGCGCCGCCGTCCGGCTCCACCCAGGTCCAGTCGGGCAGGTGGGTGGCCAGCAGGTCGGACGTCCACTCGTAGCCGGCGCGCAGCTGGCCGGCCCGGGTCCGCCGCGCCCTCGGCACGTACTCCAGCAGCCGCAGCGCGGCCAGCTGGCTCGGCACCGAGCTGCCCATGTCGGCCGACGACCGGTAGGTCGCCAGCTGCTTGACGAAGTCCACAGTGGACCGGATCCAGCCGACCCTGAGCCCGCCCCAGAACAGCTTGGACAGCGAGCCGATGGACAGCACGGCCGCGTCCGGGGCCAGCGAGGCCATCGACGGCGGCGGCGGGCCGGTGAACAGCGTGTCCACTGAGGACAGATCCTCGATCAGCGCGGTGCCGGTCTCGGCGACCGCGGCGGCGATCACCTTGGCCACCGCCGGCCGCAGGTTCACGCCGACCGGATTGTGCACGGTCGGGGCCAGGTACAGCAGCCGCGGCCGACGGCTGCGCAGCAGGCGGACCAGCACGTCCGCGTCCACCCCGTCGTCGCGCAGCGGAATCGTGCGCAGCCGCGCGCCCCGGTCCCGAAACGCGTCCAGCGCGCCCCAATTGGTCGGATCCTCCACCAGCACTTCGTCGCCGGGCGCCAGCATCGCGGTGGCGATCAGCTGCAACGCCTGCTGCGAGCCACTGGTCACCAACACCTGGTCCGGTTCGGAAATCAGGCCGTCCTCGGTGCAGTGCCGGGCAATCGCGGTGCGCAGCTGCGGCAGGCCGGCCGGATGGTAGCCGTGGCCGCGAACCCAGCGGCGCAGATCGTCCGGGCTGACCGAGCCGACCACATCGGCCACCCAGTCCTGGCCGGGCAGCGCCGCGCCGGACAGGTCGATCACCGAGCTGTCGGCCGCGCCGCTCAACGGGTTGAGCCGGGTGGCCGAGCCGGGCAGCCGCGGCTGGGACACGCCGCGCACCCGGGTTCCGCTGCCCTGCCGCGAATCCAGTAAACCGAGTGATCGCAGCGTGGTGTACGCGGTGACCAAGGTGCCGCGGCTGACCGCAAGGGTGCTCGCCAGTGCCCGTTCGGACGGCAGCAGGGTGCCCGGCGGCAGTTCGCCGGAGGAGATCAACGCGGTCAGCGCGGCGGCGAGCTGACGGTGCAGCGATTCGCGCGCGTCGGTGCACCAGCCGTCGAGCAGCCGGGCCAACGCGGCCTCGCCGATTCTGGGGTTGTCCAAGAGACGTCGTCCACTTTCACCGAATTGGACTCACCCGGGCGGCCGGAATAGGGCGAGTCTTGACCATGACGGTAGCGCCCATCATGAGGAGATGATCATGGAGTCCACCGGTCCCGCCGAGACCGGGTCGTGAGCGGGTCCCGGCTGCGTCCGGCCGATCCCGGGCAGCAGCGGACCCTCAGGAGCGCCGCGCTGTGCTACGCGGCGCACGGGTGGCCGGTTGTGCCGGCCGCTTTCTTCGACGGCACACGGTACGCCTGTGTGCAGGCGGACTGCGTCGAGGACGGTCCGCATCCGGTGTGGCGGCTCTGGCAGGGGCGCGCCAGCACCGATCCCGACGTCGTGGCCAGCTGGTACCGGCTGTTCTCGTTCGCCGTCGCGCTGCCGACCGGCGTCGTCTTCGACGTCGTGGAGATTCCCGAGCCGGCCGCGGTTCGCGTGCAGGACGCACTCGTCCGCCACCGCACACCGACCCCGATCGCGGTGTGGCGGGAGCGCGGCGTGCGCCTGTTCTGGGTCAGCCGTGGGCTTTCCGCTGATCACCGGCTGCGCGCGGTGAGCGCACGCATTCGCGGCGAGGGCGGTTGGGTGCCCGCCCCGCCGACGCCGACCAGACGTGGTCCGGTGCACTGGTCGCTCGCGCCCGAACAGGCCGACTGGGGCATCGTGGCCCACGCCGATCTGGCCGCCGCACTGGACGCGGTGAACTGAGCCGTATCCCGGCGGCGCACTCCGTCGTTGGACCTGACTGAGTCGCTCGCGTCGCCCATTGCTCACACAGCCTGTCACCAGGCCGTTTTGTCAATTACACGAAGCGGCAATCAAGGCCGCGGATGGAGGGACCGAGCGCTTATACCGGGCGTGACTGAACCCCCGATCGGTCGATGTTCCGGCATCGAATCGGTAACCGTTCTGGCGGTGCTTTTCGACCGTGACCGGGACGTAGGTTCACTCGCCATGACCGCCCCCACTGGATGCCCTGTCGCCCACGAGCCGGTCGATGTCAGGGCCGAGGCCGAGGCATTCCTCCGCCTGTTCCACGGCGAGCACCCCAAGACCGGTCCCGTCGAGCCTCGGCTGGAGCAGGTGCTCGCCGAGATCGACGAGACCGGCACGTACCGGCACACCGAGGGCGAGCTGGCGTTCGGCGCGCGGGTGGCGTGGCGCAACAGCGCCCGCTGCATCGGGCGGCTGTACTGGCAGAGCCTGCGGGTCCGGGACATGCGCAAGGTGAGCGACGCGGCGACGGTGGCCGCGCAGTGCGCCGAGCACCTGCGTTCGGCCGGCAACGGCGGCCGGATCCGGCCGACCGTGACGATCTTCGCGCCGGAGACGCCGACCCGGCCGGCGCCGCGGATCTGGAACGAGCAGCTGATCCGCTACGCCGGCTACTGGGACGCCGAGACCGGCGCGGTCATCGGCGATCCGCGGTACCAGGAGTTCACCGAGGAGGTCACCCGGCTCGGCTGGCAGCCGCCGGCCCAGCGCACCCGGTTCGACGTGCTGCCGCTGGTCGTCGAGACGGCCGAGGACGGCGTCACGCTGCACGAGCTGCCACGGGCCGTTGTGCACGAGGTGGAGCTCGGCCATCCCGAGCACAACTGGTTCGCCGGGCTGGGGCTGCGCTGGCACGCCGTGCCGGCGATCAGCAACATGCGGCTGTCCATCGGCGGCGTCTCGTACCCGGCCGCGCCGTTCAACGGCTGGTACATGGGCACCGAGATCGGCGCCCGCAACCTGGCCGACCACGACCGCTACGACCTGATCCCCGAGGTGGCCGAGCGGCTGGGGCTCGACACGTCCAGCGAGCAGACGCTGTGGCGGGACCAGGCGCTGGTCGAGCTCAACCGGGCCGTGCTGCACTCGTTCGCCCGGGCCGAGGTGACGATCACCGACCACCACACCGAGTCCGCGCGTTTCCTGACCCACCTGCGGAAGGAGGAGGACGCGGGCCGCAAGTGCCCGGCCGACTGGAGCTGGATCGTGCCGCCGATGTCCGGCGCGCTGACGCCGGTGTTCCACCGCTACTACGACACCGAGCAGGTCGGCCCCGAGTTCGTGCTCGACGAGGACGCCCGGCTGCGTGGCACCACCGCCGCGCCGCGGGCCTTCCCCGAGCCGGCCGTCCCGGCCGCGCCCAAGCTGCCGCGGATTCGGCGGCTGAGCTGGTTCACCCGCCGCGCCCCCGTTCCCGTGCCCTGAGTTGTGTTCCGGCCGCCGATGTCACTACCGTGATCGTCATCGCGGTTGAGACACCAGCCGCAAGCTCCACGCGAGGCGCTGTGAACACGCGCCCGGGCTTGCTGGCTGGCGGCCGTTTCCTGTCCTCGCGCTGTGCATTCGACGGCGAGAGGGACACATGGTGGCGAGATCGACAGTGGGGCGGGCGTGACCGTCGCACCACCATCGGATCCGGACCGGCTGCGCGCGCGGATCGCCGAGCTGGAGAGCGAGTTGGACGGGCTGCGCCGCGCGCTGCGCACCCGGACGGTGATCGCGCAGGCGACGGGGCTGCTCGCGGCCGTCGGCGAGGGCGCGCCGGAGCAGGGTTTTCAGCAGCTGGTCGAGCTTTCCCAGCAGTACAACGTCAAGTTGCACACGGTCGCGCAGCAGGTGGTCGACCTGGCCGCCGAGCTGGGGCCCCGGCGGGCCGTCGCGCTGGTCGGCGCCGGGCAGGGTCAGGAACTGCTGGACGTCACCGGCACGTTGGTCGAGGCGCACAAGGCCCTGCTCGGCACGGCCGAGGGCACTCCGGAGTGGGAGCGCCGTCGGGACGACGTGGTGACGGCCAGCAGGCTGCTGTGCGAGCGCCTGCTGGCCGTCGAGCACGACTAGGGCTTCGGCAGGGCGCAGCCGGCCTTGTTGAGGTTGATCACGTTGCCGGTGTCGACACACGTGTTGATCAGGTACGTCTCCTCGGCGTAGCCGACGCCTTCGTGCACCGTGACGTTGCCGTTGGCGTCCACCTCACAGGGGTTGTCCAGCGTGCAGCGCTCGCCGCTCTCGTTGATCGTGTTGTTGACGGCCACCACCGCGCCGGTGCTGGCGTCGATCACCGGCGAACCGGAGGTGCCGCCGATGACCTCGCAGCCCGGGGTGCTGTAGCGGACCGAGTCCTTCCACACCCAGTGGTCCTCGTGCAGCTGGTTGACGAAGCCGTCGACCTGGCAGGAGTAGATCTTCTTCCAGTAGCCGGAGACGACCCGGATGGACGCGCCCTTGGTCGGGTGGGTGGCCGACAGGGTCAGCGGCTTGATGCCGTACTGGGACTGGATCTGGGCGTAGGTGCTGGTCAGCTGGTAGATCGTGACGTCGGTGTCGGTCATCGTGCCGTAGAGCAGCTTGCTGGCCCGCAGGGTCGCGACCGTGCTCTGTCCGTTGGCCGACAGCAGGCCGAACGTCCGCGAGGAGGCCCGGTTGACCAGCACCTGGCCCGGCTGGGGCATGCCGCCTTCGTAGCAGTGGCCGTTGGACAGCACGAGGGCCTTGTCGTTGACGCCGGCCGACGGCGGTTTGACCACCGAGCCGGAGCAGTTGCTGAGCTTGACCGTGCCGGTGAAGTCGACAGCCGCGACAGCAGGGCGTTCAGGCAGTGCGGCTTGGGCGGCCGGCGCAAGGGTGGCCGCCGCCAGGGCGACCGCGGCGAGGTACTTGAGCATGGAAGTTCCTCTCTCGCAGGGAACATCCACTTCAGCGCGTGCTGAGCAGTGCTCGCTACCTGCGATCGGAGGTTTCCGCCAGTATCGCGTCGTTGAACGGCGGCCAGACCTCGGTGGCCCACTGGTCGAATGGCCGGTCGGTGAGCGCGATGGTGGCCAGCCCCGCTTCCGGGTCGACCCAGAGGAACGTCCCCGCCGCCCCGAAATGGCCGTACGTCCGGGGCGAGTTCTTGTCCCCCGTCCAGTGCGGGCATTTCCGGGATCGGATCTCGAAGCCGAGTCCCCAGTCGTTGGGCCGTTGATTGCCGAATCCCGGCAGCACCCCGTCCAGTCCGGGGAAGGCCACCGTCGTCGCCTCTGTGAGGGTTTCCTCCGCCACCAGCGTCGGCCGTTGCAGCTCTTTGGCGAACGTGACCAGGTCCGCGCAGCTGGCTTCCGCCGCCGACCCCGCCGACCCGTTCAGCTTGGCGGTGCTCATCCCCAGCGGCTCGAACACCGCTTCGCTCAGGTACTGCGGAAACGCGATCCCGGTGGCTCCCTGCACCGCGTCCGCCAGCACTTCGAACCCGGCGGTCGAGTACACCCGCCGCGTCCCCGGCGCCGCCACCGTCTGGTGGTCGTTGAACGCCAGCCCCGACGTGTGGGCCAGCAGATGCTTGATCGTCACGCCGGGCGGTCCCGCCGGCTCGTCCAGCTCCACCGCCCCTTCTTCCACCGCGACCAGCACCGCGTACGCCACCAGCAGCTTCGTCACCGAGGCCAGCGGGAACACGTATTCCTGGTCCCCGTAGCTGCCCAGCAGCGCCCCTTCGGCGTCGACCACCGCCACCGCCGCGTGCTCGGCCGACCAGGTGTCGATCATCGACAGCGAATCCATGGTGGGAGCCTAACTAGCCACGCCATTCGTACTGGTGCTCGGGTCGGCCGGTCAGCCCGTACCGCAGACTCATCGTCGCGGCCCCTTCCTGCGCCAGAGCCGCCAAATACCGCTGCGCGGTGGCCCGGGCGATCCCCAAGCCGGAAGCGATCTCGGCGGCGGAGCAAGGACCGGGGGCTTCACGCAAAGCGTCGGACACGAGCTTGGCGGTGACGGGCGACTGTCCCTTGGGCGCATGGGGATGGTCGCCGTCATGCAAAGTCCGTACGGCACGGTCGATCTCTTCCTGCGTCAGAGCCCGATCTCCGGGAGACAGCTGGTTGTGGAAACGGGCGTAAGCCAACAGACGCGAGCCCAGCTGCTCGGCGGTGAAGGGCTTGACGAGATAGTTCAACGCCCCGGCCCGGATCGCGGCGCGAACGGCCGAAGCGTCGGAGGCGGCGGTGAGCATGATGGTGTCGACGGAGATCTCGGCCAGCAGCTCCAGACCGGAGCGATCGGGCAGATAGGTGTCCAACAACAGCAAGTCGGGCGACAGGTCGGCAATCATCACCGCGGCCTCGGCGGCGGTTCTGGCGGAGCCGACGACGACGAAACCGGGGACCCGGTCGGTGAAAGCGGAATGGACCTGTGCCACACGGAAGTCGTCCTCGACGACGAGAACCCGGATCACGCCAACACCTCCGGCAGGTGCGCGGCGAAGACGGCGCCATGGTCGGCGTCGCCGGGGAAGCCAATCGGACGTCACCGCCGAGGGCGCGAGCGGCCTGGCGGGTCAAAGCGAGCCCCAAACCGTGGCCGGGAGTGTCCTTGGTGGACACACCCTCCAGGAAGATCACGTCCCGCAGCTGTGACGGCACGCCGTCGCCGCTGTCGATGACCGAGACGTGCAAGGTCGAACCGTCGGCGACGAGGTCCAACTCGACCCGCGCCGGCCGGCGAGCGCCGAGGCGGGCAGCCTCGACGGCGTTGTCGACCAGGTTGCCCAACACGGTGGTGACCTCGACGGGCGCGATCACCTTGCCCGGCACCCAGCTGGCCTCGCCAACCTCCAGCGTCACGCCCTTCTCCGCGGCGGCAACGCTTTTCGCCGACACGAAGGCCTGCAGGTACGGGTCGGGAACGGCGCTGGGCCCCAGCGGCACGACGGGAGTGTCGGACAGCGCCTGCAAGTAGTCGACGGCCTCGTTGTGGTGGCCGGTCTGCAACAACCCGGACAAGGTGTGCAGACGGTTGGCGAACTCGTGTTGCTGCGCCCGCAAAGCATCGGTCAGCCGGTGCACGGAATCGAGCTCTCGGGTCAACGTCTCCAGGTCGGTACGGTCCCGCAACGTCAACACAGTGCCGAGATCGATGTCGTCCCTCCGCACGGGCCGGCAGGTCGCGACCAGCACCCGGTCTCCGGCCACGGCGATGAGGTTGTCCACCGCCGATCCCTCGGCCACGGCCTCGCCGATACGGGCCGGCAGATCCAAAGTGGACACCGGAGTTCCCGGAGATGGTGCGCTGCCAAGGAGTCGGGCGGCCTCGTCGTTGCACACGGACACGCGACCATCGGGATCGACGGCCAACACGCCCTCGCCGATCCCGTGCAGCACGGCCTCGCGCTGCTGCACCAACTCCGACAGCTCGGACGGCTCCAGACCCAACGTCCGCCGCTTCAACAACCGGTTCAGCAACGCCGAACCGGCCACGCCCAACGTCAAAGCGCCGGCCAACCCCAGCAGACACCACCCGAGCGCCGTCAACAACGCGCCCCAGATGGCCGAGGCGTCGAAGCCGACGCTGACCTCGCCGACGATCGCCCCGGTGTGGTCACGCAGCGGCACCTTGCCCCGGGCCGAGTACCCGAGCGTCCCGGTGTCCATGTTGGACACCTCCTTGCCGGCCACGACGTCGGTGAAGTCGGTGCTGACGAGCTCACCCACCTCGTCGGGATTGGGGTGCGCGTAGCGAATGCCCTTACGG
The DNA here is from genome assembly GCF_028622115.1 of Kutzneria chonburiensis. Taxonomy (NCBI): domain Bacteria; kingdom Bacillati; phylum Actinomycetota; class Actinomycetes; order Pseudonocardiales; family Pseudonocardiaceae; genus Kutzneria; species Kutzneria chonburiensis. Next base: position 5,463,501 of record NZ_CP097263.1, read on the forward strand.
TCGGTGACCACGACGAACAGCGCCCCGGTGCGGATCCGCACCGCCTCGGCCCGGATCTCGACCAGGCCGCTGGAGTCGGCCGCGGCGACCGCGTCGCCGATGTCGGGGTTGGCCGCGACCGACTGGGCCACGGCCAGGGCCTGAGCCTTGTACTGGCCGGTCAGGTTCGAATAGAGCAGCCACCCGACCAGGGCGAACCCCACTCCGACGACCAGCACGACCACGCCGATCTGAAGCAGCAGCACCTGCCGGGCGAACCGCATGCGGGGCGGCGCCATGGCCGGACCCTACGCCGCGAACCCCCGTGAGCAGAACGTGCGAAACACGGGAAACGCGCGATGGGCGAACAAGCGCGACAAGGGTTCGCAAGGTCGAAGCGCACACCTACGGTCTCGCGGCAATGAGAGAAGGAGCTGGCCAATGACGACCGCCCCCGTCATCGAGTTACGCGCGGCGACCAAACGGTTTCGCGGCGCGACCGGTGGTGTGCACACCGCCGTCCGGGAACTGACCCTGTCCGTGCAGCCGGGCGAGTTCGTGGCCGTGGTCGGCCCGACCGGCTGCGGCAAGTCGACCACGCTGTCCCTGGTCTCCGGCCTCGAGCCGCCGTCGAGCGGTGTCGCGCTGGTCCGCGGCGAGCCGGTGCTGGGCATCCCCGACGGCATCGGCTACATGTTCCAGAACGACGCCGTGCAGCCGTGGCGCTCGGTGCTGGACAACGTGGCCGCCGGCCCGCGCTACCGCGGCCTGTCCAAGGCCAAGGCCCGGGAGAAGGCCCGGGTCTGGGTGGACAAGGTCGGCCTTGGCAAGTTCGCCGGCTACTACCCGCACCAGCTGTCGGGCGGCATGCGCAAGCGCGTGGCGCTGGCCGCGACTCTGGTCAACGAGCCCGAGATCCTGCTGATGGACGAGCCGTTCAGCGCGCTGGACGTGCAGACCCGGGCCCTGATGCAGGACGAGCTGCTGCGCCTGTGGTCGGGCACGAACGCGGCGGTCGTGTTCGTCACGCACGACCTGGACGAGGCCATTGCCCTGGCGGACAAGGTGATCGTCATGACGGCCGGCCCGGCGACGGTCAAGGCCGGCTTCGAGGTGCACCTGCCGCGGCCGCGCCTGGTCGAGGAGATCCGGATGACGCCGGAGTTCCAGTCGGTGTACCGGGAGATCTGGGAATCGTTGCGGGAAGAGGTGGACAAGACCCGTGAGCGCAGTGTCGTTGCCAGCTGAGGCGATCCCGGCCCGCGAGCTGACCGGCGCGGCCCGGGCGCAGCGCAACCGGAAGATCAAGATCTGGTCCATCCGGGCCGCGCTGGTGGTGGTGTGGCTGGGCAGCTGGGAGCTGGCCGCCACCTACTGGATCGACCCGTTCTTCTACTCCAAGCCCAGCCAGGTGTGGGACAAGCTGGTCGACTGGTTCACCGTCGGCACCAGCCAGGGCTCGATCTGGACGAACATCGCGGCCACCATGGAAGAGGCGGTCGCCGGCTTCCTGCTCGGCGCGCTGGCCGGCATCGTGCTCGGTGTCCTGCTCGGCCGCAGCCCGCTGCTGTCGGACATCTGCGCGCCGTTCATCAAGGCGGTCAACGCGGTGCCGCGCATCGTGCTGGCGTCGCTGTTCGTGATCTGGTTCGGCCTCGGCATGCAGTCCAAGATCGCGACGGCGTTCATCCTGGTGTTCTTCGCGGTCTTCTTCAACGCCTTCCAGGGCGCGCGCGAGGTGGACCGGAACCTGATCAACAACGCCCGGGTGCTCGGCGCCAGCCGGCTCCAGGTGTTGACCACGATCGTCCTGCCCAGCGCCACCTCCTGGATCCTGGCCTCACTGCACTCGGCCTTCGGCTTCGCCCTGATCGGCGCGGTCGTCGGCGAGGTCGTCGGCGCGGAAACCGGCCTCGGCCTGCTGATCGCCCGCTCCCAGGGCAACTTCGACACCCCCGGCATCTACGCCGGCATGATCGTCATCACCGTGCTGGCCCTGCTGGCCGAGGCGATCCTCACCGCACTCGAGAAGCGGCTGCTGAAGTGGCGGCCGGCCGCGGCGCACGAGCAAGGAGCCCAGATTTGACCTCTCCCCTTGAATGCGAAGGGGATTCCCACAGCTCACGCCGAAGGGCTTCCTGTTTCACCGCCGACTGCCCGCCCGGAGAATTCCGATGAGGTCTTATACCGGCTCCACAGGCCGACACCGCCAGCCCGGCGGCCAGAATGTTTCGCGCCGCGTTCACGTCCCGGTCATGGGTCGCGCCACAACCACACGTCCAAGCACGAACGCGCAGCGGCATCTCGGTTCGCACGCCGCCGCACACCGAACACCGCTTGGAGGACGGAAACCAGCGATCGACCGCGATCACCTCACGGCCGTACCACAGGGCCTTGTACGTCAGCATGCTTCGAAACTCCGACCACGCGGCATCGGAGATCGCCCGGGCCAGTCTGCCGTTGTGCAGCATTCCGGCCACGTTCAAGTCCTCGACAACGATCGTTTGGTTTTCACGAACGAGTCGAGTGGTGATCTTGTGGAGGTGGTCCCGCCTTCGGTCGGTGACGCGAGCCTGGATGCGAGCGACCCGGCGCCTGGCCTTGGCCCGGTTCGCGCCGTCCCCATCGGCCTTGCGGGACAGCGCTCGCTGAGCCTTCGCCAGACGGGCACGATCACGCAGCTCGTATCTCGGATTGGCGATCTTGTCCCCGGTGGACAGCGTCAGCAGGTGGTCGAGGCCAACATCCACACCGACCGCCGTATCGATGGCGGGCAACGGCGCCACCGACGGGTCCGTACACCGCAGGGACACGAACCACCGGCCGGCCGCGTCCTGGCTCACCGTCACGGTGGTGGGCTTGACGCCCGGTGGCAGCGGACGCGACCACACGACGCGCAAGGGTTCGACCATCTTGGCCAGGGTGAGCGTGCCGTCACGGAAACGGAACGCGCTGGACGTGTACTCCGCGGCCCCGCGGGACCTCTTCTTCGACTTGAAGCGTGGATACCTGGCTCGCCTGGCGAAGAAGTTGGTGAAGGCGCTGTCCAGGTGCCGCAAGCACTGTTGGAGCGGGACCGACGAAATGGCGTTGAGATAGGCGAGTTCCTCGGTCCTCTTCCACTCGGTGAGCAACGCGGAGGTGCGGTTGTAGTTCACCCGCTCTCGTCTCAGCGTCCACGCCTCGGTACGCACGGCCAGCGCCAGGTTGTAGACCTTGCGCACGCACCCGAACGTGCGCGACAGCTCGGCTGCCTGCGCCTCGGTCGGATAGAAGCGGTACTTGAAGGCCCGCTTCACGGGGCTGGACACGCTTCACACAGTAACCCCCGGGCCGCCAAACCCTCGCGAGTAGTTCCCGACAACCAATCTGAAGGCAATTCGCCTTTTCCTGCCCTGCTCCGCAGGCGCTTCGTTTCCTCCCCGGCCGAGGGCACGGGGTATCCACAAAGGAGATCCGATGAACCTGCGTACCCCTGTCACGCTGGTGCTGGCCGCGGTCACGGTGCTCGGCCTGGCCGCCTGCCGCGACTCCCGCACCGACACGGCGAGTGCCGGTGGCACCGACCACGTCCGGATCATGGTCGGCGGCATCGACAAGGTCATCTACCTGCCGGCCAAGCTGGCCGACCAGCTCGGCTACTTCAAGGAGCAGGGCATCGACGTCGACCTGGCCACGCAGCAGGCCGGCGTGAGCGCGGAGAACTCGCTGATCTCCGGGGACGTGCAGGGCGTCGTCGGCTTCTACGACCACACGATCGACCTGCAGACCAAGGGCAAGTGCCTGGAGAGCGTGGTGCAGCTGGCCAACATCCCGGGCGAGGTGGAGATGGTGTCGCCGACCAAGGCCGACACGATCAAGTCGGCGGCCGACTTCAAGGGGCGCAAGCTGGGCGTGACCGATCTGGGCTCCTCCACCGACTTCCTCACCCAGTACCTGGGCCAGCAGCACGGGCTCAAGGCCGGCACCGACTACACCGAGGTGAAGGCCGGGGCCGGCAGCACTTTTGTCGCCTCGCTGGAAAACGGCCAAATTGACGCCGGCATGACAACGGACCCGACCGTGGCCCAGCTGGTGTCCACCGGCAAGGGCAAGGTGCTGCTGGACATGCGCACCGAGGAGGGCACGAAGGCGGCGCTGGGCGGCCTCTACCCGGCCAGCTCGCTGTACATGACCTGCGACTACGTCAAGGCGCACAAGCCGGCCGTGCAGAAGCTGGCCAACGCCCTGGTCAAGACGCTCAAGTTCATCGCGTCGCACTCCGGGGCCGAGATCGCGGCCAAGATGCCGGCCGACTACGCGGGCAACAACAAGGCGCTGTACGAGAAGGCCGTCGGCGACACCAAGTCGATGTTCAACTCGGATGGCAAGATGCCCTCGGCCGGGGCGGAGAACGTGCTGACCGTGCTGAGCCAGTTCTCCCCCAACGTCAAGGGCAAGAAGGACAGCGTCCGGCTCACTGAGACGTACACCACCGAGTTCGTGGACCAGGCGACGGCCTGAGCCCTTCAGCCCAGGACTTGACCGGCCGACTAGCTTATGGAGAGTCGTGACGTACCAAGCGGTAACTCCGCTCGGCGCACAGTCGGCTCAACCCTGGGGTGCAAGGAGGATCGGTGGTACGCGCGTTGGTGGCGTCGTCGGCCTGCGCGGTCGGCGCCTCGGCCATCGTCGGTGTGTTACTCGGCGCCTATCTGCACGAGCTGGACGCGAACGCGGCCACGCCGCCGTCGACGGTGTCGTCCGTGCCGGCCACGGTGAGCACTCAGGTGTCCACCCTGGTCGTCACGGTCACCCCGTCGTCGACCACGTCGTCCTCGACCACCACGACCTCGGCCGATGACACGGAGTCGCATCCGCGGAGCACCACGAAGAACGCTCCGCCGACCACGACGAAGAACAACCCACCGGCGACGACAACCACGACCCAGCCGGGGCTGCCCATCCCGACCACCACGACCTGTCACTGGCTCTGGTGCTGAGTCACTCGTCCGAGTGGCGACGGTCCGTCGGAACGGGATCGCTGATCGTGGCGGCAATCGTTTACCGAACCGGTTCAGTTGGGCGTGTGAGCGCTTCCACGGACCGTCTTGCGCGTTAAGCTTCTTGACGAAAGCCGCCAGTTCCGTGGCGGCCCGTGAGGAGCAACCGTGGTCGTGCAGCGTCCTAACGCCCGCCCCACCTTGGAGGACGTGGCGGCCAGGGCCGGTGTGTCCAGGGCGACCGCGTCCCGGGTGCTCAACGGTTCCCCGAAGGTGAGCCCGGCCGCGCTGGAGTCGGTCAACTCGGCCGTGTCGGAACTGGGCTACCAGCCCAACCAGGCGGCCCGCACGCTCGTCACGCGGCGCACCGGCGCGGTGGCGGTGCTGATCTCCGAGCCGCAGCCCAAGATCTTCAACGACCCGCACTTCGCCGGACTGGTGAAGTACTCGGCGGTGGCGCTGGGCGCCCGTGACTCGCAGATGGTGCTGGTTCTGGTGCACACGCCCGAGGACCAGCTGCGGGCGCAGCGTTTCCTGGCCGGCGGGCACGTCGACGGGGCGCTGCTGTTCACCCCGCACCAGGACGACCCGCTGCCCACCTCGGTGCGCAAGCTGTCGCTGCCGGTGGTGTTCGGCGGCCGGCCGTGGGGCTCGCTGCGCGGGCTGCACACCGTGGACAACGACAACGAGAACGGCGCCGCCACGGCCACCCGGTACCTGGCCGAGCGCGGCTGCCGGCAGATCGTCAGCATCACCGGCCCGAACGACGAGCTGGCCGCCACCGATCGGCTGGCCGGTTTCCGCGCCGCCACCGGGGCCGACGACGACCGCCTGGCCCGGATCACCGAAGGCGGGTTCTTCAGCCGCGAGGGCGGCGAGCGGGCGATGACCACGCTGCTGGCCCGGGTGCCCGACCTGGACGGCGTGTTCGCGGCCAACGACCTGATGGCCGCCGGCGCGATGACCGCGCTGCGCGCCGCCGGAAAGCGGATTCCCCAGGACGTCGCCGTGGTCGGCTTCGATGACGACGAGTCGGTCGCCCCGCACACCGACCCGCCGCTGACCTCGGTCCGCCAGGACATCGGCCGGCAGGTGCAGGCCATGGTGGACCGGCTGTACTCGCTCATCCGCGGCGAGGAGCCCCGCCAGCGCCACCAGCTCCTGCCGGTCGAGCTGATCCACCGCCACTCCGCCTAACCCCCGCGAGTCCCGCTCAGCGTCACACCGAAATGCGTGAATCCGTTTCACGCATTCGGTGTGACTGTGGGCGGGACTCGCGGGGGTTCAGACGGCGACGGCTGCCGGGTGGCGGACGGTGGCCTCGGTGACCATCAGCGGCAGCTCGGGGTAGTCGATGCTGAGCCGCAGCATGAGCTCGGCGAAGGACTCGCCGACCGTTTCCCCGAACTGCGGGGCCAGCAGCCGTACGCCGCGAAGGCCGGGATGGCCGCTGCCGGTGACGGCGAACGGGTCCTCGGTCGGGGCGACGTGCGTGGGCCCGTAGTAGGTAACGCCGTACCAGTTGACGGGCTCGGCGATCGCCGCCAGGTCGCCGTCCAGCACGACGTCGTCCCACGCCCCGAGCCAGGCGGTGTCGCGCAGCACGTCGACGGGGTAGCCGCGGTCGAACAGCGGGTCCAGGAAGAAGCGGTTGCGCAGGCCGTCGACACGGCGGAAGGCAGCGGTGTGCGCGCGGTCGTCCCGGTCGACGAGCACGGTCGTCAGGTTGAGGACGATGGACACCTCGTGCTCGGGGGCACGCTCGCGAATGGCGGCGACGGCGAGGCCGTGGCCCAGCAGGAGGTGGTGCGCCGCGCGCAGCGCGGCGACGGCGTCGTGCGCGTGGCCGAGGAACGCGGCGCGCGACGGCTCGTCGAGAGTGGTCCACAGCCGCACACGGTCGCCCAGCGCTGCGTGCACGGCCGTGGTGTATTCGGCGAACCGGAGGGCCGTCTCACGGTTCGTCCAGCCGCCGGCCTCGTCCAGCGACTGCGGCAGGTCCCACTGGTGGAGCGTGGCGATCGGGGTGACGCCCTTGTCGAGCAGGCGGTCGACCAGCCGGTCGTAGTACGCGAGGCACGCGCGCGGCACCGCGCCGCGGCCGTCGGGCTGCACACCCGCCCAGGCCACCGGGAACCGGTAGGCCGGCCGGCCGAAGCCGGCGAAGGTGTCCCAGCAGCCGTCGGCGGTGGCGGCGACCGTCCGGCTTCTACCCATCGTCGTCCTCCTCGACAGCACGCGCCAACGGGTGAGAGCGCTCTCACCATGACCGTGACTGCGCTCACTGTCAAGGCGTTGACAAGAATGCGCAGGTAGCGGCGACGGACCGGTACCATGACCGACGGTGACGAGAGGAGGTGGTCGCGTGAGTAGCGACGGAAGTAGTCGCAGTTCCGCGGCCGCGCCCATGCACTGACCCCGTGCCGGCGTGGCCTTCGCCCACGCGCGCTGGGAGTCTCCTCATGACCAGGACGACGCACGCCGTCGCCGCGACGCTCACCGAACTGTCCGCGATGGACGCCGACACGCTGATCCGCCACCTCGGCGTCAGCCCGGCCGGCCTCACGTCCCTCGAACGCAACGCCCGCCTGGCCCGACACGGCCGCAACCGCGTCGCCGGCGCGGACGGCCCGCACTGGACGACGCGGCTGCTGCGCTGCCTGCGCAGCCCGTTCGTCGGCCTGCTGCTGGGCCTCGACCTTGTGCTGGCGCTGACCGCCAACCTGGCCGGCGCCCTCACCGTCGGGGTGATGGTGCTGGTCAGCGTGCTGCTGCGGTTCGCCCAGGAATACCGCTCCGACCTGGCCGCCAAACGTTTGCGGGCGCTGGTCGCCACCACCGCGACCGTCGCGAAGCGCAGCAGTCGATCGCCGCGCCGGTTCGCCGACCCGCTGGGCTCCGTGACCAACGAGCTGCCGGTGGAGCTGCTGGTACCGGGCGACATCGTGCACCTCAAGGCCGGCGACCTGGTGCCGGCCGACTGCCGGCTGCTCGTCGCGCACGACCTCGTGGTCGAGCAGGCCACGCTGTCCGGGGAGTCGCTGCCGGTCCGCAAGACCGTGACGACCGACCGGGTCGCCGGCAACGTGCTGGACTCGCCGGTGTTCTGCTTCCTCGGGTCCACAGTGGTCGGCGGCTCGGCCACGGCCGTCGTGGTCGGCACCGGCGCGGAGACGTACCTGGGGTCCATCGCCGAGCGCATGACGCATGTGGACCGTGACGCCGACGCCGGCATGCGGTCGGTGAGCTGGACGCTGATCCGGTTCACGCTGGTGCTGGCGCCGATCGTGCTGGCCGTCAGCGGCCTTGTGCACGGCGACTGGTCCGAGGCGGCGCTGTTCGCGGTGGCGGTCGCTGTCGGCCTGACGCCGGAGATGCTGCCGGTGATCGTCGCCGCCAACCTGGCCAAGGGCGCGGTCGACCTGTCCCGCCAACAGGTGATCGTGAAGCAGCTGCGGGCCGTGCACGAGTTCGGACAGCTGGACGTGCTGTGTGTGGACAAGACCGGCACGCTGACCGACGACCGGATCGTGCTGGAGCCGACCGACGAGCGCACGCTGGAGCTGGCGTACGTCAACTCCGCCTTGCAAGCTGGCCTGCGCAATCCCTTCGACCGGGCGGTGATCGACGCCGTCGAGCCCGATCACCGGCTGCTCCTCGAGGCCCGGTACCGGCTGGTCGACGAGCTGCCGTTCGACCACAAGCGCCGCCGCATGTCGGTGATCGTCCGCGACACCGACGGCCGGCACCTGCTGGTCACCAAGGGCGCGATCGACCACGAGGCCGCCTTGCACGGCACGAGGGTGCTCGGCTTGTGGTGCAAGGAGATCGAGGGCCGGGAGATCTACCAGCTGTCCGATGAGGACGGTGCCGAGCTGATCGGCCACCTCTTCTTCCAAGACCCGCCGAAGAAGTCGGCCGCGCAAGCCGTGCGACAGCTGCGCGAGCTCGGCATCGAGATCGTCGTCGTCACGGGCGACAACGAGGCGGTGGCGCGCAAGGTGTGCCGGGACATCGGCATCCCGGACGCTGTCGTGCACGCGAAGGCGACACCGGCCCGCAAGGCCGAGATCGTCCGCGAGCTGCGAAAGAACCACACGGTCGGCTTCCTCGGCGACGGCGTGAACGACGCCGCCGCGCTGCGCGAGGCCGACCTGGCGATCTCCGTCGGCACCGCGCTGCCGGTGGCCCGCGACACGGCCGAGGTCATCCTGCTGCGCAAGGATCTCACCGTGCTGGCCCAGGGCGTGCTGGCCGGGCGGCGGACGTTCGCCAACACGATGAAGTACGTCAAGCTGACGGCCAGCTCCAACTTCGGCAACGTGCTCAGTGTGCTGGCGGCCGCCGTCTTCCTGCCGTTCCTGCCGATGCTGCCGGTGCAGCTGCTCGTCCAGAACCTGGCCTACGATCTCGCTCAACTGGCGATCCCGTGGGATGGCGTGGATCGTGAGCAGGTGAGCTCTCCTCGCAAGTGGGCCGGCGGCGACCTCGCCCGGTTCATGCTGCTGGTCGGCCCGCTCAGCTCCGTGTTCGACCTCGTCCTGTTCGCCGCCATGCGCCACTACGACCCGGCCACCTTCCGTACCGGCTGGTTCGTCGAAGGCCTGCTGTCCCAGCTGCTGATCGTGCACGTCATCCGCACCCAGCGGCGGTCGCGGGCCAGCCGGCCGGTGATCGTCGCGACCGTGCTGACGGCCGTGGTCGGACTGCTGCTGCCGTTCACCGGGCTGTTCGGCCTTGTCCAGCTGCCGGCCACGTATTTCCTGTGGCTGGCCGCCATAATCGTGGGCTACTGCGCGCTCGTGCAGGCCGTGAAAACCGGCTACGTCCGCAAGTTCGCCACCTGGTTGTGAGGCATTCTCGTGAACACCCTTGACATGTCGCTGCGCCTGCTGGCCGGCGTCGGCCTCGGCGCCGCCATCGGCTTCGAGCGCCAGTACCGGGCCCGGATGGCCGGCCTGCGGACCAACGCGCTGGTGGCCGCCGGCGCCACGCTTTTCGTGCTGCTGTCCGGTTACGGCTTCGACACCGTGCCCGGGCACGCCAGCGCCGACCCGACCCGGGTCGCCGCGCAGATCGTGTCCGGCATCGGCTTCCTCGGCGCCGGCGTGATCATGCGCGACGGCCTGAACGTGCGCGGCCTCAACACCGCGGCCACGCTGTGGTGCTCGGCCGCGGTCGGCGCACTGGCCGGGGCCGGCCTGTACCAGCCGGCGGTCGCCGGCACGGTCGTGGTGCTGGTGGCCAACGTGGTGCTGCGCTGGGTCGGCCGCGCCGTCGACCGCAGGCCGGCGTCCGGCGAGGAGACGACGACCGCATACACCTTCATGGCCGTCACGAAGGATGACGCAGAGGCGCACATAAGGGCACTCCTGGTGCAATCGATGACCGGCACTTCGTTCCAACTTCAGTCCGTGTCCAGTCGTAACAGCTCCGTTGACGGTTACGTCGAAGTGCGCGCCGACCTGCTGACCGAGAGCCGTGACGACAAGCAGATGGAGTCGGCGGTGTCCCGGCTGAGCATGGAGCCGCAGGTGACCAGCGTCCGGTGGACGGCGCGGGCCACGCGAAACGCCGCTTCGCGGGACGACGACTGATCGGCATTGGTAGGGTCACGCGTCGGCGGGGGCCGGTAGCGAAGACGGGGGTTACCCATGGGCTTGATCGACAAGATCAAGGGCGAGTTCATCGACATCATCGAGTGGACCGACGACAGTCGGGACACCATTGTCTGGCGGTTCCCCCGCTACGACAACGAGATCAAGATGAACGCGAAGCTGACGGTGCGCGAGTCGCAGGCGGCCGTGTTCGTCAACGAGGGGCAGATCGCCGACGCGTTCCCGCCCGGCATGTACACCCTGCAGACGCAGAACATGCCCATCCTGTCCACGATCAAGGGCTGGAAGTACGGCTTCAACTCGCCGTTCAAGGCCGAGGTGTATTTCGTCAACACCCGGCAGTTCACCGACTTCAAGTGGGGCACGCAGAACCCGGTCATCCTGCGCGACCCGGAGTTCGGCATGGTCCGGCTGCGCGCCTTCGGCGGCTTCTCGGTCCGGGTGGTCGACCCGCCGGCCCTGCTGCGCGAGCTGGCCGGCACCGACCCGCAGTTCCGCACCGAAGAGGTCGGCGAGTACATCAAGAGCATCATCGTCAGCCGGCTGGGCACCGCGCTGGCCACGGCCGGCGTGCCGATGCTCGACCTGGCCACCCAGCAGGGCACCATCGGCGACAAGCTGGCCCCGGTGCTGAGCCAGGAGCTGGCCTCGGTCGGCCTGTCCATCCCCAAGTTCGTCATCGAGAACATCTCGCTGCCGCCCGAGGTCGAGGCCGCGCTGGACAAGCGCACCCAGATGGGCATCGTCGGCGACCTGAACCAGTACACCCAGTTCCAGACGGCCAACGCGATCGGCGACGCCGCCAAGAACCCCGGCGGCGCCGGTGAGGGCCTCGGCGTCGGTCTCGGCATGGCGCTGGGCCAGCGGGTCGGCCAGCAGTACCAGCAGCCGCAGCCGTACCAGCAGCCCGGCTATCCGCAGCAGGGCTACCAGCAGCAGGGCCCGCCGCCGATGGCGCCGCCGCCGCTGCCGCAGCAGACCCAGTGGTACGTCGGCTCGAACGGCCAGCAGCTCGGCCCGTTCGACCAGAACGGCCTCCAGCAGCAGGTCGGCGCGGGCGTGCTGACGCCGCAGTCGCTGGTGTGGCACCAGGGCATGGCCGCCTGGACGCCGGCCGCACAGGTGCCGGAGCTGACGCCGCTGTTCGGCGCCACCCCGCCGCCGCTGCCCCCGCAGGGCTGAGCCGATGACCTTCAGCCCGGGTGGGACCGTGTCCCCCAACGCCTTCCCGTGTGGCGGCTGTGGCGCGCGCGTCGAGTTCGCGCCCGGCACGACCGCCATGCGCTGCCCGTACTGCGGGTACGAGCAGCAGATCAGCCACGGCGACCAGCAGGTGCAGGAGCACGACTTAGCCGAGCTGGCCACGTTGCCGCGCAAGCCGGTGGCGCAGCTGGCCGCCTACGTCTACGTGTGCCAGCGCTGCGCCGCGCAGACCCAGAGCAACGACACGGCGACCCAGTGCCAGTTCTGCGGCAGTCCGCTGGTGATGGACCCGCAGGCCAGCGGGCAGATCATGCCCGAGGCCGTGCTGCCGTTCGCCTTGGACCGCAACGGGATGCGGGAGGCGCTGCGCAAGTGGATCAGCTCCCGCTGGTTCGCGCCGAACGCGCTGAAGAAGGTCAGCGAGGCCGAGTCCACGCGCGGCACCTATGTGCCGCACTGGACCTACGACTCGCAGACCTACTCCAGCTACTCCGGGGCCCGCGGCGAGCACTACTACGTCACCGAGACGTACACCGACTCGGACGGCCGGACCCAGACCCGGCAGGTGCAGCGGACCCGCTGGTACCCGGTTTCCGGGCAGGTCGAGCGGTTCTTCGACGACGTGCTGGTGCCGGGCAACACGGGCAACGTGCCGCCGGCCAAGGTGGACGCGCTCGCGCCGTGGCCGCTGCCCGAGGCCGCGCCGTTCGCGCCGCAGTACCTGGCCGGCTTCACCTCGCTGCGCTACGACGTGGAGCCCGAGACCGGCCTGGAAGAGGCCAAGCGGCGGATGTCCTCGGTCATCCACGAGGACTGCCGCCGCGACATCGGCGGTGACGAGCAGCGGGTCGACGGCGTCAACACCAACTACACCGCGCTGACCTTCAAGCTGATGCTGCTGCCCATCTGGATCGCCTGCTACCTCTACGGCGGCAAGACCTGGCAGATCCTGGTCAACGGGCAGACCGGCGAGGTGCACGGGGAACGCCCGTACAGCAAGATGAAGATCTTCCTGGCGATCCTGATCGGCATCCTGGTGGTCGGCGTGATCCTGTACTTCGTGCTCAGCGGCCACCACACGACCACAACGACAACCCACCACCGCTAACCAAGATCAAGGGACCGACCCTCACGTTGAACGTCAGGAAGGGCCCCTTACTGACGTTGAACGTCAGTAAGGGGCCCTTCCTGACTTAAGCGGCAAGCAAAGCGCTGAGGCGGCGGGGCTGGGGGCGTCGCAGCGGCGGTAGAGGTCGCTGGCCTCGCGCCAGTGCGGCAGGGCCGCGGCCAAGCCGACCGTCTCCCGTAGCGCGATGCCGAGCACGCACAGCGTGGCGGCGATGCTGAGCCGGTCGCCGCACTGTCGCTGCACGGTCAGTGCCTCGGTGGCCAGCACGACCGCCCTCGACGCCTGCGTGCCGGCCAGTGCGATGTCGGCCAGCACCGACAGCGCCCGCCCCTCCAGCGCCCGGTAGCCGACGTCGCGGGCGATGCTCAGCGCGTGTTGCGCGTAGTCGTTGGCCTGCCCGACGCCGCCGGTCGGCAACACGTTGGCGGCCAAGGTGATCAGCGCGTTGCACTCGTCGTAGCGGGCGCCGATGGCCCGGGCCAGGGCGACCGCCCGCTCGCATTCCTTGGTGCCGCCGAGGATCGTGCCGAGCATGATCCAGCCGCCGGCCTCGGTCCGCAGGTCGCCCAGATCGGCGGCGATCTCGACGGCCGCCCGCGCGGCGGCCAGCGCCTCCTCGCGCCGGCCGGCGGCGTGCTGGATGTCCGAGATGTAGAGCTGTGACTGGGCTTCGTTGTTGCGTGCGCCGATCTCCCGGCTCAGCACCAGCCCGGCCTGGCAGCTCTCCAGCGCCTCGTCCAGGTCGCCGCGCAGCTCCAGCGAGCCGCCAAGGTAGATCAGCACGGCGCCTTCGCCGCGCTGGTCGATCTCCCGGGTGATGACCAGCGCCCGCCGGTAGAAGTCCACCGCCCGGTCCGGCTCGCCCCGCTGCTGGCAGGCGATGCCGAGATTGGCCAGCACCATCTTCTCGGTGAACCGGTTGCCCAGCATCAGGCCGATCCGCAGCGCCTGCTCGTAGTACGTGGTCGCCTTGGCCAGCTCGCCGGTGGAGGCGGCGATCAACCCGAGGTTGTTCAGCACGGAAGCCTGGCCCGGCCACCATTCCGTCTGCCGGCACAGGTCGAGCGACGCGGTCCACAGTTCGACCGCCTCGGGGTACTGGTTCACGGCGTAGTGCGCGGTGCCGAGGCTGAAGAGCGCGGCGGCCTTCGCCTTCGGATCGTCGACGGACACCGCCACGGCGAGGCGGGCCACCGCGAACCAGTCGGCGAGATCCCCGCTGTGGTACAGAAAACCGCGGATCGCGTCGGCCAGCAGCCAGGCCCGTTCGCGCTGTCCGGCCCGCGCGGCGTCGTGGACGGCGGCGACCACGCTGGGCCGCTCCGCGTCCAGCCACTTCCGCGCGGACGCCGAGTCGTCGAACACCTTTTCGGTCGGTGCCACCAGTTGCAGCATGTGCGGGTACAGCACGCCGACCGCCGCGCGGGTGTGCCGCAGGTACAGGTCGAGCAGCCGGCACAGCACGTTTTCCCGTTCCTCGGCGCTGTCCTGCTCGTGCGAGCGTTCACGGGCGTACTGCCGCAACAGGTCGTGACACGTGTAGCGACCCGGCACCGGTTGGTCGACCAGGTGCACCGCGGCCAGCTGGTCCAGCAATCTCGCGGCCTCGCAAGGAGTTGCCTCGATCAGCGCGGCCGCCGACTCGGCGCTGACGTCCGGGCCCGGCACCAAACCCAAGCGGCGGAACAGTTCCTGCGCCTCCGGCTTCAGCCCCGAGTACGACAGGTCGAACGCGGCGCGGACGGCGCTCTGCTCGTCGCCGTCGATTCGCAGTGACGCCAGCAGATCGCCCTGGGTCAGCGCCTCGACGTGATCGGCGAGCGGCCGCCACTGGTGGTTGGCCAGCTGCGCCGCGGTGATCCGCAGCGCCAGCGGCAGATGGGCGCAGGTGCCGGCCAGCGTGGCCGCCGCCTCGGCGTCGGCGTCGATCCGCTCCGCGCCGACCATCCGACGCAGCAAGGAAAGCGCCTCATCCGGGGACATCACGTCCAGCGCCAGCCGGTGCGCGCCTTCCATCGCGACCAGCCCGTCAAGGCGATCGCGACTGGTGATCAGCACCTGGCAGCCGGCGCCGGCCGGCAGCAGCGGCCGCACCTGCTCCGCGCTGACGGCATTGTCCAGCAGCACCAACACTTTCCGATCGGCCAGCAGCGTCCGGTACAGGCCCGTGGCCTCGGCCAGGTCGACCGGCACCTGATCCGGCTCCACGCCGACGGCTCGCAGGAACTGGGACAGCGCGTGCAGCGGCTGCACCGGCGCGCCGACGGAGTAGCCGTTGAGGTTGACGTACAGCTGCCCGTCCGGGAACTGGGCCCGGACCCGGTGCCCCCACTGCACCACCAGGGCCGTCTTGCCGACGCCGGCCGTGCCGACGACCAGCTTGACCGCGCCGGCCGCGTCCAGGGCGGCGAACTGCGCCTCGCGGCCGGTGAAGTCGCCGATGGCCGGCGGCAGCAGCGCCGGCGCCGTCATCGCCACCGACCGCGGCGGCGCGGTGCTGGTCAGCGCCTGGTCGTTGCGCAGGATGGACAGCTCCAGCCGGGCCAGCTCCTCACCCGGGTCGATGCCCAGCTCCTCGGCCAGCAGCGCCCGGGTCCGCCGCGACACCGCCAGCGCCCGGCTGCTCTGGCCGCCGCGGTGCAGGGCCAGCATCAGCTGCCCGACCAGGCGTTCCCGGGTCGGATACTGGTCGACGAGCGTGGTCAGCTCGCCCAGCGCCTCCTGGTGCCGGCCCAGCCGCAGCAGCGTGTCGAACCGGTCCTCCTGGGCCACCAGCCGGGCCTCGGTGACCCCGCCGACCAGCTGGTCGATCACCTCCGGGTCGGCCGTGTCGACCAGCGCCGGGCCCCGCCACAGCCCCAGCGCCTCGTCCAGCAGACGCAGCCGGGACGAGTCGGCGTCGGCTTCGCGGGCCTGCGCGACCAGGGCCTGGAACCGGTGCACGTCGATCAGCATCGGATCGGCCTTCAGCTGATAGCCCGAGCCGCGCGTGACCACGGCCAGGTCGGCGTCGGCCTCCGCGAGCAGGGCACGGATGCTCGACACCGAGACCCGCACCGCGTGCGCGGCCGTGCGCGGCGCCCGCACCGGCCACACCAGGTCGACCAGCCGGTCCACCGGGACCAGCCGGTTCACCTCCAGCGCCAGCACCGCGAGCACGAGCCGGCGCTGGCGCGGGCCGAGGTCGACCACCGTCTCCCCGATCCGCGCCTGCACCGGCCCGAGCAGCCGAAGTTCCATGTGTCCCCCAGGACATTCGCCACCTGGGTGTTCAGGAGCACCGTAGCCGGTCCTGGATACACGAATGGGGCTCGCCCCCGACGGACGAGCCCCACCCGGTCCATCGCGTTTAGGCTTCGGCCATCCCCGCGACGATCGACGTACGGGCCGCGCGGCGGGCCGGCATCAGGGCCGCGACCACCGCGGCCAGGATCGCCGCCAGCAGCAGCACGCCCAGCTGGCCGCCCGGGATCGACAGGCTCAGCTGCAGGTCGGGGCTGGACAGGGCCTCGATCAGCACCCAGGCGAACGCGCCGCCCATGACCACGCCGATCAGTGCGCCCATCACGCCCATCAGCACCGACTCGACCACCAGCATGAACCGCAGCTGGCCCTTGGTCAGGCCGAGCGCCCGCAGCAGCGCCGACTCCCGCGTGCGCTCCAGCACCGACAGGCCCAGCGTGTTGGCGATGCCGAACAGGGCGATCACCACCGCCAGCCCGATCAGCGCCCACATCAGCCCCAGCAGGCTGTCGATCTCGCCGTTGAGCTGCTCCTTGGTCGCCGCCGCGCTGTCCACCTTGGCCACCGCCACGTCGGCCGTGGCCTTGTCCATGGCGTTCTGGCCGTCCGTCACCGAGACGCCCGGCTTCATCTTGACCAGGATCTGGTCGTAGCCGACGACCTTCGGCGCGACCGCCGCGAACGTGTCCAGCGTGACCAGGCCGTCCGGCAGCTCCTTGGCGTCGTAGATCGCCACCAGCTTGAGCATCTTGTTGGCGTCGGCCGTGCTGACCAGCAGCTGGTCGCCCAGCTTGGCCGTGCCGACGGCCTGCTTGTTCAGCGCGATCGTGCCCGGGCCGAGCTGGCTCAGGTCACCGCTGGCCAACTTCGGGTTGACCATGGTGCCGACGGCCGACTTGTCCACACCCTCCACGCCCTGGTCGCCGGACTGGGCGACCGTCATGACCGTCTGCGTGGTGGCGGCGGCCTGGGCGATCTGCGGCACCGACTTGAGCTGGCCGGGCAGCGTGGCCGGCAGCGGGTGGTCGTAGACCGAGGAGGTGACCGTGAAGTCGGCCGGGAAGCGCTTGTCCACCTCGGCGCCCGCGGCCTGCTTGCCGCTGGTGGCCACCACCGTGACCATCGTGACGATGGTGACGCCGATGACCAGCGCCGCCGTGGTCGCCGCGGTGCGGCGCGGGTTGCGGCCCGCGTTGGCCGTGGCCAGCTTGGCCGGCACGCCGAACAGCATCGACGGGATCGCGCCGAGCAGCTTGTTGATCGGTCCCACGATGAGCGGGCCCAGCACGATCACGCCGAGCAGCATCACCATCGTGCCGCCGCCGACCACGAACAGCGCCGAGTCCGGGTCTTTCGAGCCCATGCCCAGTCCGATCAAGCCGGCACCGCCCAGCAGCAGCACCGCCGCGCTGACCATGCGCAGCACGCTCGTGCGGCGGACCTCGTCGTGGCTGTCCGGCTGGGCGCGCAGCGCGGCCAGCGGGGCCACCTTCGTCGCCCGCAGCGCCGGCAGGGCCGCCGACACCACCGTGACCAGGACACCGATCGCGAAGGCCGCGATCACCACCGTGCCCGACAGTGGGACGCTCACCTCCGTCGCCGCGCCGCTGAACCAGCCGACCGCCTTCTGCAGCAGGGCCGCCAGGCCGAGGCCCGCGCCGAGGCCGAGCACCGAGGCGACCAGGCCCATCACCAACGCCTCCAGCAGCACGCTGCCGAACACCTGGCCGCGGCCCGCGCCGATGCAGCGCATCAGGGCCAGCTCACGGGTGCGCTGGGCGATCAGGATGGTGAAGGTGTTGTAGATGACCATCGCCGCGACGACGAGCGAGATCAGCGCGAAGATCAGCATGAAGTTGGTCAGGCCGTTCGAGCCGCGGCCGGCGCTGTGCAGCGCCTCGTCGGTGATCGCGTCGCCGGTCTGCACCTTGTAGGACTTGCCCAGCTGGGCCGAGATCCGGTCGACCAGGGTCTGCTGGCTCACGCCCGGGGCCGCCGCCACCACGACCTGGTAGACGCTCGCCTGCTTCTGGAGTGCGGCCAGACCGCTCGGCGTCAGCAGGATCTGGTTGTCCGAGATGATGGAGATCGCGTTGGCGCCCTGGCTGTACGTGCCGACCACGGTCAGCGGCACCGGGGTGTCGGTCTTGCTCAGCACCGAGACCTTCTGGCCGACGCCGATACCGGTCGACTTGGCCGTGCGGGCGTCCAGCGCAATCTCGTTGTCCGCCTTGGGGAAGGCCCCTTCGACCAGGTCGAACTCACGCAGCTGCGGCGTCGTCTCGATGGTCGAGGCGAAGGCCTGCACCGCCTTGCCGTTGGTCTTGATCAGCGGCAGCGTGCCGCCGCCGCGGCCGTCCGCCCCGGCGACACCCGGGATCTTGCGGATCGCGTCCACCGTGTCCTGCCCCAGCTTCGGGGCGTCGGACGATGACTTCTGGCCGTCGTAGTTGACCTGCACCGCCGCGTCGACGCCGCGCGTCTGGCGGGACAGGTTGTCGTGCAGCTGTGCGTTGAGGGCGTTGCCCAGGATCAGCGTGCCGCTGACGAAGGCGACGCCGAGGATGATCGCTATCGAGGACAGCACCATCCGCGCCGTGCGGGCGCGCAGACCCGCGAGCGTGGCCCGGAACATCACGCTCCCAGGTGCTTGAGGGCCGACAGCACCGAGTCGGCCGTCGGCTGGTTGATCTCCCCCGCCAGCCGGCCGTCGGCCAGCAGCACCACCCGGTCCGCGTAGGACGCGGCCACCGGGTCGTGCGTAACCATGATCACCGTCTGCCCCAGCTTGCGCACCGACATCCTCAGAAAGTCCAGCACCTCCGCGCCACTCCGCGAATCGAGGTTGCCCGTCGGCTCATCCGCGAACACCACCTCCGGCCTGGCCACCAGTGCCCGGGCACAGGCCACCCGCTGCTGTTGGCCACCCGACAGCTCACTCGGCTTGTGCCCCAGCCGCTGGCGCAGCCCGATCGTGTCCACAATCGTGTCGTACCAGGCCTTGTCCGGCTTCTTCCCGGCCAATTCCAGGCCCAGCAGAATGTTCTGCTCAGCCGTCAGCGTCGGCAGCAGGTTGAAGGACTGGAACACGAACCCCACCCGGTCCCGGCGCAGCCGCGTCAGGTCCCGGTCGGACAGCTTCGTGATATCCGTCTGTCCGATGTAGACCTGCCCGTGGTCCACCGAGTCCAGGCCGGCCAGGCAGTGCATCAGCGTCGACTTGCCCGACCCCGACGGCCCCATGATCGCCGTGAACCGCCCCGCCTGGAACGACACGTTCACCCCGTCAAGAGCGCGCACCGCCGTGTCCCCCCGGCCGTACACCTTCACCAGCTCCCGCGCCTGAACCGCGGTCCGGAGTCCGACGTCGGACGCCACAGCAGACATGCCTTGCTCCTCACCTGGAAGTCGATGAGGCAGAACCTATGGCCGGCCCGGGTCCGTCAACATCCACTCGCGGGCGGGAACCCCCGTCGTCCCCAGGGCTGACGAGAGTCATCCCTCAGGCGTACAACCTCCGGCAGACATGCCGCTCCGACCAGGTCGAGGGCCATTTTCTTGGCGGCTCAGGACTCCAACAGCCCGCGGTCGTAAGCCGTCGCTACGGCCTCGGCGCGGCGGCTGGCGCCTAGTTTGGCCATGATGCGGGAGAGGTGGACGCTGACGGTCTTCTCGCTGATGAAGAGCTCCTCGCCTACCTCGCGGTTGGTGCGGCCGAGGGCGACGAGGGAGAGGACGGAGCGCTCGCGAGGGGTGAGGAGGTCGACGGTGTCGCGGGGGACGGCGTCGCCGAGCTGGATGCGGGAGCGCTTGGCCAGCTCGGACAAGGCGGAGGACAAGGGAAGGGCGCCGAGGCGGGAGGCGGACTCGGCGGCGAGGCGGAGCTGCTGGGCGGCGTCGTCGCGGGCGTCGTCGGCGAGTAGGGCGGCGGCGAGGCGCCAACGGGCGAGGGCGCGCTCATAAGCGTGGCCGTAGCCGAAGGCGTCGACGACGCGGCGCCAAGCGGCGGGATCGCCGGTGCCGTCGTCGAGGCGGGTGGCCTCGGCGGCGAGCCGGAGCTGCCAAGCGATGCCCTCGGGACCGAGCTTGCCGCTACGGGGACGCGCCGCGGCGGCGGCCTCGCCGAGGGAGAGGAAACGGGCGGCGGAATCCAGCGCGGAAGACTCGGCGTCGCGGCGGCGGCGGGCGAGGCGGGCGAAGTCGGCGGCGGCGGAAACACCAAGGGCGGCAAGGCGAATCTCGGCGGTGAGGGCGGGCTCGGCGGCCTCGAGAGTGTCCAAACCGTCCTGGGCGGCGGCGATGCCGAGCTCGGGACGGCCACGCCACAGGTGCAGCTCGACGGCGGCGGCGGTGCAGAACAGGGGCAGCTGGAAGTCGCGCCGCCACTCGGGACGAAGCCGCTGGAGCAAGAGCTCGGCCTGGTCCAGACGGCCGGAGCCGACCTCGGTGGGCAGCCCGGAGGCAGCCACGATGGCGGTGCCGAGGTTGGCGACGGGATCACCGGGAAGCTGCGCGGCGGCAGTGCTGCCCTCCCAGTCGCCGGCGACGTAACGGGCGATGGCGAGCAGCGCCCGGAGCTGGAAACCCGAAGGGCTCCAAGACAATCCGTTCTGCTCCGACCGCCGCAGCCCCTCGGAGAAGACCTTGACGGCCTCGCCGATGAGCCCCTGCTCGTACCGGTTGACGCCAAGGTTGAACCACGCCCGCAGCTCGACGTTCAACGCCCCGGCCTCGATGGCCCGGTCCCGGGCGATGATCAGACGGGAGCAGGCGTCCTCGACCAGCCCGTCCTTCTCGTCGATGACGGCGATGGTGATCAACGCATCGGCCTCGGCGCTGCGGGAACCGATCTGCACGGCGGAACGCACGGCCTCCTCGGCGGCCTCCCGCGCGCCGGGCCGGCAGACGGCGCGCATCAGCCGCGACCGAACGGCCATCACCCAAGCCTTGTGGACGGAGGCGGGCTGCTCGTGCACGAGCTCCCATGCCTCGTCGATCACGGCGGCGGCCTCGTGCTCACGACCGTCCAAATTGGCCACTGCCATGGCCAGGCGCCGCAACGCTTCGATCTTCGCGTCGCCGGAGGCGACGCGAACGGCCTGGCGGGCGAAGGCGATGCCCCGCTCCAGCTCCCCGGCGCTGATGGCGTACCAGCTGGCCTTCCTGATCAGCGCCAGCTCGGTGACGCCGGCATGCACCTCGGGATCGGTGACGGCGGGCCAGATCTTCAGGGCCTGCTCGGTGTAGTGCAATGCCTCGGACGGGGCGCCGGCGTCGTCGGCCTCGCCGGCGGCCTGCACGGAGGCGGCCAGCGCCTGCGGCAGATCATGGCTCTCCATGCTGTGGTACGCCAACTTTGCCGCAGTACCACGGATTCCCGGCTCTTCCTTGAGCAGCCGGGCATAGGCGGCGTGCAACCGGACCCGCTCCCCCGGCAGCAAGTCGGTGTAGATGGCCTCGCGCAACAGGGCGTGCCGGAACGCGTAGTGCTCGTTCACGTCGACCAACACGTTGTGCTGCACGGCTTCCCGCATCGCCTCTTCCAGCTCGGGCGGGGCCATGCCGGCAACCTCGTGCAGCCGCTCGTAGCGAACGCGACGACCGCCGGCGGAAGCGGCCCGCAGCACCTGCTGGGCCTGCGGGCTGAGCCGCTCGATCCGGGCCAGCAGCACATCGGCCAGCGCGGTCGGCACGCCAGGGTCGTCGCAGCCGCAGTCGGCGGTGCTGGCCAACAGTTCCTCGGCGAAGAAAGCGTTGCCCTCGGAGCGTTCGGCAATGCGCTGCACCTGCACGTCGGTGAGATCGTCGTCGGCCAGCGCCCGCACGAACAACGCCGCATCGGCGCTGTTGAACGGAGTCAGGTCAAGGCGTTCCACGGCGGTCAGCCGAACCAGCTCGGCCAGCACGGGACGCAACGGGTGCCGACGGTGTAGTTCGTCGGCCCGATACGTGACGGCGACGAGCAGACGCTCGGTGCTCAACCGGGACAGCAGGAAGGTCAACAGGTTCCGGGACGAGGAGTCGGCCCAGTGCACATCCTCGACGGTCAGCACGACCGTCCGTTCCGAAGACAGCTCGACCAGCAGGCTGTGCACGGCGTCGAACAGCTGGAGCTGCCCCAGCTCGGCGTCGTCCTCACGGCTCAACGGCTTGACGGCCAGGTCGGGCAGCAGCCGGGCCAGCGCCGGCCGGCTGCGCAGCGCCTCGGGATGGTCGCCGCGCAGCTGTCCGAGCACGTCGGCGAACGGCAGGTACGGCAGGCCGGCCCCGGAGCCGACGCACCGTCCGGTCAGGACGAGCGCCCCGTCCTGCTCGGCGGTGGCGGTCAGGTCGGTCAGCAGCCGGGTCTTGCCAACGCCGGCGTCCCCCGACACCAGCACGGCCCCGGCCTCACCGGCTGCCGCCCGCGCGAGGGCGGCACGCAGGCGGCCGATCTCCGCGCTGCGTGCCACCAGCGGAATTCCCGATCCCAGGCGCGGCACGGTGGGCATGGTCGCACACCTCAGGCCGCGTGGCGGGCTACTTTCACGTCATGCCCGTCACTGGACCGGTGCCAGCGGAACAGCCGTGGCAGCCGCAGCACCGGGCCCATCGGCCGCGCCAGCTCACGGGCCCGCCGCTGCCGGTACTCGACCTCAGCCTTGATCGACTCCGGCGCGCTGTACTCCAACATCTCGTCCTCCTCATCGGTTTCCGACAAGGTGGAGAGTCGTACTGAGGCCGGGCCACCGGCATCCGACGAACACCTACCCGATCCCTTACCCGCGGACCGTGACCCCACCTGAGGCCCAAGTAAGGCCCCTTACCCCCGCGAGTCCCGCCCAGCGGCACACCGAAATGCGGTTTCGCGCAGAACTGAGCCCTGAGTGCCAGATCTGCCGGAAACCGGGTTTCGGTGTGCCGGAGAGCGGGACTCGCGGGGGTTCTAGGCGGGGGTGCGGACGGAGACACGGGCCTGGGCGAGGCGGGCGCGGACGCCGTCGGCCTCGGGGGCGCCGAGGTCGCTCAACACCGACAGCGAGCGCTGCCAGTGCGGCACGGCCGACTGGTCGCCGAGGAAGTCGAGGGCCTGGGCGATGCGGTCGTGGGCGATGCCCTGGTGGTAGACGCTGCTGGCCTCGACGGCGACCTCCAGCGCCTCCTTGGCCGCGGTCAGCGCGTCGGGGCCCTTGCCGAGGGCGATCAGCGACTCGGCCAGGGTGCTCAGGCCGGCGGTCTGGCCCACGGCGTCGCCGAGCTGCCGGTAGAGGTCCATGGCCGCCCGCAGCTGCTGCACGGCCTCGGTGTGCCGCTGCTCCCCGGCGTACAGGCAGGCCAGGTTGTGCAGGTTGTTGGCCTCGGCGAACAGCGACCCGGTGCGCTTGCTGATCTCGGCGGCGCGCAGGTACTGCACCTCGGCCTCGCCGGCGCGGCCGGTGGACGTGAGGATGTTGGCGATCGAGGTGTACGCCCGCGCCTGCCATTCGCCGTGGCCCTGCCGCCGGCTCACGGAAAGCGCTTCCCGTTCCGCCTCCAGTGCCTCGTCGTAGCGCTCGTGCAGCGTCAGCACGACGCCCAGGTTGTGCAGCGTGACGAACTGCGCCAGCGGATCCTTCAACCTCCGCACCACGGGCGTGGCGGCCTCGTGCGTGGCCAGCCACGAGTCGCGGTCGGCCAGCAGCCAGAACAGCCGGCTCAGCGTGTACGGCAGCTGCCACGCGTGCACGGGCCAGTCGTGCGTGACGGCGTACGCGGCGGCGGCCAGCAGGTTGACCCGCTCGGCCTCCAGCCACGCCAGGGCCGTGGCCGAGGAGTCGATGACCGGGATCTCGGCCGGTACGAAGGACGGCGCGATCTCGACGGTTCCTCGCGTGATGGGCAGGAGCCCGTCGGCCAGGTCGGCGCAGTAAAGGTAGTAGTCGAGCATCCGTCCGGCCACGGCCCGCTGCTCGTCCTCGCTCAGCTCCTCGCCGGCCAGGGTGACGCAGTACGCGCGCATGAGGTCGTGCGGCATGTACCGCCCGGGTTCGCTGACGGTCAACAGGTGCGCGGCCTCCAGCGAGTCCAGCGCGCGGCTGGCGTCGCACAGTCGCACCTCGGCCAGCGCGGCGACCACGTGCGGGGTGATGTCGTGCCCCGGGTGCAGTCCTAGCAGCGCTAGCAACCGCGCCGGCAGCGGCGGCAGTGCACGGCGCGAGGCGTCGAACGCCGACCGTACGGCGCTGGCGCCCTCCTCCAACCCGAGCGCGGCGAGCCGTCCCTGCTCGTCGTCCAGTTCCGACACCAGCGCCGCCACGGGCTGCCGTGGCGCGACGGCCAGCCGTGCGGCGGCGATGCGCAGCGCCAGCGGCAGCCGGTCGCACAGCGACGCCAGCCGCGCGATCTGCGCCGGCTCCTCACGCAGCCGTGCGCTGCCGGCGATGCGGCCGAGCAGGTTGACGGCCTCATCGTCGCTGAGCAGGTCGACGTCCAGCAGCTTGGCGTCGGCGTGCGCGACCAGCCCGTCCAGCCGCCGCCGGCTGGTCACCAGCACGCAGCAGCCGGAGCCGGCCAGCAGCGGCATCAGCTCGTCGGAGCCGCGCGCGTTGTCCAGCACGATGATCATCCGGCGGTCCGAGACCAGGGTCCGGAACAGCGCCGACCGCTCCTCCACGGTCGACGGCACCTCGCCCGCGGCCACGCCCAGCGCGCGCAGGAAGCGCCGCAGCACTTCGTTGGCGTCCAGCGGGTCACGCTGCGGGTCGTAGCCGTGCAGGTCGACGTGCAGCTGGCCGTCGGGGAAGTCGGCCCGCACGCGGTGCGCCCAGTGCACGGCCAGCGCCGTCTTGCCGACGCCGGCCGGGCCGGTGATGGCCACGACCAGGCCGGACGGGGTCTCGGCGCGCAGCTCGTCCAGCCGGTCGAGCAGGTCCTCACGGCCGACGAAGCTGGCCGGATCGGGCGGCAGCTGCCCGGGCACGGCCGCCTGCACGACGACCTGCGGCCGCTGCTCCGCGCTGCCGGCGAGGTCCTCGCCGGCCAGTACGGCCTGGTGCAGCCGCTGGAGCTCGGGCCCGGGCTCCACGCCCAGCTCGTCGATCAGCACCTCGCGGGCCATCCGGTACGTGGCCAGCGCCTCGGCCTGCCGGCCGGTCTGGCACAGGGCCCGCATCGTCATGCCGTACAGGCGCTCGCGCAGCGGGTACTCGTCCACGAGCCGGGACAGCTCGGCCACCACGTCGGCGCCGCGCCCGAGGGCCAGCCGCAGGTCGGCGCGCTCTTCCAGCACGGTCAGGCGTCGCTCGACCAGCCGGCTGCGCTCGACCTCGGCGAACAGGCCGGGCAACCCGCCGAGCGGGTCGCCCCGCCACAGCGCGAGGGCGGCGTCCAGCTCCTCACCGGCGGCGACCAGGTCCCCGGCGGACCGCAGCCGGGCGGCCGCGGCGGTGCGGCCGTCGAAGACGTCCAGGTCCACCCACGACGGGTCCAGGGTGAGCCGGTAGCCGTCGCCGGCCGAGCGCAGCAGGTCGCCCGGCTGCCGGCTGGCCCGGGCCGGCTCCAGCGCTCTGCGCAGGCCGGCCACGTAGGTGTGCACGACGTTGACCGCGCTGCTCGGGGCGGTCTCGCCCCACAGCGCGTCGATGATCTGGTCGCGGCCCACGACTGTGTTGCGCCCCAGCACCAGGACCGCGAACACGACCCGCTGCTTGGGCGCCCCCAGCGCCACGTCCTGGCCGTCCCGGCTGGCGCGCAGCGCGCCCAGCACCTCGAACCACCAGGTTGATCCACCGTCCGACAAGCGATCAGTCCTCCAGGCCGCCACGTGCGGCGATCAGAGCCTAATCGGGCCTCCAGACGTACTCCAGAGGTTGTGTGGACGGTTCAGTAATCATTGTTACCAGTTCCACCCGATGGAACCAGCCAGGAGCCCGCAAGCTCCCCACAGACGACGCGGGCCGATCGATGTGCAGAGGGCAACAGCCCGCGGCGGCGGAACATCGATCGGTTCGCGTCCCCCATCACCGGCCTCGGACGCGCGCCTTCGTCCGAGGCCGTTGGCGTGCCGTGGGGCGCCTGTCCCCACGGCACGGTCGTCAGCGGGTCAGTCCCGGGAGAACCCGTCCCGGCTCGCGGTGGCCAGGAACCGCCGCCAGCCGGCCTCGCCGACCAGCAGCGAGCCGCCGGCCGGGTTCTTCGAGTCGCGGACCGCGGTGTCCGCACCGGCGAAGGCGATCTCCACGCAGCAGACGTCGCGGGGACCGCTGTAGCTGCTCTTCCGCCAGGTCAGGTCGGCCTGGGTTTCGATCACGACAGCACACTCCTTGGTTGCAGCCCCTTCGCGCGCCGCCTGCCGCACGGCCCGGCCGGGGCCTAGTCGAGTTGACCGGCCGCGTCCGCGATGAAGGCCACCGAGTCCTTGGGGCTCAGCCCCGCGGCCACCAGATGCCCCCACAGCATCGAGTAGTAGTCGACCTCATCGGCGTTCTCCTGGAACGTCCCGTCGACCGTGCCTTCGACGTAGACCACGTCGCGGTCGGCGGGATCGGGGAATTCCATGATCACGAATGACGCGCCCATACCGGGGTACGAGCGGTGCGCGAAAGGGATCACCTGGAAGGTGACGTTCGGTCGGGTGGACAGGTCCACCAGGTGTTCCAGCTGGGTCCGCATGACGTCGGGGCCGCCGACCGGACGCCGCAGCACGCTCTCGTCGAGCACGAACGAGACCCGGGGCGGGTCGTCGCGCTCCAGGATCCGCTTGCGCGTCAGGCGCATCGTGATCCGGCGTTCCGCCTCGTCCGGCGACATGTCCGGCGCGCCCTCGGCGATCAGGGCCCGGATGTAGGCCTCGCTCTGGGCGAGTCCGGGCACCAGCATCGCGTTGTAGGTACGCAGGATGGCCGCCTCGGCCTCGAAGCCGAGGAAGGCTCCGCGGCCGACGTCGCCGAAGGATTCCCACCAGCCCTTGATGCGGGCCTCGCGGGCGATCTGCACGAGATATTCTCGCTGTTCCTCCGGCACCCCGTAGAGCAGTAGCATGTCGCGCACGTCCCGGGGCGTTACCCCGACCCGCAGCGTCTCGATGCGACTGATCTTGGACGGCGAGCACTCCAATTTCTCGCCGACGTCCTCGATGGTCAGGCCGGCCGTCTCTCGCAGCCGACGCAGCTCACTGGCGAGACGACGCTTGCGAACCGTGGGGCTCGGTTGCATGGTCACCTGTCAACCGCCTTTCGCACGAACCTCAGTGTGGAACGGGACTTGAGGGGCCGCAAAGACCTGTCATCCAATCGTGTAGTGCAACTTGCAGAAACCCTCCGGCCGGTCGCAGGCTGCTAGCCAACACGCCGCTCCGGGGATGTCAAGCGGGTGCCACCCACCAACAGTGGAAGGACCAAGGATGACCGAGTTCACCGGACGTCGTTGGGACATCGCCTGCCTGGACGCGCTCGACCGGAAGCGGCAGGTGCAGGTGTGGTCCTGCCCCGGCCGGATCGTCATGATCTCACCGCCTGCCGAGACCTCCACCCTGTCGATCGCCGAGGCCACCCAGCTCCGCAAGAGCCTGGAACGCGCCATCGAAGAGGCAACCGCCCTGCTCGTGAACCGGGTGGGGTGACCCCACCCCATGCCCACCAGCGTGTTCAGTCAACTCGACAAGTCCCTGCACGAGCATTTGTCCGACCTGATGCGCTTGGCCGCCAAGGCTGACGACCGTACCGCGATCAGCCTGGCCCGGGCCGAACTACCCCGTATGGTGACCGCCCTCAAGGCGCTGCTGGACGAGCACACGCCGGACGAGAACGGCCGCTGCCCCACCTGTCGTACCCGCCGCTTCAGCCGGCGCCTGCCCTCGCCGTGCCGCGCCTACCTGGCCGCGCACCTGTGCCTGACGATCACCCGCGACGAACCGCGCGCGACCAGGTCGGACCAGGCGAGCAGCCGCCGCCACGGCCATCTCCGCAGCGCCGGTTGAGGGTCTGACCGGACATCCCCATGACGACGCGGACCCCGAGTCCGTGGTCGATCCGGGTGGCGCATCACCCCCGTACGCCCCCTCCCCGCGCCACCCGGGACACACACGCGATCCCCGCCCCACTCCCAGACCATCGCCGGGCGGGGATCGTGTGTGTCTAGCGATCTTCACTCGATCGAGTGAAGAAACCATTGCCGGAGCGCGGATTCCGCATCGCCGTCGCCGCGCCGGCCGGCCGCAGCAGCAGCGGCTCCGGGCCCTCGATGAACGCCGCGCCGAACTTCGTTGCGACACCAGCAAGTTCCGCATTGCCGACCAGCACCGGCCGGCCGTCGTGACAGTGATCGGCCAGCCGCGAGCCGTCCTCGAACACCAGCGCGCACGCCTCGGCCCGGGCCACACCGGAGATGTTCTTGACCACGTAGGTCGCGCCGTCGGCGGTGTCGAGCAGTTCTCGCATCACCGCCCGCAACGCCCGGCTCCGCGGATCGGGCCGCAGCAGCGCCACCCGGGCCATCGCCCAGTCCTGCACCCGCCTCCCGACCGGATGCCGCTCCTGGTGATACGTGTCGAGCAGTCCTTCCGTTGCCACGTCCCGGATCGTGGTGTCGGTGGACCGAGTGCCGTGACGACACCTGTTCCGGCTCGACACCGGGGAAATCGATGCCGGCCAGCCGCCGCACCGCACTGTGCGCGCCGCCGCCGATGACCCGGCGGCCGATGCGGCGCAGGTCGGGTCAGCCCGGCCGTCCACCTCGCGCCGCCGCTCCAGCACCAGCCCGGCCAGCCCAGCTCGTCGGATGATCCCTTGGGCGTCCAGAGGCGTCAGAAACCCAGATGCCGCAACGTGATCACTTGACGTGACGGAGTACCGGGCAGGGGTGGCCGGAACCTCACCCGATCGAGCGTGATCGTGACCACTTCTCCGCCGTCAGCTGTGGGTAAAGTAATATTTACAGTCCGTTGACCTCTGGTGGGGGTAACTCTCGGCATCATGGAGGTCACGGAAACATCAGCTACCGATTACTGGGGAGTCACATCTTGACCGTCTCCGAGGAGCGCTCGAAGAAGTCACACGCGGGTGAGCACACGACGGCGGGACCGCCGCCGGGCGGCCTGCGCTCGGTGCTGCGCTACGACCTACCCGCGTCGTTCGTGGTCTTCCTGGTGGCAGTGCCGCTGTCGCTGGGCATCGCGGCGGCCTCCGGCGCGCCACTCATCGCCGGCCTCATCGCCGCCGTGGTCGGCGGCATCCTGGGTGGCCTGGTCAGCGGGGCCCCGCTTCAGGTCGCGGGCCCGGCGGCCGGCCTCACGGTCATCGTGGCCGGCCTGGTCGCCCAGTTCGGCTGGGCCGCCACCGCCGCCATCACGGTCGGCGCGGGCCTCATCCAGATCCTGCTGGGTCTGAGCCGCGTCGGCCGGCTCGCCCTCTCCCTCTCACCGGCCGTGGTGCACGGCATGCTGGCCGGTATCGGCGTCACCATCGCCATCGGCCAGCTGCACGTCATGCTGGGCGGGGCCAACCAGGGCTCGGTCCTGGACAACGTCATCGAACTCCCGGCCCAGATCATCGGCCTGCACCCGGGCGCGCTGCTGGTCGGCGCGCTGACCATCGCGGTGATGGTGCTGTGGCCCAAGCTGCCCAAGGTCAACGTGGTGCCGGCGCCGCTGGTCGCGGTCGGTGTCGGCACGGCCGTGGCCGCGGGCTTCTCCCTCGACCTGGCCCGGGTCTCGCTGCCGTCGGACATCATCAACGAGGTCGTGCTGCCGCAGCTGCCCAGCGGTCCGGTACTGGCGATCATCGGCGGCGTGCTCACCGTCGCGCTGGTGGCCAGTGTCGAGTCGCTGCTGTCGGCGGTGGCCGTGGACAAGCTGCACGACGGCCCCCGGGCCAACCTGGACAAGGAACTCATCGCCCAGGGCGTGGCCAACACCGTCTCCGGCGCGCTCGGCGGTCTGCCGGTCACCGGCGTGATCGTGCGCAGCTCGACCAACGTGGCCGCGGGCGCGAAGTCTCGCTGGTCCACCATCCTGCACGGCCTGTGGATGCTGCTGGCCGTGCTGCTGCTGGCAGGAGTCCTGCGGCAGATCCCGATGGCCGCGCTGGCCGCGGTGCTGATCGTGATCGGTGTCCGGCTGGTCAGCGTCGCACACATGAAGCAGCTGTGGCGGCACCGCGAAATGGTCGTGTACGCCGCGACCCTGCTCGGCGTCATCGCGTTCGGTCTGGTCGAGGGCGTGCTGGTCGGCCTGGCCGTGGCCCTGATCCGCGCGTTCTACCGGCTCACGCATTCCACTGTGGACGTTCAGCGTGAGGACGGCCGCTGGTACGTCAGCGTCCACGGCTCGCTGGTGTTCCTCGGCGCCGGCCGGTTGGTGCGCGAGCTGCGGGCCATTCCGCTGCGCGAGAGCGTTGTGCTCGAACTGCACGTCGACTTCATGGACCACGGCGTGTTCGAGGCGATCAACGACTGGCGCATCGGCTACGAGCGCACCGGTGGCCGGGTGCGCGTGGACGAGGTGCTCGACAGCTGGTACCACCGGGCCATCGGCGGCCGGCCGCAGCGGCGCAAGGCCGTGCGGCAGGACGTGCCGCCGCGCTGGTTCGCGCCGTGGTCGCACTGGCAGCAGACCGAGCCCACCGACATCGAGGTGCCCAGCCAGGCCGACAGCGACGACCACCTGATCGCCGGCATCCGCGCGTTCGAGAAGCACGCGGCGCCGCTGGTCCGGCCGTTCCTGAGCGAGCTGGCCGAGCACGGCCAGAAGCCGAAGCAGCTGTTCATCACCTGCTCCGACTCCCGGGTGCTGCCCAACCTGTTCACCAGCAGCGGCCCCGGCGACCAGTTCAGCCTGCGCAACGTGGGCAACCTCGTGCCCAACCACGGCGAGGACGCCTCCGTCGGCTCAGCCGTCGAGTACGCCGTCGATGTGCTGTCCGTGCAGGAGATCGTGGTCTGCGGGCACTCCGACTGCGGTGCCATGAAGGCCGTGCTGGCCCAGTCGGTGACGGGCCCGTCGGCGCTGCACGACTGGCTCCGCTACGCCGAGCCCAGCCTGCTGCGGCTGGCCGCGACCGCCGGCGAGGACGCCGAGCTGCCGGCCAACGAGCGGCTCTGCCTGGCCAACATCGCCCAGCAGCTGGAAAACCTGCTCAGCTACCCCAACGTCGCCGCGGCCGTGGCGGCGGGCAAGGTCCGGCTGGTCGGCATGTACTTCGACATCTCGACGGCCAAGGTGTTCCTGCTCGACCCGGAGCGCCGGGCCCTGCTGGACATCACCGTGTAGTCACAGGGAAAAGCGGTGGTACGGACGGCAGCCGCACGCCCGTACCACCGCACTCCCTCGGGCTGGCGCGGTCCCCTCTGCTGCGCCAATCCCGTTGTCAGATCAGGCCTTCACGGACCGCGAACGCCACCGCGTGCGAGCGGTTGCGCAGCTCGAAGCGCACCGTCACGTCGTGCAGCAGGCTCTTGACCGTGCGCTCCGAGTAGCAGAGCTTCTTGGCGATCTCCCGGGTGCTCAGGCCCTGGGCGATCAGCCGCAGCACGTCGGTCTCCCGGGACGAGATGCCGGACAGCCGCAGCCCCCGCGGCTCCAGCACCTTGGCCTGGAGCCGGCCGACCCGGTCGAGCAGCCGACCGAGCATGTCCGGCGGCATCGAGCCCTCGCCGGCCTTGGCCACGTTGACCAGCCGGACCAGCGCGTCGGCGTCGATCTCGCCGCGCCGGGCCACCGCGCAGACCCCGGACTGCACGGCCGCCAGCACCTCGTTGTCGTCGATGTCTCCGGCCACCAGCACGATGCGCCGGTAGCCGCGGCCCCGCATCCGGCGTAGTAGTGCGGTGACCCGTTCGTCGAAGCGGTCCCCCACCGCGAGCACGACGGTGCGGGCCGGGTCGGCCTGCGCGTCGTCGACGAGTTGGATCTCCGGTCGTCCGCGCAGCGCCATCACGATGCCGCCACGCAGGATCGGGTCGGTCGCGCACACGAATACGGCGGTGCGAGTCATGGTGTTGAGCACGAGTTCCCCTGCCTCCCCATCAGGCACGCCCAGGTTCGGCGCGCCGTGACCTAACGATGCCCTTTGGGGCTTCCCGGCCGCATGGGTGCACGCTCCCGAGTAGCCGGGAGGTTGCACCCAAATTTGGCCCGCTACCGGGTCCTTTGGATCACGGAGCGGTCACGGCGGGGCGGCCGGGACGGGTGGACGGGCCTGTAACCATGGCACACATGCCACCGTTCGATGCCATCTGCTCACGGCCCGTGCACGAGCTCGTCGCGGCCCGGATCCGCCGGCACATCGCGCTGGGCCGGATCGAGCCCGGCGCCGCGCTGCCGCCGGAACGGGAACTGGCAAGGCTTTTCGGCGTCGGCCGGGCGACCGTGCAGCAGGCGGTGGCGCTGTTGGAGGCCGACCGTCTCATCGAGACACGACGTGGTCGGGCCGGTGGTTCGTTCGTGCGGCGGGCCGACACCGACGCGGCGACGGCCGAGGTGCGGGCGCGGAAGGCGGACATCGAGGCAGCGCTGGACTTCCGGCTGGTGATCGAGCCGAGGGCGGCCGCGCTGGCCGCCCGGCATCGCCGCCGTGAGGACCTGGCCGAGCTGCGGCGGCTGGTCGACCGGGACACCGCGTTCCACCTGGCCCTGGCCGCTGCCACCGGCAACGCGTATCTGGTGGACGCCGTGGAGAACACCCGGCTCAGCATGCTGCCGGCACTGCGGCTGCTGTCTGCGAGCAAGGCTCACGATGCCGATCACGCCGGCATCGTCGACGCGGTGGCGCGGCGTGACGCCGCAGCCGCCGAGGAGCGGATGCGACGCCACGCCGAGCGCACGGCCAGGGCCGTACGCGGGATCTTGCGGACCGTCTAGCAGGTGTGCGTGAAAGCGCACTCCAGGCTGTCGCGCGGGTTGGTCGCCTTGGCCGGGGCGCCGGTCTTGGCCCGCGGCGCCAGCCTCGACCCGTGCGTGACGTCGTTGGCCCCGTTGTACTGGGCCAGCCGCACGCCGACCGCGTCCTCGACGTCCTTCACCGTGGCCGGCAGGAAGTTGTTGGACATCAAGGAGAACACCAGCTTCTCCCCGTCGGCCGCGGTGACGTAGCCGGACAGGGCACTGACGCCGGTCATCGAGCCGGTCTTGCCGTGCAGGTTGTTCGCGGCCGGCGTGCCGCCCATGCGGTTGGCCAGCGTGCCGCCGATCGCCGGGTCGGTGTTGCCGGCCACCGGGAGCGCGTCGTACCAGCCCTGGAACCACGGCCGGGACTTGGCGTTGATCAGCAGCTGGGTCAGCTCGGCCGGGCTGACGATGTCGTACCGGGACAGGCCCGAACCGTCGAACTGGTTGTACTTGTTGGGATCGATGCCCAGCGCGCCCAGCTTGGTGGTGAGCGCGTTGACGCCGGCCCCGAAGCTGCCGGAGCCGAGCCGCTCGACGCCTGCCGCCTTGGTCAGCGTCTCGGCCAGCAGGTTGTTGCTGTGCTTGAGCAGCGTCGGCATCAGCTGGCCGATGCTGGCCGAGGTGTGGCTGGCCACCGTCGGCAGGCCGGTCGGCATCTTCTGGAACGCGTTCGTGCCGGCGACCGACACGCCGGCGTCGGCCAGCGCCTGGCGGAACAGCGAGGCCGTGAAGGCGGTCGGGTTGTCCACCGACATCTGGTTGGTGACCGCCGCCGCGCCGGCCGCGATGCTGCCGCTGACGGTGATCGTGTTGGTGCCGTGCACGCGGTTCACCGACAGGCCCGTGGTGGTGCCGGTGGTCGCGGTGTTGGCGATCGTGACGTAGGTGTTCGGCGGGTTCATGGTGACGACCGCCGGCTGGCCCGACGCGCCGGGCGCGACCGTCACGTTGACCGAGCCCGAGGTGGAGTTGCCGTCCGGGGACACCGTCAGCGCCGAGACCTGGGCCGCGTAGAAGTACGGCTCGTCGTCCCAGTTCCAGCCCGGGCCGAGCCGGGTGCTGTCGAAGTACGTGTCGTCGGCGACCAGGTGGCCGGTGACGGCGTTGATGCCGGCCGCCTTCACCTGGGCGGCCATCGCCTTGTAGTCGGCCAGCGTGGTGCTGGGGTCGCCGAAGCCCTTGAGGTAGAGGTCGCCGCTGACCGTGCCGTTGGCCAGGGTGCCGGTGTAGCGGACCAGGGTGTCGAACGAGTAGTCGGCGCCCAGCAGGTCCAGCGCCGCCGCCGAGGTGATCAGCTTCTCGTTGGACCCCGGCACCTGCAGGTTGTCGCCGAGGCGGGAGTACAGGGTCGCCCCGGTGTCGGCGTTGCGGACGACGAGCCCGGCCGTGGCCCCGGCCAGCTCGGAATTGGCCAGGATGGAGTCGAGGTCCTGGCCGAGGGCCGACGTGTTGGCCGAGTCCGCGCTGGCCGCCGCCGGCAGCGCGAGCAGGGCGGCCGCGACGCAG
Organism: Kutzneria chonburiensis; assembly: GCF_028622115.1. Taxonomy (NCBI): domain Bacteria; kingdom Bacillati; phylum Actinomycetota; class Actinomycetes; order Pseudonocardiales; family Pseudonocardiaceae; genus Kutzneria; species Kutzneria chonburiensis. The sequence continues at coordinate 5,498,001 of NZ_CP097263.1, forward strand.
CCGATCGCGATGTTGCGCGAAGAGATTCTCACGGTGCCAAGACGAGCAGATCCCGCCCGAAGTTGCCACCGTTTTGCCATTACGGCCAAACGGCCGCACCCGCGTTGCGCCGCACCGCTTGGAAGGGGGCCTTCCTACACTCGGAGTGCAGGAAGGCCCCCTTCCAAGCATCAGATCAGGCGTTCTGTTCGGTGCGGTCGGCGCTCCAGAGGGTGTGGAAGCTGGCGTCGCCCTTGTCGACGCGCCGGTAGGTGTGCGCGCCGAAGAAGTCGCGCAGGCCCTGGATCAGCGCGGCCGGCAGGCGCTCGGCCCGCAGCGCGTCGTAGTACGACAGCGCCGAGGAGAAGCCCGGCGCGGGCACGCCGGCGCCGGTGGCCGCGACGACGACCCGCCGCCACGACTCCTGGGCCTTGATCACCGCGTCCGCGAAGTACTCGTCGACCAGCAGCGACGGCAGGCTGCCGTCCTTGTCGTACGCGTCCTTGATGCGGTTGAGGAAGCGGGCCCGGATGATGCAGCCACCACGCCAGATGGTGGCCATCGAGCCGAGGTCGATCTGCCAGCCGTAGGTGTCGGCGGCGGTGCGGATCTCGTCGAAGCCCTGGGCGTAGGCGACGACCTTGGAGGCGTACAGCGCCTGCCGGACGTCCTCGACGAACGCGTCGCGGTCGGCGATCGACGGCTTCGACGACGGGCCGGGCAGCACCTTCTGCGCGGCGGCGCGCTGGCCGACGTGACCGGACAGGGACCGGGCGAACACGGCCTCGGCGATGCCGGTGACCGGCACGCCCAGCTCGAGGGCCTCCTGGACGGTCCACCGCCCGGTGCCCTTCTGCTCGGCCTGGTCGGCGATGATCTCCACGAACGGCTTGCCGGTCGCGGCGTCGACGTGCCCGAGCACCTCGGCGGTGATCTCCACCAGGTACGACTCCAGGTCGCCGGTGTTCCAGCTCCGGAACACGTCGGCGATCTCGGCCGGGGTCATGCCGGCGACGTTGGTCAGCAGGTCGAACGCCTCGGCGATGAGCTGCATGTCGGCGTACTCGATGCCGTTGTGCACCATCTTGACGAAGTGGCCGGCGCCGTCCTCGCCGACGTGCGTGCAGCAGGGCACGCCGTCGACCTGCGCGGCGATGGCCTCCAGCACCGGGCCGAGGTGCTGGTAGGACTCGGCCGAGCCGCCGGGCATGATGCTCGGGCCGTTGAGCGCGCCCTCCTCGCCCCCGGAGATGCCGGTGCCGACGAAGTGCAGGCCGCGCTCCTTGAGCGCCTTCTCCCGGCGCCGGGTGTCGGCGAAGTGCGCGTTGCCGCCGTCGACGATCATGTCGCCGGGCTCCATCAGCTCGGCCAGCTCGTCGATCACGGCATCCGTCGGACCGCCCGCCTTGACCATGATGATCACCTGGCGGGGCTTCTGCAGGGACTGCACGAAATCGGCGGTCGTCTCCGCCGGCACGAACTCGCCCTCGGAGCCGTACTGCTCGACCAGGGCCTTCGTCTTCGCCGCGGACCGGTTGTGCACGGCGACCCGGAAACCGTGACGAGCCAGGTTGCGAGCAAGGTTGCTGCCCATCACGGCCAGGCCCGTGACGCCGATCCGAGCCTTCTGTTCAGTTGCCATACACCCAGCCTGCCCGGCTTGGCGCGCAATCTCCAGCCGAGACGGCTAAATCGATCCCGGGTGCTTCCCGCACGCATCCAGGCGCAGCAGCACGGCCAGCAGCTGCTCCCGCTCGGCCGCCGGCAGCGTGCCGAACATCTCCTCGGCCGCACCGCGTTTGGCCTCCTCGATACGGCTCACCAGCAGCCGGCCGGCCTCGGTCAGGCTGACCAGCAGCGAGCGCCGGTCGCCCGGGTCGGGCCGGCGCAGCACCAGGCCCTGCTCCTCGAGACCGTCCACCACCGAGGTGGCGGATCGGGGCACGATGTCCAGCCGGCCGGCCAGGTCGGCCATCCGGATGCCGTCGCCGGCCCGCGCGATCACGCCCAGCGCCCGGCCCTGGCCGGGGGTGAGGCCGAGCGGGGCCAGCTGGCGCATCCACCGGCCGCGCAGCCGTTTGGCCACGTGCGTGAACACGTCGGCCAGCCGGGCCGTGGTGGCGTCGGTCACGTCGACCTCCCTCCGATACTGATCTAATCTCACTATATGACAGGCTCATCATTCACGACGCAGGCGCTGGTCGCGACCGATCGGCCCTCCCGCTACCTGGTGCAGCTGTGCAAGCACTTCGGCCACAAGATCCAGACCGTGTGGACCGAGCACGAGGGCGAGCTGTACTTCGACTTCGGCACCGCCGTCCTGCGCACCCGGCCGGAAGGCCTGCACATCACCTGCACCACCGGCGACGCCGAGGCGCTGGACCGACTGGCCGACGTGGTCGAGCGGCACCTGGTCCGGTTCGGCGCCAAGGACGAGCTCGTGGTCGCCTGGAGCTCGACGGGCCAGGCAGCCTGACATTAGGGTTCGCCGGCATGGAGCTGCCTGACTGGGTGCCGGCGACCATGGACGTCAGCAAGCCGAGTCCCGCCCGGATGTACGACTACTACCTGGGCGGCACCCACAACTTCGAGGTCGACCGGGACGCCGCCGAGCGGGCCATCGCCGCGATGCCGTACACGATCCAGGGCGCACGGGGGAACCGCGACTTCCTGCGGCGGGCCGTGCGGCTGCTGGTCGACGCCGGCATCCATCAGCTGCTCGACCTCGGCTCGGGCATTCCCACCGTGGGCAACGTGCACGAGGTCGCGCAGCGCCGCGACCCCACCACCCGCGTGGTCTACGTGGACATCGACCCGGTCGCGGTGGCCCACTCCACCGCCATCCTGCGGCACAACCACCTGGCCGGCGTGCTACAGGCCGACATGCGCGACGTGGACGCCGTGCTGTCGCACCCGCGGGTGCGCGACCTGATCGACTTCTCCGAGCCGGTCGGCCTGATCATGGCCTCGGTGCTGCATTTCGTGCCTGACTCCTCGAAACCGGCCGACATCGTGGCCGCCTATCGCGACGCCGTGCCGACCGGCAGCCATCTGGTGCTGTCGCACATCGGCTCCAACGAGGAGCCGGGCAACCGGACCGGCATGCTGGCCGACTTCAAAGCCGTGTACCAGAACACGACCAACCCGGTGGTGCTGCGTACCCGGCCGCAGATCGAGGCGTTCTTCGACGGCTTCTCCCTGCTGGAACCGGGCGTCACGCTGGTGCACCAGTGGCGGCCCGACGCCGACCAGGAGCTGCCGGCCAAGCTGCCGCCCGGCTACGGCGGCGTCGGCGTGAAGCCGTGATGCGCGGCCCGGCCGGCCCGAAACACCTGGCGTTCATCTAGGGTTCACCGAACTCAGCACGGCACCCCTTACCGTGCCGCAAGACCCCGGTAGTCAGCATCGGAAGGCGTTTGATGTCGGACCTGAGCTACGTCGAGGCCATCGCCGTCGGGCTGCTCCAGGGGGTGAGCGAGCTGTTCCCGGTCTCCAGCCTCGGGCACAGCGTGCTGCTGCCGGCGCTGGCCGGCGGGCAGTGGGCCAAGGACCTCAGCCTGAGCGGCGACGAGACGCCGTATCTGGCCGTGCTGGTGGCCATGCACGTCGCGACCGCGCTGGCCCTGGTGGTGTTCTACTGGCGGGACTGGGTGCGCATCATCCGCGGCCTGTGGACGTCCATCGTCACGCGGAAGATCGAGAACGCCGAGCAGCGGCTGGGTTGGCTGCTGGTCGTCGGCACCATCCCGGTCGGCATCGCCGGCATCGCGCTCGACCACCTGGTCCGCAGCGTGCTCGGCAAACCCATCCCGACGGCGATCTTCCTGGCGCTCAACGGCCTGGTGCTGTTCGGCGTGGAGCGGCTCCAGCACCGCCGTCGCGACGCCGACGAGATCGAGGGCAACCCGGAAGAGACGATGGTCATCCCCAACGCCGCGTTCCCCTCCGACGACACCGCGCCGCTGCACGCCATCACCGCCGAGCCGCTGAGCGCCGACGAGGCCTCCGAGCGGCGGCTGTCCAAGCTCAGCTGGAAGGAAGCCGTGCTGGTCGGCGGCGCCCAGGCGCTGGCCCTGCTGCCCGGCATCAGCCGCTCCGGCATCACCATCGTCGCCGGCCTGACCCGCGACCTGCGCCACGTCGACGCCGCCCGGTTCGCCTTCCTGCTGGCCACCCCGGTCATCCTCGGCGCCGGCGTGTACAAGATGCCCGAGCTGTTCAAGCCGGCGGTGGCCGGCTCGCTCGGCCCGGCCCTGGTCGGCAGCCTCGTCGCCGGCGTCGCCGCCTACGTGTCGGCCCGGTTCCTGGCCTCCTACTTCGAGACCAGGACGCTCAAGCCGTTCGCCCTGTACTGCATCATCGCCGGCGTCGGCTCGCTGGCCTTCTTCCTCATCCACGGCACCCCCTAACACCCCCGCGAGTCCCGCTTAGCGTCACACCGAAATGCTGAATCCGTTTCGGTATTTCGGTGTGACTGTGGGCGGGACTCGCGGGGGTTTAGGGAGGACTCGGAGGAGGCCTTCCTGCACCACGGTCGCGACCAGCTGGCCGTCCCGGGTGAAGAAGCGGCCGGTGGCCAGGCCGCGGGCGTTGGAGGCGCTGGGCGACTCGCAGTCGTACAGCACCCACTCGTCGGCCCGGAACGGTCGGTGGAACCACATCGCGTGGTCGAGGCTGGCGCCGAGCACCTTGTCCGTGCCCCAGTACACGCCGTGGCGGGCCAGCACCGAGTCCAGCAGCGTCATGTCCGAGGCGTAGGCCAGCACGCACACCTGGAGCAGGTCCTCGTCCGGCAGCTTGCCGTCGGCGCGCATCCACACCTGGTTGCGGGCCTCGTGCGGGCCGCTCTCACGGGTGATCCACGGCGGGTCGGAGACGTAGCGCAGGTCGATCGGCCGCTGCCGGTCCCGGCCCAGCTTCACGGCGTCCGGGCCCAGCTGGGCGATGCGCTCCCCATAGGTGGGCAGCGACTCCGGGTCCGGCACGTCCGGCATCGGCTCCGCGTGCTCCATGCCCGCCTCGACCAGCTGGAACGAGGCCGACAGCGAGAAGATCGCCTTGCCCCGCTGCACGCCGACCACGCGGCGGGTGGTGAACGAGCGGCCGTCGCGGATGCGGTCCACCTCGTACACGATCGGGATGCGCGGGTCGCCCGGGCGGATGAAGTAGGCGTGCAGCGAGTGCACCTTGCGCTCTTCCGGCACCGTGCGGCCGGCCGCGACCAGCGCCTGGCCGGCGACCTGGCCGCCGAACACGCGGACCGAGGAGTCGGCCGGGCTGACCCCGCGGAAGATGTTCTCCTCGATGCGCTCCAGGTCCAGCAGCGCGATCAGGCGGTCGAGCACCGGCTGGCCGTGCGGCACCCCGTCGAGCGTCAACGGCACCGACCCCGGAGCTTTGTCAGCTCCGGGGTCGGCGGCCGCGGCGCGAGCCGCTTCAGTCACTTCGAACTCCTAGGCGTGGTCGTCCTCGCCCAAGCGGTGCACCCGGATGAGGTTGGTCGACCCTACGGTGCCGGGCGGCGAGCCGGCCACGATGACCACCAGGTCACCGGGCTGGTAGCGGCCGATGGACAGCATCGCGAGGTCGACCTGGCGCACCATCTGGTCGGTGGAGTCCACCTTAGGCACCAGGAAGGTCTCGGTGCCCCAGGTGAGAGCAAGCTGACTCAGCACGTCCGGCTCCGGCGTGAAGGCCAGCAGCGGCAGGTGCGTGTGCAGGCGGGCCAGGCGGCGCACGGTGTCGCCGGACTGGGTGAACGCCACCAGGGCCTTGGCGTTGAGGCGCTCGCCGATGTCGCGGGCCGCGTAGGAGATGACGCCCCGCTTGGTGCGCGGCACGTGGGTCAGCGGCGGCACCACGGTGGACTCGCTCTCCACCGCCGTGATGATCTTCGCCATGGTCTCCACGGACTCGATGGCGTAGCGGCCGACGCTGGTCTCGCCGGACAGCATCAGCGCGTCCGCGCCGTCCAGCACCGCGTTGGCCACGTCCGAGGCCTCGGCCCGGGTCGGCCGGGAGTTCGTGATCATCGAGTCCAGCATCTGCGTGGCCACGATGACCGGCTTGGCGTTCTCCCGGGAGATCTGGATGGCGCGCTTCTGCACCAGCGGGACCTGCTCCAGCGGCAGCTCGACGCCCAGGTCGCCGCGGGCAACCATGACGCCGTCGAAGGCCAGCACGATGGCCTCGAGGTTGTCGACCGCCTCCGGCTTCTCCACCTTGGCGATCACCGGCAGCCGGCCCTTGCCCGCCCGGTCCATCACCTGGTGCACCAGGTCGATGTCGGCCGGGGACCGGACGAAGGACAGCGCGATGAAGTCGACACCGAGGCTGAGCGCGAACTCCAGGTCCTCGATGTCCTTCTCGCTCATCGCCGGCACGGAGACGTCCATGCCGGGCAGGGACAGGCCCTTGTTGTTGCTGACCGGTCCGCCCTCGGTCACCTCGCAGACCACGTCCTGGCCCTCGACGGCGGTGACCACCAGGCCCACCTTGCCGTCGTCGACCAGCAGCCGGTCACCGACCTTGGCGTCCTTGGCCAGGTTCTTGTACGTGGTGGACACCCGGTCGTGGGTGCCGGCGACGTCGTCGACGGTGACCCGCACGACATCGCCCGTTCGCCACTCAACAGGGCCGCCCGCGAACGTGCCAAGGCGGATCTTGGGGCCCTGCAGGTCAGCCAGGATGCCGACCGCGCGGCCCGACTCGGCGGCGGTGGTCCGCACCAGGTCGTACACCTGCTTGTGGTCGGCGTGGCTGCCGTGGCTGAAGTTCATCCGGGCCACATCCATGCCCGCCGCGACCAGGTCGCGCATCTTCTCCGGGGTGGACGTCGCTGGCCCGAGGGTACAGACGATCTTCGCTCGTCGGCTCACGTTCCAGCAGCTTAGACCGCCGCACTGGACCGATCCCGAACTACCCGGGGGTAATGTTTGGGAAACCCCTTGGAAACGGTCCCGGCGCCCCTTCTTTTCAGCGCACCGTCACCATTCGATCACTGTTCGTTCACCCTCGGGCCGTTCTCGCGACCGAATCAGTCCTCGGTGTCGTCCTCCGCCGGCGTCTCGACGGCCACGGATTGCGCCGTCGTCATCTCCGGCTTCGACTCGACCGGCGTCGCCAGGCCGCGCTCGGCCGCCAGCTCCTCGAGGCCGTAGCGGGACACGATCTCGGCGTCGGCCAGGTCGATGACCCGCAGCCCCTCGGCCTCGAGGCGCTCGTTCACCTGGTCGAAGTGGTCCCGGATGATCTGCTTCTCGGCGTCGTTGACCTTGCCGCGGTGCGGCTTGCCGGCGTGCTCGAGGCTGCCGTAGTTGACCTTGACCTCGCCGGTGGACTTGGCCCGGGCCGGCTTGGCGTAGGACTTCTTGGCCGCCTTGAGGACCACGTCCATCGGGTCGTCGGTGGCCAGCTTGTCGAACTCGGCCAGCGGCATCACCACCGCGCGCGGCGGCTCACCGGCGGTGTGCACCTCGAAGCTGACCACGTCGATGGCCAGCTCGTCGATGTTCGCCAGCTCGCCCGGCGCGGCCTCGATCTCCACCGGACCGTCGGCCAGCGCGGGGTGCTGCGTGACGACGATCTTCACCAGCTCGCCGTCCTCGACGATCTTGCCGCTCAGGTCGGAGAACAGCACAACCTTCTGGCCCATGGCCGGTAATTCCTCTCGTCGTGGCGGGCGCGGACTAGGGGCGGAGTCTGCCACAGCAGAGCCCCGCACCCCGTGCCGCGACACGCTGGCTTAGAACGCGTGTTCGATACTAGCGCGGTCGCGGGATGTCGCATTCCGGTGTTCTGTTTCGACGTATGGGCATGCAGACAGTGACCTCCAAGGACGGCACCTCCATCGCGTACGACCGGAGCGGGCAGGGGCCGACGCTCGTGCTCGTCGGCGGCGCCTTCATGACTCGCGCCTCCTTCGCACCCCTCGCCTCCGCCCTCGCCGCGTCGTTCGACGTCGTCGCGTACGACCGCCGGGGCCGGGCCGACAGCACCATCGTCGAGCCCTATTCCGTCGACCGTGAGCTCGAGGACCTCGCCGCCGTGCTCTCCGCCGTGGGCGGCTCTTTCCTCTACGGCATGTCCTCCGGCGCCGCTCTGGCGTTCCTCGCCGCCTCCGCCGACCTCCCCATCACCCGCGTCGCCGGCATGGAGCCCCCGTACCGCCTTCCCGACGCGCCTCCCGTAGACCCCACCTACGGCCCCGTCCTCACGTCTTTGATCGAGGCCGGCCGCAACGACGACGCCGTCGCCCACTTCATGCTCAACGGCGTCGGTCAGCCCCAGGCCGTCGTCGACCACATGCGCGCCGACCCTTTCTGGCCCCACCTCGTCGCCCTCGCCCCCACCCTCGTCCACGACAACGCCGTCATGGCCGACGGCGGGCTACCCCCGTTCCTGTCGACCATCACCGTGCCCGCCCTCGTCGTCAGCAGCACCGGCTCGAGCCCTTGGCTCCAGTCGGCTGCCGCTGCCGCCGCCGCTGCGGTACCCGACGGCCGGCACGTCTCCCGCGACGGCGGCTTCCACGACCTCCCGCCCGAGGTCCTCGCCGCCGTGCTGACCGAGTTCTTCAAGGCGTGACAAGACCGACGAGATCCCGGACCGCCACATCGGCGATCCGGGATCTCGTCCGTACAGGACAGAAGCGCCAGCCCGCCGTCACCGTGCCGGGCGTTCGCTCACGCCGACGTGGTCGGCGGCCCATTCGTTGAAGGGGCGCAACGCCCGCCACGCCTTGCGGACGCGGTCGAAGGAGCCGCGCTCGTGCAGGACGTCGTCGGGGTCCCAGGTCATGGAGGCGTACAACGACTTGTGGCGCAGCAGGTCGATGCGCGGGTGGTCGAGCTCGTAGCCCCGCGGCTTGGTCTTGAGCTGCTCGCCCTTGATCTCGAAGCCGGCCTTGGCCAGCTTGGCGATGATCTTCACCAGGGCGTCGCCGCGACGGGAGTCGTCGATCGCGGTGCGGAAACGGGCGAGCTGGTCGGCCTCGAGGTGGAAGCAGCCGCCGCCGACGGTGAGGCCGAGCGGACCGACCTGCACGTAGTACGCCCCGCCGCCCCGGCCCTGCTCGATGACGCCGCCACAGTGGGTCTTGTACGGCGTCTTCTCCTTGGAGAACCGGGTGTCCCGGTACGGCCGGAACACCTTGGGCTCGCCCAGCCCGCCGAACTCCGGCTCCAGCTCGGCCAGCAGGGCCAGCATGGGCTCCCGCACGTCCGCCTGGTACAGGTGCTTGTTGGCGTCCCAGTACACCTTGGAGTTGTCGGCCTCCAGGCCGTCGTAGAAGTCGATGGCGTGCTCGCCGAATCCGAGGAACTTCACGTCGGCAACGATAGGGCCTAGCGGCGATCACGCGGCGAAGAGTTCGCCCGTCCCGGGATGAACGCGGCCATCAGCATGATCGCCGGCTCGATGGTGTGCCGGTCGAGGAGGACAAGTCCGAGGGACTGCAAGCGGTTCACGTCGCGGGTGACCGTCTTGTCGCTGCGGCCGGCGTACTGCGCGGCCAGCTCCGGCGTGAGCATGCGGATCGTGTTGAGCGGCGTCGGACCGTCCTGGAGGGACAGCAGCAGAGTGCGCTGACGGGCGGTGGCCTCGGTGTTGGGCAGCGTCTGGAAGCGCTGGTACACGAAGTTGATCCAGGACACGCGAAGTTGTTGGCGCTGCACGAGTTCGATCTGCTCGCGGAGCAGGTCGACGAAGCCCTGCGCGGCGTAGCAGATGAAGCCGGTGACGTCGCCGCGCCGGGAGGCGTTGGACAGCCGGCGGTAGTACTCGGACCGCGTGCGGTTGTAGTGATCGGACAACAGGTTCGCGGACAGCCACGGCACAAGCCCGCAGTTGGTCAGGATCGCGCACTCCAGCAACCGCGCCGTTCGCCCGTTGCCGTCGCCGAAGGGATGGATCCAGGCCAGGTAGAGGTGGCTCAGCGTGGCCGCGAGAAAGGCGCCGAAGAAGCGGATGTTCGCCGGTTGGGTGTCGTTGCCCTCGGTGAGCTGCGCGATCCACGCCACGAGCCGGTCCATCAGGTACGACACATCCTGTGGCGGAGCGCCGCGGTAGTTCCCGACGACCAGGTTGGCGGTGGTGAATTCGCCCGGCACCACATGCTCGTCGGTCTCCAGCCCGGCCAGCACCTGCCGGTTCTGCTGCTTGATCCAGTCGACCGTGATGATCGTGCCGCCGTGTCGGCTGTCCTCGTCGATGGCCCGCAGTGCGGCGACGACGTTCTCGATCTCCTGCTGGAGGTAGCGCCGGGACGGCGGCAGCACGCGACCGTCGTAGATGATCTCGCTGACCTCCTGTTCGGACAGGGTGTTGCCCTCGATCGCGGTGGTCGCGAGCGCTCCCTTGGCCAGATAGACGGCACCGAGCTCCTGGGCGACAGCCGGGGTGAGGGGGCTGCCGGTCAGGTGCTGGCACTTCGAGAACGCCTCGCCAAGCCGAGCCCAGAGCTGGGCATTGGTGTCGAAGTCGAGGCGATAGGCGAAGGTCAGCCAGGGATGGCTGTCCACGTAGTCCCGCTCGTCCACACCTCGATACTAGATTTCACCCCCTTGGTTTGTCCAAAGCAGTGTCCGAGGTGATGTCCAGCTGCTTGACCAGCGACTTGGGCGCGACCGCGCGGTAGGCGTCGGTGACGATCTCGGCCAGCTCGGACCAGTCCTGGGGCACGTCGAGGTAGACGCCGAGCCAGCCGCGGTGGCCGACGTAAGGCGGGCGGTAGAAGCGGGCGGGGTCGGCGGCGACGAGCTCGGCCTGGACGCCGGGGGCGGCGGCGCACCAGAAGCCGAGGCGGTCGTCGTGGTGGTGGTCGGCGTACATGACGAAGGTCTTCTTGTCACGTACGAACCACGTGGGTTCACCATGGCTGAGCCGCTCGGTGGTCTCGGGCAGGGCGAGACAGAGGCGTCGCAGCCGAGGAAGGGGATCGGCCATGGGGCACAGCGTAGGCGCGGATCGGCTGCGACGACCGTCCATTGTGGACTAGGTGAGCCGGGCCATGGCGGAGTTGAAGGCGTCCGGACCGACGTTGGCCCCGCCGTTGAACGGGTCCTGGAGCTGGTAGATGGCGAACAGCAACAGGGTCATGGTCGCGGCCAGCACACCGACGATGATCACGTGGGCGATCAGCTTGGGGCCGCCGAACATGTAGGTGAACACCATGGACAGCACGCTGCCGACGATGAGCGCGAACCAGGTGACCGCGTTGACCCCGCTGCCGTCGGCGGCGTCGAGCCGGTCCTGCCGCAGCTGGTAGACCTGCCAGAGCTGGTTGGACGCCTCGGTCTTGCGGTCCTTGAGCCAGTCGTCGCCGTTGTCGGACGCCTGGTCGATGGCCTGGTGGATCTGGTCGAGGTACTGCGGGCCCGGGCCGCTGACGGTCTCGCCGGCCTGCATCTGCGGCCACTCCTGGTCGCGCACGGTGGTGGCGTACTTGCGGGCCAGGTCGTGGATCTGGGCGCGGGTGGCCTCCGGGAACGAGTCGGCCGACCAGGTGACCGCGACCAGGCTGTTGGCCTCCTGCTGGGCGTTGTCCTGGGCCGAGTTCACCGTGTCGAACAGCGAGATCAGCACGAAGGCGACGAGGACGGCCTGGAGGCCGCCGACGATCACGAAGACGTTGCCGGCCGACTCGTTGTTGACGGACCTCCCATCACCGGAGGTGAGACGGTGTATCAGCACGGTGAGCGCGCCGGCGACAATGGCGACGCCGAGCACCCACACCAGCCCTTGCAGGTAGATGTCCATTCACTCTCCTATGTGCTGACAGCCGATTCAAGCACCGTCTACGGTGGGGACCGTATCCGCCAACTCGTTGAAACAGGAAATCGGTGGGGTGTGACCAGGATTCTGCGCATGACGGGCGTTCTATTACCCGTTCTAGCGATAGCGGCGCTGTTTTCGCCCCAATCGGACGCGGTAACGCCCACCGTGTGTGAGGCAATCCTGGTCCGTACGGGTGAGCACGGCATCGGCACCACCCTTTCGACTGTCAGCCTGCCGAGTGGCGCCGAACGGCAGCTCCGGTCCGCGTCCGTCGAGATGAACGCGCTGGGTTACGTCTCGTCACAAGACCTGGTGTACGGCATCGGTGACCACGGTCACGTTCTGCGCATAGACCGATCGGGTGGAATCAAGGACCTCGGCTATCCGCAGGGGGTCCCGCGCGGCGATCTCGCGCTGGCCACCGCCGGCGCGGCCATGGGCGGCACCCTGGTGGTCCGGCTGGACGACCGGCTGTTCACCATCGACGTCACCCCGTCGAGCCGGACGTACCTGTCCGTCACGCGGGTGGTGCGGATGCGGCCGGAGGCCGACGGCGTTGACGACTTCGCCGTCGACCCGGTCGACGGGCTGTTCTACGGCGTGAACTCCACCCATGGCCGGCCCACCGTCGTCAGCATCGACCCGAGCACCGGCGCCGTTCACGTCGTCGCCACCCCCGCCGGCCTGCCCGCGCACGGCTCCAGCTACGGCGCCGCCGTCATCGACTCGTCCCGCACGCTGTACGTGCTCGACAACGACGACGGCCACCGCAGCCGCCTGTTCGCCATCCCACGCGGCGGTCCCGCCCGGGAGGTGTCGTCCGCACCGGCCGTCGGCACCTCCGACGCCGCCGGCTGCCTCGGCATGCCCACGCCCCCTCCCCCGCCGCCACCTCCGCCCACCACAACCACCACGACCCCACCGCCGCCTCCCCCACCGCCCACGACCACCACGACGCCACCGCCCACCACCACGACCACCCGGGCCGTGGTCATTCCGCCGCCCCCGCAACGCCCCGTAGTCGTGCCCTCCACGACCAAGCCGTGGAAGGCACCCCAGGTGACACCCGTGGCCTCCGCAGATCATGAGGAACGCACGAAACAGCGCCGTTGGGCCCTGACCGCCGTCATCCTTCTGGTCGGCGGCGGCGCCGCAACCCATGCGGCCGCACGGGCTAGGCACCGCTAGCAGCGCTTTTCCGACGAATAGTTGGTGAACACACGGAATGGGTGGGACCAACCCCGGTCCCACCCATTCGTGTAATTGCCACGTCAAACACTCAGGAAGGCCCGGGCTCTTTCGATCGCGCCTTCGCTTTCCGCCCACTCGTCGCCGTCAGGCAGCCACAAAGAAGGCAATCGCGCGGCGCAGGCGCACAACGCAACCACCGATCCGGCTGCCGGGCAGAAAAGGACCCGCACGGCAGCCGGAGCGACTAGACGACGGCCAGCGGCAACAAGTTGGGCTGGACCGGGGAAGGGAGCTCGGAGGAGCCGGTGAGGTGGCGGTCGACGGCGTGGGCGACGGAGCGGCCCTCGGCGATGGCCCAGACGACGAGGGAAGCGCCGCGGTGGGCGTCGCCGCAGGCGAAGACGCCGGGGGTGGAGGTCTGCCACGCGGAGTCGACGGAGAGGGTGTTGCGGGGGGACAACCCAATGCCCAAGCCGTCCAACAAAGGCATCTGCTCGACGCCCTCGAAGCCGATGGCGAGCAGGACGAGGTCGGCGGGGATGACCTCGATCTCGTCGGAGACGGGCTCGACGACACGGCGACCATCCGCATCGCGCCCCACGCGGACCTGGCGGAGTTCGATGGAGCGGACGTGGCCGTCGGCGTCGCCGACGAAACGCTGCACGGCAACGGAATGCATGCGGGAGCCGCCCTCGTCGTGGGCGGGGTAGTTGCGGATGATCAACGGCCAGGTGGGCCAAGGGGAGACGGAGAAGTCCTGAGTGGACGGAGGCTCGGGGTACTGGTCGAGCTGCACGACGGAAGCGGCGCCCTGGCGGTGGGCGGTGCCGAGGCAGTCAGCAGCGGTGTCGCCGCCGCCGATGATGACGACATGCCGGCCGGCGGCGTCGACGGAAGTGGGACCGTCGCCCTCGCACGCACGGTTGGCGGGGACAAGGTGCTCCATGGCCAAATGCACGCCGGCCAAACCACGCCCGGGGATCTCCGGTGCGTCACGGCCGCGAAGGGCGCCGACGGCGAGAACGACGGCGTCGTAAGAAGACTGGAGCTGCGACACGGTGAGGTCGACGCCGACCTCGCACGAGGTGACGAAGCGGGTGCCCTCGGCGCGAAGCTGGGCGAGCCGACGGTCGAGGACCTTCTTCTCCATCTTGAACTCGGGGATGCCATAGCGCAGCAAACCGCCGAGACGGTCGTCCCGCTCGTACACGGTGACGTCATGGCCGGCGCGGGTGAGCTGCTGGGCCGCAGCGAGGCCGGCGGGACCGGAGCCGACGACGGCGACGCGCTTGCCGGACGCCACGGCGGCCTGGCGGGGCGGGACAAGGCCGCTTTCCCAAGAGACGTCGGCGATGGTCTGCTCGACGCGCTTGATGGCAACGGCACCACCGGCGGCGGGGGTGGCGTTGAGAACACACGCCGCCTCGCACGGGGCGGGGCAGAGACGTCCGGTGAACTCGGGGAAGTTGTTGGTGGCGTGCAAGCGATCCCCGGCCTGGGACCAGTCACCCCGACGCACCAGGTCGTTCCACTCGGGGATCAGGTTGCCGAGGGGGCAACCGGCGGTTCCGCTGTGGCAGAAGGGAATGCCGCAGTCCATGCAACGACCGGCCTGGGTGCGCACCTGCTGCTCCCGCTCGGCCGAAGCCAACGGGGCGTAGACCTCGGCCCAGTCGTGCACACGCTCGGCGGCGGGCCGCTTGGGGGCCTCGGCCCGGGCGAACTTGAGAAAACCGTTCGGGTCAGCCACGGGACGCCTCCATGATCGCCTCGTCGACGTCGCGGCCCTGGGCCCGGGCCAGTCGCATCGCCTCCAACACACGCTGATAGTCCCGCGGCATCACCTTGGTGAAGCCGGCGGAACGCCGCGGCCAGTCGCCCAACAGCGACGCGGCCACCGCGGAACCGGTGAGCTTGTGGTGCCGCTCAACGGTTTCGCGCAACCACCGCAGGTCGTCGGCATTGGGCCGCTGAAGGTCGACCATGTCGGTGTTGACGAGCATCGGGTCGAGCTCGAGCACGTAGGCGATGCCGCCGGACATGCCGGCCGCGAGGTTGCGGCCGGTAGGCCCGAGCACGACGGCGCGACCACCGGTCATGTACTCGAAAGCGTGATCACCGACGCCCTCTGACACGGCGACCATGCCGGAGTTGCGCACGCAGAAGCGCTCGCCGACCCGACCGCGCAGGAAGATCTCGCCGCCGGTCGCGCCGTAGCCGATCACGTTGCCGGCGATCACCTGCCGCTCGGCGGCGAACGGCGCGTCCTCATGCGGACGCACGATGATCCGCCCGCCGGACAAGCCCTTGCCGACGTAGTCGTTGGCGTCGCCGATGAGCTCGACGGTGACACCGCGAGGAATGAACGCCCCGAGCGACTGTCCGGCGGAGCCGGACAGGGTCACGTGAATGGTGTCCTCGGGCAGGCCGTCGCCACCGTAGCGACGAGTGACCTCGGACCCGAGCAGGGTGCCCACGGTCCGGTTCACGTTGCGCACGGGCAGTTCCAGCCGCACGGGATGGGCGTCCTCAAGGGCGGCCTCGGCCAACTGGATCAAAGTGCGGTCCAGGGCGTGCTCAAGGCCATGGTCCTGACCACGCAGCCGCCGCCGGGCGGAGCCGTAGCGGGTCGCGGCGGGCACCTCGAAGACCGGGGAAAGGTCCAGCCCCTTGGCCTTCCAGTGCTCGACGGCCTCATCGGTGTCCAGCAGCTCGGCGTGCCCGATGGCCTCGTCCAGGGTGTGGAAGCCAAGCTCGGCCAGGATTTCCCGGACTTCCTCGGCCACGAACTGGAAGTACTGCTCGACGAACTCCGGCTTGCCGGTGTAACGCTCGCGCAGCACGGGGTTCTGGGTGGCCACGCCGACCGGACAGGTGTCCAGGTGGCAGACGCGCATCATCACGCAGCCGGCGACCACCAGCGGCGCGGTGGCGAAGCCATATTCCTCCGCACCGAGCAGAGCGGCGACGATGACGTCACGGCCGGTCTTCATGGCCCCATCGACCTGCACGGTGATCCGGTCGCGCAAACCGTTGAGCATCAAGGTCTGCTGGGTCTCGGCCAGGCCGATCTCCCACGGCGTTCCAGCGTGCTTCAACGAGTTCAGCGGCGAAGCGCCGGTGCCGCCGTCGTGCCCGGAGATCAGCACGACGTCGGCATGGGCCTTGGCCACGCCGGTGGCGACCGTGCCGACACCGAGCTCGGACACCAGCTTCACGTGGATGCGGGCCTGCTCGTTGGCGTTCTTCAGGTCGTGGATCAGCTGCGCCAGATCCTCGATGGAGTAGATGTCGTGGTGCGGCGGCGGGGAAATGAGACCCACACCGGGCGTGGAATGCCGGGTGCGCGCGATCCACGGGTACACCTTGTGCGCGGGCAGCTGGCCGCCCTCGCCGGGCTTCGCGCCCTGCGCCATCTTGATCTGGATGTCGTCGGCGTGCACGAGGTACTCGCTCGTCACGCCGAACCGTCCACTTGCGACCTGCTTGATGGCGGAACGCCGTGCCGGGTCGTAGAGCCGGTCGGCGTCCTCGCCGCCCTCGCCGGTGTTGGACCGGCCGCCGATGCGGTTCATGGCGATGGCCAGCGTCTCGTGTGCCTCGGCCGAGATCGAGCCGTACGACATGGCGCCGGTGTTGAAGCGCTTGAGGATCGACTCGACGGGCTCGACCTCCTCCAACGGAACCGGGGTTCGGTCGGAGGCGAACTTGAACAGGCCGCGCAGCCCGCCGCCCTCGCGGACGAGCCGCTCGACCTCGGCGGTGTACTGCTTGTAGACCTCGTTGCGGCGGGTCTTCGTGGCGTGCTGCAACAGGAACACGGTTTCCGGCGTGAACAGGTGCAGCTCGCCCTCACGGCGGTACGCGTACTCGCCGCCGACCTCCAGCCGCCGGTGCGACCGGTCGGCCGGGTTGTCGGGGTAGGCGCGGTGGTGCCGGACGGCGACCTCGGCGGCCAGCTCGTCCAGCGACACGCCGCCGAGCTTGGAGTGGGTGCCGGTGAAGTACTCGTCCAGCAACGGTTCCGCGATGCCGACGGCCTCGAAGACCTGGGCCGCGGTGTAGGCGCCGACCGTCGAGATGCCCATCTTGGACATGATCTTCAAGACGCCCTTGACCAGCGCCGTGACATAGCGGCGGATGGCCACCCGCGGCTCGATGTGGGCGATGGCGTGCTGGCTGATCAGGTCTTCGATGGTCTCGAAGGCCAGGTACGGGTTGACCGCGGCGGCACCGTAACCCAGTAGCAGCGCCACATGGTGCACCTCACGGCAGTCGCCGGTCTCGACCACGAGCGCCACCCGCAGCCGCTCCTTGGTGCGAACGAGGTGGTGGTGCACGGCGGAAACCAGCAGCAGCGAGGGAATCGGGGCCATGCGGTGGTCGGAATCGCGGTCCGACAAGACAAGCGTGCGCGCGCCGGCGGCGATCGCCTCGGACGCCTGGCGGCGCACCCGCTCGATCGCGGCGGCCAACGCCGCGCCACCACCGTCCACTTCGTACAGTCCGGAAAGGACGGTGCAGGCAAAGCCGGGCAGGTTGCCGTCGTCGTTGACGTGGATGAGCTTGGCCAGCTCGTCGTTGTCGATGACCGGGTACGGCAGCCCGATGTGCCGGCAGGAGGCCGGTCCCGGGTCGAGCAGGTTCTGCTCCGGGCCCATCACGCGGGACACCGAGGTGACGATCTCCTCGCGGATGGCGTCCAGCGGCGGGTTGGTCACCTGCGCGAAGTTCTGCACGAAGTAGTCGTAGAGCAGCCGGGATCGCTTGGACAGCGCGGCGATCGGGGTGTCGGAGCCCATCGAGCCGATCGGCTCGGCGCCGGTCTCGGCCATCGGGCCGAGCAGGATGCGCAGCTCTTCCTCGGTGTAGCCGAAGGTGAGCTGCCGGCGCACCACGGACTCGTGGCTCTGCATCACGTGCTCACGGTCGGGCAGGTCGGCCAGCTCGAGCAGGCCGGCGTGCAGCCACTCGTCGTACGGCTGCTTGGCGGCCAGGCTGTCCTTGACCTCGTCGTCGTCGACGATGCGACCGGCAAGGGTGTCCACCAGGAACATACGGCCGGGCTGCAACCGCCCCTTGGCCACCACGCGGTGCGGCGGCAGGTCGAGCACACCGGCCTCGCTGGCCAGCACCACGCGGTCGTCGTCGGTGCGCCACCAGCGGGCCGGGCGCAGGCCGTTGCGGTCCAACACCGCGCCGACCAGCGTGCCGTCGGTGAAGGTGACGCAGGCCGGGCCGTCCCACGGCTCCATCAGGCTGGCGTGGAACTGGTAGAAGGCGCGGCGCTTGGGGTCCATGGTGGCGTGGTTCTCCCACGCCTCGGGGATCATCATCAGCACTGCGTGCGGCAGCGAGCGCCCGCCGAGGTGCAGCAGCTCCAGCACCTCGTCCAGGGAGGCCGAGTCCGAGCCGTCGCCGTCGACGATCGGGTACAGCCGGGCCAGGTCGCCGGGGATGAGGTCGCTGGCCAGCAGCGACTCACGGGCGCGCATCCGGTTCCGGTTGCCGCGAATGGTGTTGATCTCGCCGTTGTGGGCCACGTAGCGGAACGGGTGGGCCAGCGGCCACGACGGGAACGTGTTGGTGGAGAACCGACTGTGCACCAACGCGATGGCGCTGGTCAGCCGGGAGTCGACCAGGTCGGGGAAGAACGCCGGCAGCTGGCCGGTGGTGAGCATGCCCTTGTACACCAGCGTGCGCGCGGACAGCGACGGGAAGTAGGCGCCGACGCCGGCGACCACGCTGTCCCGCTCGGACCGCTTGCGCAGGCAGAAAGTCAGTCGGTCCAGGTCCACATCGGACGGACGAACGCCGTCCGCGTCGGCGATGCCGGCGACCACGAGCATGGCGAAGTGCGGCATGACTGAGCGCGCGGTCGGGCCGACGCCGGCGGCCTCCGGGTCGACCGGCACGTCACGCCAGCCCAGCACCTCCAGGCTTTCCTCGCCGGCGATCCGCTCGATCAGCTCGACGGCCCGAGCCCGCTCCTCGGCCTCGGCCGGCAGGAAAGCGATGCCGGCGGCGTACTCGCCGGCCTTGGGCAGCGCGAACTCGCACACGTCCCGCAGCAGCGCGTCCGGCACCTGCAACAGAATGCCCGCACCGTCACCACTGGTCGGCTCGGCGCCCGCGGCCCCACGGTGCTCGAGATTGGCCAGCGCGGTCAGGGCATCCACCACGATGCCGTGCGACCGCCGCCCTTTGATGTCGGCCACCATGGCCACACCGCAGGCATCCCGTTCCGCGCTCGGGTCGTACAGGCCCTGTCGGCCGGGAAGGGCGGAGAAGATCGTCACGGGTCGAGACCTCCCTCGTCGTCCTTTTGCTTGCGCATCTCGGGACGACGGTGGCCCGTGGTTGACAAAACCTTAACAGTCACGAAACGCCGAGGCACCATCAAACGGGTGATCTCGAACCGCGATCCGTAACGATCTGGGCTGACCGGACGACATTGCCGCGGACTTCAACCAGAAACTTCGGTCGGCGAAGCATAGCCGACACACAGGCGTGCTGCGCGCGATCAAGCCGTCACGATTCAGTTCGCACCACCCGTGATTACGGTCACACGCCGCAGTCACTTGATAGCGTCCGGTCGTGAACCGCACAATGTCCGCCCTGTTCGTCGTGGCCGCGCTGGCCCTGACCGGCTGCGCGACCCACAGCGAGCCCGCTACCGGCACCAACACCCCGGCCGCCGGTTTCCCCGTCACCGTGACGCCGACCGGCGGCAAGGCGGTGACCATCGCCACCCGGCCGACGCACATCGTGTCGCTGAGCCCGGCCAGCACCGAGGACCTGTTCGCCATCGGGGCCGGTCAGCAGGTCACCGCGGTGGACAAGCTGTCGGACTTCCCGGCGACCGCCCCCAAGAGCGATCTCGACGCGTACAAGCCGAACGTCGAGGCCATCGCAGCCCGCAAACCCGATCTGGTGATCGTCTACAGCGACACCAACAACCTCGTTGCCGGGCTTGAGCAGCTCAAGCTGCCGGTGCTGCTGCTCAAAGCCGCCACTTCGCTGGACGACGCCTACGGGCAGCTAGCGCTGCTAGGAAAGGCCACCGGGCACAGCGCCGAGGCGGACAAGCTGGTCGGCGACATGAAGTCGCAGATCGCCGACGTGGTGGCCAAGACCGCGAAAAAACCGCTGAGCTATTTCCACGAGTTGTCCGCGGACGGCTACACCGTGACGTCGAAGACCTTCGTCGGCCAGGTGTACGGCTTGTTCGGCCTGCGCAACGTGGCCGACGCCGCCGGCGGCGCGGGTGACTACCCGCAGCTGTCGGCCGAGCAGGTGGTGGCCGCCGACCCGAACCTGATCTTCCTGGCCGACACCACCTGCTGCCAGCAGAGCGCCGCGACCGTGGCCGCCCGTCCGGGCTGGGGCACGCTCAAGGCCGTACGTAACGGCAATGTCGTTACTTTGGACGACAGCGTGGCCTCCCGCTGGGGCCCGCGCGTGGTCGACCTGGTCAAGGCGGTCGCGGCCGCCGTGCAGAAGGCTTCCTGACGATCATGGCCAGGCCGACCCGGCTGGCCTGGTGGCATCTCCTCATCACGCTGGTCGTGCTGGTCGCGGTGGCGGTCGGCGCGGTGCTGCTGGGCGCGATCGACCTCGGCTGGCAGCGGGTGCTGGCCGAGGTCTGGGCCCAGCTGACCGGCGGCGTCTCGCCGCTGAGCGAGCAGGAGTCGGCCATCCTGTGGCAGCTGCGGATGCCGAGGGTGGTGCTCGCCGGCCTGGTCGGGGCGGCGCTGGCCTGCTCGGGCGCGACGTTCCAGGGCGTGTTCCGCAACCCGCTGGCCGACCCCTACCTGCTCGGCGCGGCCGCCGGCGCGGGCATGGTCGTGACGATCGTCGTCGTGCTCGCGCCCGGGGCCGGCGTGGCCTTCCTGCCGGCGGCGGCGTTCGTCGGCGCGCTCGGCGGCGTGGCCCTGACCTGGGGACTCGGCCGCTCGGCCGGCGCCGGCACGGCCACCCTGCTGCTGGCCGGAGTTGCCGTGGCGTCATTCCTGACCGCCGTGCAGACCTTCGTGCAGCAGTTGAACACCCTTACGCTGCAACAGGTCTACGGCTGGATCCTGGGTGGACTGTCCACCGGGGGCTGGAGCCAGGTGCTGTCCGCCTTGCCCTATCTGGCGGTTGCCCTGACCGTGCTGTGCACCTGTTCGGGCCTGCTGGACGTGCTGACGCTGGGCGACGAGGAAGCGTCGTCGCTGGGCGTGCGGCCGGGTGTGGTGCGACTGATCGTGCTGGGCGCGGCGTCGCTGGCCACCGCCGCCGCGGTTTCGGTGAGCGGCTTGATCGGATTCGTGGGAATCGTTGTGCCGCACGTGATTCGGTTGCTGTTCGGGGCCAGTTACCGCGTTGTCGTTCCAATGTCGCTGGCCGGCGGCGCCATTTTCCTCATCCTCGCCGACATCGTCGCCCGCACCGCGCTGGCCCCGGCGGAATTGCCGATCGGCGTGGTGACCGCGTTTACCGGCGCGCCGTTCTTCGTTCTCGTGCTCCGAAGGAGACAGTCGTGACCGCGCTGCGGCTGGCCGCCGTGACCGCCGGCTATCGGGGCCGGACCGTGGTGCGGGACGTGAGCGCGCACGTGCCGGCCGGCAGCTGGCTGGCGGTCATCGGCCCGAACGGGGCCGGCAAGTCGACCCTGCTGAAGTCGATCGCCGGCCTGGTCCCGTCCACCGGTGACGTGTCGGTTGACGGCCGTTCCGTTGCGGCGCTTGGACATCGTGAGCGGGCCCGGCTGATCGGCTACGCCCCGCAGACGCCGTCGCTGCCCGAGGGCCTGACCGTCACGGACTACGTGCTGCTGGGCCGGACGCCGCATCTCGGACCGCTGGGCCGCGAGAGCCGGTCCGATCTGGACCTGGTCTCCGGTGTGCTGGCCAGACTGGATCTGGGAAAACTGGCTGACCGTCCACTGAGGACACTGTCCGGCGGCGAGCGGCAGCGGGCGGTGCTGGCCCGGGTGCTGGCCCAGCAGGCCGGCGTGCTGCTGCTGGACGAGCCGACGACCGGCTTGGACATCGGCCACGCCCAGGCGCTGCTGGAACTGGTCGACCAGCTGCGCAAGGCCGACGGCACCACGGTCGTCAGCACCCTGCACGACCTCACGCTGGCCGCCCAGTACCCGGATCGCGTGCTGCTGCTGGACGGCGGTGACGTGGCGGCGGTCGGCACGCCGGCCGAGGTGCTGACCGCCGACCGCCTCTCCCGGCACTACGCCGCGTCGGTCACCGTGCTGACCGGCCCCGACGGCAGCCTGGTGGTCGCGCCGACCCGGCGGTGAGCCAGCACCTCCCGCAGCCGATCGCGGTCCAGCTCCCCCTGCCAGCGGGCGATCACCAGGGTGGCCACGCCGTTGCTGATCACGTTGATGGTCGACCGCGCCTCGGACATGAACCGGTCGATGCCGACCAGAAGGGCAATGCCCACAACGGGAATCGCCGGGTTGTCGAACGCCTGCAAGGACGCGGTCAGCGTGATCAGGCCGGCCCCGGTGACGCCGGCCGCACCCTTGCTGGAGACCAGCATGAACGCCACCAGGCCCAGTTGCGTCGGCAGGCTGACCGTGTGCCCGGTGGCCTGCGCGATGAACAGCGAGCCGAGCGTGAGGTAGACGCAGATGCCGTCCATGTTGAACGAATACCCGGCCGGCACCACCATTCCCACCACCGACCGGCTCACGCCGGCGTTCTCCAGCTTGGTCATCAGCCGCGGCAGCACGGTCTCGCTGGACGACGTGCCGACCACGACCAGGATCTCGTCGGACAGGTACCGGATCACCTTGAAGACGTTGAAGCCGGCCAGCCGGGCCACCAGCCCCAGGATGACCACGACGAACACGATGCACGTGACCCAGAACGTCACCACTAGCAACGCTAGATTTCCGAGCACGCGGCCACCGAACGCCCCGACCGTGTAGGCGATGCCGCCGAACGCGCCGACCGGGGCCACGTACATGATCGCCTTGATCAGCTGGAACATGAGCTGTGCCAACAACTCCAGGCCCCGCACGATCGGCGTGGCCCGCGGGCCGAGCCCGCTCAGGGCGATGGCCACCAGCACGGCGATCACCAGCACCTGGATCGGCTGGCTGCCGGTGAACGCGCCGACGAACGAGGTCGGCACCAGGCTGAGGACGAAGTCGGTGATGCTGGTGCTGGTCGCCTCGGCCGACTTGATGGTGGCCTGCGCCAACGTGGGATCGGCCGCGATGTTCAGCCCGTCGCCCGGCCGCAGCACGTTGCCGACGACCAGGCCCAGCAGCAACGCAATCGCCGTCATGGCCAGGAAATAGCCCATGGCCCGCGCCGCGAGGCCGCCGGCTCGAGCCAGGCTGCCCAGCCTGGCGATGCCGACGACGACGGTCAGGAAGATGGTCGGCGCGGTGACCACCTTGACCAGGTCGAGGAAGAGATCCGCCAGCCACTTCGAGCCGGCGGCCTGCTTCGGGAACGCCAACCCGAACACGGCCCCCAGCGCGATGGCGGTCAACACCCAGACGTAGAGCCTTCGCATGACGCGAAGAATGGCCCCGGACGGGGACAGGGGTCCCGTCCGGAGACCACCCGACGCGGCGGATGTACCCGTACGGACCGGATACCGCGCAAACAGGAAAGGTCGGCGTGCCGTCGGCAGGAGGGACCACCGGCACGCCGACCCAGGTGTGGAAGGCGTGGGTCGCGACCTCGGGACGTCACGACCCACGCCACCGAAAGGGCCCTGCCTGTGACCCTCCCGGCAACGCCCCGCCGCGGCCGAAGTCGGGGGTTCGGCCGCGACGGCGCGGGTCCTACGGTGTTCCGGCCAGCTCCTCGGCGGCGCGCTCGACGTCGACCGAGGTCGGGTTGTCCAACACCTGCTTGAGCCGGTCCCGGTCCAGCTCGCCCTGCCAGCGGGCGATGACCAGGCTGCCGACGCCGCTGCCGATCACGTTGGTCAGCGCGCGGGCCTCGGACATGAACCGGTCGATGCCGACGATGAGCGCGATGCCCACGACCGGGATGACACTGCCGAACGCGCTCAGCGAGGCGGCCAGCGTGACCAGACCGGCGCCGGTGACGCCGGCCGCGCCCTTGCTGGAGATCAGCATGAACAGCAGCAGCCCGATCTGGGTGCCGATGCCGATGTCGTGGCCGGTGGCCTGGGCGATGAACAGCGCGCCCATGGTCAGGTAGATGCAGGTGCCGTCCAGGTTGAACGAGTAGCCGGTCGGCACGGTCAGGCCGACCACCGAGCGGCTCGCGCCGGCCGCCTCCAGCTTGGTCATCAGCCGCGGCAGCACCGTCTCGCTGGACGAGGTGCCCAGCACGATCAGCAGCTCGTCCTTGATGTAGCGCAGGAACTTGAAGACGTTGAAGCCGACCCAGCGGGCGATCAGGCCCAGCACCACCACGATGAACAGGATGCAGGTCAGGTAGAACGAGACCATCAGGAAGGCCAGGCTGCCCAGGATCTTGCTGCCGAACGCGCCGACCGTGTAGGCGATGCCGCCGAACGCGCCGATCGGGGCGACCCACATGACCGCCTTGATCACGCTGAACATGAGGGCCTGCAACGACTCCAGCGCCCGCAGGATCGGCTTGCCGCGCTCGCCGAGTCCGGAGATGCCGATCGCGACGAACACCGCGACCACCAGCACCTGGATCAGCTGGGGCTGGGTGAACGCGCCGACCAGCGAGCTCGGCACCAGGGAGAGGATGAACTCGGTGACCCCCTCGCTGGCCGCGCCGGCCTGCTTGAGGGTGCTGTCGGCGGCCTTCGGGTCGACGTGCAGGTTCAGGCCGTGGCCCGGCTGTAGCAGGTTCACCACGACCAGGCCGATGACCAGCGCGACCAGGGTCATCACGATGAAGTACGCGATCGCGCGCAGCGCCAGCCCGCCGGCCTTGGCCAGGTTGCCCAGGCTGGAGATGCCGACCACCACGGTCAGGAAGATGATCGGCGCGGTGACCATCCTGATCAGGTTCACGAACAGGTCGGCCAGCCATTTCGAGCCGGCGGCCTGGTGCGGGAAGACGAGCCCGAAGATGATGCCCAGCACGATGGCCGCGATCACCCAGAAATACAGCTGCCGGAACCACGGTCTACGGGCGGCGGTCGCCGTCGACATGCCCTACTCCTTCACCCGTCAGTGGGAATTGCAGTGATACTTGGCACACACTTACCGTGCTTCAAGGTTGCAAGGCGAAACTTTGGGTTCACCTGACGTTGACGGCTACCCTTCCTGCCATGCTGGACCGGCGAGCGTTCCTGCTGGCCGCCCTCGGCGTCGGCGCCGCGGCGGCCTGCTCCGGCCCGCAGGCGCCCCAATTGGCCAAGCTCGTGATGCTGACCGGCCCGCCCGGCGCGGTGTTCCGCGAGCTCGGCGCGTCGCTGGTGACCGCACTGAAACCGCACCTGCCGGACACGATGATCACCGCCCGCGAGACCGGGTCGTCGGTCGACAACCTGCGGCTGCTGGCCGAGGGCGGCGGGCAGCTCGGGCTGGCCTCCATCGACGCCGTGGAGAGCACCGGCCAGGCCCCGCCCGGGATCAGCGCCATCGGCCGGGTCTACGACAGCTTCCTGCACCTGGTGGTGCTGGCCGACTCGCCGATCAACTCGTTCGCCGACATCGACGGCCGCACGGTGTCGCTGGGCGCGCCCGGTTCCAGCACCGGCTTCACCTCCGACCGGCTGCTGGAGTTGACCGGCGTCAAGCCGGTCGGCCGGCAGATGAGCCAGTCCGACGGGGCCAAGGCGCTGGCCGACCGGTCCCTGGACGCGATGCTCACGCTGACCGGGATTCCCACGCCGGCCATCACCGACCTGGCCGGCAAGCGGTCCATCCGGCTGGTGACGCTGAAGGCCGAGGCCGCGCTGCTGGCCACCCACTACCCCGGGCCGTACGTGCCGGCGACCATTCCGACCACGACGTACGTGAACGTGCCGCCGTGCGAGACGGTGGCCGTGCCCAATCTGCTGTTGACCCGCAACGACCTGCCCGACGACGTCGTGCGCATCGTCACCGAGACCGTGTTCACCGAGGTCTCGGCCATCACCAAGGGGCATCCCGAGGCCAGCCACATCAACGTCCGTACCGGGATCGCCACCGGCATCGTGCCGCTGCACCCGGGCGCGGCCGGCTGGTTCCGGGATGTGAAGCGCTGAATGCTGTTGCTGCTCAACGGTCCGCCCGGGGTCGGAAAGTCCACTGTGGCCGCTCGTTACGTCGATGACCACCCGCTGGCTTTGAACCTCGACATCGACGTGCTGCGAGCCCAACTCGGTCGGTGGCAGGACGATCTCACGTCGGCCGGGCTGGCGGCCCGGGACCTGGCGGTGGCGATGGCCCGCACGCATCTGCTGGCCGGGCACGACGTCGTCGTGCCGCAGTTCCTCGGCCGGCCCGAGTTCATCGACCGGCTGGCGGCGCTGGCCGTCGACGTGGGCGTGCGCTTCGTCGAGGCGATTCTGTTGGACAGCAAGGAGAATACGCGGCGGCGGTTCCAAGAGCGCGACGATACCAGCAAGGCCGTCGACCCGCTGGAATTGTCCACAATGTACGACCGGCTGCTGGCGCTGGCCGAGACCCGTCCACAGGCCCGGATCGTGCCCACGACCGACATCGACGGCACCTATGCCCGCCTGCTGGCCGTTCTCTAGAGCAGCCGGCGGACGGTGTCGGCGGCCGGGGAGTCCAGGTCTGTGTACAACGTGAGGGCCTGTTCCAGATGCTCACGTGAGTCCAGGGCCCGGCCGAGGCCCGCATGCGCGCGAGCCTGCTGGTCGAGGGCCCCGATCTGCGTCGCGACGGCCAGGGCCTCGCTGTGGTGGACGGCATCGGCCGTCTCGCCGAGGCCGTTGAGGGCGTAGGCCTCGCCGTCCCGGTCCTCGATCTCACGGAAGATTTCCAAGGCCTGCCGGTACTTCTCGGCGGCGAGCTCCGGTTCCCCGAGTGCGTTGTGCAGAGTGCCGAGGCCCTCGACCGTCCATGCCTCGCCGTCGCGATCGCCCAGTTCGCGGTGGATGGCCAGGGCCTGGTCGAAGTGACGCCGGGCATCCGCGCTGTGGCCCGTGCACACCTCGACCGAGGCGAGACCGCTCAGCGCCCAGGCCTCGTCGTCACGGTCGCCGAACCGCCGGCACACGGCCAAAGCCTGCCTCAGGTGGTCGGCCGCCGCCTCGTACTGGCCGAGCCGCTCCTCGACGCCGCCGAGGTTGATCAGCACCCTGGCCTCGCCCATCTCGTCGCCGGCCTGCCGGCACAACGCGGCCGCCTGGCCGTAGTGCTCGGCGGCCAGTTTGTAGCGGCACAGTCGGGTGTCGGCCACGCCGAGATTGGTCAGCGCCCGGGCCTGGCCGGCCCGGTCGCCCGTCTGCCAGAACAGGGAAAGAGCCTGTTCGAGCCGGTCGACGGCCTGCTCCAGGTTGCTCAGCTGGAGATGCGTTGCCGCCAGCTCGGTCGCCGCCCGGGCCTGCACGGCCGGGTCGCCGCCGCGGCCGGCGGCGTCGTGGGCCCGGCCGTGGACGATCAGCGCATCGGCGAAGTAGCCGGTCGAGAGGTAGCGGAACAGGATGCTGGACAACCGAATCGTGTGGCTGGGCCAGCCGTGGTCGGCGGCGTACGAGGCGACCGCGACCAGGTTGGGCCGCTCGGCGTCCAACCACGCGAGGGCATCGCCCACTGTGGACAGTGCGGGAACCTCGGGCTGGCGGTGCGCGTCGGCCGGGTACAGCGTCGCCGCCGCGAGGGCGGCCGCGCCGAGGTAGTGGTCGAACAGACGGGTCAGCGCGGCCTGGCGCTCGGCGGGCGGGTCCTCGTCGGCCGCCCGGGCCACGGCATAAGCCCGGACCAGGTCGTGGCACGTGTAGCGGCCGGCGGCGTCCCGCTGCACGAGATGGTCGTGGTGCAGGAGATCCAGCTCCGTTTGGATAACCGCCGGGTCGGTGTCGGCCAGCGCGGCAACGGCGTGCGGCTCGAACTCCGGCCCGGGATGCAGCGCGGCCAGCCGCAACAGGCGCCGGCGCGGCGCGGGCAGACTTCGGTAGGACAGGTCGAGGGCCAGTTCCACGCCACTGTCCAGGCGATGGTCGCGGTGGCGTTCGTCGAGCCGGTCGGCGTGGTCGGCCAACGTCCAGCCCGGCGTGGCGCGGATGTGCCCGGCGACGAGGTCGAGGGCCAGCGGCAGATGGCCGCAGCGCCGGGCGATCCGGGTCATGGCCGCCGGATCCGGGTCGAGGTCGGGCAGCGCGTGACCGAGGAACGCCAACGACTCCGGCGGCGTGAACAGGTCGATGGTCACGCGGCGCAGCCCGGCCAGGCGGCGACGACTCGTGACCAGGGCCAGGCCCGCATCACCGGGCAACAACGGCTCGATCTGCGACTCGTCGGCCGCGTTGTCCAGGATCACCAACGCTTCCGTGAGCCGGGACCGGTACTCGGCCACCCGGGCGTCGAGGTCGGCGCCGATCTTGTGGCCGGGCACGCCCAGCAGCCGCAGGAAGCCGTCCAGCACGGCCCCCGGATCGGCCGGCGGCTGCTCCGGGTCGAAACCGCGCAGGTCGACGAACAGGACCTGGTCGCGGGCCAGCAGATGCCCGACGTGCACGGCCAGCTCCGTCTTGCCGACGCCGGCCATGCCCTCGATCACGGCCAGCCGGCTTTCCCGCAGCACCGCGATTTCCGCTTCGCGGCCGACAAATCCGGGCGGATCCGGCGGCAGTTCGCCGTGCACGCGGACCTGCGCCGCCGCCCGGGCCTCGCCGCCGACGACCCGCAGCGCCTGCCGCCACTGCGCGACATAGCCGACGTCCGGGTTGAGCGCCTGCACGACGGCCAGCACCAGATCGGTGTTCAACCGCCGCCGGCCGGTGCGGAAGCAGTCCACCACCGTGGTCTTGCCGGCCTGCTCGGTGTCGGGACGGCCGGCCTCGCGCCAGGCCGCGTTGACCCGGGCCGTGATGCGCTCGTACGAGAGATCGCCGGCCCAGAGCTTCAACTGCCGCAACGCGATGACGAGGTCGTCGAGCGCGCGGGCCCGTCCCGGATCGGGCGGCTGGTCGGCCATGGCCCCACGCTAACCAGTCGCGGTCGCCGGCGTTCGGATTCGGTCGGATTCCCCGGCCGGTTCTCCATCCGTCGCACATTTGCCCCGTCGGTATCCACGGGAGGGGAACACATGAGACCGTCCATCGCCGCACTCGCCGTCGGCGCGGCCGCCGCGCTCATCTCGATCGGTGGCGGGGCCGTCGCCGAGGCTGCACCCGCCGCCCCGGCGTCGACGCCGGCCACCTGCCCGTCCTCGGGCTCCGGCGACGTCATCGTCACGACCACCACGCTCACCGTACGGACCGGGCCCGGCACCAACTACGCCGCCCAGGGCGCCGCGGTCCACGGCGGCGACGTGCTGTTCTGCAGCCCCGTACGGGCCGGCGGCCGCTACACCGCCTGCGGGCACAGCAACGCCAACGGCTGGATCCCCGTGTACCGGGGCAGCCGCATCGGCTGGGGCTACATCGCCAGCACCTGCGTCTCGGACTACTAACCCCCACCCCCGCGAGTCCCGCTCTCAGACACACCGAAATACGGTTTCAGGCAGAACTGCCTGAAACCGTATTTCGGTGTGCCGCTAAGCGGGACTCGCGGGGTTATCACGACGTCGAGGCCGGGGTTGGCGTCGTCGAGGCGGAGGGTGCCGCCGGCGGCGGCCACGAGGTCGGCGCAGATGGCCAGGCCGAGCCCGGTGCCGCTGACGTTCTGGTGCTGCGGGGAACGCCAGAACCGGTTCAGGGCCTGGATTCGGTCGTCCGCGCTCAGGCCGACGCCGTTGTCGGCGACGTGCAGCTCACCGTCCACGAAGAACACTCGAACGGTGGTGCCGCCGGACAGCCGGGCGGCGTTGGCCACGAGCTCGTCCAGCACGCTGCCGTAGGAGACCGGAACCCGTTGCCCCGCAGGCACATCGGTCTCCACGGCCAGGCCGAGGTGCTGCCACTTGGGCAGGTGCACGGACACCAGCAGCGCGAGGTCGACGGTCTCGGCGGCGGCGTCCAGCCGGGTCGCGGCCAGCAGCGCGTCGAGCACGTTGCCCATCTCCTGGGCCTCCTCGACGGCGATCTGGTGCGCCTCACGGGCGAACTCCTCGCCGGGCAGGTGCGGCTCCAGGTTGTCGACGGCCAATCGCAGGCTGGCCAACGGATTGCGCAGCTGGTGGGAGGCGTCGGCGACGAAGTCGCGCTGCCGGCGCATGGCCGTGTTGACCACGTCCACCATGGTGTTGAAGGAATTGCTGAGCCGCCGCAGCTCGGGCGGCCCGCTCACGTCGTCCACATGGGTGTCGACGAGGCCGCCGGCGATGGCGGCGGTGGCCTCGTCCAGCCGCCGGATCGGCCGCAGGATCCAGCGCGACACCGGCCACGCCGCGGCGATCACGGCCAGCAGCGGCAGCACACCCAGCAGGGCCCGCCATCCCCACTGGGACAGGATGTCGGACCGCAGCCGGTCGGTCGGCGACACGGCCACCACCGCCGCCACGACCTCGCTGTCCCGGCCCACCGGCTCCACCACGACCAGCGGCGCCGGCTCCCACGGCATCACGGCGTCAGGCGGGCTGGGACGGTAGCCGGAGAAGGCGGCGGTCAGCCCGGCGGCCACGGCCGGGTCGGTGAGATCGGGCCGCTGCCGGGACGCGAACAGCACCTTGCC
This sequence comes from Kutzneria chonburiensis, assembly GCF_028622115.1. Taxonomy (NCBI): domain Bacteria; kingdom Bacillati; phylum Actinomycetota; class Actinomycetes; order Pseudonocardiales; family Pseudonocardiaceae; genus Kutzneria; species Kutzneria chonburiensis. Next base: position 5,528,647 of record NZ_CP097263.1, read on the forward strand.
GCCGGGCTGCACCAACGCCACCGGAATGCCGTACAGCTGGTCGTAGCGGCTCAGCTCGTCCTGCAACGCCTCGGTCCGCCCCGAGGTCAGCGCCGTCTCGGCCAGCGTGGCGAACCGGCTCACGTCGGCCAGCCGGTCCAGGTACGTCGTCTGCGTCTCGCGCTCGGCCACGGCGTTGCCCAGCGGCAGGCCCAATGCCGCGCCCAGCAGCAACAGCAGCGGGATGAGCACCAACAGCAGCCGGCGCAGCATCAGCCCACCAGGCGGTAGCCGACGCCCCGCACGGTCTCGATCCGCACCCGCCCGCCGAGCTTGCCGCGCAGCGCCGCGACGTGCGTGTCCAACGTCCGGGTCGGCGCCTCCCACGACGCCTGCCAGACCTGGTCCATGATCAGGTCCCGGCTGACCACCTGGCCCGGCCGCGCGGCCAGCAGGGCGAGCAGGTCGAACTCCTTGCGGGTCAACGCCAATTCGCGACCCTCGACCGTGACCGCCCGGGTGGCACTGTCCAGTCGCAACGGTCCGACCTCGACCAGCTCGGCGTCCACGACCTCGCCTCGGGCCGACCGCGTCCGCCGCAGCACGGCCTCGATACGGGCCAGCAGCTCAGCCGTGCCGAACGGCTTCACCACGTAGTCGTCGGCCCCGGTGCGCAGGCCCAGCACCCGGTCGCGTTCCTCGCCGCGGGCGGTCACGGCGATCACGGCCGTGCCGGCATCGCGCCGCAGCCGGCGCAGCACCTCGATGCCGTCCCCGTCCGGCAGACCCATGTCGAGCAGCACGACATCGGCCGGCGGCGAGCTCAGCGCGTCGGCCACCGTGCCCACCCGGTGGACGTCGTAGCCGGCGTGGCGCAGCGCCGTCACCAGGCCCCGCGCCACCCGGTCATCGTCCTCGACGACGAGGATCCGCATGGACAGCGATGGTAGGCGCAATCAGCTCTTGCGCTCGGCGGCCTCTTCGACGCGGGTCTCGTCCGACTCCGAGGCCGGCTCCGACGAGTCCTCGGCCTTGGCCGGCTCCTCGACCTTGTCGCCCTCGGGCTCCTCGACGGCGTCCTCGTCGACAGCCTTCTCCGAAGGCTCGTCGCCATCTTCGGCGGCGTCCCCGGCCGCGGCACTCAGACCGGCCTCGTGCGCCTCGCGAATGGCGACCAGGTCCTCACGCGGCCCCCGGTTGCGCGCCACGATCATGTACACGACCGCGCCGATGAACACGATGCCCGCGACGAAAACGTTGATGCGGACGCCGAACACGTGCGTCGCCTCGTCGTTGCGCATGAGCTCGATCCAGAACCGGCCCGCCGTGTAGGCCGCGACGTACAGCGCGAACGCCCGGCCGTGGCCCAGCTTGAACTTCCGGTCGGCCCACACCACGACCAGCGCGACCCCGACGTTCCACAGCAGCTCGTACAGGAAGGTCGGGTGCACCAGCTCGGTCGGCGGGCCCTGGGCCACGCCGTTGATCAGGTCGGGGACGCCGGTGGCCGGGTCGACCCGGTTGTAGATCTCCAGCGCCCACGGCACGTCGGTGGCCCGGCCGTAGAGCTCCTGGTTGAAGTAGTTGCCGATACGGCCGATGGCCTGGGCCAGCACGATGCCGGGCGCGATGGCGTCGGCCACCGCCGGCAGCGGGATGCCACGCCGCCGCGCGCCGATCAACGCGCCGACGCCGCCCAGCGCGATGGCCCCCCAGATGCCGAGGCCGCCGTTCCAGACGTACAGCGCCGCGATCGGGTTGCCGCCGGGGCCGAAGTAGGTCCGCCAGTCGGTGGCCAGGTGGTACAGCCGGCCGCCGACCAGGCCGAACGGCACGGCCCAGACCGCGAGGTCGGTGATGAAGCCCTTCTGGCCGCCGCGGGCCTGGAAGCGCTTCTCGCCCCACACGATCGCCACGATGATGCCGGCGATGATGCAGAGCGCGTAGGCCCTGATCGGGATCGGGCCGAGGTGCCACACGCCCTGGGGCGGGCTGGGGAAGCTGGCCAGGTTCACGGTAATCGGCACGGGGCCCACCGTACTTGAGGCCTTGTGACGGCTGTGCCCCGGCCGGGTCCGGATCAGGTCACAAAGTGGGGACCACCGGGTTGCGGACGCCGTCGGCCAGCTCCTTGGCCAGCGCGGCCACGCCTGAGTCACCCTCGGCCGACCTGGTCACGAAGGCCGAGCCGACGATGACCGCGTCGGCGAAACCGGCCAGTTCGGCCGCCTGCGCCCCGGATTTCACGCCGAGGCCGACGCCGACCGGCAGGTCGGTGTGCGCGCGGACCCGGGCCACCAGTTGCGGGGCGGCCGAGCCGACGGCGTCCCGTGCGCCGGTCACGCCCATCACGGACGTGGCGTACAGGAAGCCGCTGCTGGCCGCGGCGGTCATCACGATGCGCTCCTCGGTCGAGGACGGCGCGACCAGGAAGATCCGGTCGAGGGCGTGGGCCTGCGACGCCGCCATCCACTCCGCGGCCTCGTCCGGCACCAGGTCCGGCGTGATGATGCCGAGGCCGCCGGCCGCGGCCAGGTCACGGGCGAAGCGGTCGACGCCGTAGTGGTAGATCGGGTTCCAGTAGCTCATGACCACGGCCTTGCCGCCGGCCGCGGACACCGACTCCACGACCTCGAAGACGTGCCGCAGCCGGAAGCCGTTGGCCAGGGCCTGGTCGGCGGCGGCCTGGATGGTCGGGCCGTCCATCACCGGGTCCGAGTAGGGCACGCCCACCTCGACCAGGTCGCAGCCGCCGTCGATCATGGCCTTGAGCAGCGACTTCGAGCCCTCGACGGTGGGGAAGCCGGCCGGCAGGTAGCCGATCAGCGAAGACCGTCCCTCGGCGAGCAGCGACATCAGGACTCACTCTCCGGCACGAGGTTGAAGAACTTGTTGGCGGTGCCCATGTCCTTGTCGCCGCGACCGGACAGGTTCACCAGGATCACGCCGTCCGGCCCGAGTTCGCGGCCCAGCACCAGCGCGCCGGCCAGCGCGTGCGCGGACTCGATGGCCGGGATGATGCCCTCGGTGCGGGACAGCAGCATCATCGCGTCCATCGCCTCGGCGTCGGTCACCGGCCGGTACTCGGCCCGGCCGATGTCCTTGAGGTACGAGTGCTCCGGGCCGACGCCCGGGTAGTCCAGGCCGGCCGAGATGGAGTACGCCTCGACCGTCTGGCCGTCCTCGTCCTGGAGCAGGTACGAGCGGGCGCCGTGCAGCATGCCGGGCGTGCCCTCGGTCAGGGTCGCGCCGTGCTCGCCGGAGTCGATGCCGTGCCCGCCGGGCTCCAGGCCGACCAGCCGGACCTCGGGGTCGTCGAGGAAGCCGTGGAAGATGCCGATGGCGTTGGAGCCGCCGCCGACGCAGGCCGCGACCACGTCGGGCAGCCGGCCGGTCAGGTCGAGGCACTGCTGGCGGGCCTCGATGCCGATGATGCGGTGGAAGTTGCGCACCATCACCGGGAACGGGTGGCCGCCGGCCGCGGTGCCGAGCAGGTAGTGGGTGTCGTCGACGTTGGCCACCCAGTCCCGCAGGGCCTCGTTGATGGCGTCCTTCAACGTGCGGGAGCCGGTCTTGACCGGGATGACCTCGGCGCCGAGCAGCCGCATCCGGGCCACGTTGAGGGCCTGCCGCTCGGTGTCGACCTCGCCCATGTAGATCACGCAGTCCAGGCCCATCAGCGCGCAGGCGGTGGCCGTGGCCACGCCGTGCTGGCCGGCGCCGGTCTCGGCGATGACCCGCTTCTTGCCCATGCGCTTGGTGAGCAGGGCCTGGCCGAGGACGTTGTTGATCTTGTGCGAGCCGGTGTGGTTGAGGTCCTCGCGCTTGAGCAGGATCTTCGCGCCGCCGGCATGCTCGCCGAACCGCTTGGCCTCGGTCAGCAGCGAGGGCCGGCCCGCGTAGTCGCGCAGCAGGCGGTCGAACTCTCCGGTGAACTCCGGGTCGAGGCGGGCCTTCTCGTACACCGCGGTGAGCTCGTCCATCGCGGCGATCAGCGCCTCCGGCATGAAACGGCCGCCGTACTCGCCGAAGTAGCCCCGCTGATCCGGATCGTGCTTGTCGGTCATGACTCCCCAGAAGTGCTGGTTACCGGCTGGGCCGGGGCAGGCCGGGTGCGAGCCGGCGGTGACGAGCTGGGTCACGGCCGCCTTCGGGTCGCCGCTGGTGATCAGGCTTTCACCGACCAGCACCGAGTCCGCGCCCGCGCCGGCGTAGGTCATCAGGTCGCCGGGGCTGCGCACGCCGGACTCGGCCACCTTGTAGGTGTCGAACGGCAGGCCGGGGGCCAGCCGGCTGAACATGTCCCGGTCCACCTCGAGCGTGTGCGGGTTGCGCGCGTTGACGTCGAGCACCTTGGCGCCGGCCTCCAGCGCGCGGTCGCACTCCTCGGCGTTGTGCACCTCGACCAGCGCGACCATGCCCAGCGACTCGACACGGTCCAGCAACGCCTCGAGCGCGTTCTGCTCCAGCGCGGCCACCATCAGCAGCACCATGTCGGCGCCGTGCGCCCGCGCCTCGTGCACCTGGTACGGACTGACGACGAAGTCCTTGCACAGCAACGGAACATTGACCGCGGCCCGCACCGCGGCCAGGTCGGCCAGCGAGCCGCCGAAGTGCCGCTGCTCGGTCAGCACGCTGATCACCCGCGCGCCCGCCGCCTGGTATTCCCTTGCCAGCTCGGCGGGATCGAGCACCGGGGCCAGCTCGCCGCGGCTCGGGCTGCGCCGCTTGACCTCGGCGATGACGCCGATGCCGGGCGCGTTCAGCGCGGTCATCACGTCCCGCGGCGCCGGGGCCGCGGCCGAACGTTCCTTGATGACCTCGAACGGGATTTCGGCCTGACGCACGGCCAGATCGGCGCGGACGCCGTCGATGATCGAGTCGAGCACGGTCACGCCAACTCCCCTTCCCGCCGAAACGATGCTAACCCCGCGATGGATCCGGCACGTACGGCGGGTCACCAATGGACACCCTGGTAGTCAAGGCCCTATCCGATAACAATCACGCCGCGTGCCGCTTCCGTCACTGACTGGCGGTGGGGTCCGAGCCGCTGTCCAACTGCTGCCAGAGCTCCCGGTCCGGGTCGCTCACCCGCCTGGCCTGCGCCGGAGCCTGGTATTTGGCCCCGAGCCGGGGCATCTTGTGCCCGGACCGGACCAACAGGACACCGGCCAGCGTCACCGCCAGCCCGGCCAGCACCGCCACGCCGTGACCCGCCGAGATGGTGGCGAACGGGTAGGCGCTCGGGTGTTGGGCGAAGATCTCGTCGACGCCGTCGAAGGCCAGCCAGACCGTGCCCACGCCGACCAGGAACACCACGCCGCCGGCGATCCGCCGCACCAGGCCGCCGGTCGCCACCACGCCGGCGATCAGGGCCAGCGCCAGCAGGGCCAGCGGCACCAGCGCGGCTTCCCGCTCCGAGCCGTTGAGCCTGGTGGTGACGACCCCGGTCAGCGGGTCGCTGTGCTGCGTCCAGGACCACGTCATCAGCGACGACACCCAGAGCAGCAGTGCGGCCAGCGCCAGCAGGCCCACCACCGTCCAGAGTGGACGCCGCTCAGACATCGGCGGTCACCGACTCGCGGGCCGGCCGCAGCGTCTCCGCGGTGGCGATGGCGGCCAGCACGGCGCGGGCCTTGTTCAGGCACTCGGTGTCCTCGGACTGCGGGTTCGAGTCGGCCACGATGCCCGCGCCGGCCTGCACGTAGGCCACACCGTCCCGGACAAGGGCGGTGCGGATGGCGATCGCCGTGTCGCCGTCGCCGGCGAAGTCCAGGTAGCCGACGATGCCGCCGTACAGGCCGCGCCGGGTCGGCTCCAGCTCCTCGATCAGCTCCATGGCCCGCGGCTTGGGCGCGCCGGACAGCGTGCCGGCCGGAAAGCAGGCGGCCATCGCGTCGAAGGCCGTCTTGCCCTCGTCCAGCTCGCCGGTGACGGTGGAGACGATGTGCATGACGTGGCTGTACCGCTCCACCCTGAAGAAGTCGACCACGTGCACCGAGCCCGGCCGGCAGACCCGGCCCAGGTCGTTGCGGCCCAGGTCGACCAGCATCAGGTGCTCGGCCCGCTCCTTGGCGTCGGACAGCAGGTCCTTCTCCAGCATCGCGTCCTCGTCGGCGTCCACGCCGCGCCAGCGCGTGCCGGCGATCGGGTGCGCGGTCGCCTTGCCCTCGCGCACCGTGACCAGCGCCTCCGGGCTGGCCCCGACGATGTCGAAGCCCTCCAGCCGCAGCAGGTACATGTACGGGCTGGGGTTGGTCGTGCGCAGCACCCGGTAGACGTCCAGGGCGTCGGCCGTGGTGTCCATCTCGAACCGCTGCGACAGCACCACCTGGAACGCCTCGCCCGCGCGGATGGCCTCCTTGGCCGTCTCCACGGCCGCGCCGTACTCCTCGGACGTGCGGCGGCGGCGCATGCGCACCTCGGCCGGCCGCAGCACCGACGACGTCGGCGGGGCCTCGGTGGACAGCTCCTCGGTCATCCGGTCCAGGCGGCGCACGGCGTCGTCGTACGCCGCGTCCACCCGCTCCGGGGAGTCGTCCCAGTTGACGGCGTTGGCGATCAGCGTGATGGCGCCGGAGTGGTGGTCCAGCGCGGCCAGGTCGGTGGCCAGCAGCATGACCATCTCGGGCAGCTGGAGGTCGTTCTCGGCCAGCTCGGGCAGCCGTTCCAGGCGGCGGACCGCGTCGTAGCCGACGAAGCCGACCATGCCGCCGGTCAGCGGCGGCAGGTCCGGCAGCGGGTCGGTGCGCAGGATCTCGATGGTGTCGCGCAGCGCCTGCATCGGGTCGCCGCCGCTGGGCAGGCCGACCGGCGGCGTGCCGGTCCAGGCCGCCTCGCCGTCGAGCACGGTCAGCGCCGCCGGGCTGCGGACGCCGACGAAGGACCAGCGCGACCAGGAGCGGCCGTTCTCGGCCGATTCCAGCAGGAAGGTGCCCGGCCGGTCGGCGGCTAGCTTGCGGTACACCCCCACCGGCGTCTCGGCGTCCGCCAGCAGGCGGCGGACGACCGGGATGACCCTGCGCTGCGCCGCCAGCGCGCGGAACTCCTCGCGGCTGGGACTGACCTCCCCGAAGGCACTGACCATGACCGTCATTCTGCCGTGCGGTTGACGCGCGGCGGATACGACCCTAGATTTCAATGGTTGTTGAAATTAGGAGTGCACGTGACCGAGCTTGCGAGGGAACCATTCAACACAGGGACCTGGGTCGCAGACCCGCCGAGCGCCAGCGAGGTGGGCCTGTGACCGATCCGAAGCGGCGGGGTCGCCGGCCTGCCGGCGACGACACCAAGGCCGCCCTGCTCGCGGCCGCCCGGGAAGTCTTCACCGAGCAGGGGTTCGACGGTGCCACGGTACGCGCCATCGCGGCGCGGGCCGAGGTCGACGCGGCGATGGTCAACCACTGGTTCGGCGGCAAGCAGGGCCTGTTCGCCGCCGCCGTGCAGCTGCCCGTGACTCCTGAGTTCGTCCGTGACGTCGTGTTCGCCTCCGGCCCGGTCGAGGAGCTCGGCGCCCGGGTCGTGCGCCAGTTCCTCACCGTCTGGGACGGCAGCGGCGGCGGCGCCTTCACCACCCTGGTCCGCAGCGCCGCCACCCAGGAGTCCGCGGCGGCGATGCTGCGTGAGTTCATCACCTCGGTGTTCGGCACCCTGCTCAAGGAACTCGGCGTCGACCAGCCCGAACTGCGCCTCGGCCTGTTCGGCTCCCAGCTGGCCGGCCTCGGCCTGGCCCGGTACGTCATGCGGCTGGAGCCCATCGCCTCGGCCGACATCGACACCCTCGTCGCCAGCGTCGGCCCCACCCTCCAGCGCTACCTCACCGGCAAGGTGTGACCGACGTCAGGAAGGGCCCCTTACTGACGTTGAACGCCAGTATCGGTCCCTTGATCTTGCCGGCGGTGTCAGGAAGGGGTCCTTCCTGACGTTCAACGTGAGGATCGGTCCCTTGATCTTGCCGGATTGCGAGCGGTCGAGCCGCTACGCCGGAGGCGGCGCCAACAGCTCGTCGGCGTCGAAACAGGTGCGGTCGCCCGTGTGGCAGGCGCCGCCTTCCTGGTCCACCACAAGCAAAATCGTGTCGCCGTCGCAGTCAAGCCGCACTTCGTGCACCCGCTGCGTGTGACCCGAGGTCTCGCCCTTGATCCACTGCTTGCCCCGGCTGCGCGAGAAGTACGTCGCCTCGCGCGTGGTCAGGGTCCGGTGCAGGGCCGCGTCGTCCATCCACGCCACCATCAGCACCTCGCCCGTGCCGCGCTGTTGCGCGACCGCGCACACCAGCCCTTCGGCGTTTCGCTTGAGGCGACCGGCAATCTTCGGGTCGAGGGTGTCGCTCACGTCGTGCTTCCCATGTGTCGGCGGGCGGGCAGGGTGATCTGCAGGACCAGCGAGTAGACGTGCGCCGCCGCCAGGATCCCCGACAGCACCGCGATCCAGACCTCGATGGCCAGCAACGCGAACGAGGCGTACAGGAGTGCGCACAGCACTGTCCACAGTAGAGCCGGGATGCGCACCGGCCGGATCCCCCCGAGCAGTCCTGCTCCCAGCCCCAGGCTGATCACCGCAACCGGGGCCGGCAGGATGATCGACCCCAGGTCCCCGGCCTGGATGCCCAGCACGAGGAACGTCAGCAGGAACACCAGTCCCCCGCCGGCCAGCACCAGCGCCGCGATCTTGATCTCGACCGGCGCGGCCGACCCGGGCAGCACCTGTCTCATCGGATCACCACTCCCGCGCCGCGCAACTCGTCCTTCACCTCGCCGATGGACAGCGTGCCGAAGTGGAACACGCTCGCGGCCAGCACGGCGTCCGCGCCGGCCTCGATGGCCGGCGGGAAGTGGTCGACCTGGCCGGCGCCGCCGCTGGCGATCAGCGGCACGCTCACCCGGGACCGCACCAGGCGGATCAGCTCCAGGTCGAAGCCGGCCTTCGTGCCGTCGGCGTCCATCGAGTTGAGCAGGATCTCGCCGACACCCAACTCCTGGCCGCGGGCGGCCCACTCGACCGCGTCGATGCCGGTGCCGCGGCGGCCGCCGTGCGTGGTCACCTCGAAGCCCGACGGCGTCGGCTGGCCGTCGGCCGGCACCCGGCGCGCGTCCACCGACAGCACGATGCACTGCGCCCCGAACCGCTGCGAGCACTCGCGCAGCAGCTCCGGGCGGGCGATCGCCGCCGTGTTGATGCTGACCTTGTCCGCCCCCGCACGCAGGAGCCGGTCCACGTCCTCCGGCGCGCGCACGCCGCCACCGACCGTCAGCGGGATGAACACCTGCTCGGCCGTGCGCCGTACCACGTCGTACGTGGTCTCACGGTCCGACGACGAGGCCGTCACGTCCAGGAACGTCAGCTCGTCCGCACCGGCCGCGTCGTAGGCCGCCGCCAGTTCCACCGGGTCGCCCGCGTCGCGGAGATCGGTGAAGTTGACGCCTTTGACGACTCGGCCCCGGTCGACGTCGAGACAGGGGATCACACGGACTGCGACGGGCATGGGCCCAGCCTACGGTCCCGTGAGCAGGTGGCGCAGGTACCGGTCCGGGTCGGCCAGGAACTCACGGGTCAGCCGCACCGGGAGCGCCCGGTCGAAGTCCACCGGCTCGATCGCGCCGTCCTCCCCCATCTCCAGGATCGCCGCCCCCGGCAGCGACAGCAGCACCGGCGAGTGCGTCGCCACGATCAGCTGGCAGTCCTGGTCCACCAGGTCCGCCATCCTCGCCACCAGCGCCAGGCACCCTCGCACCGACAGCGCCGCCTCCGGCTCGTCCAGGACGTACAGCCCGTTCGGTCCGAACCGATGAGTCACGAGGTCCAGAAAGGACTCCCCGTGCGACCTCTCGTGCGGCGAGCGTCCCCCGTAGTGCTTGATCGAGTCGCCGCCCAGCCGCTCGATCTCCGTCGCCACGTTGTAGTACGACTCCGCGCGCAGGAAGAACCCCGTCCGCGGCCGGCCGATGCCCCGCGTCAGCGTCAGATAGTCCCCCAGCGACGACTCCGTAGCCCCGGTCGCGAACCGGAAGTCCTGGCTGCCGCCCTCAGGGTTGAACCCCGCGGCCACCGCGATCGCCTCCACCAGCGTGGACTTGCCCGCCCCGTTCTCCCCGATCAGGAAGGTCACGCCCGCCTTGAGGTCCAGACCGTCCACTTCGGACAGCCAGCGGACCACCGGCAGCGTGAACGGGTAGCGCCCGGTCGACGGCTCGTCCAGCCGCACCCGCCGTATGAACAGCCCAGCCATCCCCCGACCCTACGTGCTCAGCGTGTCCAAGCTGCCGAGGTCGATGCGCACCGGAAACGGCACCGAAGTGACGAACTCGCCGATGGTGGTGCCGGCGTCCCGATAACCGCCGTCATCGCCCAGCCGGCATTCGATCAGTGAGACGGCCGGCCTGAGGTCGATGATCCAGTAGTACGGGATACCGGCCTCGGCGTATTCGCCACGCTTGACGACATGGTCCATCCGGGCCGAGCCGCGCGACACGATCTCCACGACCAGCCGCACTTCGGAGGCACGCAGGAGCGCGTCCTCCCGGTTCGCCCGGTCATAGGCCGCCCGGTCGATCACGATGAGGTTGGGCCGGCGGACATGGCCCGGCGCGTCCGGCGGCACGAGCTCCAGATTGACATCGATGTTCGACAGCATGACCAGACCACCGGGCAGATGTGGCTTGAGTTGCGAACGCAGCTCGCCGTCGGCCGATGCCGGGAGCGGAAACCTCGGCGGCATCATCACCAGGCAGCCTTCTTGGAGTTCCCACCACGTGTCGGCGTCCTCGGGTAGGCGCTCGTAGTCGGCGATCGTCAGCGGGCGAGCGAAACGGCCCGGCAAGATGGTCATGAATTCCTCCTGTCCGCCCACATCGTGCCGCGTCACGGCGTCGACCGCCCCGCCCGAGCGGCCAGTTCCCTCGCTCAGCCGGACTGAATACCGACTTCCGGGCGTCGTCCGTCACTTAGCGTGGCGAACTAGGTAATTCCGCCTATACCTAGCCATATCTCGGGATGGCGACGGCCGTCACGGCGGCAATACGCTGCGAGCGGCGGAGCCGGCCACGAGTCTCCGCATACCCGCAAACCCTCTTCCCTGCGGAGGTGCGCGTGTCGACTACCCTGCAAACGATTGCACGAATGGAGCTGCGAATCCACCGGTGGCTGACCAGAAACAGCGTTCGACTGCTGCGGATCAGCATGGGTGGCATCATTCTTACTTTTGGATTCCTCAAGTATTTCCCGGGCCTGAGCCCGGCGGAGCACATGGTGGAGACGGTGAGCCGGACGCTGAGCCTCGGCCTGGCGCCCGATCGACTGACGATGGACGGGTTCGCCACGATCGAATGCCTGATCGGCCTGTCGCTGATCACGAACATCGGCCTGCGGATAGCGATCTACCCGATGGCGCTGTGGGCGATCGGCATTCTGCTGCCACTGGCGCTGATGCCGGCGGAACTGTTCAGCGGTCCCGACCACATGCCGACCCTCGAAGGCCAATACGTGCTCAAGGACCTCATTCTGCTGTCGGCGACGATGGTCATCGCGGACACCACGGTCCGCCGACGAGCGTCAACCAACGGTTGACAGCAGCCGAGAAGTCAACCTAAGGTTGACGACATGACGACGCCACGACTCGACGACATGATCAACCTGGTCGCCACCCTGCACCCCGACGGCGACCCGCTGGAACGGCTCACCGAGGCGGTGGTGCAGGCCGACCGCCTCGGCGAGCTGTCCGACCACCTGGTCGGCCACTTCGTCGACCAGGCCCGCCGGGCCGGCGCCACCTGGACGGACATCGGCCGCAGCATGGGCGTGAGCAAGCAGGCAGCCCAGAAACGCTTCGTGCCCAAGGAAGAACCGATGGACTGGGGCCCGTTCAGCCGCTTCACCGACCTGGCCCGGCAGGTGGTGGTCGGGTCCCGCGGCGAGGCGATGGCCGCCGGCCACCGCTACATCGGCACCGAGCACGTGCTGATCGCCCTGATCGCCGTGCACAAGGGCCTGGCCTCGCAGGCCCTGATCGCGCAGGGCATCACCGAGGAGCAGATCCGCGCCGCGGTCAAGGTCGCCGCGCCCTACACCGACGAGAAGATCACCGAGGACATCCCGTTCACGCCGCGCGTGCGCAAGGTGCTGGAGCTGGCGGTGCGCGAGGCACTGCGCCTTGAACACAACTTCATCGGCACCGAACACGTGCTGCTGGGCCTGCTCGCCGAGGCCGACGGCGTCGGCGCGCAGGTGCTCAAGGGCCTCGGCGTGAACACCGAGGCGCTGGAGCACTACATCGTGGCCAAGCTCAGCGAGTTGCTGCGAGAGCGTCAGGGAGAGTGAACGCGCCGGCGTAGAGGGCCTTGCCGACGATGGCGCCCTCGACGCCGTCCGCGGCCAGCCCGGCCAGCGCGACCAGATCGTCCACACTGGACACACCGCCGGAGGCGATCACCGGGGCGTCGGTCCGGTCGCAGACAGCGCGCAGCAGCTCCAGGTTGGGGCCGCGCAACGTGCCGTCCTTGCTCACGTCGGTCACCACATAACGCGAGCAGCCGTCACGGTCCAGCCGCTCCAGCACGTCCCACAGGTCGCCGCCGTCCTGCGTCCAGCCGCGGGCGGCCAGCCGGTGCCCCTGCTCGGTGATCCGCACGTCAAGGCCGACGGCCACCTTGTCGCCGTGCTCGGCGATGGCCTTGGCGCACCACTGCGGGTTCTCCAGCGCGGCGGTGCCGAGATTGACCCGGGTGCACCCGGTGGACAGCGCGGCGGCCAGCGACTCGTCGTCGCGGATGCCGCCGGACAGCTCCACCTTCACGTCCAGCTTGCCGACGACACCGGCGAGCAGCTCACGGTTGGAGCCGCGGCCGAACGCGGCGTCGAGGTCGACGAGATGGATCCACTCGGCGCCGTCGTGCTGCCACGCGAGCGCGGCCTCCAGCGGGTCGCCGTAGGAGGTCTCGGTGCCGGCCTCGCCCTGGACGAGCCGCACGGCCTTGCCGTCGGCGACATCGACGGCGGGGAGCAGGTAGAACGTCACGGGCGAAACCCTATCGCGTGCTGGCCAGCCAGTTCTCCAGCAGGTGCGCGCCGGCGTCGCCGGACTTCTCCGGGTGGAACTGGGTGGCGCACAGCGCGCCGTTCTCCACCGCGGCGACGAAGTCCTCGCCGTGGTTGGCCCACGTCACCAGCGGCGCCTTGAGCGTGGCGCTGTCCGGCACCAGCTCCCACTTGCGCACGCCGTAGGAGTGCACGAAGTAGAACCGCGCGTCGTCGTCGAGGCCGTCGAACAGCATCGACCCCTCGGCGGCCTGCACGGTGTTCCACCCCATGTGCGGCAACACTTCCGCGTGCAGCCGCTCCACGGTGCCGGGCCACTCGCCGCAGCCCGCGGACTCGATGCCGTGCTCGACGCCGCGCTCGAACAGGATCTGCATGCCGACGCAGATGCCCAGCACCGGCCGCCCGCCGGCCAGCCGCTCGCCGATGATGCGGGCGCCGCGCACGGCGTTCAGTCCGGTCATGCACGCCGCGTACGCGCCGACACCGGGCACCACCAGGGCGTCCGCGGCCAGCGCGGCACGATGGTCGGCGGTCACCTCGACGTCGGCGCCGATGCGGCGCAGCGCGCGCTCGGCCGAGCGGAGGTTCCCTGATCCGTAATCCAGCACGACTACACGGGGCACGAGCACAGCTTAGAGGGCCCAATCGACCGTGATCTACGTCACGCTACGGAACGCATTCCCCCGGCAGACCAACTATTCGAGTAGCTCGTCCGTCTTACGGGCTATTGCCGGTGTCGTACCGTAGCCGGCTGCTGCTGCCGTCGGACGATCGTAAGGATTGCACCGTGACCCAGCTGGCCACTCCGGCCCTGTCGACGAGCTCCCACACCGAGTCCCTCGGTGGGCGCCTGCCGTCGCTGACCGGCCTGCGCTGGGCCGCCGCCTTCCTCGTGTTCGGCATGCACGTCCGCAACTTCGGCTTCTTCGGCCCCGGCCCGGCGGCCAACGTGATGGCCACCGTGTTCCAGGCCGGCGGCACCGGCGTGTCGTTCTTCTTCATCCTGTCCGGCTTCGTGCTGATGTGGTCGTCCCGGCCCAAGGACACCGCGCTGGGCTTCCTGCGCCGCCGGGTCGCCCGCATCTACCCGGTGCACCTGGTCTGCGCGGCGCTCGCGCTGGTGCTGGCGCTGACCATCGGCTCCGAGTTCGTGCCGACGATCGGGCAGCTGGTGGCCAACGTGCTCCTGCTGCACTCGTGGTTCCCGGACTACTTCTACTACCAGAGCCTCGATCCGGTCAGCTGGTCCCTGGTCTGCGAGCTGCTGTTCTACGTGTCGTTCCCGCTGTTCGGCCGGCTGGCCCGGCACATGCAGGCCCGTGGCGCGGTGGTCTTCGCGGTGGTCAGCGCGCTGTCGGTGATCGCGGTGCCGATCGCGATCACCGTGCACCCGACGTCGTGGCCGGTGTACTTCCTGCCGCTGGCCCGGCTGGGCGAGTTCACCCTCGGCATCGCGCTGGCCCGGCTGGTGATGCTGGGCCGGTGGCGTGGCCCGGGCCTTGACGTCGCGCTGGGCGTGACCCTGATCGGCTACTTCCTGGTGCCGGCGCTGCCCAGCGCCTTCGGCAACACGTTCTGCACGCTGCTCGGCTTCAGCCTGCTGATCCCGGCGGCGGCGATGGCCGACCTGCGCGGCACGCACTCGGTGTGGCGGCTGCCGGTGATGGAGCGCCTTGGCGAGTGGTCGTTCTCGTTCTACATGGTGCACGCCATGGTGCTCGGCGCCGTGAAGACGCTGCTGCCGGGCACGATCTCGCTCAACGCGCCAGCCGCGCTGATCGTCGTGCTGGCCATGTTCGGCGTGAGCCTGGGCCTGTCCTGGGCGCTCTACACGTTCGTGGAGACGCCCGGCCGCAAGTTCATCGTCGGCGGCCGCAAGAAGGCTAAGACGGCGCCATCCCCTGCGTGACCGGCACGACCGGCAGCACGGTGTTCAGCGGGGCCTCCTTGACGACCTTGCGGCTGGCCTCGGCCGGCAGCTTGGCCAGCCACGCGTCGGCGTGACCGGCGTCGACCAGTGATGCCACCTGGGCCACGTCGTCCCGTCCGGCGGCGGTGAACAGCGCCGCCAACGCCGACGGACCGCCGCCCGGCCAGTCCTGCACGCGCTTGAGCATCGCCTGGTCGGCGGCGTCCAGCGTCTCGCCGAAGTGCCGCGCCACGGCGTCGTGACGGCTGCGCTGGTCCCGCTTGTCGCTGTTGATGAGGAACGTGGCACGCAGCAGGAGCCGCGCCGCGCCACCACGCGGGTTGGTCGCCTCCAGCAGCCCGAGGACGTCACGGTGGGCGCCCCAGGCCCAGCCGTACAGGCTCTTCTCGTAGATGGGGTGCGCGGTGACGGCGTTGTCGTCCCAGCGCACGGCCAGCGCGCGCTCGCCGATGCGCAGGCAGGTGCGGGCCAGCGCCACCGCGCGCGGGAAGCGCGCCGCCGGGGCCGGCAGGACCACGGTGCCGGAGCCAACGGGGACCAGCACCGCCGGGCCCTCGCCCTCGTCGTGCAGCCGGATCTGCAGCTTGGCAGTCGGCACGGGGGTCCAGATGAGCATCCTCGCAAGCTCGGTCACGGTCACACATCATGCCAAGATCGTCAGCGCGACACCGCGCGTGCCGGCCGTTGAGGCCGAATCGCAGCGTTGCGATCGACGCCGCCGAACGGACGCAAACCCGTGGCCGATGGATACGGCGGTGGACGCGGCCGGCGATCGGGTGACCATCATTTTGCCCGCTCCACATGCTGCTAGCGTCACTGCGGTGGTGTTGGCGGAGCGGAGTTGCGCGGTCTGCGGCAAGGTGCTCGCCGACCCGCACCGCGTGCGCTACTGCTCGAACGCGTGCCGGCAGCGGGCCTATCGGCGCCGGGCCACGTCGGCCGCGCGGGCCAGCACACCGTCGGCCATGAACTCCGACATCCCGGGGGCGCTGCCGGCGCTGGTGGACAGCTTCGTCGGACGACGGCCCGAGATCGAGCGGCTGACCCAGCTGCTGGCGCAGCGCCGGCTGGTCACGCTGGTCGGGCCGGCCGGTGTCGGCAAGACCCGGCTGGCGCTGGAGGTGGCCGGGCGGCTGCCGCAGCGGGCCGTGCTGGTCGAACTGGACAGCCTGGACGACGGCGACCGCATCACCCAGGTCGTGGCCGGCGCGTTCGGCGTGCGTGAGCTGCCCGGTCGGACCATCAACGACGCCCTGTTCGACGTGCTGCGTGGTACCCGGACGCTGCTGGTGCTGGACAACTGCGAGCACCTGGTCGACGCGAGCGCGCACTTCGTCGACCTCGCACTGCGGCGCTGCCGCGGGCTGCGGGTGCTGGCCACCAGCCGGGAGGCGCTGGCCATCCCCGGCGAGCTGGTGTTCTCCGTCGACGGACTGCCGCTGCCCGGCGGCTCGGATCCGTTGCGCAGCGACGCCGTGCGGCTGTTCGTCGACCGGGCCCGTGAGCGGGACAAGGATTTCGGGCTCGACTCGGACACGGTGGCCCAGATCGCCGCCGTGTGCGCCGAGCTGGACGGCAGCCCGCTGGCCATCGAGCTCGCCGCGCACCGGATCCCGATGCTCTCGGTGGGCGCGATCCATGATCGGCTGGCCGGCCGGCTGGAGCTGTTGACAACGCAGCATCGGACGGGATCCGCACGTCAACGCAGCCTTCGGCAGGCCATCGACTGGAGCCACCAGCTGCTCGGACCGGGCGAGCAGGTCGTGTTCCGCCGGCTGTCGGTGCTGGCCGGTACGTTCGATCTGGACACGGCGATCGCGGTCTGCGCCGACGACGAGTTCCGCCCGGAGCAGGTGTTCGAGCTGGCCTTCCGCCTCCAGGCCGGCTCGCTGATCACCACGGCGGGCTCGTCGAGACTGCGGATGCTGGAGTCCATCCGGTTGTACGCGCGGGAACGGCTCGACGCCTCCGAGGACGGGTCCGCCACCCACGACCGGTTGACGAGCTGGTTGACCGAGCTGGCCCAGCCGCTGGTCCGGGAGCCCGTGTGGTTCCCGCTGGCGGCGCAGCGCCGATTGGAGGGATTGATCGACAACTTGATGGTGGCCGTGCGGTGGACCGCGTCCGTCGACGACGAGCGCAATGCCGTGCTCACCATGGCCACCGTCCGCTGCTGGATGCCGCGTGGCTTCCTCACCGAGGGGCGCAAGCTGTTGCGGGCCGCCTTGGACCGGGTGCTGATCCGGCCCGAGCACCGCTGCCTGTTGCTCACCTACGCCGGCTACCTCGCGACCGTGCAGGGCGATATCCAGGAGGGTGTCACCCACCTCGCCGAGGCGTTGGCGCTCGCCCGCACCACCGGCGATCCCGTGCCGCTCATCAGCGCCCTGTACACCATGGGTGCGGTCTGCCAGGCCACCGAGCGGCTCGCCGACGCGCGGGAGCGGTTCACCGAGGCCCTTGATCTCGCCACCGGTCTCCGTGACGAGACCGCCGTCGCCATGGTGTTGGAGCGGTTGGCCCTCACCGCGCACTGGCAGGGGGACCTCGACCGGGCCGACGAGCTCATCACCGGTGCTCTTCGGCGGTTCCGGGCCGGTCCGGTCTGCCACGGCCTGAGCCTGGCGTTGCACACCGCCGGCACCATCGCCCTGCGCCGCGGTTCTCTGGGGTCCGCCGAGGACTTCTTCGCCGACAGTCTGCGCAACGCCCCCGCTTCGTGGCTCGAGGTGCCGTTCGCCCTCGAGGGCCTTGCCATGGCCGCCGGCCGCCGCGGTCTCGGCGAGCGCGCGATCCGCCTCTTCTGCGCCGCCCGCTACATCCGCGGCGGCGACCGGCTCTACGCCGAGCCGGCGTGGCGCCGTCAGGTCGAGGCCAGCCTCGGCGACTGGGGCGTGCCCGACGACGACCAGATCGACCGCATCGCCGCCGAGGTCGGCCGGCTGTCCCGGGACCAGGTCATGGCCTACGCCTTGCACGACCGTTGGCCCGATCCCCCGCCGCCCCCGTCCTCGCCCCCGACGAGCACGACGTCGCCGTGCTGCTGCCCGCCGGCCTCACCAACCCCGAGATCGCCGCGCGGCTGGGCATCAGCGTCCGGACGGTCGCCTATCGGCTCAATCGCATCCGCACCAAACTCGGTCTCCT
This sequence comes from Kutzneria chonburiensis, assembly GCF_028622115.1. Taxonomy (NCBI): domain Bacteria; kingdom Bacillati; phylum Actinomycetota; class Actinomycetes; order Pseudonocardiales; family Pseudonocardiaceae; genus Kutzneria; species Kutzneria chonburiensis. The sequence continues at coordinate 5,546,738 of NZ_CP097263.1, forward strand.
CACCCGGGACGATGTCGTCGCCTGGGCCTCCCGCGACGCGTGAGCCCAAACCCTTGAGAAAATTTTCGTAGGCATTGCGACCGATTGACCGAGGACGGCCGCCGCACCCGATGTTCATTTGAGCAAACAAATTAAAAGCACAGAATTTGCCCCCGACACAACTCGATCGGTCCAATTTTGCCGAGTTATCCGAATCCGCCCCACACCGCTCGCACCGTTGATATGGTTGTCACGCAGCGCACCACAGAGTGAAGATTCGGACAGCGTCATTCCGCTTGTTACCGATACGTCGGCGGCGATGTCGATCCACGCCCCACAGGAGTCCGACACCGCCTAGGGGAGGAATGCAGATGAAGGTCGTGACAAGGATTGTTGCCGCAATGTTCGCGGTGGCATCGCTCTGCGCTTCTGCGCAGTACGCGAACGCCGAAACGTCAACGAATCAGACGCCCGTCTCTCTTCAACAGCTGAAAGCCGCACCCGCGGCGGTCTATCGCATCCACAACAATAACAACAGCGGCACCAAGTGTGCGGCGATCCCCGGTGCGAGCAAGGCGCAGGGCGAGCGGGTCATCCAGTTGGGCTGCGGCACCTGGCCGGACCACTACTGGTACTTCGTCGACGCCGGGAACGGCCTCTACAAGATCGTCAACAACAACAGCAACATGTGCCTGGCCATTCCCGGGGCGAGCAAGGCGCAGGGCGAAGGGGTCATCCAGTGGCCGTGCGGCAACTGGCCGGACCACTACTGGTACTTCGTCGACGCCGGAAACAGCCGGTACCGGATCGTCAACAACAACAGCAACATGTGCCTCGCGGTTCCCGGTGCCAGCGGAAGCGATGGTGTGCAGTTGATTCAGTGGCCATGCGGCGACTGGCCTGACCACTTCTGGTACTTCACCAGCTGAGCACATACCAAGGCGAGAGGCCTCCAGCGTGGTCAGGTTTACCATGGCCACTCTGGGGGCCTCGGCAAGTTCCAGGATCAGGACCACGAAAAAGCACGGCGGGGCGTCCACGCCGACTCTGCTCCAACCCGTGAATCACCCTGCCGCTGAGCGGGACTCGCGAAGATAGGGTGTGCGCCCGGTGGGCGGCGGACGCCACCGGAATGCGCTTTCCGTCAGGCGCTGACCAAACGGGCGTTGTGCGCCAGAATCGCCGCCTGCACGCGGTTGTCGCAGCTGAGTTTGGTGAGCAGGCGACTGACGTGGGCCTTGACCGCGCCCTCGCTGAGATAGAGCTTGCGGGCGATCTGGAGATTGCCCATGCCCTGGGCGAGCAGGCCGAGGACCTCGCGCTCGCGACCGGTGAGGTGGTTGACGAGGGTGCGGGCCCGCTCGACCGGTTCGGGGTCGATGTCGACGATGCGGTCGAGCACCCGGCGGGTGATGGCGGGCGACAGCATGGCCTCGCCGGCGGCGACGGCCCGCACGGCGGTGACGAGCTCGCGGGGACTGCCGTCCTTGAGCAGGAAGCCGGAGGCGCCGGCCCGGACGGCCCGCCGGATGTGGCTGTCGTCGGCCACCGAGGTGAGCAGCACGACAGCGGTGCCGGCGGACAGCGCCCGGACCTGCTCGGCGGCGGCGAGGCCGTCCAAGCCGGGCATCCGGACGTCCATCAGCAGCACCCTTGGCAGATGTTTGCGCACGAGTTCGACGGCGCCCGGCCCGCTGGCGGCCTCGGCCACGACCCGCACGTCCGGCGCCTGTTCGAGCACCCGGCGGATACCGCCGCGCACCAGCGCCTCGGAGTCGACGACTCCCACGGTGATCGCATGGTTCATACCCGTGATTGTGCGGCCCGACCGGCTGAATGAAAACCGTTGCGTAACGGGTTGCAGGGGTGCACGTAACGCGGAACCGGGTCCGGCCGGCCGCGCTGCCCACAACTCTAGGCCCCGGCTGCCCGGACGCCCCTCGACCTGGCCGGAAGATACGCGGCGTACCCGGCCTTCGTGTCCGGCCGGCGATGGCCACGCCCGGGCGGCCTGCTCAGGACGGGACAGGGCGGCAGCGACGGGGGGCACGAGCCGGCCTCGCATCGGAACAGGGCGGCGAGATTGCGCACCGGGGTGGACACGGTGCCGCAAGGGCCGCCGCATCACCGCAATGGACGTGGCGAACCTGGGCCGCACCGACGCGCGGTGAGCGAGGTGGTGCGCCTGCATCCGGTGTTGCTGGTGATGCGCACGGTGGTGAAACCCGTTCGGCTGGACGGAATCCGGCGGCGACCGGGACGGAACTGCCGGTCATGGCGCCGCGGCCGCGAGGGGGTTGAACGTTCGAGTTAACTCCAGGTTAGGCTCAACGGGTGGTGAAACTCCCCGACTGGCTGTCCATCGGCCAGGTGTCCGAACGCAGCGGAGTCGCGCAGACGGCACTGCGGTTCTACGAGGAACGCGGCCTGATCGCGGCCGAGCGCACGGCCGGCAACCAGCGCCGGTACCCACGCTCGGTATTGCGCCGGCTGGCGTTCATCCGCACGGCGCAACGAGTCGGGCTCAGCCTCGAGGACATCGGCGCGGCGCTGGCGACACTGCCCGAGCGGCGCACGCCGACCAAGGCCGACTGGGCCCGGCTGTCCCGGGAGTGGAAGACCGAGCTGGACGCGCGAATCGACTCCCTGCAACGACTTCGCGACAAACTGAGCGGCTGCGTCGGCTGCGGCTGCCTGTCGCTGAAGGTGTGCACGCTGGTCAACGCCGAGGACCGGATGGCCGACCACGGTCCGGGAGCGCCGCGGCTGCGCGCTGCCGCCGAGGGGGTATCGAGTGAGTGCCGTCCCCACCACACAGTGATCACCGTTGCGCCATAAGGATGCAGCTGCCCGACGCGCCTTGAAGGCCGGTGTCGGCCGTCGCAGACTGGACACGTGAAGGTCATCTCGGACGCCGATGTGCGTGCCGCCCTGCTGCCCGGGGCGGCGGTCCGAGTTTCCCGAGACGCCCTCGTAGATGCCTACCACGGCACGCTCAAGGCCCCGCCGCGCACCGGAATCGACGTCGGCTCAACGGAACTCGTGTTCACGGTCGGTGGAAATGCTTCCGGCACCGTGGGTTTCCGCTGCTACGGCCTGTGGCCCGGGCACGCCGACCAGCTGGTTGCGGTGTGGGACAACGTGGGCACGCTGCGCGGCGTCGTCGTCGGCACGGCCCTTGGCGCTCTCCGTACCGGCGCGCTGGGTGGTGCGGCGGTCGACGCGCTGGCCAAACCCGACGCCTCGATCTGCGCGGTCATCGGCTCCGGCACGCAGTCCTGGGCCCAGCTGTGGGCCGCCTGCGCGGTGCGGACGTTCAGCGAGGTCCGGGTGAGCTCGCCGACGCCGGCCAACCGGGCCAAGTTCGCCGCGCGGGCCCGTGACGAGCTCGGGCTGAATGCAATCGACCTGGCCGACAGCGTCGAGGCTGTACGGGACGCCGATGTCGTGCTGGTGGCGACCAAGTCGACCCGCCCGGTGCTGCCGGCCACCGCGTTCTCGCCCGGCTGCCACGTGAACACCATCGGGCCCAAGCTGCGCGGGGCCAGCGAACTGCCGCCGGAACTCGCCAGCGTGGCGGCGATCGTGGCCACCGACTCGCCGGCGCAGGCCGCCGCCTACGGCAACCCGTTCTTCACCGGGCGCAAGCTGGCCCACCTGGGCGGCATCATCGCCGGCGAGCTGCCCGGCCGGATCAGCGAGGGCCAGATCACCCTGTTCTGCTCGACCGGCCTGGCCGGCACCGACGTGCTGCTGGCCGATCACGTGCTCAACGAGTTGGACCTGGCCGGCTGATATCGGTGGACGGCCGGGTCCCCGACCGCCCACACTTCCGGCACATGAACGAGAAAGACACGATCCGACTCTCCAAACGGCTGTCGCGACATCTGCGGCACGCCCCGGAGGAGATCGGCATCCAGCTCAGCGCCGACGGCTGGACGGACGTCGCCGCGCTGCTCGGCGCCATGCGCATCACCAGGGAACAACTCGACCACGTCGTCGCCACCAACGACAAGCGCCGCTTCGCCTTCGACGAGACCGGGGCCCGGATCCGGGCCAGCCAGGGCCACACCGTGCCGGTGCAGCTCGATCTGCCGGTCACCACACCGCCGGACACGCTCTATCACGGCACGGTGGCCAAGTTCCTTGACGACATCATGGCCGAGGGACTGCGGCCGATGACCCGGCACGACGTGCACCTCTCACCGGACATCCCCACGGCGATCAAGGTGGGCTCGCGTCGCGGCAAGCCGGTCGTGCTGGCCGTCGACGCCGGCCGCATGCACGCCGACGGGCACGTGTTCCGGTTGAGCGCCAACGGAGTCTGGCTCACCGAACACGTGCCCGCCGGGTACCTCAGCTCGAGATGAACCAGGCGATCGCGCCGCCCGCGGCCAGCACGGCGAGCACGGCCAGCACGGTCGCGGCGATCTTGGCCGTCTTCCACATGGTGTAGACGCCGCCGATCAGGAAGCCGCACACGGCCAGCAGGGCGATGGCGATGTACTCACGCGGCATCACAGCACCCCCTTCGTGGACGGCACGCCCGACACCCGCGGGTCGGGCTCGGTCGCCGCCCGCAGCGCGCGGGCGACGGCCTTGTACTCGGCCTCGGTGATGTGGTGCGGGTCCCGGCCGTGGATCACGCGGACGTGCAGCGCCAGCTGGGCGTGGAAGGCCAGCGACTCGAACACGTGCCGGTTGAGCACGGTGGCGTAGTTGTTGCCGACGGTGAAGGACTCCATCGACTCCGGCTCGCCGACGTGCACGCAGTACGGCCGCCCCGAGGCGTCCACGGCCGCGTGGGCCAGCGCCTCGTCCATCGGGATCCAGCAGTCGCCGAAGCGGCGGATGCCGGCCTTGTCGCCCAGCGCCTGGCGGATCGCCTGGCCCAGCACGATGGCCACGTCCTCGACGGTGTGGTGGGCGTCGATGTGGGTGTCGCCGGTCGCCCGCACCACCAGGTCGAAGCTGCCGTGCACGCCGAACGCGGTCAGCATGTGGTCGTAGAACGGCACGCCGGTGTCGATCTCGACCTTGCCCGAGCCGTCCAGGTCGATCTCGACCAGCACGGAGGACTCCTTGGTGGCGCGCTCGATGCGCCCGATCCGGGTCACTTGGCTATCTCCTTGCTGGCCGACAGGAACGCGTCGTTCTCCTCAGGCGTCCCGATGCTGACCCTGAGGTGGTTGGCGATGCCGACGTCCCTGATCAGCACGCCACGGTCCAAATAGGACTGCCAGGCCGCCTTGGCGTCGTCGAACCGTCCGAACAGGACGAAGTTGGCGTCGCTGGGCACGACCTGGAAACCCATGCCGGCCAACGAGTCCACCACCCGGTGCCGCTCGGCGACCAGCTTGGCCACCGACTCGAGGGTCTGCTCGCCGTGCCGCAGCGCGGCCAGCGCGGCGGCCTGGGTCAGCGCCGACAGGTGGTACGGCAGGCGGACCAGCTGCAGCGCGTCGACCAGCGCCGGCGCGGCGGCCAGGTAGCCGAGGCGGCCGCCGGCGAAGGCGAACGCCTTGCTCATGGTCCGCGTGACCACCAGCTTGTCGGCGAACTCCTCGAGCAGGCCCAGGGTGCTGGCGTGCTCGTTGAACTCGGCGTAGGCCTCGTCGATGACGATCACGCCCGGCGTCACGGCGATCAGCTCGCGCAGCTGGTCGAGCGGGATGGCCTGGCCGGTCGGGTTGTTCGGGCTGGTGATGAACACCAGGTCCGGCGCCCGCTCGACGATGACCCGGGCCGCTTCCTCGGTGTCCAGGGAGAAATCGGGGCGTCGCGGCGTCGGGACCCAGTCGGTGCGGGTGCCGGCGGCGATGATCGGGTGCATCGAGTACGACGGCTCGAAGCCCAGCGCGCTGCGGCCGGGACCGCCGAAGGCCTGGAGCAGCTGCTGGAGGATCTCGTTGGAACCGTTGGCCGCCCACACGTTGTCCACGGTCACCGGGACGCCGGTGGACGACGCCAGGTACGCGGCGAGCTCGGTGCGCAGCTCGATGGCGTCGCGGTCCGGGTAGCGGTGCAGCGTGGTCGCGATCTCGGCCGCCGCGGCGGCGACGTCGGCGACCAGCTCGGGCGGCGGCGGGTAGGGGTTCTCGTTGGTGTTGAGGCGAACCGGCACGTCCAGCTGCGGCGCCCCGTAGGGCGTGCGGCCGCGCAGGTCGTCGCGCAGCGGCAGGTCGGCGAGCTGGACGCGCGCGCCAATCGGGTTGGTCATTCAGGAGTCCTTGAAGCGTGCGGTGACGGCTTGGCCGTGAGCGGGCAGGTCCTCGGCATTGGCCAGCGCGACCACCTTGTCGGCGACGTCGCGCAACGCGTCCTCGGTGTAGTCGACGACGTGGATGCCGCGCAGGAAGGTCTGCACGGACAGGCCCGAGGAATGGCGGGCACAGCCGGCGGTGGGCAGCACGTGGTTGGAGCCGGCGCAGTAGTCGCCGAGCGAGACCGGCGCGTAGGCGCCGACGAAGATCGCGCCGGCGTTGCGGACCCGGTCCGCCACCGCGCGGGCGTCGGCCGTCTGGATCTCGAGGTGCTCGGCCGCGTAGGCGTCGACGACCTTCAGCCCGTCGTCCACAGTGGACACCAGGATGGTGCCGGACTGCCGGCCGGCCAGCGCTTCCGCCACCCGGGCGCTGTGCTTGGTCGCGCCGACCTGCTTGTGCAGCTCGGCGTCGACCGCGTCGGCCAGCCGCTCCGAGTCGGTCACCAGCACGCTGGCGGCCAGCGTGTCGTGCTCGGCCTGGCTGATCAGGTCGGCGGCCACGTGCGCCGGGTCGGCCGTGTCGTCGGCCAGGATGGCGATCTCGGTCGGGCCGGCCTCGGAGTCGATGCCGACCAGGCCGCGCAGCAGCCGCTTGGCCGCCGTCATGTAGATGTTGCCGGGGCCGGTGATCATGTCCACCGCCGCCAGCTCGGCGCCGTCGGTGTCCACGCCCCCGTAGGTCAGCAGCGCGATGGCTTGCGCGCCGCCCACCGCCCACACCTCTTCGACGTCCAGCAGCGCGCACGCCGCCAGGATCGTCGGGTGCGGCAGGCCGCCGTGCTCGGCCTGCGGCGGCGAGCACACGACCAGCGAGCCCACGCCCGCGGTCTGCGCCGGCACCACGTTCATCACCACGGTCGACGGGTACACCGCAAGGCCGCCGGGCGCGTACAGGCCGACCCGGCCGACCGGCACCCAGCGCTCGGTGACCGTGCCGCCCGGCACCACCTCGGTGGTCTTGTCCTGGCGGCGCTGGTCGGCGTGCACCTTCCGGGTCCGCGCGATCGCCTCTTCCAGGGCCTCCCGGACCTTCGGGTCCAGCTCGGCCAGGGCCCGCGCGACGCGCTCCCGCGGGACGCGGACCGAGGCCGGCTTGATCCGGTCGAACCGCTCCGCGAACTCCAGCACCGCCGGCACGCCCCGGTCGCGCACCGCCTCGACGATCGGCCGCACCTGATGCAGCACCGCGTCCACGTCGACCTCGGCGCGCGGCAGGGTGACGCGCAGTTGAGCCGCGGACGGGACGTGACCACGCAGGTCGGTGCGGTTGAGCATGGCCTCAGGGTACCGAGGCCCCTTGACCGGTTTCGCGGCCACGCTCGACCGGCCGGTCAGCGAATGGTCCAGGTCTCCAGGTTCCACCACGGTCCCCAGGTCAGGGGCCCATGCACAGCCGGCTCGGTGATCGCAACCGAGCCGGCCCAGTTGTCGTGCACGGCGTAGGTGTGGGTGACGAAGGCCAGCGTGACCAGGCTGGGTTCACCGAGGTAGGCCCGCTGGGCGGCCCGGAAGGCGGTGGCCCGGGCGGCGGGGTCGGTGGCCTTGTGCGCGGTGTCGAGGGCCGTGTCCACGGCGGCGTCGGAGTAGCCGGTGGTGTTGGCGGTGCCGCCGGTGCGCAGGACCTGGCGGACGGCCAGGTCGGGGTCGAACGGGTTGCCGCCGGCGACGATCTGGGCGACGCCGGCGCCGGCCACCGCGGTGACGTCGAAGCCGACGGCCCGGAGCTGGGTGGCAAACGCTTGCGCGATGGCGCGGCGCTCCAGGTCGCCGGCCGGGTAGCCGACGGTGAACGCCGCTCGGACGCCGCCCTTGGCGCGGATGCCGTCGGCCCCGGCGACCCAGCCGGCCTGGTCGAGGATGCGGCCGGCGGCCCCCCGGTCGAAGCGGTAGACGGCCTGCGGGTCGACGAACTCGGGCAGCGAGTCCGGCATCGGCGTGGAGGCCGGCGTGCCCTTGCCGCCCAGCGCGTTGCCGATGAGGTCCTTGCGGTCGATCGCGAAGTTCAGCGCCAGCCGCACCGAGTGGTCGCTCGTGACGGGGTTGTCCGCCGGCAGCGTGACGGCCCGGTAGTCGGCGGTGTCCTCGGTGATGACCTTGACGCCGTCGAACTTGGCCACCGCGACCGCCTCCGACGGCGGCACCTCGATGCCGTCGAAATCGCCGTTCTGCAACCGCTGGATCCGGGTCGCGTCGTCGGGCACGAAGACCACGGTGACCTTCACGACCTTGGGCGGCACGCCGTAGTAGTACTTGTTCAGCCCCAGCACGAGCTGCTTGCCCTTGTCCCAGCCGGCCACGCTGTACGCGCCGGTGCCGGGCGGCTGCGCGGCGGTCAGGGCGGTGTGCGGGATGACGCCGAGCACCAGCCGGGTCGGGAACGACGGGAACGGGTACGACAGGTCGAAGCGGACGGTCAGCTCGTCGACCGCCGTCACGCCGTCGAGCATGTCGAAGTCCGGCCGCAGCGGGGACTTCACCGCCGGGTCGAGCACCGCGTTGTACTCGGCGACGACGTCGGCCGCGGTCAGCGGGCTGCCGTCGGCGAACCGCACCCGCTCGTGCAGCTTCACCGTCCACGACTTGCCGTCCGGCGACGGCTGCGGCAGGTCCGTGGCCAGCACCGGCCGCAGCGTCCGGTCGGCCTGGTAGCCGACCAGCCCGTCGTACATCCGTGAGCCGCCCTCGGGCGCGAAGCCCTGCACCGGGTTCAGGCTGGCCGGCTCGGTGGCGTCGGCCAGCGTGATGGTGGTGTTGTCGTCGACGGTCCCGGCCCGGCTCGGCGTCGGCTCGCCGGTGCACGCCGCGAGGACCACGGCAGCGGTGAGCAGGGAGGCGGGTAGCAGGAGTCGACGCACACCCCGACCCTAACCAGACCACCGCCCCAGCGCCTGAGCGGCCTCAGGGCGGCCAGGGCTGGGCCTTCGGGTCGGCGGCGAACCGCCGCAGCCAGGCCGCGGCGGCCCGCGGCTCGGGGTGCGGCGACTTGGCCAGGCTGTCGGCCAACGCCAGCACGTCCTCCGGCCGGTAGTAGCACCGGCTCCACCTGTCGTCGGCCAGCTTGATGTCGACGGTGTTGACGGTGAGCACGAGATAGCCGATCCGCCCCATCGGCTCCCGGAACCGGTGGACGCGGGCGAACTCGACCTCGGGCAGGTAGTAGCCCCGAAAGCTGCTGCCGCGAACAGTCAGCCGGTCGTCCCGGATCCGGTTGGGCGGCAGCAGCCGCCAGACGCCGATGGGCACGAACACGACGACCCAGATGCCGAGCGCAACGGCGCCGGTGACGGTGAAGGGCACGCCATCCGTCCGGCCGATGCCCGCCGCAACCAGCAGCAGGACCGCGAGGATCATGCTCGATTGAAGCAGAACCGCGCCCCGAAACCGGTTGGTGCGGCGTAACCAGACGTCAGCCACGTCGTGAGTATGCGCCGCGGCCGCCGTCCGCGTTGGCCGATTCGCTACATGTCCATCCCCAGATCCAGCGCCGGCGAGGAGTGTGTGAGACGGCCGACAGACAGGTAGTCGACGCCGGTCTCGGCGTAGGTCCGGGCCACGTCCAACGTCAGCCCACCGGACGCCTCCAGCAGCGTGCCGGTGCCGGCGGCCTTGGTGCGGCGGAAGGCTTCGGCGCACTGCTCGGGGGTGAAGTTGTCCAGCAGCACGAGTTCGGCGTTGGCGGCCAGGGCCTCGTCGAGCTGGTCGAGGGTGTCGACCTCGACCTCGCACGACAGCTCGGGCGCGTAGGCGCGGGCGGCGGCCAAGGCCGCGGTGACGGAGCCGGCGGCCTGGACGTGGTTGTCCTTGATGAGGATGGCGTCGCCGAGCCCGAGGCGGTGGTTGACGCCGCCGCCGCAGCGCACGGCGTACTTCTCCAACAGCCGCAGCCCGGGCAACGTCTTGCGGGAATCCCTGACGGCACAACCGGTTCCGGCGATGACCTCGACCCACGCGGCGGTGGCGGTGGCGATGCCGGACAGATGACACAGCAGGTTCAGCGCGGTCCGCTCGGCGGTGACGAGACCACGAATCGGCCCGCGCACGACCAGGGCCGGCTCGCCGGCGGCGAGCCGGGAGCCGTCCTCGACGCGGGACACGACCTCGTAGTCGGTCACCTCGTCCAACACGGCCAAAGCCGCTGGCACGCCGGCGATGGTGCCGGGCTTGCGCGGCGTGAAACTGCCGACGGCAATGGAATCGGACGGCACGGTGGCCAGCGTGGTGACGTCCGGCCCGTACCGCAGGTCCTCGGCCAAAGCGGTCTTGATGACCCGCCGCATGTCCTCGATGTCGATGCTCATGCCACTCCCTAGCAAGGCCCGCTCGAACAGGAACGGCCGCCCGGCCGCGTCCAGTCGCACGGGGATGGACCGCTGCCACACGGCGTCGTTACGGCCCTGATAGTCGGTACGGACATGGCAACCGCGCGACTCGGTGCGCTCGGCCGCCACGGCCAGCAAAATCTCCGCGGCCATGGTCAGCGCCGCGTCCTCGACCGACTCGCGCGTCCCGAGTGGACGGACGACGGTCGACTTCTCCAACACCGCGGCGGCCGCGGCCAATCCCTCCACGTTGCGGCCGATGGCCGCGTGCCGGGACATGGTGCGCTGCAAGACATCCCGCTCGGTCACGGCCGCGGCCAGCGAGCCGACCAGCTCCGCCTTGCGCGGGTCGCCGAGCCGACCGGCGGCCCGATCGGCGGCAATGGCCTTGACCGCACGGGAACCGACGACCAGACCTTCGAGCAAGCTGTTGGACGCCAGGCGGTTCGCCCCGTGCAGACCGGACCGGGCGACCTCGCCGGCGGCGTAGAGACCGTTCACCGCGGTGCGACCGTCCACAGTGGCCACTACGCCACCACACGAGAAATGTGCCGCCGGAGCAACGGGAATCGGATCCACCGCCGGGTCGACACCGATCGCGGCGCAGGCCGAGTACACGGTCGGGAAGCGAAGACGGAACGCGTCACCGTCGAGATGGGTGGCGTCCAGGAACACGTGATCGGTGCCGGTCTCGTTCATCCGACGGGTGATCGCCGCCGACACCACGTCCCGTGGCGCCAGGTCGGCCAGCGGATGCACCCCGAGCATCACCCGGGAACCGTTGGCGTCCAACAGAACCGCACCCTCGCCGCGGACCGCCTCGGTCACCAGCGGACACCGCCCGCGAGCACCGGAACCGGTGTAGAGCACGGTCGGGTGGAACTGCACGAACTCCAGGTCGGCCACGACCGCGCCGGCCCGCAGCGCCAAGGCAATGCCGTCGGCGGTGGCAACCTCGGGATTCGACGTTGCCTGGTACAGCTGGCCAAGGCCGCCGGTGGCCAGCAGCACGGCCGGGGCCCGCAGCACGCCGGGAACGCCGTTTCCGTCCAGCACAAGCAATCCACCGACCGCGCCGGACGGCGTCCGCAGCGCCTCGACGGCAACATGGTTGTCCAGCATGGCGATCCGGCCGTCACGGGCCTGCGCCAGCAGGGCGCGTTCAACCTCGGCCCCGGTCGCGTCGCCGCCGGCGTGCACGACACGGAACGCCGTGTGGCCGCCTTCCCGGGTACGCGCCAGCTTGCCGTCCGAACCCTGGTCGAACACCGCGCCCCACCGGCGCAGACGGGTCACCGCCGCCGGGCCGCCGCTGACGATCGCCGACACCGCGGCGGCGTCGCACAGCCCCGCGCCGGCGGTCAGCGTGTCGGCCACGTGCCGGTCGACGGTGTCGCCTTCCTCGTGCTCACCGGGCAGCACGACGGCCACGCCGCCCTGCGCCCAGCGCGTGTTGCCGTCGCCCAGTTCGGCCTTGGTGACGACCAGAACCCGCAGGCCAAGGGCCTGAGCGTCCAACGCGGCGGTCAGGCCGGCCACGCCGGTGCCGACGACCACAAGATCGGCATCGGCCTCCCAGCGGGGCTTCACTCGGCACCGCCGGGCTGGCCGATCTCGATCATCCGCTGCACCGAGGCCCGGGCCCGAGCGGCCGTGTCGGCGTCCACGAAGACCTCGTCGGCCTCGTCCCGCAGGCAGCGCAGCAGGGCCGACGGCGTGATCATCTTCATGTACCGGCAGGAGGCCCGGTCGTTGACCGCCTGGAAGTCGATCTCCGGGGCGGCCTTGCGCAGCTGGTGCAGCATGCCGACCTCGGTCGCCACCAAGACGCTGCGGGCCTTGGTCTCGCGGGCCGCGGTCAGCATGTCGCCGGTCGAGAGGATCTTGACCTTCTCGGCCGCCACCGCGCCCTCGCCGGCCAGGTACAGCGCCGAGGTGGCGCAGCCGCACTCGGGGTGGATGAACAGGTCGGCGTCCGGGTTGGCGGCGGCCCGGTCGGCCAGCTCGGGGCCGTTGATGCCGGCGTGGACATGGCACTCGCCGGCCCACACGTGCACGTTGTCCCGGCCGGTCACGCGGCGCACGTGCGCGCCGAGGAACTGGTCCGGGCAGAACAGCACCTCGCGGTCGGCCGGGATCGAGGCGACCACGTCGACCGCGTTCGACGACGTGCAGCAGATGTCGGTCTCGGCCTTGACGTCGGCCGTCGTGTTCACGTACGAGACGACGACGGCGCCGGGGTGCTCGGCCTTCCACTCGCGCAGCTGCTCCCCGGTGATGGAGTCGGCCAGCGAGCAGCCGGCGCGGGCGTCCGGGATGAGCACCCGCTTGTCCGGGCTGAGGATCTTGGCCGTCTCGGCCATGAAGTGCACGCCGCAGAACACGATGGTCGACTTGCTGCTGCTGGCCGCGATGCGGGACAGCGCGAGCGAGTCGCCGGTGTGGTCGGCGATGTCCTGGATCTCGGGCAGCTGGTAGTTGTGCGCGAGCAGGACGGCGTCGTGCTCATCGACGAGTCGGCGGACCTCCTCCCGCCAGGCGGCGTCCGGCTGCACGCCGGTCCAGCCGTCCTCGGTCCGCTCCAACTGTGCGGTAGCGGCCATGATGTCCTCCCAAGTTGCGGTCCCGCCGGTTTTCGCCTTAGAATCGAAAACGTGCCAGATCCTATCAGCCAACCGGGGTTAACAGGCAATGAAGTACTGGCAGCAGTGCTCCAGGTGAGGCGCGAATCACTCCAGGTCCTGCTCTGGCAGCGCGCTCAGGAACCGCACGCTCGCCGCTGGTCACTGCCGGGTGGACGGCTGCGTTCCGACGAGGACGTCGAGGCGTCGATCCGCCGGCAGCTGGCCGAGAAGGTGGACGTCAGGAAACTGGCACATGTCGAACAGCTCGCCGTGTTCAGCGCCCCGGACCGGGTGCCGGGCGGTCGGATCGTCGCCACCGCGTTCGTCGGCCTGATCCCGTGCGACGTCGACCCCGAGGTGCCCGACGACACCGCCTGGTACCCCGTCGACGACCTGCCGGACACCGCCTTCGACCACGAGGCCATCGTGCGGCGGGCCCAGGGCCGGCTGCGAGCCAAGCTCTCGTACACCAACCTCGGCTTCGCCCTGGCGCCGCCGGAGTTCACGATCTCGGCGCTGCGCGGGCTGTACTCGGCGGCGCTGGGCTACCGCGTGGCCGCGACCAACCTCCAGCGCGTGCTGTCCCGGCGCGGACTTCTGGAGCCCACTGGTCACACTTCCCCGCCGGGGCCGTCCGGAGGCCGCCCAGCTGCGCTGTTCCGGTTCACCGGGCACGGAATGCTCGTCACGGACCCGTTCGCCGTGCTGCGACCACCCGGCAGGGGGCGGCCGCCGACGTACGGTAGACGGCGTGGCCGAGACGCTCCCGATCTTCCCGCTGGGCACTGTGCTGCTGCCCGGGGCGTCGTTGCCGTTGCACATCTTCGAGCCGCGCTACCGCCAGCTGACCGTGGACCTGGTGACCGGCGCGGTGACCGGGCGAAGCTTCGGCGTGGTGGCGATCAGACAGGGCTGGGTCACCGATGTGGACGAGCTTTCCCAGCTGCACGAGGTCGGCTGCTCGGCAACGCTGCGCCAGGTCGACCGGCTGCCCGACGGCCGGTTCGACATCGTGACCCGGGGCGAGCGCCGGTTTCGCCTGCTGGACCTGGACTCCGGCAGCGCGCCGTACCTGCTGGGCAGCGTGGAATGGCTGCCCGACGCCGAAGTAGCCGGCGCCAGCGTCGCCGCCGCGCCCCAGTTGTCCGATTCGGCGCGGGCCGCACATCGCCGCTACTGCAACGCCGCCTGGCACCGTGAGGACTGGACCGAGCCCGAGATCGGCGCCGACACGGGCACCCTGGCCCACCTGCTGGCCGCCGACTGCCTGCTGACCATTGAGGACCGCCAGGGCCTGCTCGAGGAGCGCAACCCGTTGCGACGCCTGCGAATGGTCCGCCGCGTGCTCAACCGTGAGACCGGCATCCTGCGCGAACTCCGCGCCATCCCCGCCGCCCTCTCGGAGTTCTCCATCCGCCCCAGCACGAACTGACTTTGAAGCTTGGAAGGGGGCCTTCCTCCACTCGGAGCGGAGGAAGGCCCCTTCCAAGCGTCAAAACGGGGTTAGCCGAGGCGGCGGCCCAGGTCGTCCATGCCGTTCCAGGCCGTGAGGGTGCCGTAGGCCAGGGCAGTGGCCAGGGGCTGGGCGAGGATGACCCACGTGGACTCGAGGACCGGGGCCTGGTCGAAGACGGTGCGGTTGGCGGGCGTGCCGGACAGGGCGTAGTGGCTGCCGGCCCAGGAGACGCCGACCTTCATGGCCAGCCACGCGCCCAGCGCCGAGCCGAGCACGGCGGCGATCATGATCACCGGGCCGCGGCGTTCCCGCAGCATCCACACGACACCGCCGACGACCAGGCCCATGCCCAGGCCGAGCAGCACGAACAGGATAAGGTCGTCGAACCGGTGGTAGCTCTCGTCCAGCAGCGGCAGCTGCTGACCGTCCACCAGGATCACGCGCTGCGCCGGCGCCAGGATGGACCACAGCCAGCCGACCAGCAGCCCGGTGAGCGCCACCGTGGACGCCACGCTGATCGCGGGCAGCAGGTCCCGCTTGACCACGACGTGCGGCCGCCGCGCCTGCGGCAGCATGGCCATGATCTCGGCCACCGACGGCGTACGGACCTCAGAGGACACCGACGCCGGCTCCGGGTCCTTCTCGGTCACCGGCGGGATGCGCATCGGCTCGGCCCGCTCGCCCGCTTGCTCCGACATTCGAGCGACCCTAGCCGACACTCGGTGACGTCGACGTTCGCTCGCCGTGTCGGCTGCAATTCGCCACCCATCCGGCGGGTGTCACCTGCACGACCATGCGCCGCCCGCAGTCGCCGCAGAACCGCGGCGGGTCGATCGAGGCCAGCAGGGCCGCACAACGCGCGTGGTCGCCCTCGGCGGCGGGAAGCCCGCAACGGGCGCAGAAGGCACTCATAGCGACTGGTTCAGCGCCTTCACCGGCATGCTCAGCTCGTCCAACATGGCCAGGTCCTGGTCGGCCGGCCGGCCCAGGTTGGTCAGGTAGTTGCCGACGATGATGGCGTTGATGCCGCCGAGCATGCCCTGCTTGGTGCCCAGGTCGCCGAAGGTCAGCTCACGGCCGCCGGAGAAGCGCAGCAGCGGCCGCGGCATGGCCAGCCGGAACGCCGCCACGGTGCGCAGCGCGTCGCGGCCCTCGACCACCTCGTACTGCTCGTACGGAGTGCCGGGCTGCGGGATCAGGAAGTTCATCGTGCACTCGTCCGGCCCCAGCTCGGCCAGCTGGGCGGCGAACTCGGCCCGCTGCTCGACGGTCTCGCCCATGCCGATGATGCCGCCGCAGCAGACCTCCATGCCGGCCTCGCGGATCATGCGCAGGGTCTCCCAGCGCTCTTCCCACGTGTGCGTGGTGACCACGTTCGGGAAGTGCGAGCGGGCGGTCTCCAGGTTGTGGTTGTAGCGGTGCACGCCCATCGCCACCAGCTCGTCCACCTGCTCCTGCGTGAGCATGCCGAGCGAGCAGGCGATCTGGATGTCGTTGCCGTCCTCGCGGATGGCCTTGATGCCTTCACGGACCTGCGACAGCAGCCGGGCGTCCGGGCCGCGCACGGCGGCCACGATGCAGAACTCGGTGGCCCCGGTGTCCCGGGTCTCCCGCGCCGACCGCACCAGGCCGGGGATGTCCAGCCAGGCCGAGCGCACCGGCGACGGGAAGCGGCCGGACTGGGAGCAGAAGTGGCAGTCCTCGGGGCAGCCGCCGGTCTTCAGGCTGACGATGCCCTCGACCTCGACCTCCGGCCCGCACCAGCGCATCCGCACCTCGTGGGCCAGCTGGAGCAGCTCCTCCAGCCGGTCGTCGCCGAGCCGGAGCACCGCCAGCAGCTGCTCCTCGGACAGCCCTTCGCCCCGCTCGAGCACCTGCTCACGGGCGACGGCGAGGATGTCGGTGTCGACGGCAGTCACTGGCAGCTCTCCTTGCTCGGGGCAACGCTCGGCAGCAGTCTGCCGCACGTGACCTCGTCACATCGTGTTACAAGACTCACGCCGTGAACTGCTCGGCGAAGACGTCCGGGTCGAACGTGCCGCCGAGCCACGGTGACATGCCGGCCCGAGCGACCTCGAGGAAGTCCGAGGGGTCCAGCAGTCCCGCGCCGGCCGGCAGCGCGCCCAGCAGCGGCCCGCCGGCCGCCTCCGGCAGGTCGACGAGGTTGCAGCGGGACGCAAGGTCGGGCTCGGCCGGCCAGCTGCCGATGACCACGCCCGCGGACTCGATGCCCCGCTTGAGCAGCACCTCGGCGGTCAGCGCGGTGGCGTTGAGCGTGCCGAGGCCGGCCTCGGCCACGATCAGCACCAGTGCGTTGAGCGCCCAGGCCACGTCGGCCAGCGTCGCGCCCTCGTCGTCGAACCGGACGAGCAGCCCGCCCGCGCCCTCGACCAGCACCAGGTCGTGCTCGGCGGCCAGCTCGGCGACCACCGAGGCGATCTCGCCGGGGTGCACCTGGGGCAGGCCGGCGCGGGCCGCGGCGGTGTCCGGGGCCAGTGGCTCCGGGTAGCGGCGCAGCTCACGCGTCGTGATCTTGCCGGCGATTCTCGCGACCTCGTCCAGGTCGCCCGGCTCGTGCGGGCCGACCCCGGTCTGGGCCGGTTTGACCACGGCGACCCGCTGGCCGTTGTCCACCGCGAGGGCCGCACAGGCCGCGGTGACCATGGTCTTGCCGACGCCGGTGCCGGTGCCGGTGATCACGAGGATGTTCACGACCCATCAGATTAGTGGTTGGGCATCGGTCGGGCTCAGCCGACCGTCGCGGCCGCAACTATCGCGGTGCAGACCTGAGCCAGGTCGTCGTCCCCGATCACGTACGGCGGCATGGTGTAGATGAGGTCGTTGAACGGCCGCAGCCACACTCCGTGATCGACGGCGGCCCGCTGGGCGGCGGCCATGTCGACGGGATGGTCCAGCTGGACGGCCCCGATCGCGCCCAGGACCCGCACGTCGGCGACGCCGGGGATGTCACGCGCTGCGTCCAGGGCGTGCAGACCGGTCTCGATACGTTTGATCTCGGCCCGCCAGTCCTGGCCCAGCAGCAGGTCGATGGACGCGTTGGCGACCGCCGAGGACAGCGGGTTGCCCATGTACGTCGGCCCGTGGGCCAGCACCGGCACCTCGCCCCGGGAGATGCCGTCGGCCACCCGTGACGTGCACAGCGCGGCCGACATCGTCACATATCCGCCGGTCATGGCCTTGCCGACGCACATGACGTCCGGGCTGATGCCGGCGTGGTCGGCGGCGAACAGCTCGCCGGTGCGGCCGAAGCCGGTGGCGATCTCGTCGAACACCAGCAGCACGTCGTTGGCCAGGCTGACCTCGCGCAGGACGTGCAGGTAGCGGGGGTCGTGGAAGCGCATGCCGCCGGCGTTCTGCACCACCGGCTCGACCACGATCGCCGCCAGCTCGTCGGCGTGCTGCTCGACCAGGTCCACCAGGTGCTGCACGTAGTCGTGCTCGAACTCGGCCGGCGGGGCGTCGGCGAAGACCTGCTCCGGCAGCACGCCGGCCCACAACGAGTGCATGCCGCCCTCGGGGTCGCAGACGCTCATCGGGTGGAACGTGTCGCCGTGATAGCCGCGCCGCCACGTGAGCAGCCGTCGCTTGGCCGGCCGGCCGAGTGACCGCCAGTACTGGAGGCACATCTTGATCGCGACCTCCACCGACACCGAGCCGGAGTCAGCCAGGAACACGTGTTGCAGCGGCTCCGGCGTGATGTCGACGAGCTTCTTGGCCAGCTGGACCGCCGGCTCATGGGTCAGGCCGCCGAACATCACGTGGCTCATCCGGCCGAGCTGCTCCCGGACGGCGTCGTCCAGCACCGGGTGCCGGTAGCCGTGGATGGCCGACCACCAGGAGGCCATGCCGTCGACCAGCTCCCGCCCGTCGGCCAGCCGCAGGCGGACGCCTTCGGCGTCGGTCACGACCAGCGGGTCGATCCGGCCGGGCATGGGCGCGTACGGATGCCACACGTGGGCGCGGTCAAGGGCGAGCAGCTCGTCGGGCGTCACAGGCCCACCTCGCTGACGCTCGGCGGGTCTGCGACCCAGGTCCCAGTGCTGAATGGCTCCCTCGCAAACTCGGTCACGGTGTGACCCTAACCCGCTGCGGCTCAGCGGTTTCTCAGTGCTCGGTCCCTAAATTGGCCGCGTGATCGGTCCAGTGACGAACATCCTGACCTCCGTGGCGCTGGTCGCCGCGTCCGCCACCGGCATCCAGCTGCCCGCACCGACCGGGGTCTTTCCCGTCGGCGCCAGCACTCTGCACCTCGTCGACCACAGCAGAGCCGACCTGTGGGTGCCTTCGGAACCCCGCGAGCTCATGGTCAGCCTCTACTACCCCGCGTTCCCCGGCGGTCGTTCGGTCCCGTACGCCACCGAGGCCGAGACCACCTTGCTGGCGCGGTCCCTCGGCCTGCCGCCCGCCGCCGGTCCCGCCTTCGCCGCCGCGCGCACCAACAGCCACAGCGGCATTCCCTTGCCCGGCAAGCATCCCCTCGTCCTGCTCTCCCCCGGCCTCGGCGCGCCGCGTTACACGCTCACCACCCTCGCCGAGGACCTGGCCAGCCACGGCTATCTCGTCGCGTCCATCGACCATGCCTACGAGTCCGCCGGCACCCTCTTCCCCGGCAACCGCATGCTGACGTGCATCGCCTGCACCGCAACGGATCTGCGGCCCCTCGAGGTCAACCGCGGCCGGGACGCCTCGTTCGTCGTCGACCAGCTGGTCTCGCGTTTTCCCGGTCTCATCGACGTTTCCCGTATCGGCATGGCCGGCCACTCCATCGGCGGCGCGTCCGCGCTGGCCGCCATGGAGCAGGATCCCCGCATCAAGTCCGGCGTCAACATGGACGGTTCCTTCCACGTGGTCGCCACCACGCACCGCCCGTTCCTCATGCTGGGCAGCGACCTTCACCGGCCGGGCGGCGTCGACCCCACCTGGGACCAGGTCTACCCCCAGCTCGACGGCTGGAAGCGCTGGCTCACCGTGACCGGCTCCAGCCACTACTCCTTCACCGACGCCCCAACCCTTTTCCCGCAGATCGGCCTGCCGTCCCCCGGCCCCGGCCGCGCCATCGCCATCACCCGCGACTACGTGCTGGCGTTCTTCGACCAGACATTGCGGGGGCGCGCGGAGCCGATCCTCGACGGGCCTACGGCGGGGAATCCTGAGGTGGTGTTCCACTGAGGACGGTCAACAACGCGGTCCCGTCGGGCGACCCCAAGCCGGTGCACGAATCCCAGCCCGGTGAGGCCGAGTAGCCCTGGTTGTCGCCGGCGGTCACGTCACGGAAGCCGGCGGTGAGGGCACCGGGCTTGGAATCCTTGTACAGCAAAGGTTGCAACAGGCCGAGCGGTCGGCCCAGGTGCTGCACGAGGCGAGCAACCAAGGCCGACCAGAGCGGGGCGACGGCGCTGGTGCCGCCGGCGGGATAGCTCTTGCCGTGCACGAGAACCATGTACCCGGTCTTGGGATCGGCAACGGCGGCGACATCGGGCACGCCGCGACCGGATTCCGGTGCACCGCAGGCGGATTGGTAGGCGGGGCGGGGGAAGAACGTGCTCACGCCACCGCCGGTGGCATGGTCGCCGACGCCGTTGTTCCACACGGTCTCGGCGGAAATGACGCCCGTCGAAGCGTCGGCGGTAAGTGAGGTTCCGCCGCAGGACAACACGTTCGGGCTGGATGCGGGGAAGTCGACGTGCTGCTTGCCGTCGGTCTGCTCGTCGGCGGCGCCCCAGTCACCGGACGAAGCGACAACCGTGACGCCGAGGGCGGCGGCGTCGGCGAAGGCGTCGTCGAGGGCAAGACGGGTCTGCTCGGTCCACAGGTCCTCGGCGGCGCCCCAGCTGATGCTGACGGCGGCCGGCGTGGGCGAGGCGTGCACGGCGGTGCTGACGGCGTCGACGAAACCCTGATCGGTGTTGGGTGCGAAGTAGACGAGCTGCTGCACCTCGGGCACGAGCCCGCCGATGACCTCGATGTCCAGCAGCACCTCGTCATCGGCCGCGTCGCCGGGCGTGTTCACGCCACCGTCCACGCTGACCGCCCGCACCGGCACCGGACCGACACCCAAGCCCTGGAAGTACGTCGAAATCTCGGCATCGGTGTAGCCGCCGCCGAGTTCGATCACGGCGATGGTCTGCGTGACACCGGGAACCGCCGCGGGAAACCCGTAGATCTTGGCCAGCTGGGGCGGCGTGTAACCCATCGCCGTACCGGCATCGGCTCGCGGCCGGCGCGCCTGCGGACGGTCGTCCAGCCCCAGCACAGCCGTCACGATGCCGCCCAGCTCGGCCGGCACTTCCAACGAGCCGACCCGGTGCCGCCGCCGGGCACCGTCCATCGACACGGCCTCCAGCGACACGCCGAACGCCTGGTGCAGCGCGGCCAGATCGCCCCGCACGGACAGCCGCCGCGACGCCAGGTCCTCAGCGACGACGTCCACACCGAGTCCACTCAGGACGGTACGAACCTGTTGCACGTCAGCGGGATCGGCGCCATACCGCGCGGCCAGCTCCTGCCGGCCGATCACCGAGGGCCCGGAAACGAGACCGGCCGGCAGCTCGGCCCGCCGCCGCAGCACCACCGTGGCGGTGACTACGGTCGACGGATCGAGCGTGCCGGCCGGCGTGAGGCCGTGGGCCGCCGGTCGAGTGCTTCCGGGTAGGACTACTCGTGCTGGCATGCCCCAAGTTCACAGGACGACAGGGAGCTCCTCAAGTCCGTGCATCAAAACGCTGATCCGCCACTGGAGCTCCTCGGCCGGCACGGCCAGCTTCAGGTCCGGGAACGCGGCCAGCAGCCCACGGAAGGCGATCTCGCCCTCCAGCCGGGCCAGCGGCGCGCCGAGGCAGTAGTGGATGCCGTGGCCGAAGGCCAGGTGCCCGCCGACCGGACGGGAGATGTCGAGCTGGTCGGCGTGCTCGAAGTGGTTCTCGTCCCGGTTGGCCGAGCCCAGCCCGACCAGCACCAGCTGCTCGGCCGGGATCGTCACCTCGCCCAGCACGACCGGCTCGGTGGTGTACCGGAAGGTCGACATGTTGACCGGGCTGCGGTAGCGCAGGAACTCGTCGATCGCGGTCGGCATCAGCGACGGGTCGGCCTTGAGCCGCTCCAGCTGGTCCGGGTTGGTCAGCAGGGCCAGCACGCCGTTGCCGATCAGGTTCACCGTGGTCTCGTGGCCGGCAATCAGCAGCAGGAAAGCCATGGAGACCAGTTCCTTCTCGCTGAACCGGTCGTCGTCCTCGCTGGTCTCGATGAGCGCGGACAGCAGGTCGTCGCCGAGGTTGGACCGCTTGTCGGCGATCAGCTTGGTGAAGTACTGCACCATCCACATGCTGGCCGCGCCCACCTGCTCGGCGGTGCCGCTGGAGATGATGATGTTGGAGTTCACCCGGAACGTGTCGCGGTCCTCGTCGTCCACCCCGAGCAGCTCGCTGATCACGGTGATCGGCAGCGGGAAGGCGAACACGTCGAGCAGGTCGACCCGGTCGCCCGCGGTCAGCTCGCCCAGCAGCTCGGCGGTGATCTGCTCGATCCGCGGCCGCAGCTGCTCGATGCGCCGAGCGGTGAAAGCCTTGGTGACCAGGCGGCGCAGCCGGGTGTGGTCCGGCGGGTCCATGGCCAGCATGTGCGCGTTCAGGTCGTCCGCGAACGGACGGCTCTCCGCCTCGTCGACCCGGTTCTTGGCCGACACCTCGTTCATGCCGGCGCTGCTCTTGTGCACGGTCGGGTCGGCCAGCAAGGTCCTGGCCTCCTCGAAGCGGCTGACCACCCACACCTTGAAGCCGTTGGGCGTGACGACCAGCCGGGCCGGGGCGTCCGCGCGCAGCTCGGCCTGGTAGCGCTGCGGATCCTGGAAGAACTCCGGCGTGAAGAAGTTCGCGGGCGCCGTCTCGGTGCCTGTCATGGGTCTTCCCCTAACCATGCAAACTGATTGGTGTTCCCCAACTATAGGTTAACCCCGTTCACACCAGTCTGCCCACGTGCTCCCCGGGCCGCATCCATTATCGACGAATGTGCCCGGGCTCACAGGCCTCTCAGCCCAGGCAACCCGGTCCCAACAGGGCCTTGAGGTCGCCCATCAGTGACGGTGACGGGTCCACCCGCAGCCCGTCGTCCAGCCGCAGCATGGTGCCGCGGCGGCCGTTCATCAGGTTCAGGTGCACCTCGGTCGAGCCGGGATGCGACTTGAGCACGTCCTTGAGCTGGGCCACCAGCGGCCGGGTGCACTTGGCCGCGTGCATGGTCAGCTTCACCGGCATGCCGCTGGCCGCCATCTCCAGATCCGGCAGGGCCAGGTCGTTGGCGATCAGCGAGGTCCGGTCGTCTCGCCGGGCGATACGGGCCTTGACCAGCACGATCGCGTCCTCGGCCACGCTCATGCCGACCACCGAGTAGGTCTTCGGGAAGAACAGCACCTCGATGCCGCCGGCCAGGTCCTCCAGCTGCGCCGACGCCCACGACTCGCCCGACTTGTTGATGCGCCGGGTCACCGAGGCCAGGATGCCGCCGACGGTGACCTGCGCGCCGTCGGGCAGGTTGCCTTCCAGGATGGTGGCGATCGCGGTGTCGGACTGGACCTCCAGCACCCGCTCCACGCCGTTGAGCGGGTGGCCCGACACGTACAGGCCGAGCATCTCCCGCTCCAGCGTCAGCTGGTGCTTGGACTCCCAGTGCTCGTCCGGGACCTTCACGTCGAACACGCCGCCGGCGTTGTCCTCGCCGTCGTCCCCGCCGCCGAACAGGTCGAACTGCCCGACCGCCTCGGCCTTCTTGGTGTCCATGATCGCGTCGACGGCCTCGATGTGCACCATGTGCAGGCCCTTGCGCGGGTGGCCGAGCGAGTCGAAAGCGCCGGCCTTGATCAGGGATTCGATGACCTTCTTGTTGCAGGCCGCGGCATCCACCTTGCGCAGGTAGTCGGAGAAGTCGGTGAACGCGCCCTTGCCCGTACGGGCGGCCACGATCGACTCGACCACGTTCGCGCCGACGTTGCGGATGGCGCCGAGGCCGAAGCGGATGTTCTCACCGACCGGCGCGAACTCGCGCATCGAGTCGTTGACGTCCGGCGGCAGCACGGTGATGCCCATCTTGCGGCACTCGGCCAGGTAGATGGCGGCCTTGTCCTTGTCGTCACCGACCGAGGTGAGCAGGCCGGCCATGTACTCGGCCGGGAAGTTGGCCTTGAGGTAGGCCGTCCAGTACGAGACGAGGCCGTACGCGGCCGAGTGCGCCTTGTTGAAGGCGTAGTCGGCGAACGGGACCAGGATCTCCCAGAGGGTCTTGACGGCGTCCTGCGGGTAGCCGTTGTCCAGCATGCCCTTCTCGAAGCCGGCGTACTCCTTGTCCAGGATCTCCTTCTTCTTCTTGCCCATCGCGCGGCGCAGCAGGTCGGCCTGTCCGAGCGTGTAGCCGGCCAGCTTCTGCGCGATGGCCATGACCTGCTCCTGGTACACGATCAGGCCGTAGGTGCCGCCGAGGATGTCCTCCAGCGCCTCGGCCAGCGCCGGGTGGATCGGCGTGATCTCCTGCTGCTTGTTCTTGCGCAGCGCGTAGTTCGTGTGCGACTTGGCGCCCATCGGGCCCGGCCGGTAGAGCGCGCCGACGGCGGAGATGTCCTCGAAGTTGTCCGGGCGCATCAGGCGCAGCAGGTCGCGCATGGGCCCACCGTCGAGCTGGAACACGCCCAGCGTGTCGCCCCGGCCCAGCAGCTCGTACGTCTTCTTGTCGTCGAGGGCCAGCTGGTCGAGGTCGGGCGGGGTCTTGCCGTTGAGCTTGATGTTCTTCATCGTGTCGTCGATGACCGTGAGGTTGCGCAGGCCGAGGAAGTCCATCTTCAGCAGGCCGAGCGTCTCGCAGGTCGGATAGTCGAACTGCGTGATGATCGAGCCGTCCTGCGGCCGCTTCCACACCGGGATGTGGTCGGTCAGCGTCTCCGCGGACATGATCACCGCGCAGGCGTGCACACCGGCGTTGCGGATCAGGCCCTCGAGGCCGCGGCCGGTGTCGATGATCTCCTTGACCTGCGGGTCCTGCTCGTACAGGGCGCGGATCTCGGTGGCCTCGCCGTAGCGCTTGTGCTGCGGGTCGAACAGGCCGTTGAGCGGGATGTCCTTGGCCATCACGGCCGGCGGGTAGGCCTTGGAGATGCGGTCGGCCACCGCGTAGCCGGGCTGGCCGTAGAGCACGCGGGCCGAGTCCTTGATCGCCGCCTTGGCCTTGATGGTGCCGAAGGTGATCACCTGGGCGACCTTGTCCTCGCCCCACTTCTCGGTCACGTACCGGATGACGTCGCCGCGGCGGCGCTCGTCGAAGTCGATGTCGATATCGGGCGGGGAGACGCGGTCCGGGTTGAGGAAGCGCTCGAAGATCAGCCCGTGGGCCAGCGGGTCGAGGTCGGTGATGCCCATCGCGTAGGCGATCAGCGCGCCTGCCGCGGAGCCACGGCCCGGTCCGACCCGGATGCCGTTGTTCTTGGCCCACATGATGAAGTCGGCGACCACCAGGAAGTAGGCCGGGAAGCCCATCTGGAGGATGACGCCGATCTCGAACTCGCACTGCTTGCGGTGCTCTTCGTCGATGCCGTTCGGGAACCGGCGCTCCATGCCGGCCCACACCTGCTGCTTGAAGTACTCGTCCTCGGTCATGCCCTCGGGGATCGGGAACCGCGGCATCAGGTTGTGGAACTTGAACATGTCGGTCGTGTCGACCTTCTCGGCCACCAGCAGCGTGTTGCGGCAGCCCTCCTGCCAGGCGTCGGAGGAGTCGATCGCCCGCATCTCGTCCGGCGACTTCAGGTAGTAGCCCGTGCCGTCGAACTTGAACCGCGTCGGGTCCTGCAGGGTCTTGCCGGTCTGCACGCACAGCAGCACGCCGTGGGCGTCGCGGTCGGTGTCGAAGGTGTAGTGCGAGTCGTTCGTCACCACGAACGGCAGGTTCAGCTGCTTGGCCACGTTGACCAGGCCGTCGCGGACCCGGCTCTCGATCTCGATGCCGTGGTCCATCAGCTCGACGAAGAAGTTCCCTTCGCCGTAGATGTCCTTCCAGTCCGACGCCGCCTGCAGGGCTTCCTTGTCCTGCCCCAGCCGCAGCCTCGTCTGCACCTCGCCCGAGGGGCAGCCCGTCGTCGCCATCAGGCCCTTGCTGTTGGCCGCCAACAGCTCCCGGTCCATGCGCGGCCACTTGCCCAGCTGGCCCTCCAGGCTGGCGTAGCTCGAGGCGCGCATCAGGTTGTGCAGGCCTTCGTTGCTCGCCGCCCAGATCGTCTGGTGCGTGTAGGCGCCGCTGGCCGACACGTCGTCGTTCTTCTGGTGCGGCTCGCCCCAGGTGATCCGTCGCTTGTCGTGCCGGGAGCCCGGCGCCATGTACGCCTCGATGCCGATGATCGGCTTCACCCCGGCGGCGGTGGCCTGCCGGTAGAAGTCGTACGCCCCGTACATGTTCCCGTGATCGGTGATCGCCGCCGCCGGCATGCCCAGCCGATCGCACTCGGTGAACATGTCCTTGAGCTTGGCGGCGCCGTCGAGCATCGAGTACTCGGTGTGCACGTGGAGATGCACGAACGAGTCGGACATAGGTGACGGCCTCCCCTGGGGCTGACAAGCGACGATCGCCCCCTATCTTGCCCCTCCGCCACCGGCGATCGGAAACCGCCGCGCCCGTGTCGGGAAAACCCTGCTGGGGCCGGCATGTTCGGCCACACCGACGAGGCCGACGCCGGTGCGGCCGCCGGTCAGTCCAGGCGGGCCAGGAACGCGGCCCACGCGGTCCGCGGAAAGCTCAGCCGGGGGCCGGCCCGGTGCTTCGAATCACGCACGAGCACCCCGACCGTATCCACCGCCCATTCGACACAGCCAGACCCGTTATTCGCGCTGGCCCTGCTTTTTCGCCATATCCGGCCCATGGAATCCACCTCGACGACAACGGGCCTGCGGTCGAATCGCTTCACCGGACCAGTCACATCGCCTCCCCGCCAGTGGGCAAAGACCGAGCCGCGAAACGGCTACAGGTCGCTACAGAGCGTATCGAAGTGGTCTTGACCGCTCAACCGCCGTGTGAGGGAGCGTTCGGCCCGCAAATCCCTTAATTCAGGGACTCAAGCAGGACCGATCGGGTGAACTCCACGGTGACTCGCTGACGTCCGTGTGAATGTGACGATAAACGAGGGCTCGACCGTTCGAGTACTGGGCAAGCCCACCACGCGGGGTGACAATGGATGACCACGCCGGCCACCACCCGGGCGCGGGCGTCATCGGCGGAGGCACGCATGCGAGCTGACCGGTCCGACGGATACTCCCGCAACGACCTGCACAGCCGCGTGACCGGCAATGTCGTGCAGGCGCGGGAGATCGACCAGGTCGTCGTCCAGGTGCCAGCGCCGGCCCGCCGCGAGCCGCCGCCGACACCGCACCAGCTGCCGCCGCCCAGCCGTGGCTTCGTCGACCGGACGCTGGTACTGGCCGAACTGTCCCAGCTGGTCGAGGGGCGGGTCGACGAGGGCGGCCCGACGGTGGCGGTGCTCAGCGGCATCGGCGGCGTCGGCAAGACGGCCATCGCGGTGCAGTGGGCGCACGCCAACCAGGGGCGGTTCGGCGACGGCCAGCTCTACGCCGACCTCGGCGGCGGCAGCGTGACGGTCAGCGACGTGCTCGGCGGCTTCCTGCGCGCGCTCGGCGTGCACGAGCACTACATCCCGCCGCGGCTGGCCGAACGCGCGGCGCTGTTCCGGACCAGGACGGCGGCCCGACGCCTGCTGATCCTGCTCGACGACGTCGACCAGGCCGCGCAGGTGCGCCCGGTGCTGCCCAACTCGGCCGGCAGCGTGGTGCTGGCCACCAGCAGGCGGCGGTTGAGCAGCCTGGTGCTGGACGGGGCCGAGCTGATCGACGTCCATCCGCTGGACAAGCCGGACGGCCGCCGTTTACTCACCCGAATGCTGCCGGCCGGCCGGGCCGACGACGAGCACGACGCGGTGGACGAGCTGGTGGACCTGTGCGGCGGCCTGCCGATCGCGCTGCGGGTCGCGGGCGCGCGGCTGGCCGAGCGGCGACGGTGGCCGCTGCTGCGGCTGGTGCACGACCTTTCGGACGAGCAGAGACGACTGGGCCGGCTGTCGGTGTGGGGTGAGGCGGGCGTGGAAGAGGTCTTCGACATCGCTTACCGGGGACTGCCGGACAGCGCGCGGACCCTCTACCGGCGGCTCGGCCTGCTGCCGGGGCCGGATTTCGGAATCGCGGTTGCCGCGATCGTCTCGGAATACCCGCTCGAACAAGCCGAAGAGGCAATGGCCGTCCTCAGCGAACGGAATCTGGTCGAGGAACACGGCGCCGACCGGTTCCGTTTCCACGATCTTGTCCGATTGCATGCCCGAAAACGGGCCGAGATCGAGGATGACGGTCAGCGGCGGGACCACGTAATACAGCGCATGGTCGACTGGTATCTCCTCGGCGCGGCCGCCGCCGATTACGCTGTTCTGGGCAGTGGGCGCTGGCGATTGGCTGCCCATGATCTCGGGAAATGGGTGCCCGCGTTCGACGCGGCCGCCGCGATGGGGTGGCTGACCGCCGAGAGCACCAACCTGCTGGCCGTGGTCCGGCTCGCCGCCGACCTCGGCCGCCAGCAGACGGTGTGGCAGTTCGGCGAGGCGCTGTGGGCGCTGTTCCACAGCCGGAAGAACTACGCCGACTGGATCGACGTCCATGTGCTCGCCGTCCGGGCGGCGCGGGCGTGCGGCAACGTGCCCGCGGAGGTCCGGATGCTCAACCAGCTCGCGCGGGCCCGCATCGAGTTGGGACAGCACGCCGCGGCCCGGTCCGAGTTGACGGACGCGCTGGCACTGGCCGACTCGTGCCCGGATCCCCGGCCCCGGGCGGTGGTGGTGGAATCGCTGGCCCTGTTGGCCAGGGCCACCGACGACCTGACCGAGTCGATCGAGAAGTTCCACGAGGCACGGGCCCTCAACGACGAGGTCGGCGACTGCCGTGGCGTGGCAATCCAGACCTACCAGCTGGCCGGCGTGCTGGTGCGGGACGACCGGCCCGGCGACGCCGTGCGGGAGTTGCAGTCGTCGCTGCGCATCGCCCGCGAGCTCGATGACCCGCTGCTGACCGCGCGGATGCTGATCGAGGAGGGCCGCGCCCGACTGGCCCTGCGCGAGACCGGGGCGGCCGAGCAGGTGCTCACGTTGGCTGCTCGGATCACCAGGACGCTGGGCCAGCCGGTCAAGGAAGCCGAGGCGCTGGCGCTGTTGCTGGGCCGCGCCAAGGAATCCGTGGACCTGGCCGGCGCGCGGACCACCGCGCTGCGGCTGGCACAGCTGTACGACGAGACCGGCAGTCCGAAGGCGGCCGAGGTGCGGCGCTGGCTGGCCGAGACCGAGCCCTAGTCCACCCGGCAGATCCGGATGGTCTCGTCATAGGGCGTCATCAGGACCTTCACGGCGTTGCCGCTCGGCGAGTCGAGGTCGTTCTCACTGAGCAACAGGGTCCACAGCAGGAACGCCGACATGTACACCCGCTCCGCGGCCGCCGGCTTCCCGCGCATCGCCGGCAGAGCCTGGAACAGCCGCCCGTCCGACGCCCGCAGCAGGATCTGGTCGCCGAAGACGGCCGCGGCGACGGTCACGCCGGGCAGCTCCGCGTGGGCTTCGGTGGTCCACACCTCGGCCGCACGGCGGTCGTCGAGGTCGAAGCGGAGCACGATCTCGCAGCGTTCCTTGTCGCGGATGTTGACGTCGTCGTACTCGACCGCCGTGATCACGTCCTCGACCGAGGACTGCCACGCCCGGCCGACCGCGTCGGACACGCGCTCCAGCCGCACCATGGTCAACCGACCCCGGCGGTGTCGCTCCGCCACCACCCGGACCTGGTACGACGTGATCCGCTCCGGCGGCTTGTACACCGGCCGTGGGACCGCATCACACCGGACCGGCTCGGTCGACGGCTCCCGGCCGAGCAGCTCGAGGATGATCCCGCGCAGGTGCTCCAGCCCCTTCTCGCCGCGGCTGATCACGTGTGGGACGACCGCGTCGAACTGGCCGTCCTTGTAGTCGGCGATCGCGGTCTCGACCTGGTTCCGCAGGTCGCCGTCCGGGTCCAGCTCGGCGGTTTTCTCCAGGTACGGCCGAAACGGTGACTCCTCCGCGAGCTCGACCACGCCCGTCCGCAGTGCGAGCACGGGACGGCCGATCGCGCCGGCGTAGAACGTGACGCTGCCGTGGTCGCCGACCACCAGATCGGCGGCGATCACGGCGGCCCGCCAGCCGCCGTCGAAGGCCGGCAGGATGATGAGCCCGGCCTGCTGCTCGGCGCCGAGCGCCAGGTCGGTCCCGAACTGGCCGTCCACCGCCGGAATGTTCGGGTGCTGCACCAGCACGATCCGGTACTGGTCGGCCGGCAGTGCGGCGAGCAGCCGGGCGATGACCTTCTTGTGCTTGCGGTACAACGACTCGTCGGTGTAGGTCGTGGCGATCACGATCAGCCGTTGGTCGGGCCGGACACCGAAGTCCGCGCGGAACGTCGGCCGGCGCACCATGTTCCGCCGCAGCATCGCGTAGGCCGGGTCGTCGACCACCCGGACCCGGTCGAGCAGGCGACGGCACCGCCGAGGCAGTTGCGCGCGCTGCTCCTCGGCCGACAGGCAGATCACCCTCGGCACGAGCAGATGGAACCGCCGCCGGGTGAGCTCCCGGGTGGACAGCCCGACCGGCGTCCGGCTGCTGCCCGTGTTCCGCCGGCGGATGCGGTTGTAGCCGGCCCCGTGCGGCATCACGACCAGGTTGGGCCAGCGACGCCGGAGCAGTCCTCGGGTCGCATGGGTAGAGAGGACGACGGCGTAGCGCGTGCGGACCGCAACGCGCCACGGCACGAGCTCGATGCCCAGGTCGCTGAGGCGTTTGCGCAGCGCCTCGCAGTCGAACTGGGACCTGGTGCGCCCGGCCTCCAGGGTCACCTCGATCTTGATCCGGTCCAGGCCCTTCAGCGCGGCCAGCAGGTCGACAAGGCGATCGACGGTGGCCCCGCTGTGCAGCACCAGCAGGATCACGTCGATCAGCGCCCGCTTCCGGGCCTTCCTCAGCACCTGAGCCTCCTCGACACCGATGAGGGATAGCGAAGTGCCATGTAGCAGACTGCTAGTAGCATTGCGCCCGCTGGCACAACGCCAGCTAGCATGAATGCTAGCTGGCTGATTGCTGCTGGCATAGAGGTAGGAGGCTGAACGCCACGTGGCAGATAGGGAGGTGGCGGGGAGACTATGACGAACCAGAGCCCGGTTGTCCAGCAACGCTGGCTACGGTCCGAGCTCCGGCGCGCGCGTGAACGGTCGGGCGCGACCCAGAAGGACGTCGCGGACGCCCTTGACTGGTCGACGTCCAAGGTCATCAGGATCGAGACGGGCGCCGTCGGGGTGAGCACGACAGACCTGCGGGCGCTGCTGGCGTACTACGGGGTCACCGACAAGTCCGCCATCGACCAGCTCGTCGACGCGGCCAAGGGCCTCCGGAGGGAGGCCTGGTGGGACAAGTACCGCGGCACGCTGTCGCCGCAGTTCCTCACGGAGATCAGCTATGAGTCGTCGTCGGTCCGGCTGCGCCAGTACCAGACGCAGGTGGTGCCGGGGCTGTTGCAGACCGAGCAGTACGCGCGGCAGCTGATGACCACGTTCGCGGAGGAGCCGGAACGGATCGAGCTGGGGGTTCGCGTCCGCATGGAGCGCCAGACGCAACTCATCCGCGAGGACGGCCCGGAGCTGTTCTTCGTGCTCGACGAGGCGGTTCTCCGTCGTTGGCTCGGCGGCCCCGACGTGCTGCGGGGTCAGCTCGACCACCTGCGGGCGGTCGCCGAGCGGCCGAACGTCAACATCCAGGTGCTGCCGTTCAACGCCGGCGGCCACCGCGGCATGTTCGGCTCGTTCACGCTGTTCGAGTTCCCGCTCGAGGAGCAGGACTTCGCCGTGCGGGTCGAGCACAGCGGGCCGGACATGCTCATCCGGGACAACCCCGAGGAGATCAGCTTCTATCTCGAGACGTTCTTCGAGCTGGAGGCGCTTGCCCTGCCCAAGGGCGAGCTGAGCACCGTGATCGACAAGGTGCTTTCGGAACTGCCCTGACGGGTGGACGGTGTTGAGGCGCGCCGGCGTGGCCGGCGCGCCTCACCATGTGTCCGCCTCCTACACCGACCGGACCGTGAGTTGCACCAGGACCGGGCCCGAGGTCTGGCAGACCTGGCCGCACGAGGTCTCCAGCGTGCAGCACAGGGAGCAGACGGCGCCGCCGTGGTGGGCGCAGTCGACGATGTCGGGGAGTTCGTACGGGTCCTGGCAGACCTCGCAGACGTGGGTGAGGGTGAGGTCGGTGGCGCCGGAATCGGGGCCGGAGACGAGGTTGGGGCGGGCGAGGTAGTACTTGCCGCCGGTGAGTTTGGCCATCAGCGGCACGGCGATCATGGCCAGCAGCAGGGCGATGAACGGGCTCCAGGCGGCGGCGATCTCACCGAAGGCGCCGAAGTAGGCGACGACGGAGACCACCGAGGCAAGGACCATGGAGCCGAAGCCGACGGGGTTGACGGCGTACAGGTAGGCGCGCTTGAACTCGACGTAGGGCGGGCTCCAGCCCAGGGGCTTGCAGATCACGAGGTCGGCGACGACGGCGCCGATCCACGCGATGGCGACGTTGGAGTAGAAGCCGAGGATGTTGTTGAGGAAGGCGAACGCGCCGAACTCCATGAGGGCCAACGCGATGCCGCAGTTGACCAGCACGTACCAGGCCCGCCCCGGGTGGCGGTGCAGCACACGGGAGAAGAAGTTGGCGAAGGACAGGGACCCGGAGTAGGCATTGGTGGTGTTGATCTTGATCTGGGAGACCACGACGAACAGGGCGGCCAAGGGCAGGGTGACGGCGCCGAGGGCCGGGCGCACGGCCTCCACGTAGGGAGCGATCGGCTCCAGGACGGCGGACTGTCCGATCGCCCCCAACGCGCAGAACGCCAGGAACGCCCCGCCCAACTGCTTGAGCGCGCCCAGCACCACCCAGCCGGGCCCGGCGGCGATGACCGCCGCCCACCAGGCCCGCCGGTTGGCCTCGGTCTTGGCCGGCATGAACCGCAGGTAGTCGGCCTGCTCCCCGATCTGCCCGATCAACGACAGCGCGACGCCGGCCCCGAGGCCGACGCCGGTCAGCGACAGGCCGCCGCCGAACGAGGTGAACTGGCCGAACTTCTCCGGATGCGTGGCCAGCACGACCACGAACGGCAACACCAGCCCGGCGATCCACACCGGCTGCGTCCACACCTGCATCCGGGCCAGCGCCCGCATGCCGAACAGCACGAACGGCAGCACGATCAGCGTGGTCAGCAGGTAGCCCAGCGCCAGGGGTAAGCCGAAGGCCAGCTGGAACGCCTGGGCCATGATCGACCCCTCCAGCGAGAAGAAGATCACCGTGAAGCTGGCGTAGATCAGCGACGTCAGCGTCGACCCGAAATAGCCGAAGCCGGCGCCCCGGGTCAGCAGGTCCATGTCCACGCCGTAGCGGGCGCAGGCGGTGGCGATCGGGATGCCGGTCAGGAAGATGACCACCGCCGCGATACCGATGGCCAACGCGGCCGACGAGAAGCCGTGCAGCATCACGATGCTGGCGCCGATGGCGAAGTCGGCCAGGTAGGCGATGCCGCCGAGCGCCGTGCTGGCCACGGAGAACGGGGACCAGCGGCGGAACGACTGGGCGGCGTAGCGCAGCGAGAAGTCCTCGCTGTCCTCGTTGGCCGCGAGCCAGGCGTAACGACGCTTGGGCGCGGTCTCCGGCGCGGTGACGGTCATGGGCACCGACGGTAGGAAGGCCGTTTTACGTCCAGGTTCCGGCGCTGTTACCCCCCACCGGGCAGGTGATCTTCCCCGGTGCGGCGCACCGGGACGGACGGCGCGCCGGTCGACCGGGTAGCGTGCCAGCCGTGGCCGTGCCGGATCCTGTCGACTTCCGTCTGCTCTCGCTGATCGCCGAGATGGGACGGGCCGCCGTGCACGACGTCGCGGCGCGGTTGGGCATGGACCCGCGGGAGGCGGCCGCACGCCTGGTCGCGCTGTCCGCGCAGGGCATGCCGCTGCTGGTCGGCGTGGAGTGCGACCCGAACGGGATCAGGGCGGCGCTGGCCGCCGCCAGCCGGCCGCCGCAGCAACAGCAGTGGCCGGGCTACCAGCAGCCGCAGTACGCCCCGCCCCAGCAGCAGGTGCCACAGCCGCAGTACCAGCAGCACCCGCAGCCGCAGTACGCCCCGCCGCCCCAGTACGCGGCGCCGCAGAGCGTGCCGTTCCCTGCGCAGCAGCAGGCCGCCCCCACGCCGGTGCAGCCCGCCGCGCCGCAGCAGCCGCCGGCCGGCGGCACGTGGGGGCCGCCGCAGACGGCCGCGTGGGCCCGTGGCGACGAGCAGACCGTCACCGCCGCGCCCGTGCCCCCGCCGAAGTTCACCGTGGGCACCACGCAGCAGACCGTCGGCCTTGAGGGCGAGCAGCTGTCCATCCAGCTCGTCGAGGTCGTCGACCCGGCCGACTTCCTGTTCACCGCCGCCGGCTACCGGCTCCAGGAGGGCGAGCGGGCCGTGGTCGTGCACACCGAGCTGACCAACCGCGGCACCGTGCCGTTCTCCTCGCTGCCCGATCTGTACCTGCTGCTCATCGCGGCCGACGGGCAGACCGTGTC
Source organism: Kutzneria chonburiensis (assembly GCF_028622115.1). Taxonomy (NCBI): domain Bacteria; kingdom Bacillati; phylum Actinomycetota; class Actinomycetes; order Pseudonocardiales; family Pseudonocardiaceae; genus Kutzneria; species Kutzneria chonburiensis. Next base: position 5,581,077 of record NZ_CP097263.1, read on the forward strand.
CAAGGCCCCGGTGTCGCTGTCCTCCCGGCCGCCGCACCGCATCGGCGTGCAGCCGGGCGAGACCGCCGGCGGGCACACCGTCTACGTGCTGCCCGACTCCACCGAGCTCACCTCGGTCCGCTGGAGCCCCCGCCCCGACGACCCCGCCCACTCCCTCACCTGGGAGATCGAGCCCTAACCCACCCGCGTTTCACTTTTCGCCACATGCGCTTCCTATGTGGCACTAGACGCCACATAGGAAGCGCATGTGGCAGAAAAGTGGAGCTCAGCTCTCGGCGCGGATACGCTCGAGGGCGATGCGCAGGTCGTCCGGGTACTGGCTCTCGAACGTCACCCACTCGCCGTCGGCCGGGTGGTGGAACGACAGCGACTTGGCCTGCAACCACTGGCGCGACAGGTTGAGCCGCTTGGCCAGGACCGGGTCGGCGCCGTAGGTCAGGTCGCCGACGCACGGGTGGTGCAGGGCGGAGAAGTGCACGCGGATCTGGTGCGTGCGGCCCGTCTCCAGGTGCACTTCCAGCAGCGACGCCGCCCGGAACGCCTCCAGCATCTCGTAGTGCGTGACGCTCGGCCGGCCGGTAGCCACCACGGCCCACTTGTAGTCGTGCTTGGGGTGCCGGTCGATCGGCGCGTCGATGGTGCCGCGCGTCGGGTCGGGATGCCCCTGCACGAGCGCGTGGTAGACCTTGTCCACGGTGCGTTCCTTGAACGCCCGCTTGAGCACGGTGTAGGCGTGCTCGCTCTTGGCCACGACCATCACGCCGGTGGTGCCCACGTCCAGCCGGTGCACCACGCCCTGCCGCTCGGCCGCGCCGGACGTGGAGATCCGGATACCGGCGGCGGCCAGGCCGCCGACCACGGTCGGGCCGTTCCAGCCGGGGCTCGGGTGCACGGCCACGCCCACCGGCTTGTCGACGACGACCACGTCGTCGTCCTCGTGCAGCACGACCAGGCCCTCGACCGGGATGGCCTGCACAGTGACCGGCTGCGCCGGCGGCGGCAGCGTCACCTCCAGCCACGAGCCGGCGATCAGCCGGTCGGACTTGCCGACGGCCCGGCCGTCGACCAGCACGTCGCCCGAGTCGGCCAGGGTGGCCACGGTCGTGCGGGACAGGCCGAGCAGCTTGGACAGGCCGGCGTCGACCCGCATGCCGTCGAGGCCGTCGGGGACGGGCAGCTCGCGAAGGTCACTCACCGGTCTTGGCCTCCCGCGTCGACCGGCCGTCGTAGTCACGGCCGATGATCGCCATCAGCACGATGAGCGCGCCGCCGACACAGATCGCCGAGTCGGCGAAGTTGAACACCGGGAAGTACTGGGCGTTCGGCCCGAACACGGAGATGAAGTCGACCACGTGCCCCTGGAGCGCGCCCGGGGCCCGGAAGATCCGGTCCAGCAGGTTGCCCAGCGCGCCGCCGAACACGAAGCCGAGGCCGACGGCCCAGCCCCGCGAGCGCAGCCGGGGCGCGACCCAGATGATCGCGGCCAGCACGCCGACGCAGATCACGCTGAACACCCAGGTCATGCCGGTGACGCCGAGCGAGAACGCGGCGTAGGGGTTGCGGATCACGTCGAGGTAGACCAGGCCGCCGGCCAGCTCGAGCGGCGGCTTGCCCTCGAGGTTGGCGACGACCAGCGCCTTGGTGACGATGTCCAGCGCCAGTGCGACGACGCCGGCCGCGGCCAGCAGTCCGATCCGGCGGGGCAGCGGCCGCTGGGCCGCGACCGGTTCGGTGTTGGGCTCGGTGCTCACCGGGCCATTGTCCCTCAGCCGGCGACGAAGGGCGGCAGCGGCCGGTTGTCGTCGGCCGGCACCCAGCGGCCGTCCTGCTGCACGTACGTCCACTTCGGCCCGTTCGTGACGAGTTCACGCAGCGCCGCGATGAGACGGTTCACGTGCTCCAGCGTGCTGCCCAGGCCCAGGCTGGCCCGCAGGGCGCGCTGTTCGGTGGCGTCCACGCGGTCCAGCAGGCGGCGCGTCGCCACGTGCGCGCAGAATGCGCCGTCACGGACGCCGATGCCGTACTCCGCCGACAGCGCCGCCGCGATCAGGCCCGCCTCGTGGCCGTGAATGGTGAAGCTCACGACACCGACACGGTCCGCGTCGCTGAAGATCGCCAGCTCGTGCAGGCCGGGGATGCTGCGCAGGCCCTCACGCAGCCGCGTCAGCAGCGTCTGCTCGTGGGCGACGATGCGATCCCAGCCGTGCCGGGTGATCGTGTCGCAGGCCGCCGCGAGCGCGTGCACGCCGACCACGTTGGGCGAGCCCGCCTCGTGTCGCTCCGGCACCGCCGACCACGCCACGCCGAGGTGGTCGCCCCAGTCCACGACGCTCTTGGTGGCGCCGCCGCCGACCAGGTACGGCTCCGCCGCCTGGAGCCAGTCCGCGCGGCCGATCAGCGCGCCCGCGCCGTACGGGGCGTACAGCTTGTGGGCCGAGAGCACCACGTAGTCCACGTCCAGCGCCTTGATGTCCACCGGGCGGTGCGGCGCCAGCTGCGCCGCGTCCAGCGCGATGCGCGCACCGAAGCGCCGGGCCACCTGCGCCAGCTCCGCCACCGGCCACAGCTCGCCCGTGACGTTCGAGGCACCCGTCACCACCACCAGGCGCGGGCCTTCCGGGCACAGCTTCAGCGCCGCCTCCAGCGCCGGCACCGCCGCCGCGGCCGACTCCGGCGTCTGAATGCGACGGACGTTCGGGCCGCGCCAGGGCAGCAGCGCCGCGTGGTGCTCCGTGTCGAACAGGACCACGGAAGTGCGGCGCGGCAACGACTTCGCCAGCAGGTTCAGCGAGTCCGTCGTGTTGCGCGTGAACACCACCGTGTCGCTCTTACGAGCGCCCACGAAGCGCCGCAACGTATCCCGGGCCTGCTCGTAGACCTTTGTGGACACCTGCGAGGCGAATCCCGCGCCACGGTGGACACTTGCGTACCAGGGCAGCAGTTCGTCGACCGCGTCGCGCACCTGCTCCAGACAGGGGGCGCTGGCCGCGTGGTCCAGGTTGGCGTACGTGATGCGCTCGCCGGTCACCAGCGGCACCGACAGCCGGGCGCCGACCACGGCCGGCACGGTGGGGATGCCACTCTCGGTGTTGCGGGCCGGCGGGATCGCGATGGTCACGGGGGTGCTCCTCGGGTCAGGGACCCGCCGTGCAGAGGGTCCGCGCTTGCCCGGTCGCGGCGCGACGGGCCTGGTCCTCACCCGGGGCACCCCACCGCGGAGGAGGGTTGCCGGCCAGCTAGCCGGGGCTTGACGCTGGCACTCATGACCTTTCGTCAGCGACGATAACCGACCGTGCGCGGATCCGTCGAGACGTCCTCCCACATCGTGAGAGCCGTCACGAACGGGTGTTTCTCTTCCCGGAGGAGTGAAGCCCCTCTCTTTTTCCGCCCCGACCGGCGCAGACTCGGCCCCGGCAGCACCTTGGCCGACCCGCTCGGAGGTAGTCATGTTCCGCGAGCTCGACGACGAGCTCAGTCGCCACCTGGCGATGCTCGCCGACCTCGCCCTTGACCCCGATGACCGCCTGGTCAGCGGCATCACCCGCACCCAGCTCCCCCGCGTCGTCGATGCCGTGGCCACCCTGCTCAGCGAGCACTCCCCCGACCCCGTCGGCCGCTGCGGCACCTGCCGCCCCGACCACTGGTGGCAGTCCCGCCCCGCCTTCCCCTGCCCGGCGTACCTGGCCGTGCACCGCGCCTTGTTCGCCGGGACGTTGGCTTAGCCGCGATAGCCCGTGCCGGGCACCCGGCGCTCGTACTCCGCGCACAGGTACGTCTCCGGCACCTCCTCGGCGACCGGCACCGACCAGTAGTCGCGTTTCGAGCGCACCGCCAGGTACTGCTCCTTGGCCTCGCGGTGACAGCAGATGCCCATCATGTCGCGGCCCGCGGGCGAATAGTCCGCGTACTGGCAGGTGACGCAGCACGCCAGCCGTGCACCGGACGGGAAGCCGTCCTCCAGACGCTGCAGACCTCGTTCGAAATCGTCCGCCGCGACCTGGACGGTGACGCCCTCGACCTCCGCCGCCAGCCTCAGGTTCCTCGGTTCGTCGATTCGCAGGTCAAGGCCGAACCGCACCGTCGTCGGCCGTCGGCTGCCGTCGATCTCCAGCGTGCACGGCAGTTCCCCGCTCAGCGCGCACTGATCGAGATCGCCGGCTCCGTTCACCGTCAGCTCGCGCTGCCCCGGCTCGACCGGTTCGAGCCCGTCGAACTGGAACCCCCAGACCTCGACGCCGCGCACCACCGTGTGGATCTCGACCCGCCGATCGCCCGGCCCGTACCGAACGGTCGGTTCGAACCGCCAGACAACGGATTCCGTGCCGCGGTCGTCTTCGTAGCTGCCCGGAAAGGTCTGCGGGGCAAATCTGGGAACCATGGGTCCATGCTGCCCGTTCGCAACCTCAGGACTCCAGCAAACGTTTCAGCGCTGCCAGGTCTTTGCGATTGGCCCGCCGCATCGCCGACGCCATCATCGGTGCCGTGACAGCCGCGAAGCCGGCCGGCGAGCCGCTGTTGCGTAGCGTCATGCGGGTCCTGCCGGAGTCGACGGCTTCCCACGTGTAGGTGGTGCGCATCGGGAAGGGCCCCTGGGCGGTCTGCATCACCAGCCGTGCACCGGGCACGAGCTCGACGATCTCGTACGTGTAAGCCAACTCCCGGCCGAGGAACCGCGCGACGAACGCGACGCGGGAGCCCAGGGCGAGCGGCGGCGGGGTTTCCCAACGCACGGACCGGATGTTGACGTACCAGCACGGCGCGTTGGTCGGGTCGGCCGCGTAGTCGGCGACCCGGGCGAGCGGGGCGTCGATGACGATCTCGGTGAGGACGTCGACGGCCATACCCGATTGTCGCACGCCGAAACTGACTCGCTGGGCTTCCTACGCTGGACTGATGAGCTTCTTCGGCGATTACCTCGACAAGAAGGTCCCCCACCCGCCGACGCCCACCGGCCGGGGCATCTCCCGAAACGACATCGCCCGCGACGGCTACGCCGTCGTGCTGCCGGGGCTGCTGCCCTGGACCGGCGTGGTGGGCCGGAGCGAATCGGCGTGTGTTGCCGTCACGGGTGTCCGGTGCTGGCCGGAATTTGCTCAGCTGTCGCTCACCACATACCACCGCAACGGCCAGGGGACTCACATGCTGACGATGCCCCGTTTCCACGAAGACGCCGAGGAGATACTCCGGTTTGGGGTGCTGTTCGCGGACGGCCGGAGGGCGACGAACCTGGACCACCTGGCCTGGAACGACGGTGCACCAAGGAACCCGCCGGCGGACCACCCGGTGCTGTTCCCGGCGGGCGGCTCCGGCTGGGCCGGTCGTACGGAGATACAGGTCAGCCTGTTTCCGCTGCCACCGGCCGGCCCGGTGACGCTGATCGTGGAGTGGCCGGCGGAAGGCATCGCCGAAAGCCGGACCGAGTTCGACGGGGCGGAGATGCGTGCGGCGGCGGAACAGGCCGAGAGAATCTGGTAGCCGAGAATCAGTCCCGGCCGGATTCGCCTTTCCAGCGGGCGAAGCGGCCGGCGCGGTCGACGGCGCGGATGCGGCGTTCGGTGGCGTCGCGGACCTTTTCGGTGGCTACGACGAGGATCTGGTCCTCCTCCTGCAACCGCGTGGTGGGGGTGGGGGTGAAACCGGCCTCGTCGCGGACGATGAGGCTGATGGTGGCGCCGGCGGGCAGACGAAGCTCGGACAGGTACACGCCGTGCAGCTTGGATCCGGGCTGGACGCGAACCTGGAGCAGCTCGGCGCCGAGGGTGTCGAGGGGGCGGAGTCGACCTCGATCTCCGTGGTGTCGCCGGACTTGACCAAGCCGAGCCAACGGGCGACCAGCGGCAAGGTGCCGCCCTGGATCAAGGTGAGCACGACCACCAGCACGAAGACGGCGTCGACGAGGTGCTGCGCGCCGGGAACGCCCTGGGTCAAAGGAATCAACGCCAGCACGATGGGCACGGCACCGCGAAGTCCGGACCACGACAGGAAGATCTGTGCCCGCCAAGGCACCCGGAACGGGGTCATGGACAGCAGCACGGAGAGCGGACGGGCCAGGAGAAGGAGGACGGCGCCGGCGACGAGGGCGGGGATCAAGGCGCTGAGCAGCCGTGCGGGTGAGGCGAAGAGGCCGAGTAAGACGAACAGGCCGATCTGGGCCAGCCAGCCGAGACCCTCGGCGAACGACAGGGTGTCGGATCGGTGCGGCAGCCGGGAATTCCCCAGCACCAGGCCGGTGACGTAGGTGGCGAGCAAACCGGAGGCATGCACGAGGTCACCGAACGCGTAGGCCAGCACACACATGGCAACGGTGGCGACGGGATAGAGGCCGGTGGCGGGCAGGGCCGCGCGTCTCAGGCCGAAAGCGCCGAGCCAACCGACGAGAATGCCGACGGCGGCGCCGATGCCGAGCTCGTAGACGACGAGCAGCGGCGTCGTCCAGCTCACCGGATCGGGTGACACGAGCAGGACGACGGCGATGAAGACCGGGGCGTCGTTGAGACCGGACTCGAGTTCCAAGGCGCCGACCAGGCGCTTCGAGACGCCGACTCCCCGCAGCACGCTGAACACGGCGGCGGCGTCGGTGGACGACAGGACCGCGCCCCACAACAGGGCGGTACGCCAGTCCAGGCCGAGCAACAGGTGTAACGCGAAGCCGGTGACGGCGACACTGACCGCGACCGCCACAGTGGACAGTGCGATTCCCAGCCCCAGCGAGCTTTTCACGGACGACCACCGCGTGGTGAGCCCACCCTCGGCCAGGATGAGCACGAGCGCGGCGATGCCCAGCGACTGGGTGAGCGCGGCGTTGTCGAAGCGGATGCCCAACCCGGCCTCGCCGATCAACAGCCCGATGCCGAGGTACAGCAGCAGTGAGGGCAGACCGAGGCGGACGGAGACGCGCACGGCGAACACGGAGAGCAGGAGTACCGCCGCTCCTATACCGAGCGCTGTCGAAAGAGTAGGCATCCCACCTCCCGGATGTCACCTGTCGGCATGAACAGTGTGCGTGACGATCACGGAAAAGTACTAATCGACCACTTTGGATGTCCACAGTAGACGGTGCGGAACCGGTGTTAGACTAGAAGTTCGCGCAATCGCCCGTAGGCGTCCGGAAGTTCGACGATCTTGTCCCGGCTGCGCTCGCCGGACACGATGACCACGTCCTGACGGCGGATGCCGAATGCGCCGGCCAGCGCCTTGCGCACGGCCTCGTTGGCCTTGCCCTCCACGGCCGGCGCGGTCACGGCCACGATGAGCGCCCCGTCGCCCCACACCCCGCCGACGGCCTCACGCCGCGCGCCGGGTTTTACGCGCACAGCGAACTTCATGGGGCGGTGAGGAGACGGTAGGCGTTGCGCGCGTACTCGACGGGATCGCCGATCTCCACGCCCCGGCGCACCATCTGCACGTGCCCGAGCAGGAAGGTGTGCAGTTGCAGCGCCCGGTCACGGGCAGTGGCCTCGTCGAAACCCATCGCGACGAGCCGCGAGGTCAGGAAGTCGAGCCGGCTCTCGCTCAGCTGCCGCATCGCCATCGCCACCTGCGGGTCGTCGGTCGCGGCGATCATGGCGAACTCGAGGTCGTTGCCCGGCCGGTCCACGACCACCCGGCTGAAGACCAGCCACAGCTGCTCGTCCGGCGGCCGCTCGATCGAGGCGAACGCGGCCAGGCCGGTGATGATGTCTCCGGTCCAGCAGTCCAGCGCCGCCTGTAACAGCGCCTCACGGCTGGGGAAGTGCCAGTAGGCGCTGCCCTTGGTCGCGCCGAGCCGCTGCGCGAGCGGCTCGACGGCCAGGGCGCCGACGCCCCGCTCGGCGATCATCTCGAGGGCCGCCGCGACCCAGTCGTCCTTCGTCCGGCGCTTCCCGGCCACGGTTCCGTACGGTACCGTACGGAACCGTGATCCGTACGGCAGCGTATGGAATCTGGTGAGGGGAACGTGCGGGTTACACAGCCGGTGGCGACCCCGGTGCCATGGGGGTGACCGGGGTCGCCACCACCTCACTCAGGCTTTGACCACCTGAACCGCCACCTCACCGCCGTCGCCGACCGCACCGGTGACACCGCCGTCAACGGTCCCGTACGACACGCCGTCGGCCAGGGTCTCCGACGCCAGGAAGGCCTCGTGCGTACGCACCGCGGCCACCACGTCGTCGGACGCCGACACGGTCAGCGTGATCCGGTCGGACACGTCGAGACCGGCGTCCCGACGGGCCTGCTGCACGACACGGACCACGTCCCGCGCCACGCCCTCAGCCGCCAGCACGTCGGTGACCACGGTGTCCAGCACGACCAGCCCCGCCCCGCCGGGCAGCGCTGCGGTGGCGGCCGGGTCGGTGGCGACGAGCCGCTGCTCGTACTCGCCGGGCAGCAGGTCGATGCCGGCGGCCGAGACCGAGCCGTCCTCGGTGGCGGTCCACTCGCCCGCCTTCACGGCCTTGATCACCTTCTGCACGGCCGCGCCGAGCCGCGGACCGCAGGCCCGCGCGTTGACCGTGAGCTGGAACTGGCCGTGCGCGGCGACATCCGTGGTCAGCTCGACCGACTTGACGTTGACCTCGTCGCCGATCAGGCCGACGAACGGCCGCAGCGCCTCGGCGTCCGGCGTGGCCACCACGAGCTCGGCCAGTGGCAGCCGCACCCGCAGCTTGTTGGCCTTGCGCAGGGACAGCGCGGCCGAGCAGACCTGCCGCACCTCGTCCATGGCCGCCACCAGCGCGGCGTCGGCCGGCACCTCGTCGACCGACGGGAAGTCGGCCAGGTGCACCGACCGGCCGCCGGTCAGCCCGCGCCACACCGACTCCGTGGTCAGCGGCAGCAGCGGCGCCGCCACTCGGCTGACCAGCTCCAGCACGGTGTGCAGGGTGTCGATGGCGTCCTGCTCGCCGGCCCAGAACCGGTCACGCGAGCGGCGCACGTACCAGTTGGTCAGCACCTCGAGGAAGTCCCGTACGGCGAAGCACGCGCCGGCCAGGTCGTACTCGTCGAGCGCCTTGGCCACCTCGACCACCAGGTCGTGGGTCTTGGCCAGCACGTAGCGGTCGAGCACGTTGGCGCTGTCGACCCGCCAGGTGCCCTGCTTGCCGGCCGCATTGGCGTACAGCGCAAGGAAGTACCACGAGTTCCACAGCGGCAGCACGGCCTGCCGCACCGAGTCGCGGACGCCGCGCTCGGTGACGACCAGGTTGCCGCCGCGCAGGATCGGGCTGGACATGAGGAACCAGCGCATGGCGTCCGAGCCGTCGCGCTCGAACACCTCGTTGACGTCCGGATAGTTGTTGAGCGTCTTGGACATCTTCTGGCCGTCGTCGCCGAGCACGATGCCGTGCGCGATGCAGTTGCGGAACGCCGCCCGGTCGAACAGGGCGGTGGCCAGCACGTGCATGTTGTAGAACCAGCCGCGGGTCTGCGCGCTGTACTCGACGATGAAGTCGCCCGGGTAGTGGTTCTCGAACCAGTCCGAGTTCTCGAACGGGTAGTGGACCTGGGCGAACGGCATCGAGCCGGACTCGAACCAGCAGTCGAGCACCTCCGGCACGCGACGCATGGTCGACTTGCCGGTCGGGTCGTCCGGGTTGGGCCGGGTCAGCTCGTCGATGACCGGCCGGTGCAGGTCGTTCGGGCGCACGCCGAAGTCCCGCTCCAGCTCGTCCAGCGAGCCGTAGACGTCGGTGCGCGGGTAGGCCGGGTCGTCGGACATCCACACCGGGATCGGCGAGCCCCAGAACCGGTTGCGGGAGATGTTCCAGTCACGGGCGTTGGCCAGCCACTTGCCCATCTGGCCGTCCCGGACGTGGTCGGGCACCCAGTTGATGCCCTGGTTGAGCTCGACCATGCGGTCCCGGAACTTGGTCACGGCCACGAACCAGGACGACACCGCACGCTGGATCAGCGGCGTGTCACAGCGCCAGCAGTGCGGGTACGAGTGGTCGTAGGTCTCATGCCTGAGGAGGACGCCACGCTCGCGCAGATCCTTGATGATGGGCTTGTTGGCCTCGAACACCTGGAGATCCGCGTAGGGCGCAACCTCAGCGGTGAACCGACCGCGCGCGTCCACCGGCACCACGGGCTCGATGTCGGCGGCGTCGGTGACGGCCTTGTCCTCCTCACCGAAGGCCGGCGCGATGTGGACCAGGCCGGTGCCGTCCTCGGTGGTGACGTAGTCGGCCGACAGGACCTGGTGCGCGTTGGGCCGGCCGGCGAAGAAGTCGAACACCGGCGTGTAGCGGCGGCCGAGCAGGTCGGCACCCTTGAAGCGGGCCAGCACGGTCGGTTCCTCGCCCAGCTCACGGGCGTAGGCGCGGACCCGAGCCTCGGCGAGCACGTACTTCTCGCCGTTGGCCTCGACGGTCACGTAGTCGACGTCCGGGTGCACGGCGATGGCCAGGTTGGACGGCAGCGTCCACGGCGTGGTCGTCCAGATCAGGGCCAGCTCGCCGGTCTCGAGGCGCATGCCCACCGTGACGGCCGGGTCCTGCCGGTCGCGGTAGGTGTCGTCCATCTTGGTCTCGGAGTTGGACAGCGGCGTCTCGCAGCGCCAGCAGTACCACAGGACGCGGAAGCCCTCGTAGACAAGACCCTTGTCCCACAAGGTCTTGAACGCCCACATGACGCTTTCCATGTAGTCGAGGTCGAGCGTCTTGTAGTCGTTGTCGAAGTCGACCCAGCGGGCCTGGCGGGTGACGTAGTCGCGCCACTCGTCGGTGTAGCGCAGCACCGAGGTGCGGCAGGCGTCGTTGAACTTGTCCACGCCGAGCGCCTCGATCTCGGCCTTGGAGGAGATGCCCAGCTCCTTCTCGGCCCGGACCTCGGCCGGCAGGCCGTGGCAGTCCCAGCCGAAGCGGCGCTCGACGTGCTTGCCGCGCATGGTCTGGTAGCGCGGGACGACGTCCTTGGCGTAGCCGGTCAGCAGGTGGCCGTAGTGCGGCAGGCCGTTGGCGAAGGGCGGGCCGTCGTAGAAGACGAACTCGTTGCCGCCGTTCTCGCCGGCCGGGCGACCGTCCACACTGGCCTGGAAGGTCCCGTCCTTGCCCCAGTAGTCGAGGACGGCCTGCTCGAGCTGGGGGAACGACGGCTGCGCGGGCACGCCGCCGCTCTGAGAGCCAGCCGGGAAGGATTCGAGTGGGTAGGCCATCGGTTGCTGCTCCTCGCGGTCCCGTCGTCAGTCCTGACGGGGACGACGCGCTCGCGCGCACCGCGGTACCACCCCGATTGCCGCCAGCGAGGTGGCGGCCACTCGTTTGCGGGCTGTGACGGGCCCACCCGTCCGGTTCTACTGAGGCCTGGCGGCCCGTTCTTCCGGAGGCTCCCCGGTGATGGCCGGATCGACGCCTGTGCTCTGCCAAGCGTAACGCGCCCCCGCAAATCACTTCGCCCCCGCTGCCACATGCGCTTCCCACTTGCGCTCAGATGCCACATAGGAAGCGCATGTGGCATCTGGGGGTTACTTGCGGGCGGCGGCGGCGAGCTTGGCGTCGGGGGTGCACGCGGCGCAGGGGGTGAAGCCCAGTTGCCGGGCCTCGTCGACCGGCAGCGGGATGGTCGGGCGGTCGCCGACCCAGGCGCAGCCGGCGAGGTGGTAGCGGGGGCGCTCGTCGAGCACCAGCACCTCGTCGGTCAGCTCGGAGACGACCAGCGCGTCGGCCGCGTCGGTGTCCTCCTCGGCCGGTTCTGGCTGATCATCACGATTCGTGCCGACTCGGACACCCCCGGTGGCAACGCTGTCAAGATCACCTGTAGCCTGCGATTCTCCCGGTCCACCCTCGTCTTCCTGGGGGTCCGCATCAGAATCGTCGTCTCCGCCGTCGACGGTCTTGCCGGCGACAGCCGCCTCGCTCACGGGTGGGCGCGCGCCAGCGCGACGCCGGCGCTGCCAGTCCAGCAGCAGCACCGCGGCGCCGACGACGCTGAGCGCGACCGAGCCCCACGCCCACAGGATCTGGGTGGACACGAGCGCGACCACCAGCAGCGCGAACGCGGCCAGCACGCACAGCAGCACGACGTACAGCAGCCCGGAGGATTCCCTACCGCCACCGCTGGACGACGCTGGGTTGTTCGACGACACCCGGCGACCCTACGTCACCACGCCGTTCCAGATGGCGTAATGACGCGTTCCTGTTGGTTGACGCGTGTCATCGCGAGCAGACCCAGCCAGCGGGTCTGCCGTCTTTGGAGCCTCAGATCCAGCTCAGCCGGCTTCGGCGCGGGCGCCGAACGTGTAGCCACCGCTCTGGCGTCCCTCGCTGGGGGCGGCCGAGGTGCGGTCGTTCAGTTCGGCCAGCTGCGACTCGAGCAGGCTCTTGAGCCGGGTCCGGTACTCACGCTCCATGGTGCGGAGCATGTCGATCTTCTTCTCCAGCGCGTTCTTCTCCTGGGTGATGTTGCCCATCACCTCGGCGTGCTTGCGCTGCGCGTCGCGGTCCAGCGCCGCGGCCTTCTCCCTGGCGTTGCGCTCCAGGGTCTCGGACCGGGTCCTGGCGTCGTTGAGCATGGTCTCGGCGCGGGTACGCGCCTCGTTGACCATGGTGTCGGCCTTCGCCCGCGCCTCGGAGAGCAGCTGCTCGGACTTGGTGCGGGCCTCGGCCAGCATCGAGTCCGCCTCGCCCTTGGCCTCACCGGTGAGCCGGTCGGCCATCTCCTGGGCCAGCCCCAGGACCTTGGCCGCCTGCACGTGGTGATCACCACCGGGCGTGGTCTGCTCCATCACCGACGGCGGCGGGACGGAAGCGAGGCGACGGGGTTCCTCGCGGCCGGGCATGGGGCCGCTGCCGACCTTGCTCCGGGCGTCGTCCAGGTCGGCGCGCGCGGCCTCCAGCTGGGAGTCCAGCTGCTCGACCTGGGCGCGCAGGTCGGAGTTCTCCTCGATCAGGCGGGCCAGCTCGCCCTCAACCAGGTCGAGGAAGGCGTCAACCTCGTCCTCGTTGTAGCCCCGCTTCCCGATAGGAGGCTTGCTGAACGCGACGTTGTGCACGTCAGCGGGGGTCAACGGCATCAGATCACCTCACGGCAGTCACGACCGGTGCAGCGTCGGGATCCCCGTCACCCGGGCTGCGTCAGCCGCATCAGGATGTATGCGTCAGATTCAGGCTCAGTTGCATCAGTATGTACACAAGCAGGAACACGACCATAATCGATAGGTCCAGCCCGACGCCCCCGATTCGTACCATCGGTATCACGCGACGGGCCAACCGGACCGGCGGGTCTGTCACTGTGTAGATGGTCTCCAGCGTGACCGCAACCCCGCCGGCGGGCCGCCACTCCCGGGAGAACGCCCGGACGTACTCCACGACCAGGCGCGCCGAGAGCAGCAGCCAGAAGAAGAACAGCACGTAGTAGACGACCACGAAGACCGGTTGCACGCCACCACTGTGCCATCCGTCATGACTTGGGGAGGAAGCCACCCTCCGCGAGGCGCCTGCGGTCCTCGGCCGTCACGTCCGTGTTCGGCGGTGAGAGAAGGAACACCTTGTTGGTGACCTTGTCCATGCTGCCGCGCAGCGCGAAGGCCAGCCCGGCGGCGAAGTCGACCAGCCGCTTGGCGTCCGCGTTGTCCATGTCGGTCAGGTTGATGATCACCGGCGTGCCGTCCCGGTAGTGCTCGCCGATGGTCCGCGCCTCGGTGTAGCTGCGCGGATGCAGGGTGATGATCTTGGCCAAGGGGTGTGCCACCGGATCCTGGGCCGGCCGCAGTCGCGTGACCGGCTCGTGCTTGGGCTCGACCGCGAGCGCGCCGTGGGTCGGCGCCTCGGTCGCCCAGCTGCGGCGGCCACGGGGCCGGTCCTCGGGCAGCTCGTAGCCGTCCTCGTCGTAGTCGGCGCGGTAGGACGAGCGGGCCGACAGCGTGCTGCCGCCCGAGCGTGGCCGACCGCTCGAGTAGCGATCGTAGTCGTCGCCGCGGCCAGAACGATCATCGCGGTTGCGGTCGTCGTAGTCGTCCCGGTAGTCGGCGACGTAGCGGCCGTCCTCGTCGTAGCCGTCCATGTCGTCGCCCGGCACCATCCCGAAGTAGGCCTTCAGCTTCTGAAGCGCACTCATGCCAGCCCTTCCTCCGCGACTCCCCGACGACCTGGACGCGCGGCGACGCGCCCGGGTTCCCCACCGCCTACGGCGAGGCTAGCCCTCTGTACCCCAGCAAACCCGTTCCGACACGCACGCACGTGGATCCCTGTCCGATCGCCGCAGCTAGATCGCCCGTCATGCCGGCGGAGAGCTCGACGGCCGTCGGATGATCGGCTCGTACCCTCGCTGCTGCCTTGGACAGGAGTTCGAAGGCCGCTGCTGGATCCATCGACAATGGTGCGACTCCCATCACACCGCGCAAGATCAGTTCACTCGAACGGCCTATCTCGTCGGCCAGCTCCAGGAGTCCCGACAGCGCAACGCCACCGCGCTCGGTGTCACCGTCCAGGCTGGCCTGGATCAGCACGCTGAGCGGCTCGGCCCGGGTCCCCTGGTCCGGGCCCCCGCGACGGCCTTCGCGAGCGCAGCGGCCAGCCTGGGCGAGTCAACGGACTGCACCTCGTCGGCCCATCCCACGATCGAGCGAGCCTTGTTGCGCTGCATCCGGCCCACCATGTGCCACCGAACGGACGTTTCGGGCAGGGCCAGCGCCACCTCGGCCGCCTTCGGGGCGGCCTCCTGGTCCCGGTTCTCGGCGAAGTCGGTCACGCCGAGGTCCGCCAGCAAGATCGCGTCGGACGCCGGGAACGTCTTGGTGACGGCGAGCAGTTTCACCTCATCGGGGCTACGGCCGGCGGCCCGGCAGGCGTCGGCGATCTGCTCCCGGACGGCGGCGAGGCCCTCGGCCAGCTGATCCCGACGGCTCATGCGTCGATCCAGGTCACGGCGGCCAGCCGGCCGGTCTGACCGTCGCGCCGATGGCTGAACAGGGTCTTGTCCTCGACCGTGCAGCGCGGGTCGACGCCGATCCGGGCCACGCCGAGGCCGGCCAGCTGCCGCCACAGCCCGGCCCGCAGGTCGAGGGCGGGCGTGCCCTTGCGGGACTTGGTCGCGCTGCCCGGCAGGTGGGCCTCCACGTCGTCCCGCATCGCCGCCGGGACCTCGTAGCACTCGCCGCACACCGACGGGCCCAGCAGCACCTCGATCTGCTCGGCCTTGGCGCCGGCCTCGACCATCGCCGCGACGGCCGCCGGCACCACGCCCACCCGGGCCCCGACCCGGCCGGCGTGCACGGCGGCCACCACCCCGTTCTCGGCGTCGGCCAGCAGCACCGGCACGCAGTCGGCGACCAGCGCCACCAGCGCCAGGCCCGGCCGGTTGGTGACCAGGGCGTCGGTCGCCTCGGCCGGTTCGTCCAGCGGACCGTCCACGGTCGTCACGGTCCGGCCGTGCACCTGCTCCATCCACACCAGCCGGTCCACGCCGAGCTCGGTGGCCAGCCGCTCCCGGTTGGCCCGCACCGCCGCCGGGTCGTCACCGACGTGATCACCCAGGTTGAACGACTCGTAGGGGGCCTTGGACCGGCCACCGGCCCTGGTCGTGACGACTCGACGAACGCGCATGGCTTGATTCTCCCCGTCGCCCTTGTGACGCACCTGAGTGGCTCACTTGGCCGTGGAGGCCAAGTGAGCCACTCAGGTGGCCAAGAAGTGAGGTTGGGTCAGCGGCGCATGAAGGGGGGACGTCGACCTCGTCGTCGGGGTCCTCGGGCAGCGGGACCGCGCGGGACGGCAGCGAGCCGTGCCGCTCCGGCGTGGCCGGGTAGCCGTTGCCCGAGCTGGGGCGGCTCACCGGCGGCAGGCCGGAGTTGCCCTGGCCGCCCTGGCCCATCGAACCCTGGCCCATGGTGCTCTGCGGCTGGTAGCCGCTGCTGGGCGGCGGCACGGCGGTGTAGCCGTTGGACGGCTGCGGCGCGACGTGCTGCTGGACCGGCGGCGGCGTGTGCTGCTGGACCGGCTGGGCCTGCGGCTGGGGAGCGCTGAGCTGCCCGGACTCCGCGACGGCGGTGGCCGTCGGCGACCTCGGGGGCGAGGTCAGCGCGGTCGGCTCCAGCTTCTTGTGGGTGGGCCCGCCGCTGTCGAAGCCGGCGGCGATCACCGTGACCCGCACCTCGTCGCCGAGCGAGTCGTCGATCACCGTGCCGAAGATGATGTTGGCGTCCGGGTGGGCCGCCTCCTGCACCAGCGACGCCGACTCGTTGATCTCGAAGAGGCCGAGGTCGGAGCCGCCGGCGATGGCCAGCAGCACGCCGTGCGCGCCGTCCATGGACGCCTCGAGCAGCGGCGAGTTGATCGCCTTCTGCGCCGCCTGCACGGCCCGGCCCTCGCCGCGGGCGGAGCCGATGCCCATCAGGGCACTGCCGGCCCCGGACATGACGCTCTTCACGTCGGCGAAGTCCAGGTTGATCAGACCGGGCGTGGTGATCAGGTCGGTGATGCCCTGGACACCGGACAGCAGCACCTCGTCCGCGGAGCGGAAGGCGTCCATCAGGCTCACGCCCACGTCGCCCAGCTGCAGCAGCCGGTCGTTGGGGATGACGATCAGGGTGTCGCACTCGTTGCGCAGCTGCGTGATGCCGTCCTCGGCCTGCTTCGCGCGGCGCTTGCCCTCGAAGCTGAACGGCCGCGTGACCACACCGATGGTGAGCGCGCCGAGCTTGCGGGCGATGGAGGCGACCACCGGCGCGCCGCCGGTGCCCGTGCCGCCGCCCTCGCCGGCCGTCACGAAGACCATGTCGGCCCCCTTGAGGACCTCCTCGATCTCCTCGCGGTGGTCCTCGGCGGCCTTGTGCCCGACCTCGGGGTTGGCGCCGGCGCCGAGACCGCGGGTCAGCTCGCGGCCGATGTCCAGCTTGACGTCGGCGTCGGACATCAGCAGCGCCTGGGCGTCGGTGTTCACCGCGATGAACTCGACGCCCTTGAGCCCGACCTCGATCATGCGGTTCACGGCGTTGACGCCGCCGCCGCCGATGCCGACGACCTTGATCACCGCGAGGTAGTTGTGCGGGGGCGTCATCGGATCCGCCTTCCTGATCGTGGTACTCGAGCTCTCGTCCTGCGGTGGTCACCTTCCCGTCCTGGCCGCCCCCGGCCAGGCTCCGGTCAAACTCTCGACCTCAACCAAAGGCTTCGAGTTATGTCAACCCCGACATTGGGGTGGACGGTATGCACCACAGGTGCGACGGTCCAGCAGCCACGCCGAACACGGACCCAGGTCTTAGACGGCCGAGCGTCGGCCGCACCTCTTTCAGGCATGTCCCCGAGTACGGCGTTCACGCCGAACCACGCAATGCAGAGCGTAGTCTGTGCGGCCGTCACCCGTGTGGTGCGGGGCGAGGTCGGGTGAGTTCCCGGACATCGCCGCCCCACTTGTGGAATACGGCGAGACGGGGTCTCGGACGGAGATCACCTCCAACCCGGCCGCGGTCACGGTGGGTAGCCAGTACGGTGGGGACGTGACGGGTCCGGTGCGGGTGTGCCCCGAGTGCGGTCGACAGTTCGAGTTCACCGATCCGGCGTGGCGCTGCTGCGGCGTGCCGATGCGGCTGGCCGAGCCGCCCGCGGCCCCGGTGCCGCCGGCCGAGCTGGCCGGCCGCCCGCTGACGACCTGGCGGTATGCCGAGGCCCTCGGCGTGCCGGCCGAGCTCTGGCGGTCGGCCACGCTCGGTGAGGGAATCACGCCACTGCTGTCCGCCGGCGACGACATCTCGGTGAAGGTCGAGTACGCCGCTCCGACGCTGTCGTTCAAGGACCGCGGGGTGGTGCTGCTGATCGTGCAGGCGTTGGCTGCCGGGGCGTCAAAGGTGATCGCCGACTCCAGCGGCAACGCCGGCACGGCGGTCGCGGCCTATGCCGCCCGGGTCGGGCTGCCGGCCGAGATCTTCGTGCCGGATTCGACGTCGCCGAAGAAGATCGCCCAGGTCAGGGCGCACGGGGCGAGCGTGAACCTGGTGCCGGGCAACCGGGAGGCGACCGCCGCCGCGGCGATCGAGGCGGTCGAGGCCGGCGATTCGTTCTACGCCAGCCACGTCTACAACCCGGTGTTCCACCTCGGCACCGCGACCTACGGCTTCGAGGTGTGGGAGCAGCTGGGCGGGCGGCTGCCCGAGACTCTGGTGCTGCCGGTGGGGAACGGGACTCTGGTCCTCGGTGTCACCCGAGCGGTGGCAGGGTTGCTGGCCGCCGGCTTGATCCCGACGGCCCCGCGAATCGTGGCCGTACAGGCAGCGAACTGTGCACCGTTGGCTGCCGCTTGGCGCACGGGCTCGGCGAAGCCGCTGGCCGTCGAGTCGTCGCCGACCATCGCCGAGGGCATCGCCATCGCCGCGCCGGCCCGTGGGGCCGAGATTCTCGCCGCGGTGGACGAGATCGTGACCGTGACCGAGGAGCAGGTGCTGGCCGGCCGGTCGGAACTGGCCCGGCGCGGGTGGTACGTGGAGGACACCGCCGCCGTGTGCTGGGCGGCCGCGCGGGCGAGCTACGGGGCCTGGGGCGAGGTCGTGGTTCCGTTGTCCGGGGCCGGTCTGAAGACAGGATGGACCCCCGCGAGTCCCGCCTAGCGTCAGGGCGAAAGTGTGAATCGGTTTCCGGTGTTCGGTGTGACTGTGGGCGGGACTCGCCGGGGTCAGGGGTTGGAGATCGTCGCCAGCTGCGGGCTGGAGACGTCGTACACCTTGCCGGGCTGGGTCATCAGGGCGGTGAGGACGCCGGCCTTGCGGGTGGAGTCGGCGACGCCGCCCCACCGGACCTGTCGGCCGGCCGACAGCGACAGCACGACCGAGTTCGGCGACTTCGCCGACACCGACAGCACTTCGGCCCGGATCTTGTCCGGCACCGCCATCAGCACCTGGACGACGGCGACGGCGGTCGGGTCATCGGCGGCGGAGCTGGTCAGCTGGAGCTCGGGCAGGCCGGCCGGCGCCGAGGCGACCGTGGCGAAGTCCTTGGCCGTGTGGTCGACCAGATGCGCGCCGGTCGGGGTCTTGATCACGCCGACGGCCACCCGCTCGGCGACGTCGATGCGGACCGTGGCCGGCCAGGACCGGGAGACGTTGACCGAGGCGACCCGGTTGAGCGCCGCCACCCGGTCGCGGATGGCGGCCAGGTTGATCGTCAGCATCGGGTTGCCCGACGGCACCGCCGCCGCGTCGAGAACCTGGGGCTTGGTCAGGTCTTTGGTGCCGAGCACCTCGACCGAGCGGACGCCGAGCAGCGGCGTGAAGTAGACGCCGTAGAGCAGGCCGAGGGTGCCGATGACCAGGGTCAGGGCGATGACGCGGCGGCGGATGATGCGCCCCCGCTGCGCGCCACGGCGACGCAGCCGGCCGCGATCGGAGACCCGGCGGCCCCGGTCGGAGACGACGCGCTCGCCGCTGGTGCGACGACCACGCACGGACCGCTCCCCGCCACGGTCCGAGCGGTCGGCACGGTCACCACGATCGCCGCGGTCCGGGCGATCGCCGCCACGCCCGGGTCGGGCGGAGCCCGACCCGACCCGGCCCGACACGGCACGGTCGGAGCCCGGCCGCGCCGAACCCGCACGATCAGAGGCCGACCGATCCGAAGCGGAACGACCCGAGCCCGCGCGGTCCGAACGGGACTCGCCGGAGCCGGCGCGGTCCGAGCCGCGCGCCGAACTCGCCCCGTCGGAATCGGCGGGGCGGCGGCGGGCCGGGTCGTCCTCGGTCATAGCGCGGCGATGATCTCGGGACCGAGCATGGTCACGTCGCCGGCGCCCATGGTGAGCACCAGGTCGCCGGGCTTGACCAGACCGGCGACCAGGCCGGGCACCCGGTCGAAGGACGGCTCGTAGTGCACGGCCCCCTCGGGCAAGGTCACCGCGTCGGCGACGAGGGCCCCGGTGACGCCGGGCATGGGGTCCTCACGGGCCCCGTAGACGTCGAGCACGATGACCTCATCGGCCAAGGCCAGCGCCGCGCCGAACTGGGTCGAGAACTCCCGGGTCCGCGAGTACAGGTGCGGCTGGAAGATCACCAGCATCCGGCCGTCACCGGCGACGGGGCGGGCGGCCTTCAACGCGGCGGCGACCTCGGTGGGGTGATGGGCGTAGTCGTCGTACAGGCGAACGCCGCCGGCGACGCCCTTGAACTCGAACCGACGCCGCACACCGCCGAAGGCGGCCAGTCCGGCCAGCAAACCCTCAAGCGGGGCACCGAGTTCGAGGCCGGCCAACAGTGCCGCGACGGCGTTGGACGCCATGTGGGAACCGGGCACCGCGGTCCGCACCTCGACCTGCTGGCCGCCGATCTCCACCACGGCAAGGCCACCGGTGTCGACCGGCGTGTACGACAGGATCCGAGCGTCGGGGCCGTCGGCGCCGTAGCGCAGGACCCGCACGCCGAGCTTCTCCGCCCGGTCGGCCAGCGCGGCCGAACCGGCGTCGTCGGAGCAGGCGATCAACACGCCGTCGGGCTCGATGCGCTGCACGAAGGCGTCGAACACGCCGACGTACGCCTCGACGGTGCCGTGGTGGTCGAGGTGATCGGCCTCCACGTTGGTGACCACGGCGACCGACGGCTCGAAGACCAGGAAGGAGCCGTCGCTCTCGTCGGCCTCGGCCACGAAGATGTCGCCGGTGCCGTGGTGCGCGTTGGCCCCGGACTCGTTGAGATCGCCACCGATCGCGAACGACGGGTCGACGCCGCAGTGCTGCAACGCCACCGTGAGCATCGACGTCGTGGACGTCTTGCCGTGCGTGCCGGCGATGCAGGCAGCGCGGCGGCCGACCATCAACGACGCCAACGCCTGCGACCGGTGCAGCACGGTGATGCCACGCGCCTTGGCCTCGACCAACTCGGGGTTGTCAGGCTTGATGGCCGTGGAGATCACGAGCGTCTTGGCGTCACCGAGATGCGAAGCGGCGTGCCCGAGCTCGATACGCGCGCCTTGCGCCCGCAGGGCGAGCACGGTGCGCGAGTCCTTGGCGTCCGAACCGGACACCTCGACGCCACGGGCCAGCAGGATGCGGGCGATGCCGCTCATGCCGGCGCCACCGATGCCGACGAAGTGGATGGGCGGAATCACTTGTTCACCACCGAGAGAACCATCTGGGCCAACACGTCGGCCGCCACCCGGTGACCACCGGACCGGGCGGCGTTGCTCATCACGGCCAGTCGCGTGCGGTCGCCGACTAGCGGCAGCACCTCGTCCACGACCCGCTCGGGCGTGAGCTCCGCGTCAGGGATCAGCAGCCCGCCGCCGGCCTCGACGATGGGCTGCGCATTCAGCGCCTGCTCGCCGTTGCCGTGCGGCAGCGGCACGAACACCGCCGGCAGCCCGACCGCCGACACCTCGGCCACGGTCATCGCGCCGGAGCGGCACAGCATCAGGTCAGCGGCGGCGTAGGCCAGGTCCATCCGCTCCACGTACGGCACGGCCACATACGGCGGCGCGCCGGGAACGTCCTGCACCACAAGGGAGTTCTTGGGGCCGTGGGCGTGCAGCACGCCGACGCCGGCACGGGCGAACATGGCGGCGGCATTGGACACCGCGTCGTTCAGCGACCGCGCGCCCTGCGAGCCGCCGGACACGAACAGCACCGGGGCGGTCGGGTGCAGACCGAAGTACTGGCGGGCCTGGGCGCGCAGCGAGGCGCGGTCCATGGACGTGATGGAGTGCCGCAGCGGGATGCCGATCACCTGGGCGTCGGGCAGACCCGAGCCCGGCACGGCGGCGGCCACCTTCTCGGCGAACTTCGCGCCGACCTTGTTGGCCAGGCCGGCCCGCGCGTTGGCCTCGTGCACGACGATCGGCACCTTGCCGCGGGCGGCGAGGTAGGCCGGCAGCGACACGTAGCCGCCGAAGCCGACGACCACGTCCGCGCCGACCCGGTCCAGCACGGCCTTGGTCTGCTTGATCGACTCCCGCACCTTCAGCGGCAGCTTGAGCAGGTCGGGCGAGGGCTTACGGGGCATCGGCACCGGCGGGATCATCTCCAGCTGGTAGCCGCGGGCCGGCACGATCTTGCTCTCCAGGCCGCGCGCGGTGCCCAGCGCGACCACCCGGGCGTCGGGCCGGGCCCGCATCACGGCGTCGGCCAGGGCCAGCGCCGGCTCGATGTGGCCGGCGGTCCCGCCGCCCGCGACGACAACGCAGGGGCCCATCCGGTCTGGGGCGGTCAACGCCGTCCTCCTTCTGTCGAACGTCCGTGGCCGGAGCGCCAGGCGCTACGCCGCCGGTACTCGGTCGGCGGCGCAGAGCGGTGCACCCGTCGCCGCTCCTCGGGCGAGGGCGCGGCGGCCCGGCTGCCACCGGTGCGCGCCGCACCACGCGGCGGTGTCGATGGTCGCACCGGCTTGCGCCGGGCAGGCGGCCGGTACGGCTCGGGCGCCGGCAGACGCAGCAGACCGCCGACCCGGCCGGGGCCGAGCGAGCGCAGCGCCGCCACCGCGTCCGGCTCGTTGCGAGCGCAGTTGGCGAGAATCCCGAACGCCATCATGGTTATCACGATCGACGTGCCACCCGCAGAAATGAGCGGCAGTGTGATACCCGTGACGGGAAGCAACCCGATCACGTAGCCGACGTTGATGGCGGCCTGGCCGACCACCCACGCGGTCAGCGCGGAGGCCACCAGCCGGATCCACGGGTCGGTGTTGCGGGCGGCGATCCGCAGGCCGACCACGGCCAGCATGGCGAACAGCCCGAGCACCACGAGCGCGCCGATGAAGCCCAGCTCCTCGCCGATGAGGGCGAAGATGAAGTCGTTCTGGACGTTGGACAGGTAGTCGAACTTGGCCGCGCCCTGGCCGAGGCCGCGGCCGAACAGGCCGCCGTCGGCCAGCGCGTACAGCGCCTGCAGCGGCTGCTGGCCGGCGCCGAGCGGGTCCGAGCCGGGGTTGAGGAAGACGGACAGGCGGTCGTTGCGGTAGCCGCTGCCGATGGACGACACGATCACGGCGGCGGCGGCGCTGCCCAGCACCACGGCGAACATGCGCATCGGCGCGCCGACGTACCAGAGCAGGGCCAGTAGCACGATGCCCAGGCTCACCGTGCTGCCGAGGTCGGGCTGCAACATGATCAGCGCGAACAGCACCATGGACACCGGCACCAGCGGCACCAGCAGGTGCCGGTACTGGCTCAGCAGCGCCCGCTTGGTCACGAGCACGTGCGCACCCCACAGCGCCAGCGCCACCTTGGCCAGCTCGACCGGCTGGAAGGACAGCGAGCCGAGCGTGAACCAGGAGTGCTCACGGCCGTTGGCGCCCGAGCCCAGCGGGGTCAGCACGAGGGCCAGCAGGCCGGCGGCGATCAGCAGCAGGGTGGGGCTGAACTGGCGCAGCCAGCGCAGCGGGACGCGCAGCCCGAGGTAGAAGCCGATCAGACCGAGGCCGTCCAGCAGCAGCGGCTTGCCGAAGCTGGACAGCGTGGTCTTCTGCGCGTCCTGCACCGCCGACGCGGACAGCACCATCACGAGGCCGATCACGGCGAGCAGGCCGAACACGGCCAGCAGCAGGTGGAACGAGGCCAGCGGCCGGCTCAGCCACGCGGTCAGGCCCTGCCGCAGCGCGCCGACCCGGCCGCGCTTGGCCCTGGTCTTGGCCGTCGTGGTCGTCATGTCGACAGCCCGAGGCGGGTCAGCACCGCCTCGGCGAACGCTCGCCCCCGATGGCCGTAGTCGGTGAACATGTCCATGGATGCCGCCGCCGGCGCCAGCAGCACGACATCGCCTGGACGCGCCAGGGCGCCCGCCAGCTCAACCACCCTCGTCATGGCGTCATCGTCTCCCGGGGCCACCTGGCGCACCGGGACATCCGGCGCGTGTCGCGCCAGCGCGGCCGCGATCACGTCCCGGTCCTGCCCGATCAGCACCACGCCGGCCAGCCGGGGCGCGGCCTCGGCCACCAGGTCGTCCACGGAGGCGCCCTTGAGCAGGCCGCCGGCGATCCACACCACGCGGTCGTGGGCGCGGATGGACGCCGCCGCCGCGTGCGGGTTGGTCGCCTTGGAGTCGTTCACGTAGGTGATGCCGTCGTGCGCGGCCACCACGGCCGCGCGGTGCGCCGCGGGTTGGTAGGCCTTGAGGCCGTCGGCCACCGCCTGCGCCGGCACGCCGTAGGCCCGGGCCACGGCCGCCGCCACCAGGGCGTCGGTCAGACCGGGCGGGCCGCCGGGGGTGACGTCGGCGGCGTCGACGAGCGCCTCGTCGCCGAAGGCGCGGTCGACCAGCTTGCCGTTCTCCAGGCCGAGCTGGTCCTCGATCGGCTCGTCCAGGGTGACGCCGACCTTGCGCGGGGCCGGGGCGTTGATCAGCAGCTTGGCCACGTACGGGTCGTCGACGCCGCCGATGGCCACCGCACCGGTGAACACCCGGGCCTTGGCCTGGGCGTATGCCTCCAGCGAGCCGTGCCAGTCCAGGTGGTCCTCGGCGATGTTGAGCAGCGCCCCCGCGTCCGGACGCACCGACGGCGCCCAGTGCAGCTGGAAGCTGGACAGCTCCACCGCAAGCACCCGCGGCTCGCGCTCCAACGCCTCCAGCACCGGCAGGCCGATGTTGCCGCAGGCCACGGCGTCCAGGCCGGCGGCGAGCAGGATCGACTCCAGCATGCCGACGGTGGTGGTCTTGCCGTTGGTGCCGGTCACGACCAGCCAGGCCGGCGGCGTGTCCATCCGCTGGCAGAGCCGCCAGGCCAGCTCCACGTCGCCGATGACCTCGATGCCGGCCTCGGCCGCCGCGACCAGCAGCGGCGCGGTCGGCTTCCAGCCCGGCGCGGTGACCACGAGGTCGGTGCCGGCCGGCGGCTCGGTCAGGCCGACGATGAGTTCAACACCATCCTGGGCCAGCTTGGCCAGCCGTTCGGCGTTGCCGTCGGTGACCGTGACCCGCGCGCCGTCCCGCAGCAGCGCGCGGACCACCGAGGGGCCGGTGACGCCGGCCCCCGCGACCAGAACCCGCATGCCGTCAGCCACTCAGGCTCAGCCAGTCGCTGTAGAACAGGCCGAGGCCGAACATGCAGCAGATCCCGGCGAGCAGCCAGAACCGGATGATCACCGTGGTTTCGGCCCACCCGGCGAGTTCGAAGTGGTGGTGGAACGGGGCCATCCGGAACAGGCGTCGCCGGGTCGTGCGGAAGACCGCGATCTGGCTCGAGACCGAGACCACCTCGACCACGAACAGGCCGCCGATGATGATCATCAGCAGCTCGGTGCGGGTGACCATGGACAGGCCGGCGACCAGGCCGCCGAGGGCCAGCGAGCCGGTGTCGCCCATGAAGATCTTGGCCGGGGCGGCGTTCCACCACAGGAAGCCGATGCAGCCGGCCATCGCCGACGCGGCGACCAGGGCCACGTCCAGCGGGTCGCGCACGATGTAGCAGCCGAGGGTGGACACCGTGCCGCAGTTGTAGCGGAACTGCCAGAACGAGATGATCACGTACGAGCCCAGCACCATGGCCGAGGAGCCGGCGGCCAGGCCGTCCGCGCCGTCGGTCAGGTTGACCGCGTTGGACCAGGCGCTGACCACGCCGTAGCAGAAGACGATGAAGCCGATGGTGCCGAACGAGATCACCGAGATGTCCCGCACGAAGGACAGGTTCACCGAGGCCGGCGAGATGCCGTCGCGGTTGGCGAACTGGATGGCCAGCAGCGCGAAGGTGATGGTGGCGACGAACTGGCCGACCAGCTTGGCCGTGGCGTTGAGGCCGAGGTTGCGCTGCTTGCGGATCTTGATGAAGTCGTCCAGGAAGCCGACCAGGCCCAGCGCCGAGGTCAGGAACAGGATGAGCAGGCCGGTGATGCTGATCGGCACGTCGGCCTGGGTCGGGCCCTTGGCCATGTAGCTGTACAGGTGGGAGACCAGGTAGCCGGCCCACATCGCCACCAGGATGGCGACACCGCCCATGGTGGGCGTGCCGCGCTTCTTCTTGTGGCTGTCCGGGCCCTCCTCACGGATCTCCTGGCCGAAGCCCTGCCGGGAGAACACCCGGATCAGGTACGGCGTGAGCAGGATGGACACGACCAGCGCGACGGCGGCCGCGACCAGGATGTTCTTCATGTGTTGAGCAGCTCCTCGGCGACCCGCCACAGGGCCTCGGACTTGGACGCCTTGACCAGCACGACGTCACCGGGTTGCAGTTCGTCACGCAGCAGGGCAACGGCCGCGGCGACGTCCGGCACCAGCACGGACTCCTCGCCCCACGAGCCTTCCAGATGGGCGCCCTGGTGCATCGGCCGGGCCGCGTCGCCGACCACGACCAGCCGGCTGATGTCCAGCCGCACGGCCAGCCGCCCGATCTCGTCGTGCGCGCTGACGTGGGAGTCGCCGAGCTCGCCCATCATGCCCAGCACCGCCCAGGAGCGCCGCGGCTGCGCGCCGGCCCTGGCCATCGAGGCCAGGCTCTTCAGCGCCGCGCGCACCGATTCGGGGTTCGCGTTGTAGGCGTCGTTGACGACCGTCACGCCGTCCGCACGGGTTCGCACGTCCATGCGACGCTCGGAGACCCGCTGCGCGTTGCCCAGCCACTGCGCGATCTGCTCGACGGTCGCGCCCAGCTCCAGCGCCACCGCGACGGCCGACAGGGCGTTGCCGACCTGGTGGGCCCCGTGCACGCCCAGCGTCACATCGGCCTCGCCCTGCGGCGTGACCAGGTGGAACGTCGCCCGGGCCTGCTCGTCGAGGACGATGTCGGTGGCCCGGATCTCGGCCTTCTCGTCCTCGCCGACGAAGACGACCCGGGCCTTCGTCCGGCTGGCCATGGCGGCGACCAGCGGATCGTCGGCGTTGAGCACGGCCAAGCCGTCCTCGGGCAGGGCCTCGACCAGCTCGCCCTTGGTCTGGGCGATGCCCTCGCGGGAGCCGAACTCGCCGAGGTGAGCGCTCCCGACGTTGAGCACGACGCCGATGCGGGGCGGCGCCACCTCGCACAGGTGCGCGATGTGGCCCGGGCCGCGGGCGGACAGCTCCAGCACCAGGTGCCGGGTGTCGCGGTCCGCACGCAGCACCGTCCACGGGTGGCCGAGCTCGTTGTTGAACGAGCCGGGCGGCGCGACGGTGGCGCCCAGCGGGGCCAGCACCTGGGCGATCAGGTCCTTGGTCGAGGTCTTGCCGGACGAGCCGGTGACGCCGACGACCGTGAGCTCGGGCAGCCGGTCCACCACGTGGCGGGCCAGCTTGGCCAGGCCGGCCAGCACGGCCGCGCCGCTGCCGTCCTTGTCGCCGGTCAGCGCGACCGAGCGGGAGTGCGCGTCGGTCACCGGCGGCACGATCACCGCCGGGGCGTCGACCTCGCGGGCCGCGAGCACCGCGGCCGCGCCCTGGTCGACGGCCTTGGCCGCGAAGTCGTGGCCGTCGACGCGCTCGCCCGGCAGCGCCACGAACAGCGAGCCGTTTTCGATCTTGCGGGTGTCGAACTCGACGGAACCGGTGACCAGTTCGTCGCCGGTGGCGTTGTGCAGGCGGCCGCCGACCGCGTCGGCGATCTCGCGCAGGGTCAGTTCGATCACCGGGCGGCCTCGATCGCCGCGGTCAGCTCGTCCCGATCGGAGAACGGGTGGATCACTCCTGCGACCTCCTGGCCGGTCTCATGTCCCTTGCCGGCGACGACAACCACGTCGCCGGTGCGGGCGTGGCCCACGGCGTACCGGATGGCCTCCCGGCGGTCGGCGATCTCCACCACCGTGTCGCGTCGGTCGGCCGGCACGCCCGCGAGCATCTGCGCCCTGATGTCAGACGCGTTCTCGCTGCGGGGGTTGTCGTCTGTGACGATCGTCAGGTCGGCGCGGACCGCCGCCGCCTCGCCCATCAGCGGGCGCTTGGCCGCGTCGCGGTCGCCGCCACAGCCCAGCACCACGATGACGCGGCCGTCGGCGCGGGCCCGTACCGCGTCCAGCGCCAGCGCCACCGCGGCCGGCTTGTGCGAGTAGTCCACGACCGCGGTGAAGTCCTGGCCGAGGTCGACCCGTTCCATCCGGCCCGGCACCTGCACCTTGGCCAGGCCGGCCACGACGGCCTTCTCGTCGACGCCGACGGTGTCCAGCACCGCGATCGCCGTCAGCGCGTTGGCCACGTTGTACGAGCCGGCCAGCAGGATCTCCACCGGCAGCTTGCGGCCGTGGCCGTGCGCGTAGAACGTCTGCGAGCCGGACTTGGACACCACGATGTCGGTGGCCGTCCAGGTCGCCTCGTGGGCCGTGGAGACGGTGATCGTCGTCGGCTTGACCAGCCGGTCGCCCCATGGCGTGTCCGTGCAGACCACCTCGACGTCGGCGCGGCCGTCGAACAGCTGCGCCTTCGTGCGGAAGTAGTCCTCCATGTCCGGGTGGAAGTCCAGGTGGTCCTGCGAGAGGTTGGTGAAGGCGCCGGCCGCGTAGTGCGTGCCGCCCACACGGCCCAGGGCCAGGGCGTGGCTGGAGACCTCCATCGGCACGTGCGTGACGCCCTGCTCCAGCATCACCGCGAACAGCGCCTGGAGGTCCGGGGCCTCCGGCGTGGTCAGCGCACTCTCGATCCGCTCACCGGCGATACGCATCTCCACGCCGCCGACCAGGCCCGTCGTCAGTCCCGCCGCCGCCAGGCCCGCTTCCAGCATGTACGTCGTGGTCGTCTTGCCCGACGTCCCCGTCACGCCCAGCACCTTCAGCCGTTGCGAGGGGTTGCCGTACACCTGCGCCGCCGCCGCACCGAGCACCCCGCGGGGGTCGTCGTGCACCAGCACCGGGACGCCTTTCAGCGACTCCCGCTCCGCACCCGCCGGGTCCGTCATCACCGCCACCGCGCCCGCTTCCAGCGCTTGGTGCGCGAAGTCCGCCCCGTGCGCCCTCGCCCCCGGCAGCGCCGCGAACAGGTCGCCTCTCCGCACGTGTTGGGCGCGCAGCGTCACTCCCGTGACGGGGCTCGCGGCGTCGGCGTGCACCAGCCGCGCGCCGATCTCCTCGGCCAGCCGCGCGGGCGCGGTCGGCTCGATCTTGGACGGGCGGGGCGGGGCGGTCGCGACCTTGCCCGGTGGTGAGTTGGCAGGCACGCGCCGAAGGCTACTGTGCTTATGCCGCGCGTTCCGCGCGGGGGCTCGGCCCCTTTAAGCCCCTGCCTCGCCCTTGCTGGATTTTTCGAGGGCCGCATCCGGTTTATTGGTGGGGCGCGTCGGTAGCGGCCCTCGAAAAATCCAGCAACCGTGCGAAGCAGGGGCGGGCCGAGCCGGACACGGGGTAGCGGCGAGCCGATGTGGACAGCGGGCTCGCGGGTACTTGTCTTGGGGGCAAAGGTTTGCTCGGTGGTGAAATGGATCACGACTTGCCGGGTGCACATCGCATTCGGCACGGAACAAGTGTTCGCGGCGTGAGTCAGCCGACCGCGGGTTTGATGTTGCCGTTGTGGCGGAAGACGTTGTCGGGGTCGTAGGCGGCCTTGATGCGGGCCAGGGTGGCGTACTTGGCCGGGCCGTAGGAGACCTTGACGCGGTCGGCCTCGTAGTCGGCCATGAAGTTCACGTAGCTGCCGGTGTTGTTGGCGAAGGGCACCAGCTGCTCCCAGACGGACTGGACCCACGCCCGGTCGGGGGCCAGGAGCTCGGGCACGGGACAGATGGCGGTGAGGCCGACGGCGAAGACGCGGCGGCGGGGACCGCCGAAAGCGGTGGAGTGCTCGGAAACGTCGGCGTAGGCGCCGTCCAACAGCACGGTGGGGGTGGCGGTCATGGGAGAAGCCTTGCCGGGCAAGGTCTTCACCAACACGTCGATGATCTCGTCGCTGAGGTCGTCGGCGTAGACGGCCTTCTCGTAGGCGAAGTTGCCACGGAAGCCGATGCCGTCCTGCATGTGCTGCAAAGCGGTGTACGGCAGGGGAGTCACCATGTCGAACAGGGGCGGCAAGGCGTCGCGGACGCGCTTGGCCAAGGCGGCGAAGGCCTCGGTGCCGTCGAAGCCGGCCAGGATGAGGCCGTAGCCGAGCTTGCCGTGGTGCTCCTCGGGCACGAACGGAGCCGGCGGGGCGGTCATGCCGACGATCATGAGACCGGTGTCGCCGAGGGTGGGCGTCAGCTCGCGGACCAGGCGCAGCGCCTCGACGCCGCGGTCGAGCTCCCAGAAGAAGAAGCCGGCGTCCACCAGCGGGCCGACGGGGTGCAGCCGGTACTCGAACTCGGTGACGACACCGAAGTTCCCGCCGCCGCCCCGCAGCGCCCAGAACAGGTCAGGGTGCGAGTCGGCCGATGCCCGGACGACCCGGCCGTCGGCCAGCACGACCTCGGCGGAGATGAGATTGTCGATGGCCAGGCCGTGCCTGGCGGTCAGCCAGCCGAAACCGCCGCCGAGGGTGAGCCCGCCGATGCCGGTGTCGGCGTACGTCCCGGCCGGCACGGCGAGGCCGTGGGCCTGGGTGGCGGCGTCGAGGTCCATGTTGAGCGCCCCGCCGCCGGCCCGCGCGGTCCGGGTCTCGGGATCGACGTGCACGGTCCGCAGACCGCTCAGATCGATCATCACCGCCCCGTCGGCGACGGCCGCGCCGCCCAGGTTGTGCCCGCCGCCACGGACCGTGACGTCAAGGCCGTTGGACCGGGCGTACGCAAGGCAGGCCGCCACATCGGCGGGCCCGGTGACCTTGGCGATGACCGCGGGCTTGCGGTCGATCTCCCCGTTCCACACCCGGCGTGCGTCGTCGTAGCCCGGGTCGCCGGGGACCAGCTGCGGGCACGGTGCGTCGATGATCGGCGGCATGCGACCCATCATCGCGGTGAACCGTCACCGCCGCGTCACGCGTAGCAACGGGAGACGATTTCCCAGCGGCAGAAGGGAATTCCATCGTGTCGGACGATGCCAACAACTGGTGAGGACTATCGCGGGCGACGGCGAGCCTGGTACCAGGTCAGGCTCGCCGCCGCCGCGACCAGTGTGCCGGTGATGCCGGCACCGGACAACACCGCCGGCGCGCCGAAGGTCTCCGCGCACACGCCCGCGAGCAGTAGGCCGGTGCCCTGAGCCGTGCGCAGCGCCGTCACCGCGAGCCCGAACGCCTGGCCACGGCCGTGATCGGGCACCGACTGCACGAACGCCGACCGGGCCACCATGTGATACGCGGAGCCGATGCCGGACACGACAAGAAGGGCAACCATCACCGGCACGGACGGCCGGAAAGCGCTGAGCACCAACGGAAGGCACGCCGCGACGGCCAGCGGGCCGAGCAGTTGCAGGCGTCGGCCGGGCAGCAGCCGGCTGATCGCCCACATCCCCACGATCGTGCCGGCCGGGCCGGCCGCCAGCAGCAGGCCGACCGCGCCCTCCGAGCCCATGACGTCCATCGCGTACGGGACGGCCAGCGCCTCGATCGTCACGTAGAAACCGGCGACGCAGGCCAGCATCACCAGGGCCCGCAGCTTGGGCGTCGTCCACACCGTCACCGCGCCGGACACCAGCGAGGGCCACCACGGCTGCACCGGGTCGCGCACCGTCGGGAACGCCGGCACCGGGCGGTCGTGCACGCCGAGCCGCACGATCACCGCCGACACCAGGAACGTCGCCGCGTCGATCTGGAGGCCGCGGTCCGGCCCCATGCCCACGATCACCAGGCCGCCGACCACGAAGCCCAGCACCTGGGCCAGTTGGTCGACCATGTCCGCCGCGCCCGTGCCCAGCACGTAGCGGTCGCCGGTGAGGATCGACGCGAGCGTCGCCGCCCTCGCCGCGCTGAACGGCGCCCCCAGCGCGTGCACCCCCACCAGCAGCGCGCAGACCAGCGGGAACGGCACTCCCGGCAGCGCCATCAGGGCCACCAGGACCGCGCGGGCCAGGTCCGTCGCCACCATCACCGTGCGGCGGGGGTAGCGGTCCGCGATGCCCGCCAGCAGCGGCCCCGCGAACAGGTCCGGCAGGTACGTCAGCGCGTAGGCCAGCGCGGTCAGGCCCGGCGATCCCGTGCGGTTGAACACCAGCACCGACAGCGCCACCCGGGCGAACTGGTCCCCGATCACCGACAGCAGCTGAGCCGCGAACACGGCACGGAACTCGCGCACCACGAACACGTCCGAGTAGCGCGCCGCTTGCTGCTCGCAGACCATCCGCACCTCCCCGAGTCCGGCATTCCCTTCTACCTGACGCCGCGTCAATGAGCCGACGCCTGTCACCCGAAGAGCCGAGCCCCGAATCCAACGCACTACGCCGAACGTCGCAGCTGACACGTCCGATCCCCCACCCGGCTACCGCCTTCACACAGGCAAACGCCACATGCGCTCCTCACTTGCCTCCAGGCGTCACATGAGGAGCGCATGTGACAAAACGGCGGGTGCGGGGGTGGGCGGGGTGCCACATGCGCTTCCTATGTGGCACCAGGGCGCAGGTGGGAAGCCCATGTGGCAAAAAGCGGGAGCCCTACGGCAGCTGAAGCTGGACGACCGGGGACGGAGTGGCCGACATCGGGATCTGGAAGTGCTGGACCAGGTACGTCCCGATCTGGTGGAACAGCGGCGCGGCCGAGGAGCCGACGGTCGGGATCGTGTAGTTGGGCCGGTCCATCATGATGCCGACGACCAGGCGGGGGTTGTCGGCCGGCAGGATGCCGGCGAAGGTGATCCAGTACTTGCTGCTGCCGTACCGGCCGCCGAGGGCGGGGTCGGGCTGCTGGGCGGTGCCGGTCTTGCCGGACAGCTGGTAGCCGGCGATCGCGGCCGGGTAGCCGGTGCCGTTCTGCTGGTTGTCCTTGGGGTCGCGCTGCATGACGGCCCGCATCATGTCCCGCACGGTCTTCGCGGTCTGCGGGCTGACCACGGGCACGGGATCGGGCTTGGGGGTGGCCACCACGGTGCCGTCGGGCTTGGTGACGGACTTGATGATCCGCGGCGGCACGCGCAGGCCGTCGTTGGCGATGGCCTGGTACATGCCGGCCATCTGCAACAGGGTCATGGACAGGCCCTGGCCGATGGGCAGGTTGGCGAAGGTGGAGCCGGACCACGTGCTGCGCGGCGGCACCGAGCCGGCGCTCTCGCCGGGCAGCCCGATGCCGGTCTTCTGCCCGAGCCCGAACTTGGTCAGCAGGTCGACGTAGCGGTCCTCGCCGATCTTCTTGGCCACCTCGAGGGTGCCGATGTTGGAGGACTTGCCGATCACGCCGGCGAAGGTCATCTGCACGTCGCCGTGGTTCCACGCGTCGGTGACGGTCCGGTCGGCCATCTTGAACGACGACGCCACGTCGACGACGGAGTCGGGCTGCTCGATGCCGTACTCGATGGCCCCGGCGGCGGTCACGACCTTGTTCACCGAACCGGGCTCGTACGGCGTGGAGACGGCGGCGTTGCCCAGCTGCTCCAGCTTGTAGTCGCCGTAGTTGTTGGGGTTGAAGCCGTCGGTGACGGCCAGCGCGTAGACCTCGCCGGTCTTGGCGTCCATCACGACCATGCTGCCGTCGGCGGCCCCGCTGGTCGTCTTGTAGGCGTCCAGCATCTTCTGCGCCTGGTACTGCACGTCGGCGTCGATGGTGAGCTGCACGTTGGAGCCGGGCACGGCCGGCTTGTCGTCCCGGATGGTGCCGGGCAGCTGGACGTCGCTGTTGTTGGCGGTGTCGACGGTGCTGGTGCCGTTGGTGCCCTTGAGGGTGTCGTCGAGCGAGTTCTCCAGCCCGATCAGGCCCTGCGGGGTCTTGGCGTCCTCACGCCAGTTGGCATAGCCGACGACGTTGGACGCGACGGTGCCGTCCGGGTAGACCCGCTGCTGCCGCGCGGAACCGGTGACCGCCGCGTACCTGCCGGTGATCGCCTTGGCCTTCACCGGGTCGGCGTCGCGGACCAGCAGCTGGTAGGTGGTGCTGGTGTCGCGGATCTTGGCCAGCATGTCCGCCGTCTTGGCCTGGTCGCCGAGCTGGGCGTGGATGAACTCGGCCAGCCGCTGGCAGTAGTCGTCGTAGCTGGTGCCGAGCTTGAGGTTCTTGTACACGTCCGGGTTCTTGGCCCAGTCGTTCTTGACCCACTGCGGGTTGATCGACAGCGACCGGGTCTCCACGCTGAACGCCAGCTGGGTGCCGTTGCGGTCGACGATCTGACCGCGCAGCGCCTGCAGCACGACCCGGGTGGCCCGCTGCTGCTCGGCCAGCGCCGACAGCTCGCTGGCCTGCACGCCCTGCACCTGCACCAGCCGCACGGCCGCGACGACCAGCACGGCGACCATCAGGATCCGGCTGAGCACGATCCGCTTGGGGTGGTTGCCGACGCCGGCCGCGGCGGCGCGCTGCGGCTTGCGCGCGGACGACGGCCGCGGCGCGGGCCCGCCACGGGCGACGGGGCGCGGCCGGGTGGCCGGGCGTCCGCCGGCGGTGCGGTTGGCGGGCATCTAGTGGCCTCCCCTGAGGCTGGCGGCTGACTGGTTCCCGAGGTCGACTGCCCCGAAGGCGGCGCCGCCGAGGTGGACGACGACGAAGGCGGCGGCGTGGTGGTCGTGGTGGCGGCGACGGCGCTGCCGGTGACGTTCACGGAGCCGTCCTGGTTGACCTTGATCCGGGCCGGGTCCGGGGCCGGCACCATGCCGAGCCTGCGGGCCTCGTCGTAGAGCACCTCGGGCGACTCGCCCTTGGCCACGTCCGCCTTGAGCTGCTCGACCCGGCTGGTCAGGTCGGTGGTCTTCTTCTTGGCGTCCTCGAGCCGGTACGAGTCGGAGACCGCGGAGATGGACAGGAACAGCGTGGCCATCACGCCCGCGGCCAGCAGCGCCATCACCAGCAGCACGAACGGCGTGCGCGAGGCCGACTTCAGGCCGACCGGCAGCCGGAAGCGCTTCTTGCGGTTGGCCTTGCGGGCGTAGGCCCGCTGCGCGGCGGTGGTCCGGCCGCGGGTGGCCCGGGTGCCGGGCTGCTCCTGCTCACGCTCGATCTTGCGCTCGCTGCTGCGGCGGGCGGTGCGGGTACGGGGCGCCTGGTTGCCGGTCTTCGGCGCGCCCACCTCCTGTGGGGGTGCGCTCATGACGCCCTCCGGATCCGTTCCGCGGCACGCAGCCGCACGGACGCCGACCGTGGGTTGTCGGCGATCTCCTGCTCGCCGGCCAGCTCCGCGCCGCGGGTGACCAGCTTCAGCTCCGGGCTGTGCCCGGGCAGCTCGACCGGCAGGTCCAGCGGGGTGGTGGACACCGACAGCTCGGCCAGCGCCCGCTTGACCAGCCGGTCCTCCAGCGAGTGGTACGACTCGACGACGATGCGGCCGCCGACGGCCAGCGCCGACAGCGCGGCCGGGATGGCCCGTCGCAGCACCTCCAGCTCGCCGTTGACCTCGATGCGCAGCGCCTGGAAGGTGCGCTTGGCCGGGTGCCCGCCGGTGCGCTTGCTGGCCGCCGGCATCACGTCGTGCAGCAGCTGCACCAGCCGCGGGCTGGTGGTGAACGGCTCCTTGGCCCGCTCGGCGATGATCGCCTTGGCGATCTTGCCGGCGAACTTCTCCTCGCCGTACTCGCGCAGGATCCGGGCCAGGTCAGGGAAGGCGTAGCTGTTGAGGATGTCGGCCGCGGTCTGACCCGTGGTCGGGTCCATCCGCATGTCCAGCGGCGCGTCCTGGGAGTAGGCGAAACCGCGCTCGGCCACGTCCAGCTGGAGTGAGGAGACGCCGAGGTCGAACAGCACGCCGTCGAGCTCGGGAATGTCCTGCTGAACCAAGACCGTCGGCAACTCGTCGTACACGGCATGCACGTAACGCACCCGGTCGCCGAACTCGGCCAGGCGCCGCCCGGCCAGCGACAGGGCCTCCGGGTCGCGGTCCAGCCCGATCACCGTGAGTTGCGGGTAGGCGGACAGCAGCGCGTGCGAGTGGCCGCCGAGTCCGAGCGTGCAGTCCACCATCACGGCGGGCTTGCCGGACAACGCGGGGGCGAACAGCTCCACGATGCGGTCGAGCAGGACGGGCACGTGCTTGGCCCTCGGCTGGTCGGACATGTCGGTCACGGCCAACCCCTTTCCCGCGTGGTTGCCGCTCACTCCCCTTTCCTCGGTCGGTGGGCAGGTCCTGCCGGTGTCGGATGCAGTCAGGTCCCCGCCCGCCCGTCGAACCTGGCGCCGGGGAAGGTGCGCCAGGGCCGATAGCCGAGCGGACCGAGGCCAAACGGCACCCGGGTCGGTCATGACCCATAACTCAGAACAGTCCGGGGAGAACCTCCTCCCGGGCCTGCGCGTAGTCGTCCTCGTGCTCGTCCAGGTAGCGCTGCCAGGCCTGCGCGTCCCAGATCTCCAGGCGGGTGATCGCGCCGATCACCACGCAGTCCTTGTTCAGCCCGGCGTAGCGGCGCAGTTCGGGAACGATGCTGACGCGCCCCTGGCCGTCCGGCCGCTGCTCGTCGGTGCCCGCGAACAGGTAGCGCTGGTATGCCCGGACCGCCTCATTGGTCAGGGGAGCCTCCGCCACCTTGCGGGCCATCTGCTCGAACTCCGCGCGTGGGAACACGTAGAGGCAGTGGTCCTGGCCCTTGGTGACCATGAGACCCCCTGCGAGCGCGTCCCGAAACTTCGCCGGCAGCGTCAGCCGACCCTTGTCGTCCAGCTTGGGGGTGTGCGTGCCGAGGAACACCGGACGCCCACCTCCAACCCGAACCAAGACCCCGGGCAGGGACCGGACCGGCGATGGGGCCCCCGTTCGCCCCACCGGCCGCCACACTACCCCACTTTCCGCCACAGTCAACGGCGACAGGCCCGGCCGGAGTCGAATTTCTGGGCGGTTTCCGCAGGTAGACGCGGTGGGGGTGGGAGTGGGGCGGGATCGGGGTCACTCCACCCGGCGACACCTCGGTGATCGTCCAGGGAGCCCCCGGAGGCCCCTTCTGACGGTCGGGTGGGGGTGAGTGGGTGGCCGGGTGGGGGCCGGTGGGGAACGCGGGGATAGTGGTGGCGGGAGGCCGCGGGTGGGAGGGAACAAGGGTTGGTTCGCCGCTTCGTCGAACGCTGCCTCGGCCGATTACGTGGATTACTTGGGGCGCTTCGCTCCGATTTGACACACTGCTGGGAACGCTGACGCCACGCGAGCACCCTCGCGGTGGCCTTTGGAGGGCGAAGTTGACGTCGAGTACCCCGCCTACCACCCAGGCCGGTGTGCCTGAGCCGCAGCCGTCGCCGCTCGGCCGGCTGCACGACATCGCGCTGCGGATCGCGGCCAACGTCGAGCACGTGCTGGTGGGCAAGCCCGAGGTGGTGCGGATCGCGCTGGTCACCCTGCTGGCCGAGGGGCACCTGCTGGTCGAGGACGTGCCCGGCGTTGGCAAGACGTCGCTGGCCAAGGCGCTGGCCCGGTCCATCGACTGCACGGTCAGCCGGGTGCAGTTCACCCCGGACCTGCTGCCCAGCGACATCACCGGCGTCTCCATCTTCAACCGCAACACCAGCGACTTCGAGTTCCGGCCGGGCCCGGTGTTCGCCAACATCGTGGTCGGCGACGAGATCAACCGGGCCTCCCCGAAGACCCAGTCGGCGCTGCTGGAGTGCATGGAGGAGCACCAGGTCACCATCGACGGGCAGACCTATCCGCTGGACTCCCCGTTCATGGTCATCGCCACCCAGAACCCGATCGAGATGGAGGGCACCTACGCCCTGCCGGAGGCGCAGCGGGACCGCTTCACCTGCCGCGTCTCGATCGGCTACCCCGACCCGCAGGCCGAACTGGCCATGGTCGACGAGCACGCCGGCCGCGACCCGCTGGAAGACCTCCAGCCGGTGTCCGACGCCGAGCAGATCAAGCAGCTGGTGGCCATGGTCCGCAGCGTCCACCTGTCGCCGGAGATCAAGCGGTACGCGGTCGAGCTGGTGTCGGCCACGCGGCGGCTGCCGGAGCTGCGGCTGGGCGCCTCGCCGCGCTCGACCCTGCACCTGGTGCGAGCCGCGCGGGCGCAGGCGGCGCTGGCCGGCCGTGAGTTCGTGGTGCCGGACGACGTGCACGCGGTCGCGGTGCCGGTGCTCGCCCACCGCCTCGTGCTGACGGCCGAGGCGCTGGCCGCGCGGCGCTCCCCGCCGACCTGATCCGCAGCGTGTTGCAGCGCGTGGTGATCCCGCACGGCGGCGCCAACGGCCAGCAGGCCTCACAACCGCTGGCCGCGCCCAACGGCCGCTGGTTCGGTACGCGGCAAGGGCGTTGATGAAGGTGCTCGCCGGACTGACGACCCGCGGACGCTGCCTGATGGCGGCGGGACTGGCGGCGGGCGTCTGCTCCCTGGTGCTCAACGAACGCGACCTGCTGCGTATCGCGGTGTTCGTGGTGGCGCTGCCCGTGCTGGCGGCCGTGCTCACCGCGCGGTCCCGGGTCGGTCTGTCGGCCACGCGCACCGTGCTGCCCGACCGCGTGCCCGTCGGCTCCACGGCCGAGGTGCGCATCGACATCCGCAGCGACGGCCGGCTACCTACGGGCGGCCTGCTGCTGGAGGACGGCGTCCCGTACGCGCTGGGCGCGCGGCCTCGCTTCGTGCTGGAGCGCCTGCCGCGGCACCACCAGGTGCCGCTGCGCTACCAGCTGCGGCCGGTGCTGCGCGGCATCCAGCACGTCGGCCCGCTGCTGGGCCGTATCACCGACCCGTTCGGCATGGCCGAGTTCGACCGTGAGCTGGCCGGCAGCACCCGCCTGGTCGTGGTGCCGCGCGTGCACCAGCTGCTGGGTCTGCCCGGCGGCGCCGGCATGGGCGCGGGCGAGGAAGGCGCGGTCCGGCTGCGCTCGGGTCAGGGCGAGGACGACGCCGTGGTGCGGCAGTACCGCCACGGCGACGACCTGCGCAAGGTGCACTGGCGCTCCTCGGCCCGCCGCGACGAGCTGATGGTGCGCCTGGAGGAGAAGCCGTGGCGCGGCGGCACGACCGTGCTGCTCGACCACCGCTCGGCCGCGCACCGCGGCACCGGCCCGACCAGCAGCCTGGAGTGGGCCATCTCGCTGACCGCCAGCATCTGCCTGCACCTGCACCGCCAGGGGCACCAGGTGCGGCTGGTCACCGAGGACGGCAAGGTGCTGGCCGGCGGCATCGCCGACGCCGGCCACAGCGACGTGGTCGTGCTGGACGCGCTGGCCGCGCTGCACTCGTCGCACCAGCGGGACATCGTGTGCGGCGGCGACCCCGGCAACGGCCAGGAGCTGATCGCCGTGCTCGGCGCGGCCAACCCGGTCGCCGCCACCGAACTCATGCGGCTGCGGCCGCGCGTCACGCGCAGCCTCGCCGTGCTGTTGGACGTGACGGCGTGGGCGCCGGGCGCGGACAGCGCCGTGGCCACCGAGCTGGCTGAGGCGGCACGGCTGCTGCGCGGCTCCGGGTGGGGCGTGGTGATCGCGAGGCCGGACATGCCGGTGGGCGTGGTGTGGTCGGAGCTGTGCCGCGCGGGGACCCGCGGCGGCTCGCTCACGTACACCGAAGGGGTATCGCCTGATGGCGATGACGGACGTGCAACCGCCGCGGCACACGAACCGGCCGACGCCGCCCCCGCCGCCGGCCGACCCGGTCTGGACGCTGCCGACCACGCCGATCGCCGCCGGCTTCGCCGTGCTGGCCGCGGCGACCGCGCTGTCCGGGGTCGTGCAGGGCACGCTGTGGCTGTTCTACCTGCTGATCGCCATCGGCCTGATCATCGGCACCGGCATGCTGCTGCGCTCATTGCGGCTGGCCCCGCCGCTGGTGGCCATCGGCGAGCTGTTCGCGCTGCTGTGCCTGTTGACGATGTCGTTCAGCACCAACGGGATCCTGCTCATCCTGCCCGGGCCGTCGGCCCTGCGGGACCTGGCCGACGTGCTGGGGCAGTCGGTGGCCGCGGTGCAGACCGAAGTGCCGCCGGTACCGGCCGACTCGCCGATCCTGTGCCTGGTCGTGATCGCGATCGGCCTGGTCACGGTGGTCGTGGACATGCTCACCGTCGAGGCCAAGGCGCCGGCCGCGTCCGGGCTGGTGCTGCTGTGCGTGTACGCGGTGCCGGCGTCGCTGGCCGACGAGATGCTGCCGTGGTGGAGCTTCGTGATCGGCGCGGCCGCCTTCGCCACGCTGCTCGCCGTGGACGGCCGGGCCAAGCACAAGGCGTGGCGGGGCCGTCGGACCGGGCTGCCCGGCTACAACCAGGGTGCGCCCAACCACGAGGCCAGCAGCGTGGTCATCGTGTCCATCGTGCTGGCGTTGATCGTCGGCTCCACCTTCACCGTGATCGGCACGGTCGGGCGGCTGCCCGGGGCCGGTGGCGGCGGCATCGCCGGCGGGCCGTTCGGCCTCAAGCCGTACACCAAGCTCGAGGGTCTGCTCACCGGCCAGGTCAACGTGGAGTTCTTCCGCGTCACCGGGCTGAAGTCGGAGGAGTACCTGCGGCTGGTGACGCTGGACAAGTTCGTGGACAGCGAGGGCTGGGAGGTCGGCACCCCGATCGCCGGCGGCGACCAGCTCGGCCAGCACGTGATGGACACCAAGCCGATCGGCGACGGCAAGACCACCACCATCACCATCCAGCCCAACCAGTTCGAGGAGCAGTGGGCCCCGGTCTTCGGCCAGCCGGTGTCGATCAGCGGGCTGGGCTCGGACTGGCGCTGGGACCCGACGGCCGGCACGGTGTGGGCGCCGGGCACGCAGCAGTACGGCAGCTACGTCGAGCACGCCCAGCTGGCCACGCCGACGGCGGACCAGCTGCGGGCCGAAGGCGTGCTGGACGAGAGCCGCGTCGACGCGCGGTACCGGCAGCCGGCCGTGGTCGACAACAAGGTCAAGGCCCTGATCAACCAGATCACCGGCGACCAGACCTCGACGTTCGACAAGGTGCGGGCGCTGACCCGGTACCTCAACAGCGGCGAGAACGGCTTCAAGTACAGCCTCGACGCGACCGCGCAGGACCCGAAGGCACCCAAGCTGGACGACTTCCTGTTCAACACCAAGCGCGGGTTCTGCGAGCAGTACGCCTCGGCGCTGGCCGCGATGACCCGCTCGATGGGCATCCCGACCCGGGTGGCGATCGGCTTCACGCCAGGCGTGCCGTACAACGGCGACCCCAACGTGCGGACGATCACCGGCGGCGACGCGCACGCCTGGGTGGAGATCAACTTCCCGGACTACGGCTGGACCCGGTTCGACCCGACGCCGGCCGAGCCGCGGGTGGTGCCGCCGCCGTACATGAACGACAACTCCACGGCCGGCAGCGACGCCACCCAGCCGAGCAACACCGGCTCGTCCGGGCCGACCAGCACGGCCGCGGCC
Organism: Kutzneria chonburiensis; assembly: GCF_028622115.1. NCBI lineage: Bacteria > Bacillati > Actinomycetota > Actinomycetes > Pseudonocardiales > Pseudonocardiaceae > Kutzneria > Kutzneria chonburiensis. The sequence continues at coordinate 5,622,128 of NZ_CP097263.1, forward strand.
AAGCCGACCGTGCCGACCGACACCGCCCCGACCAACACCCAGACCGACACGGGCACGTCGTTCCTCAACCCGACCGCGCCGCCGCTGTGGTTCTTCGTGGTCCTGCTGCTGCTGGCGATCGCGCTGGGCGTGCTGCTCAGCCTGGCGCGGCGCAAGCTGTTCGCGCTGCCGCCCTGGATACCGCCGAAGGTGTTGGGCGCGATGGGCGTCGGCGCCTGTGCCCTGGTCGTGCTGGTGGCGACGTCGTACATCTCCTGGTGGCTCACCGGGTTCGTGCTGCTGCTGATGGTCTGCGCCGCGCCGGCGGCGATCCGGGCGTGGCGGCGGCGACGGCGGCTGCACCAGATCGCCGCGCTCGGGGCCGACGCCGCCGGCGCCGCGTGGGCCGAGGTCATCGCCGAGTCGGTGGACCGCGGCACCGTCGTGCCGCCGACCGAGACCGTCCGGGCGGCCGGGCGGCGGCTGGCCCGTGAGCACGAGCTCGACGAGCCCGGCCGGGAGGCGCTGCGTCAGGTCATCACGGCCGTCGAGGGCTCGTGGTACGGCGGCCGGGAGACCGCCGACCCGAAGCTCGTGACGGCCGTGGACGAGCTGCGGGCCAGCATGCACCGGACCGCGCCGCTCGCCTTCGCGGCTCGCCTGCTGCCCCGGTCGGTGGTCAACCGGCGCTAGCTCTGTTCGGCTCGGTGGATGTGGTCGGAGATGCGGGTGGCCAGCTCCGACCACAGCTGCCGGGGCACGCTGTGCCCCATGCCGTCGATGATCACCAGCTCCGCGCCGGGGATGGCCTCGGCCGTGGCCCGGCCGCCGCTGACGTCGCACATGCGGTCGGCGGTGCCGTGGATGACCAGGGTCGGCGTCTTCAGCTCGTGCAGACGGGGCGTGAGGTCGCCGCCCATCACGGCGGCGACGCCCTGGCGCATCATCGCCTGTGGGTCGTAGCCGCGGTCGAAGTACAGCCCGGCCCGGTCGGCGACGTCCTGTTCGTCCTGTGGGAAGGCCGCCGAGCCGAAGACCGGCAGGGCGCGCAGGTACCAGTCGACGTAGCTCTGGCGGGTGCCGTCCGGCTGCGGCCGCATCTCGGCGAAGATCCTCATGTCGGCCTGGCCGACCGCGCGGTTGCCGGTGGTCGACATCAGCGTGGTCAGCGAGCGGACCCGTGCCGGGTGCTCCACGGCCGTGAGCTGGGAGAGGAAGCCGCCCATCGAGGCCCCGACGAGGTGCGCGCTGTCGATGTCCAAGGCGTCGAGCAGGCCCAGCATGTCGCCGACCATGTCCTGGGCCGAGTAGGCGGCAGTGGAGAAGTCGCCGTCCAGCGCCGCCATCGGGTCGGCCGGCGGGGCGTCGTGGAAGTGGGTCGAGCGGCCGGCGTCCCGGTTGTCGAACCTGATCACGTGCAGGCCGCGGTCGGTCAGCTCCCGGCAGAAGCCCTCGTGCCAGCCGATCATCTGGGCGTTGGCCCCCATGGTCAGCAGCACCGGCGGATCGGCCGGGTCGCCGAAGCGCTCGTAGCAGAGCTGGATGTGGTCGGGACCGATGTCCTGGGCGAGCTGCTCCCCGGCTGTCATGGCAGCAGGCTAGACCCCCGCGAGTCCCGCTCAGCGTCACACCGAAATACGGTTTGGGGCGCACCCCCGCGAGTCCCGCTCTCGGGCGCCTTGGCGAGTTCCGCCCTCGGGCCACTGCCAGCGTGGTTGCGTAAGTGGGTGGGCCCGAGGGCGGGACTCGCCAGCCCGAGAGCGGGACTCGCGTTGGCGGGAAACGCTAAGGGCCACCTCGCCGGAGGTGGCCCTTGAAGCGGGTGGAGGTCGAAGGGATGTGTCGGGGTCACTCCTCTTCGAAGCGCTTACGGAAACGATCTTCCATGCGCTGCGCGAAGCCGGAGCGGTGCGGGGTGCCGCCGGACTGGCCGGACCCCTCGGCGGAGGCGCCGCCCTTGGTCAGTGTTGTCAGGGTCAGCAGAGCACCGACGAACATGACCAGGAAGCCCAGCACGCTGACAATCGGGATGCTGGCGAGCTTGAGCGGCACGATCACACCGAATACGAGCAAAGCCACACCAACAAGGAAGGCGATAATGCCGTACAGCCTGCGCCGTCGGGACGGCCGGCGGAGACGAGCACCACGCACAGTGGAGGCGAACTTCGGGTCCTCAGCGTAGAGCGCACGCTCGATCTGGTCGAGCAGTCGCTGCTCGTGCTCGGAGAGTGGCATGACTCCTCCTCCGGCACAGTGGGGTCGCGGGCGCCAGTGTCACGGTTGCCGCCGCACCTGGCGGACACCCACTTTGGGGCGTCACCAACCAGGATACGATCCGCGAGGCTTGTCCACTAGCCGGTCGGGCCGCCGGAAGCGGTGGCGTCACGCACGATCATCCACTAGGGGTAGCGGTCGGTCACGCGTCCCCACCCCGGACGGCCGGTCAGCGGCCACGCAGCCACCGCGGCGCGACCAGCAGGACACCCGCTCCGACCAGCGCCAACACCGTCAGCAGCGCGATCACACCGGGGCCGGGCGGGGCCGGGTCGCCGGCCGGGCCTGGATTGTCGCGGTCGGCGTAGGTCTCGTGCCGACCGGTGGCCCCCGGTGGCGATCCGGGCAGCGTGAGCACGTATCTCTGTGTCACCGACTGCGGAAGTGCGCCGCCACCCTTCCCCCTTCGAGGGATTGTTGGTACGGCCGGGTGGCATGGTCGGGCGGCGCTCCCGCCGGCGCGGCGGCCAGCGCCGCCGCGATCGCGACGGCCATCAGTGCGGGCACTGGTCTCGACCTCCTGGCCGGGAGAAGGAGTTCGATGGCTCGCCGGTCGCGGGGTGCAGGGCACCGCGACCAGCGGCCGGTGATGACTGTGCGTGACGCCACAGGTGCGAACAAGAGTGTCCGGTGACCGGGCGGAGCGTTCCCGGCCGATCAGGGCCTTCCGTCGTGCAGCGTGGCCACCTACCGTGAACATTCACACGCCGTTCACACCCTGCGAACGCCCCAGGACGGATGAGCACCGAGCCCACACCCCCAGCTGAACTCGACGCCACCCTCGTCGAGGCCCTCCGCTACGGCCCGTTTCCCCGGGCCTTGCGCACCGCCATCGCGCACCGGGGGCTGTCCCTGGCCCGACTCGGCGCGCACCTGGACCGGATGGGCGTGCACGTCGGTCAGTCCACCCTGAGCTATTGGCAGCGGGGGCTGCGCCATCCCGAGGTGCCGCGGGCGCTGTCCGCCCTACGCGCGTTGGAACGGGTCCTCTCCCTGCCGCCCGACTCGCTCGTCGTGCTCGTAGGGCCGCGTACCCGGCCCGCGCCCGACCGTCAGCCCGTCGGCTCCTTCGTCCAGTTCGGCTCGTTCTGGTCCGGTTCGGCCGCGCTGCTGAGCGAGTTGGACGTGCCGGACGAGGCCACCCGGTGCAACGGGGAGCTGGGCGTGCTGTCGGTGCACGACATGATCAACATCGACCAGCACCGGGCGCAGCGGTCGTCGACCACGCGGATGGTCGTGCAGGCCAACACCGCCGGGCCGGACCGCTACATCGCCATGTACCACGCCGATGACGACAGCTCGGTGGAGACGTGCGAGGTCCGCACGTCCGAAGGCTGCCGCACCGGCCGCGTCCGGCGGCACCGGGAGTCGGCGATCATGGTCGCCGAGCTGCTGTTCGACCGCCGGCTCACCGAGGGCGAGCGGCACGTGTTCTGCTTCAGCCTGCACGAGGACTCGACCCGCCCCTCGCCCGGCAGCAACCGCACGTTCCGGGAGCCCTCCGGCGAGTACCTGTTGCAGATCGCCTTCCACCGCAAGGCCATGCCGGCCCGGTGCACCAGCTACTTCCGGCTGCGCGACGACGCCGAGCCGACCCACTCCGAGGACCTGGTCTGCGGCATCGGCGGCGTGGCCAGCGCCTACTTCTCCCGGGTCGGGCGGGGACTGGCCGGCATCGGCATCGACTGGGACTAGGGACCTTCGACCCTTGACGATGATCATCCGGCCGATAGGTTCCGGGCATTGTCGTAGAACGTCAAGGACCTTTACTTATGCGGACGAGAATTGTCGTCGTGGCGGCGGCCGTCGCCGCACTGCTGGTGGTCGGCGTGGCGGTGTACCTGTTCTCGCCGCCCCGGCAGGTCGCCGGCACGTCGATCCCGGTCGCCGGTCCGCCGATCGTCGGCGGGGCCACCTACGTGAGCACGAGCCCCACGGCTCCGAGCTCCACATCGGTTGCCGCTACGGCAACTTCGGGACCTTCTGGCAAGCCGAGCTCTACCGCCGGCATCGCCCAGCCACCGCCGGCCGCTCCCCGCCGGCCGCGCCGCCGACGTCACAACAGAGCAGCCCCAACGCTTCCGGGCAGATCACGTTCTACGGCGCGGCGGACAACGATCCGCCGGGGAGTCGGGACATCGCCTACCCCGGCGTGTTGCACGGGCAGGCGGGCGGCACGGGCACGTTCGAGGATCCGATCACCTTCGCCGCCCAGGACGGGCGGTTCGCGCCGGGGACGAAGATCTACGTGCCGGACGTGCGCAGGTACTTCATCCTCGAGGACTCCTGCGCCAGCTGCTCCGGATCGCACATCGACCTGTGGACCGGGTCGGCGAACGACCGTGGCATCGTGCGATGTGAGGACTCCCTGACCCGCAACGGTTCCCGGCCCTATCAGCTGAACCCGCCGGCGGGGTTGGCGGTGTCACCGGGGGATCTGTACCAGAACGGGCACTGCTTCCGGGGATGAGTTTCGTGGTGGGCGGGATCGCCGCCCACCACGAAAGCCCTTCTACTTCCCGATGTTGATCTTGAATGTGCTCGTCGTGTTCTTCACGTCCTGGGCGTTGTCGCACAGCTTCAGGTCGTGGAAGGTCACCGAGCCGACCGCCGGGCCCTGCCCGGGCTCGGGCAACTCGTTGGCCCACAAGCCGAAGCCGGACTTGGCATCGAACGCGTCACCGCTGCGGTGCGCTCCCGAGATCGACACGTGCGAGAAAACCGTGTCCGTGACGGGATAGGCCGGCTGTCCGCCGATGTAGTCGGTCTGGAACATGATGCCGCTGTAGGTGGGATCGACGATGTCCACATCGGACACACGAATGGCCCGGAACACGTTGGTGGCGGAGAAGACCCAGATCGCCGGGAAGGTCTGGCCGCCCCAGAAGTGGCCGCCGGAGCGGATCACCGAGAAGTTGGCCAAGGCGGTCGGGTCGGGGCCGAAGTCCCGCATGGTGACACCGAAGTTGAGCGAGCTGATGGTCACGCCGGAGCCGGCGAGGGTATCGGCGACGACGACGTCACGGAAGGTGTCGGCCTGGCCACCGTAGACGGCGACGCCGGCGGCCCGCCACGGGGTGCGGGCGGTGAGGTGCTCGAACAGGTTGTCCCGCTGATCACCGTTGTGCAGGTCGGTGGCGGCCCACAGGGCGAAGCTGTCGTCGCCGGTGGACCGGGCCTCGTTGTTGACGACATGGTTGCCGGTGCTGCCGTTGGTGAGATTGATACCGTCGGCCATGAGGTCACGGGCCCGCGAGTTGGACACGGTGAGGTTGTGCACGTTGGTGCCCCACACCATGACCACGCTGTGCTCGACCCAGACGTTGTCGATGGACAGGTCCGAAAGATTGGCGAGGTCGAAGACGCGGCCCTGCCCGTCGAGACGGGTGTCGTAGTCGCCGAAGTAGGAGAAGCCGGCGAACGAGGAACCGTTGGCGGAGGCGGAGATCCGGAAGCCGACGTCGACGTTGGCGCGGTCCTGCGGTGCGACGAAGCGGGTGAACCACGGCCCGGCGCCGACGACCTTCACGGCGGTGCCGGCGACGGTGAACTTGTCCGACGTCGGGTAGTCGCCGGCCGGCAGGTAGACGCCGGTGAGGGTGCCGGTGATGTCGGCGCGGACCTTGTCCAACGCGGCCTGCACGTCCTGCTGGGAGAAGCCGGCGGGCGTGACCAGGTGCGCGGGATCGGGGTTGGCGACCGGGAAAACCTGTTCCAGGCTGACGAAGTCGATGGCGAAGGTGCCGGTGTTGGTGGCGTCCTTCTGCAACCGGATCTTGCTGCCGGCCGGCACGGTGGTGCCGAGCAGCAGGTTGGCCTCGTCGTAGATGTGCCGGGCCGGGCCGGCGGCCGGGTCGTTGCTCGGCGACGCCTCGGGGCCGTAGAGCCACGCGTACTTGGGGTTCAACGTGATCGGCTTGAGGAAGCGGTCGTTGACGTAGACGTCCAAAGTGGACGGGCTGCCGTCCGGCACGGAGAAGCGGGTGACCAGGGTGTTGGTCGGCTCCTTGGTGGTGAACTCGACCGAGGCGCCGGTCTGGTTCAGGGTGACGGCCTGACGGCCGGACGCTTCTCCGGCAAGGTCGCCGATCGTCCGATTAGGACCGACGATGGCCGCGCCACCGCGCAGCCTGCCGGTCTCGGCTTCGTAGGTGTGGTACGGCATCGCCGAGCCGCGACCGACGTAGAGGTCCTGAGTGGACACATTGTTGGCCCGCTTGAGGGCAACCTCGTTGCCGTCGGCGGAAAGTTCGGTCTTCACGGTGTAGCGGCCGTCGGCCCCGGCGCGCCACCGGCCGAGGTGCACGGTCGTCGAAGCGCCCGGAGCCAGCACGCCGACGTGCACACCGATCAGCACGGTCTGGAACCGGCCGGTGTAGGTGTCGGTGATGGTCGACTTGAGGCTGTGACCGTACGACGAGGCCTTGGTGCCCTGGTTCTTGAGCGTGGCCACGAAGTCCACGAGATCGCCGGCCGACGGTGTGGCCGGCGTGGGGTTGACCGTCGCGACCAGGTCCGAGCTGTCGACCGGCGCGATGACCAGCGGCGACGGGTCGACGAAGGCGTTGTTGGTCTCGTCCTTCTCGATGATCCGGTTGGCCTCGTCGACCTTCACGGTCAGTCGGTACGAGCCGGCGTCGTGCCGGCCGATCGGCGCGGAGACGGTGGTCGACGCGCCGATGGCCAGCGGCCCGACCTGAGTAGTGCCGACCTTGGTCGTGCCCAGGTAGAAGGTGACGTTGGTGGTGGCGCTGGTGGCGAGCTGACCGACGTTCTGGACGGTCGCGCGGGCGGTGAGGTTGTCGGCCTCGGTGCCGGCCGTCGCGGTGGCGTCGGTGATCGTCAGGTCGGGATTGGGCGAGGGGGTGCCGAACACGCCGAACTCGGCGATCTGGCCGCCGCCGGAGCCGGTGTTCGAGGTGATCTTCAGCTGCACGTCGGCGACGCGGGCGGTCACCGGGATCGTCACGGTGTTGCCGGTGGCCGGGTCGAAGGCGTACGGCGTGGCGGCGACGAGGCTGGTGAAGGTCGAAGCGTCCTGGTCACGGCCGAGGACCTCGATCGTCTGGGTGCGGGCGCCCCAGTCGGTGGAGGGGTTGAGCCGCAACACGATCGACGTGACGTCGGCGTTGGAGCCGAGGGACACGGTGAGTGTGTTGGGGAAGCTCGCGCCGGCGGCCTCCCAGTAGGTGGTGGGATCGCCGTCGTCGGCGTTGCTGGCGGCGAAGTTGCCGATCACCGAGGACGCGGTGATCGGCTTGCCGAGGGCGAGGTTGCTGGCGTCCGCCGCGAACACGGCCGGACCGCTCGTGAGGAGCAGTCCGGCCGCGGTCAGCGCGGGCAGTACTCGTCTGAGGAGCATCAGGGGCTGCCAATCTGCCGAATTTGCGGCTCGTTGGCGGCAATTCTGCGTCATCATGTCAAGAAGTTGCAGCCCCGTGACACCGATTGACGGCAGGGTATGCCCGTTCAGCCCCGTGCCATGGCGAAGACGTGCAGGGAAGGTGTGCCCGCGGTAGCGGAACCGCTCACCGCCGGTAGCCGTACCGTGGAGGTGGTCTTGCCGGCCGACAACGGCACGCTGACGTAGTAGACGTCGGACGTGTGCTGATAGGTCGTGTTGCCGGGTCGGTTCTGGTACGCGCCGGCGATCGCCACGTCACCGCTGCCGCCCCACCAGTCGGAGCTGGCCAGCGTGAAGTCCTGGGTGCTGCCGTCGGTGTACGTGATCGTGCCGACGCCGCTGACCGGCCCGTAGGTCGCGGTCACCAGGAACCCCAAGGTGTTGCCGGATCCGGACAGGGCGATCGTCTGTCCATTGGAGACGGTGTTGTCGGCCGACCCGGTGCCGGCCTGCGACGGCCAGGTGAAGGTCAGGCCGTGGCTCACCGTGCCGCCGGCCCGTGCGCCGGCGTTGGCCAGCGCGGTGGCGGACATGCTGGCCCCGCCGCCGTCGATGTTGCCGGGGTTGGTGTTGTTGTCGGCGGTCACGCCGATGTTGTTGTAGGTGGCGGAAAGCGAGCTGGCCACGGCGGCCTTGTCCAGGCCGATCTGCACCGGGCCGAAGTGCCGGGCCGAGTTGGCCGCGGTGCCGGTCACCGGCACGAACGGCAGGTTGGTGAACGGATCGGCCGACTTCTCGATCAGGTACTTGTGGCCGTTGACCGTATTGATCGTGAACTGGCCGGCGGTGGTGGTCAATGCCGTCGACCCGGTGGTGGCGTCGACGACCTGCACCGACTGCCCCGGCCACGGGCTGCGGACGGCCATCGCGGCGTTGTCGCCGGCCTCCAGCACCACCGTCACCGGCACCCCGCCCCGCACCTGGACGTCAACCTTGCTGTTGTGCTGCATGGAAACCGTGCCGTCACCGTCCCAGTCGGACGGCCAGGCCGGGGCGATCCGCAGCAGTCCGTCGTAGTCCTGGGCCAGCGCCTCGTTCATGCTGGCCGCGACGATGCCGGTCTCCTCGTTGTACGGCTCGTCGCCGACCGTGCCGAACAGCGCGGCCATGCCCGACACGTAGAGCTGGTACTTCTTGACGTTGTTGACCAGGTTGGCCTTGACCTCGCTCGCCAGGCCCAGGCGGGCCGCATACAGGGCGTCGTAGTCCCAGTCGGCGTTGTTCTGGAACAGCCGCGCGGTGTACGAGCGCTTGGCCAGCGCGGTCAGCGGGCTCGCGTCGCCGATCAGCCCGTACGAGAAGGTCGACTCCAGGTCGAGGTTCTCCCCGTTGTGCAGCTCGGCCGCCGGCTGCGTGGAGAAGGCGATCACGTCCTGCCCGGCGGCGTCGTCCGAGGCGTGCAGCACCTGCTTGTGCGTGGCGGAGTCGGTCCGCGGCAGCGGCGGGATCTTCTGTTGCGCCGCCTGCAATTGAGTCACCAGCGCCTGGTCGGTGTTCAGGGTCTGGGCCGCCGAGATCACCACCGGGAACAACGCCTGCATGGCCATGATGTCCGTCACCGGGTCGGTCACGTTCCACTGCGTCTCATGGGCGTTGGCCGTGGTGTGCAGCAGGCCGTCGGCGCCGGTTTTGGCGTACGACAACAGGAACTGCGCGGCCGCCTTCATCAGCGGGTAGCCGGTCTGAAGGAAGGACTGGCTGCGGTTCTGCTGGTACGTCTGCCAGATCCACAGGCTGACTTCGGCGCCGGTGGACAGGTCCATCGAGTTGTAGGTCGGCGCGATGGTCGTGTCACAGGAGGCGTTGCTGGCCGCGCTGCCGCCGCCGTAGTAGCCGTTTCCGTTGAACCGCATGGTTTCCGGCACGCAGGCCCCGGCCGTGCCCGGCACGTGCGCTTGCGTCCAGGCCTGGATGTTGGCCAGGTTGGACGTGTAGAGGTTGATGAACCCCGTGTTCAGCGCCGGCACGCCCGAGCTGAGGTTGGCCGCGAGCTGCATGCGCAGGTTCCAGAACCAGTAGTCGGCCGGCACCCAGTCCTGCGTGTCCTGCGAGAACGCGAACAGGTCGGCCACGCCGGCCTGCGTACCCGGGTACTGGCCCCGGTTCAGGCTGGCTTCCTGGTAGAGGTAGATCGTCCGCAGGCTTTCCAGGTACTGCCCCGATCCGTCGGCCGAGTTCACCTCCATCAGGTTGGCGCCGCCCCAGAAGTCGTGCCACCAGGCCAGGTGCTGCGCGTCCACTGTGGACGCCGTGGCATCGTTGCCCAGCAGTTGCGTGGCCGTGCCCAGCGCGTCGCCGCCCGTCCAGTGCGGCGCGCCGACCACCACCCGGAACGAGCCGTCCGCGTTGGGGTTGAAGGATGTTCGCACGGTCTGCCCGTTCACCACCGTGGCACTGACGTTGCGGCCGCCGGCCGTCACCGCCAGCAGGCTGCCGAAGGTCTGGCCGCTGCCACCCGTCGGGTTGTCCACCCACGTCTCCGCCAGCGTGCCGACCGGGCCTGAAGCCTGGGCTTGCGGCGACCGCCCCGACCACAGGTTGCCCTGCACCGTCTGCGCACTGTTGGGATCGGCGCCTATGACGTCGACCACCAGCTCGTCCTTGTCGGCCCGCACGAAGATGCGCGCCGTCAGCCCACCGCCGGTCTCGGTCAGCACCCCGTCGTAGAGGTCGAGATGCGCGGCGAAGTCCGCCGCCGAGGTCAGCTTGGCCAGGCCCGGAATCGTGACCTGGCCCGGTGATTTGCGGTCCGGGAACGTGTCGTCCCGGTTCAGCTGGGCGGTGAAGCCGTTGGCCGCCCACACCGCCGCGCCCACCGTGCCGTTGCCCAGCGGCAGGGACTGCGTGGCCGCGCTGTTCGGCGCACCCAGCACGATGTTCGAGCGGCTGACAACGGCATGGCGGTCGATCTGAAAGGCCCCGTTCTGCCACGCCGTGGTCAGGGTCGCGGCGGCGGCCGGGGTTGCGAGGCCGGCTACGGTCAGGGTGGTCGCCACTAAGACGACCCAGATCTGACGATAGCGGGAGCGGCTGCTGGTGGACACCGTGTCTCCTTTGACAGGTGGAGTCAGCAATCATCGGACGTATGATGTAAGCCGCAAGTAGTGGACAACACCCCGCAAGCCCCTGTCAACGGCACTCGGAACGGACCATTCCTCAACTCGGAGTTTGGGAAAGGTCCGTTCACAACTTCAGCAAGGCCCTCAGCGCTGGCGGGGGCGGCGCTTTTCCCAGCTCGTGCGGATGTGCTCGTTCATCGCGGTCGCCGCACCCTCGACGTCCCTGGCCATGAGGCGTTCGTAGATGGTGCGGTGCTCGCGGTTGGACTGCTCGAGGTCGGCCAAGGTGGGGTCGCCGATGTAGCGCAGGCTGCGGAAGGCCTCGGCGTTGACGGTGCGGATCACGGCGCGGGCCAGGCGGTTGCCGGAGGCGGCCATGATCTCGTCGTGGAACTCGAGGTCGGCCCGGTAGAAACGGCTGGCGTCGGCGACCTCGTCGGTGACGTGCCGCAGCGCGGTGCCGATGCGGCGAAGGTGCTCGGCGCCGGCGCGCTCGGCGGCCTGGGCGGCCATCTGGGATTCGAGCGCCCGGCGGACGTCGACGAGGTCCTCCAGGATGGACAGCTCGGCGTCGTGGCGGATGCTGGCGGCGAGCACGACCGGGTCGAGCAGGTCCCAGTCCTCGGTCTCCCGCACGGTGGTGCCCTGCCCCTGCTGCACCTTGACCAACCGCATGGCTTCGAGGGACTTCACGGCCTCACGGATGACGGTGCGGCTCACCGAGAACATCTCGCACAGCACGGGCTCGATGGGCAGCGCGCTGACGGGGGAGATCTCGCCGCCGACGATGCGGTCGACGAGGTCCTCGACCACCGCGGTGGCCAGTCGGCGCGGCCGGCGCGGCCAGCCCGGCAGCGCCTGGGCGGTCTGCTCGTCGAGGCTCACGGTGGTCCGTTTCGTCGGGGCTGAGTCGCCGCGATCATACCCTTGACGGCATTCGTATTACGAATTATGTTGCCGCCGTGCGCATCACCGACGTGGCCGCGTTCCGCATCCCGCTCCCCGGCGCCAAGCCGGCCTTCGTGTGGCGGCGCGGCCTGCTGGGCTCGAGCCCGGACGGCGAGGCCGCGGTGCTGCGCATCGGCACCGACGAAGGCGTCGCCGGCGTGGCCATCGCGACCCGCCCGGGACTGGCGGCCGCGGTGCCCGACGCCGTCGATCGGGTGCTCCGCGAGGCCCTGACCGGCCAGGATCCGTTGCAGCGCGAGTACCTCTGGCACCGCGTGTGGGAGCTGGACCGCACCGAGGAGTTCCCGCTCCCGCTGCTCGGCCTGGTCGACATCGCGCTCTGGGATCTGGCCGGACGGCTGGCCGGCCAGCCGGTGTGGCAGCTCCTCGGAGGTTTCCGGACCAAGATCCCCGCGTACGCCTCGACCGTCACCTTCCGCGACGTCGACGAATACCTCGACGTGGCAACGCAGTGCCTCGATCTGGGCTATCAGGCGATCAAGCTGCACGCGTGGGGCGACGCCAGGGCCGACGCCGATCTGGGGCACAAGCTGCGCGCGCACGTCGGCGACGACGTGCCGCTGATGTACGACGGATCGGCCGGCTTCGACCTGCCGGACGCGGTCTACCTGGGGCAGGCCCTGCACGATGCCGGCTTCCTCTGGTACGAGGAGCCGATGCGGGAATTCAACGTCACCGCGTACGGGCAGCTGGCCCGTGCGGTGCGGATTCCCTTGCTGGTGGCGGAAACCTCGGACGGCGCGCACATGAACACCGCCGATTTCATCGCCGCGGGCGCCGCCACCTTCGGCGTGCGGGCCAGCGCGACCATGCGGGCCGGCATCACCGGCGCCATGCGGACCGCGCACCTGGCCGACTCCTACCGGCTGCGGGCCGAGGTGCTGGGCGACGAGATCCCGAGCCGGCACCTGGCCATGGCCATCTCCAACACCACCTACTACGAGTCGCTGGTCACCGCGAATCCGGTGCGCCCCAAGGCCGAAGTCGACGCCGAGGGGTTCGTGCACGCCCCGGCCGGGCCGGGCATCGCGCTGCCGGCCGGCCTGGACTATCCGGCCGAGCTGGCGCCGTACGTCGAGGTTCTTACAGAGAGGTAAGACCCAATGCGCAGTTCACCTCTTACAGTCGCGGTGGTGGCGATCGCGCTGTGCGCGGTCGGGTGCAGCCGCAACACCACCCACAGCGACCAGACCAAGCTCGAGCCCGCGCAGGTGAAGGTCGCGCTGGTGCCGGGCGGCCCGCACCCGTACTTCCAGCCGTGGAAGGACGCGCTCCAGAAGGCCAAGGCCGACTTCAAGCTGGGCGACGTGACGTTCAACGAGACCTCGGCGTGGAACCAGACCACGCAGAACTCGGTGCTGAAGTCGTTGGCGGCGCAGGGTTTCAACGCGTTCGGCGTGTTCGGGGTGTCGCCGGACACGATCAACTCGACCTTCGGCGATCTACACAAGCAGGGTTTCCACCTGGCGTCGCTGGGCTCGTGCCCGGCCGGTGACACCGACAACGCCGACTTCTGCCTGGCCACCGATGTGCGGCAGGCGGCGTACAAGGCGGCCAAGTCGGCCATCGCGGCGATGGGCGGGTCGGGCAATCTGGTGCACCTGACCGGGAACAAGACCGACTCCAACACCACCCGGCGGATTCAGGGCGTGCAGCAGGCGATCGACGAGACCGGGGGCAAGGTCACGCTGCTCCAGACCGTCACCGATATCGACACCGACCTCCAGACCGCGCAGAAGGCAGTGGCCGACCTGATCGCGGCCAAGGGCGCGCAGATCAACGGGATCGTCACCACCGCGTACAACCCGGCGGTGGCCTCGGCGGCCGCGGTGAAGGCGGCCGGGCTGCCCGTCAAGGTGGTGGCCATCGACGACGACCCGACCATTCTCGGCGACATCAAGGACGGCTCGGTCACCGCGTCGGTGGTGCAGAATCCCGTCGGACAGGCGTATGTCGGCTCCTATGCACTGTCCAAACTGGCCGGTGGCTGCACCATGAAGACCTCGGGCCAGACGGTCGACTCCGGGTCGTTCGTGGTGGCCAAGGACAACGCCGACACGTACGACACGCAGCGTCAGCAGCAGACCGCCCAGCTGCGCAAGGACTTCGACGACAAGTACCTGTCCTGCTCATGAGGATTCCGTTCTGGGCCAACCCACGGCTGGGCCTGCTGGTCGTGATCGTCGTGCTGGTCGCGGTGTTCACCGCACTGCGACCAGCCTTCCTCGACGTGGGCCTGACCATCGTGCCCATGCAGTCCGACCTCACGGTCTTCGTCGTGGTCGGGCTGGCCCAGCTGGCCGTGTTGTCGTTGGGGCACATGAACCTCGCCGTCGGGCGGATGGCCGCGGTGTCGGCGTTCGCCGCTGGCTGGGCCTATGACAAGCTCGACGTTCCCCTGCCCGTCGGGCTGGTCATCGGCTTGGCCGTCGGGGCGCTGGTCGGCGCGGCCGCCGGCTGGACCATTGCCGCCACCGGCGTGAACTCCTTCGTCGTCACGCTGGCGTTGGACTTCGCGCTGATCGGCCTGGTTTCCTTGCTGTACAGCACTTTCAGTGACGGCGTTGCCTTCCATGTGGCACCGGCCGGGTTGGACATCCTGCGCGGCGACACCTTCGCCGACTACTGCATGGGCGATCTCTGCGGGCCGCCGATCCCGTTGGTGGTGCCGATTGCCCTGGTCGCCGTGGTGGCGGTCGGCGTGTTCTTCCGGAATTCGCGGCTGGGGCGGGAGATCCTGATGACCGGCTCCAACGTCAAGGCGGCCGAGCTTTCCGGCATTCCGACCGGCCGGCGGATCATCCAGGCCCACGCCCTGTCGGGGTTGCTGGCCGCGTTGGCCGGTTTCCTGTTGGCGGTCAACAACGGGGCCTTCTCCGCCGATATCGGCGGCTCGTTCCTGCTGCCGTCGTTCCTCGGGCCGGTGCTCGGCGGCACGCTGCTGGCCGGTGGGGCGGTCAGCGTGCTGGGCACGGTGTTCGGTGCGGCGCTGACCGAGGTGATCCAGACCGGGTTGAACCTGCTCCAGTTCGAGGTGGAGAAGTTCAAGATATACATCGGGTTCGTGCTGCTGGTGGCGCTGTCGCTGGACCGGCTCCGGCACGTGCTGGCCGAGCGACGGAGTGCCGCACCGGCCGAGCGCGGTGGTACGGCATGACTGCCCTCGCGCAGAGGTTTTCGTTGCGGAGCACCGAATTCACGCTCGCCGTCCTGGCGGTGTTGGCCTACGTCGTGCTGGCGCTCACCACCCACGGCAGTGTGCTGCACGGCGACACCCTGACCGCGATCTTCCAGTTCCTCGCCGTGCCGATGGTGATCGGCCTGGCGCAGATGGTGGTCCTCGGCGTCGGGCAGATGAATCTCAGCGTCGGTGTGGTCACCGGGTTCTGCGCGATGGTGACGGCCTGGCTGATGGTCGACGTCGGCCTGCCGGCCTGGCTGGCGTTGATCGCCGGCCTCGCGACGGGCGCGGCGATCGGGCTGGTGAACGGGCTGATCGTGGTGCTGACCAGGATCAACGGGTTCATCGTCACGCTGGCCACGATGACCGTGATCGACGGCCTCCGCTACGGCGTGCACGGCACGGCCACGTATCAGGGCTACTCGCCGGGGCTCACCCGGCTCGGCCAGGGCTCGATCCTCGGCGTGCCGACGGTGTTCTTGGTGGCGGTGCTGGTGGCCATCGCGGTTGCGGTGTTCTTCCGACGCGTGGCGGCCGGCCGACGGCTGCTGGCCAGCGGCGGAAACCCGTTGGCGGCCAGGCTTTCCGGGGTGTCGAACGACCGGTCGCTGGTGCTGGCCCACCTGCTGTCGGGGCTGCTGGCCGGTGTCGCCGGCGTGATCGTGGTGGCACTGAGCGGCTCGGTCAACGCGACCATCGGCGACGACCTGCTGCTGCCGAGCTTCGCCGCGCCGATCATCGGTGGCGTGGCATTGGCCGGCGGTGTGGTCAGCGTGCTCGGCACCTGCCTGGCCGCGCTGATCGTGCGGCTGGTGGATGTGGCCCAGGCCCAGTACTCGATCAACCCGGACTGGGTGGACCTGATCGTCGGCGCGGTGGTGCTCGGCGCGGTGCTGATCACGCAGTTGCGCGGAAGGACCACACAATGACTGTCACGGCGGAGAAACTGGTCAAGGTGTTCCCGGGCGTCCGGGCCCTGGACGAGGCGACGCTACGGCTGGAGCCGGGCAGTGTGCACGCGTTGCTGGGCGAGAACGGGGCCGGCAAGAGCACCCTGATCAAGATCATGACGGGCGTGCTGCGGCCGGACGGCGGCCGCATCGTGCTGGCCGACGGCAGCGAGGCGCACTTCGGCGGCCCACACGACGCCCAGCGGGCCGGCATCGGCGTGGTGCACCAGGAACGCAACCTGATCCCGGCCTTCTCCGTCGCCGAGAACATCGCGCTTTCCGCGGTACCGCAACGGTTCGGCTTCGTCGACCGCAACGCCACGCGCACCATCGCGCGCCGCTGTCTCGATCAGCTCCAGGTCGAACTGGACGTGGACCGGCCGGTGTCCTCGCTGTCGGTGGCCCAGATGCAGCTGGTCGAGATCGCCAAGGCGCTGGCTGTGGACACGCAGGTCCTGCTGCTCGACGAGCCGACGGCCTCGCTGACCTCGGACGAGGCCGACCGGCTGTTCGCGGTGATGCGGGCGCTGCGCGATCACGGGCACGCGATCGTCCTGGTCAGCCACAAGCTGGACGAGGTCTTCGCGATCGCCGACACCGTGACGGTGCTGCGCGACGGCCGCAGCGTCGCCGAGGCGCAGCCGCTGTCCGGCTTCAGCCACGACGAGGTCGTCGACCTCATGGTCGGCCGCGCCCACGCCGTGGTGGAACTGGCCCGCACGCCGGTCGACGAGAATGCCGTGCCGGCGCTGGAACTTGACGGCGTCAGCACCGCCGACGGCCATCGCGACGTGTCGCTGGCCGTGCGGCCGGGCGAGATCGTCGGCCTGTACGGCCTGGTCGGCGCCGGCCGCAGCGAGCTGGCCCGGGCCGTGCTCGGCCTCGACACGATCACCGCCGGCACGGTGAGAATCCGCGGCGAGCAGGCCCGGATCCGTGACGTCGGCGAGGCGCTGAGCCGCTACCGGATGGGTTACGTCACCGAGAACCGCAAGGAGGAAGGCGTCTTCCTGGAGCAGCCGATCAGCCGCAACATCGCCGTCACGGTGTGGCGGCGGCTGGCCCGCTTCGGCCTGGTGCGGGCCGCCGACGAGAACTCGCTCGTGTCGACCTATCAGGAACGCCTCGGCCTGCGGCTGTCCGGCCCGACGCAGCCGGCCGGGCAGCTGTCCGGCGGCAACCAGCAGAAGGTCAGCCTGGCCAAGTGGCTGGCCGCCGACTGCGACATCCTGGTGATCGACGAGCCGACCGTCGGCATCGACGTGCGCACCAAGGCCGCCTTCCACGAGCTGATCATCGGCTTGGCCGCCGACGGCCTGGCCATCCTGCTCATCTCCTCCGACCTGCCGGAGATGGTCACGCTGGCCGACCGCGTGCTGGTCATGCGCGACCACCAGATCGTCGGCGAGGTCGACAACGACCACAGCTATGCGCGCACGTCCAAAGCGGTCGGACGGTTGCTGACCGCCTGACGCGGCCGGGTCAGGAACCGCCGGCACGGCGTCTCCACGTACTCGTAGAGCGCCCAGGCCAATCCCAGCGACACCACGAAAATGCCGGCGACCACGAACAGTTCCGGGGTGCTGTGCAGCCGCACCAGCCCCGGCGCGGCCCGCCGCACCACGCGGATCACCAGCAGGTGGACCATGTAGAAGGCGAACGAGAGCTCGCCGAGCCGGACCATCGTCGGCGACCGCCAGAACGACTGCTCGTTGCGCAGATCGGCCACCGCGGCGGCCGGGATGAGCACGCCGAAGCCGATGATCGTGGCGACCGAGAAGGCGTACTGCCCGGGCCACACCGGTACCAGGAAGTAGCTGAGCAGCATCACCCCGACGGCGATCTCCAGCCGTGGACCGCGCCACGCCTCCAGTGCCACCAGCCGGGCCAGCGCCACGCCGAGCGTGAACTCGCCGATCCGCGCGGCCGGGAACGCCTGGAGCCAGTGCACCGCCGGCAGCTCACCCTGCACATACGCCGGCAACACCACCAGACCCACGCTGACCAGCGCGAACACCCACGCCCCACGGGCCGAGAGCCGTCGCGCCAGCGCGCCCCAGATCGGGAACGTGAGGTAGAAGAACGCCTCGCAGGCCAGCGTCCAGCTGACCGTGTTGAGCGACTGCTGCTCGCCCGGGATCCACGAGTGGATCAGGAACACGTTGGTCAGAAAGACATCGAAGTCCGGCACGCCGTAGAACACGTCCGGGCGGGCCAGCTGCCCGAGCGTCGCGCCGAGCACGACGGCTAACAGCGCGGTGACGATGTGCACCGGGTAGATCCGGGCCAGCCGACGCCGCCAGAACCGCAACGGGCTGTCACCGGGCCGGGCCGACCACATCAGCACGAAGCCCGACAGCACGAAGAAGAACGACACCCCGATCTCGCCGGCGCCGAACAGCAGCGAGGCCACCTTCGAGCCGGCGCTGTCCGGATCGAGCATCGAGGCGACCACGATGTGCAGGCCGAACACCATGAACGCGGCGGCCCAGCGCATTCCGGTCAGTGACGGCAGGTCGGCCCGGGTGACGGTCACGGTAAGACGTACGCCTCTCGATCGGGTGACGGTTCGGCCGCCAACATACGTCACCTCTCCGATGACTCCTCACACGCTGTGCGCGACGGTTGAACTCCCGGTGTCCCCGCGATGAACGGATCCAGCCATGACGCACTTTCCGGCGACAGCCCGTAGTCAGCACGAGACCCATGACAGCTGGAATCTGATGGCTCGCGGGGAGACACCGACCCAGCGGCTCGACCGCAACTACGCCGAGCTGTTGCAGGAGATCCGGGTGGCCCAGACCGGCGTGCAGCTGCTGCTGGCGTTCCTGCTCTCGCTGGCCTTCACGCCGAAGTTCGGGTCGCTGGGCGCGTTCGACCGGGGCGCGTTCGTGGCCAGCCTGGTGCTCGGCGCGGCGGCGACGGCGCTGCTGATCGCGCCCGCACCCGTGCACCGGCTGGTGTTCCAGCACCGGCTCAAGCGCCAGCTCGTGCACCTGACCAGCGGCTTGGCCCTGTGCGGGCTGGTGCTGCTGATGCTGTCGCTGGCCTCGGCGCTGATGCTGATCCTGGACGTGGTGCTGGGGCAGGAGTGGGCCGGCATGCTCACCGCCGGGATCGTCAGCTGGTTCTCGCTGTGGTGGTACATCGTGCCGCTGTGGCTGCGCTGGCGGCGCGGGCAGTCGCCCAAGCTGCGGCTGCCGCGTCAGCACTGAGTCCCCCTGAATCCGCCGGTCTCGGCGCCCCGAATCGCGCGGCGGCCGAGTGGCGCGGCCTCGACTCGCGCGATGTCGGACCGGCGGAACCGCGCCGGCCGGGCCATCCTCAGGCCCGGCCGGCGCGGCCTTGCCGGTCACCCAGATGCGGCCTGACGCAGGCCCGCCTCGCGGGCGATGTCGGTACGGGTGCGGACCTGGAGCTTGGCCAGGATGTGCGAGACGTGCGTGGTCACCGTGCGCCGCGACACGAACAGCCGCTCGGCGATCTGCGGGTTGGACAGTCCGGCCACCACCAGCTGGGCCACCGTGGCCTCGGCCGGCGTGAGGCTGTCCCAACCGGTCTTGGCCCTACGGTGCTTGACCTTCGGGCCGCGCCGCAGGCCCAGCCCGCGCAGCACCGACTGCGCCCGGGCCAGCTGCCACTCCGCGCCCAGCTCCGCGTACAGGTCGAGGGCCCGCGACGCCGCCGCCCGGGCCGAGCTCGACTGTCCGTTGTGGACGAACGCGACGGCCGCCGCTTCCAGGGCCAGCGCCCGGGCCAGTGGTCGGCCGCATTCACGGTAGGCGGTGGCCGCGCGCAGCAGTTCCTCACCGTCGCCGTCGACCAGCCCCCGGCAGTACGCCGCGGCCCCGATCCGGTGCCCCACCTCGGAATCCGCCGCCAGGTCGACCACCCGGCCGGTGATCTCCCGCGCGGTGTCCAGGTCGCCGACCGCGACCGCGAGCCGCACGATCTCCGGCAGCACGTCGTCGAAGTCGGCCGAGTCGCGCAGCGCGGCCAGCGCCTCGTCCAGGCGACCGGCCTGCTCGTGCTCAAGACTGGTGACCAGCGCCCTGTGCAACACCGGCCGGCCGCCCACCTGCGCCGCCCGCACCACGGCCAGATGCCGTTGCGCCGCAACGTGATCGCCGCGGTGCAGCGTGACCAGCGCGGCAATGCTGTGGTCGGACGCGGCCACCACGGGGTTCCTGAGCTCGTCGGCCAGCAGGTCGACGTCGACCAGCGCCTGGTCCCAGCGGCCCGAGTCGTACGCCATCTGTACGAGGGCACTCTGCGCCTGGGCCAGCCGCACGGTGTTGCCGACGTGCTCGGCCAGCTGCCGCACGTCCTGCGCGGCGGCCACCGCCTCGTCGCAGCGGTCGACGCCACCAAGCGCCACCGCGCGGTTGATCCGCAGCAGCAGGCTGAGCTCGGCGGTCGCCCCGTCGCGGCCGATCACGCGTACGGCGTGGTCGAGCAGCTCCAGCGCACCGGCCATGTCGCCGCGCAGAATCAGCAGGATGCTGCGCACGTGCAGGGACCAGCCGATCACCCACTCGTCGGCCGGCGCGGCGTCGGCGGCGTCCAGCGCGGCCTTCTCGGCGGCGTCGGAATCGCCGAGATTCCAGTGCGCCCGCGCGGTCAGCACGAGCAGCCGGGCCCGCGCCCGACCGGTGGTGGCCGGATCGGCCAGCGCACGGTCCAGGTCGACCAGCGACTGGGCGACGTGGCCGCTCATGCCGCGGCATTGCAGAAGAATGTGGTGCAGCCACACGATCTGCACGGTGTCCGAGGACAGCGCGAGCGCACGGGTGGCCACGTGCTCGGCCTCGTCGAAGTCGCCGGTGCGGTAGAGCGCGTCGGCGAACCGGCTGGCCAGCGACAGCCGTCGGGCGTCCCAGCGCGGCATGGCCAGCACGCGCCGGAACAGGTCCACCGCGGCCGACGGCGACTGGCCGATGAGCGCGCCGGCGTTGTCGCACAACCAATCCACGGTCCACTCGTCGGCGCCGGACGCCACCAGCAGCTGCTTGGCCACGCGCTCGACCGGCGCGCCGGCGCCGTCGAGCAGTCGGGCCGCGTCCAGGTGCCAGGCCGTCCGCACCGACGGCGACATGCGTTCGTACAGGGCGGATCGCACCAGCGCGTGCCGGAAGGACAGGCCGTCGCCGGCCTCGACCAGCACGCCGGCCGTGGTCGCCTGGTCCAGCGCGGGCAACAGCTCGACGACCGACCGACCGAGCACGACGCCGAGATCGGCCACCGAGAACACGAGCCCGATCAGGGTCGCGGCCCGCAGCACGTGCCGGGTCTGCTCGGACAGGAAGTCCAGCCGGTGGTCGATGGCGGCGGCCAGCGAGCCCGGCCGAGTCGCGCCGCCGGCCAGCGCGGTGACGAGTTCCGTGGTGTACAAAGGGTTTCCGGCCGCGTCCTCGGCGTGCCGGAGCAGCTCGTCGGTCGGCGGCGCGCCGACCAGCCGGGCCACCAGCTCGCCGATCGCGTCGGCCGCCAGCGGACCGAGGCTGATCTGGCCGTCGGGGCCGAGCTGCCGCCACAGCGCGGACAGGTCGTCGCGCACCGGCACCGGCCGCAGCGTGCCGATCAGCAGCAGCGGCAGCTGGTCCACGAGTTTGAGCAGCCGGCTGAACACCGCGACGGTGACCTTGTCGGCCCACTGGAGGTCGTCGATCGCCAGCACCACCGGGCCGTCGGCGCACAGCTCCTCGACCATGCCCAGCACGCGTTCGGCCGCGACGGCAGTGGGATCGACCACGGTCGGGACCTCGCCGCGCAGCAGCCGCAGCACCGCCTGGCCGTCGTCGGAACGCTCCGCGTGCAGGGCCTCCAGCAGCGGCAACAGCGGTAGCAGCCGGCCCAGCTCGTCGCCCGCGCCGCAGAACACGCGGCAGCCGTTCTCCCGGGCCGCGTCGCACACCGTGCGCAGCAGCGTGGTCTTGCCGATGCCGGGTTCGCCGTCGACCAGCGCCGCGCCACCCCGGCCACCGGCGAGGTCACGGACTCGGACGGTCAGCCGGGCCAGTTCACGGCTCCGCCCGATCAGCATGCGCGCCAGAATACAACAAAAACGGAAGCTGAACAAGACATTTCATTTAATAGAACCATTCGAGGTGAACACCGGACGACACAATTGCTGCTCAGTGTTCATTCGCCGCTGGTCCGAGTGTCATACGACGACTGCCACCCTAGGTGTCGAATCGCGCACCACCTGTGTACTGATGCGAAGTCATCACGGAGGAACAATGCGCTTCACCCTGGCCGTCGTGGCGATCGCACTCGCCATTTTCGCTGGTGCCGGCGCTGCCGCCGTCGCGGCAACGTCGCAGACGACCGATTCCGCGGCCCCCGCGATCGGTATGCCCTACGACTAGACGACCTATTTCACTCCCGTTCTTTACGAGTTGTTCGCCCCAGCAACGAGGCTGGGCGCACGGCCGCGCCGCCGAATCGGGAACGTGCCGAGTCGGCGGCCTGGTCCGCTTCCCGCCAGCCCCGCTCGGGGGCGTCCATGAACAGTTGTTCGCCGATCTCGGACGCCTGGGCCAATTGCTCGACCCGTACACCGATCAGCCGAACGGCACCATACGGAACGTTCTCGAGTAGCAGTTTCACGGCGGCTTGATAGACCTCCTGGGTGACATCGGTGGCCACCTGGAGGGTTTTCGAGCGGGTGATCGTGGTGAAGTCCTCGAACCGCACCTTGATCGACACCGTCCGGGCCCGCAGGCCACGGGACCGCAGCGAGGACGCCGTCCGCTCGGACAGGTGCAGCAGCTCCCGCTTGAGCAGCTCCCGGTCGTGGTGGTCGACCTCGAACGTCTCCTCGGCGCCGATCGACTTCTCGGCCGAGTCCGGCACCACCGCCCGCGAGTCGAATCCGTTGGCCAGCGCGTAGAGGTGATCGGCCGCGGCCACGCCGACCACCCGGCGCAGTCGCGCGACCGGTGCCTTGGCGACATCGCCGACCGTGTGCATGTCGATGCGCTCCAACGCTTCCGCGCTGCGCGCGCCCACACCCCACAGCGCCGACACCGGCAGCGGGTGTAGGAACTCGAGCATCTGTTCCTTGGGCACCACCACCATGCCGTCCGGCTTGGCCAGACCCGAGGCCAGCTTGGCCACGAACTTGGTCGAGGCCACGCCGACCGAGCAGTTGACCCCGGTCCGGTCCAGCACGTCGATCCGCAGCTGCGCGCCGATCCTGGACGGCGTCGTGCGCAGTCGTTTGAGCGCGCCGGAGACGTCAAGGAAGGCCTCGTCCAGGCTGAGCGGCTCGACCAGCGGCGTCAGCTCCCGGAACAGGTTCATGACCGTGCGGGACGCTTCCGTGTACAGCTCGAACGTGGGCGAGATGAACACCGCGTGCGGGCACAGCCGGCGGGCCCGCGTGGTCGGCATGGCCGAGCGGACGCCGAAGCCGCGGGCGATGTAGTTGGCCGAGGACACCACGCCCCGATTGCCCGTACCGCCCACGATGACCGGTTTGTCGCGTAGCTCCGGACGTTCGCGGATCTCCACCGACGCATAGAAAGCATCCATGTCGACGTGCAGGATCGGACAGCCGGCATCGTCCGGCCACACCGTGTCGGACACCCGGAACCGCTCCACCAGGCCGCGGGGCAGATTGCCGCTGCGCCCCATGCCGCACACCCCTCGATCACACGTTCGACTCGTCCACGCCGAGTCTAACCCCGCCCCCTGACACTCCCCGCCCCTTTCGCCACATGCGCTTCCCATGTGGCGTCTGGTGCCACATAGGAAGCGCATGTGGCGCGGGCCGGTTCGTAACTGTGAGTGCGGCCAGTCGTTTGGCGGAGTGTCACCCGTGCGGGTGGCACGGGACGATCCAGTCCCGGTTCGTGACGTGAGTCACCTTGGAGGCGGAATGTCACCCTGCGGCAGATCCCGAATCCTGACCATCCTCGCGCTGGCCGCCGCCGCGCTCGTCCCCCTGTCCCTCACCGCGCCCGCGGCCCAGGCCGCGCCCCTGCTCTCCGGTGGCCTCGTCGATCTCGGCTGTGCCACGAGCCACGCTCACTTCCACTGCCTCGGCAAGGCGATCAAGTCGCCGAACGGCCCCGGCCCGATGACCGTGACCGCACCCGTCGGCCTCGCGCCGGCCGACATCCAGTCCGCCTACGGTCTGGCCGGCAAGACGTCCGGCGGCCGCACCGTGGCCATTGTGGACGCCATGGACGCGCCGACCGCCGAGGCCGACCTCGCCGTCTTCCGCAGCAAGCGCGGGCTGTCCCCGTGCACCACCGCCAACGGGTGCTTCAAGAAGGTCAACCAGAACGGGGCCGCCAGCCCCCTGCCGGCCGGCGACTTCGGCTGGGCCGAGGAGATCAGCCTCGACCTCGACGCCGTCTCGGCGACCTGCCCCGACTGCCACATCCTGTTGGTGGAGGCCAATTCCGCCGACACCGACCCGTTGATGACCGCTGTGGACACCGCCGCCAACACCCCCGGTGTGGTGGCCATCTCCAACAGCTACGGCGGGGCCGAGGACGGCACCATCACCGCCGCTGACGTGCACCTCAACCACCCCGGCATCGCCGTCACCGCCTCCTCCGGCGACTCCGGCTACGGCGTCAGCTGGCCCGCGTCTTCGCCGTACGTCACCGCCGTCGGCGGCACCACGTTGACCAAGGCCGCCGGCACCCCTCGCGGCTGGACCGAGAAGACGTGGTCCGGCGCCGGCAGCGGCTGCTCCACCATCGAGCCCAAGCCCGCCTGGCAGCACGACACCGCCTGCACCAAGCGCACCGTCGCCGACGTCTCCGCCGACGCCGATCCCGCTTCCGGCCTGGGCATCTACGACACCTACAACTCGTGCGGCACCAGCTCGTTCTGCGACTTCCTCATCGCACTCGGGCTGGCCCAGGGCGCTGACGGCTGGGTGCAGGTCGGCGGCACCAGCCTCTCGTCGCCGATCATCGCCAGCGTCTACGCGCTGGCCGGCAACTCCGTCACCTCGGGCTCCTACCCGTACGCCCACACGTCCGGCCTGAACGACATCACCACCGGCAACAACGGCACCACCTGCGGCGGTAGCTACCTCTGCACCGCCGGCCCCGGCTACGACGGCCCGACCGGCCTCGGCACTCCCAACGGGGTCAGCGCATTCTGACCGCTACTCGCCCGCCGGCCTCAGGGTCGGCGGGCGAGGGCGTGCAGGCGGGAGGCGACGTCGCGGAGCGGGGCCTGGGTGGCGGCGGCGACCTCGAGTTGCGCAAGCGCTTCCGCGGCGCCGGGGTTGCCCTCCAGCACGGCGCCGGGGACGAGATCGGCGACGACGCCGTAGCCCTGGAGGAGCTCGACGTCCAGGCCGGCCGCGCTCAACGCCGACCGCAGGCTGTCCACATCGAACCGGCGCTTGAGGGTGTCGTCGGGCAGCTGGCCCTCGGGGTCGTCGAGCAGCTGACGGGCGTCGACGAGACGGCCGGCCAGCACGCGGTTGATCAGGGCGGCGTAGCGGTTGGCGACCAGCACGGACACGGCACCGCCGGGGGCGGCGGCACCGGCCAACTGGGACAGCGCCGCCGGGAGGTCGTCGACGAACTCCAACACGCCGTGACCGAGGACCAGGTCGGCGCCGCCGGCGGGGACGAGCTCGGACAGGGCGTCACTGTCGCCCTGGACGGCGGTCACGTGGTCGGCGACGCCGGCCTCGACGGCCCGCCGCTGGAGCGTGGCCAGGGCGTTCGGGCTGGGATCGACGACCGTGACCAGGCACCCCGCGGCGGCCAGCGGCACGGCCCACACGCCGGAACCGCCGCCGACGTCCAGCACACGGGGCGCCTCGGCGTGCCGGCGGCGGACCGCGGCCAGCTCGGTGTCGAGCGCCAGGCGGACGGCATCGGGTCGCATGGGCCCGAGTCTATGGGTGTGCCGGTGTCGTGATCTGCGCGGCTTGTCGGAGACCGTAGGCTGCCCGTGTGCATACGGTTGCGGTGTTGAGCCTCAAGGGCGGTGTCGGCAAGACGACGGTTGCCTTGGGCCTGGCCTCGGCGGCGTTGCGCCGGGGTGTGCGCACCCTGGTGGTGGACCTGGACCCGCAGTGCAACTCGACGGCGACACTGGAACCGGCCGACACCGAGGCCACGCTGTTCCACGTGCTGCAGAAGCCGACGCCGGAGAACGTGCGGGCGGCGATCGCCCCCAGCGGCTGGGGTGAGGGCGTCGATGTGCTGGTCGGCGCCGAGGAGGTGGAGGGGCTCAACCACCCCGACCCCGGCACGAACAAGCTCAGCCGGCTGGAGACCGCCCTGGCGGCCGTGCACGACATGCTGGAGGAGGACGAGCAGCCGTACCAGCTGGTCCTGCTGGACTGCCCGCCCTCGCTCGGCCAACTGACCCGGTCGGCGCTGGTCGCGGCGGACCGGGCGCTGCTGGTCACCGAGCCGACCATGTTCGCCGTGTCCGGCGTGCAGCGGGCGTTCGAGGCGGTCCAGGCCGAACGTGAGGCCCACAACCCCGACCTTCAGCCGCTCGGCGTGGTGGTCAACCGGGTGCGGCCGCGGTCGCACGAGCACCAGTTCCGCATCGACGAGCTGCGGGACATCTTCGGGCCGCTGGTGATGCCGGTGGCGCTGCCGGACCGGCTGGCGGTGCAGCAGGCGCAGGGCGCGTGCATGCCGATCCACATGTGGAACACGCCGGGGGCGCGCGAGGTGGCGCTGGCGTTCAACCTGCTGCTGGCCCGGGTGCTGCGGTCCAGGAGCAGGCGAACCCGCTCGGTGTTCGCTCCGCCCGAGGAGGAGGTCTACGAGGAGGCGCCGGAGGAGACTCCGGAGGACGTCGCCGAGAAGACGACCGAGGAGCACACGCCGCCGGAGGCCGGTCCCATCGGCCGGCCGCAGTTCATGGAACCGCACCTGCCCTGATGCCCGAGGGCGACACGGTATTCCTCACCGCGCACCGGCTGCACGACGCGTTGGCCGGCAATACCTTGACGCGCGGGGAGATCCGGCACCCCTCACTGTCTACTGTGGACCTCGCCGGCCGCGAGGTGGCCGGCGTCGGCTCCGTGGGCAAGCACATCTTCACCCGCCTGGCCGACGGCCTCAGTCTGCACAGCCACCTCCGGATGGACGGCAGCTGGCACCTCTACCGTCCCGGCGAGTCCTGGCGTCGGCCGTCGCACCAGATCAGGGCCATTCTGTCCACTTCGGACAGATCTGCTGTCGGTTTTCTCTTGCACGACCTGGAGTTGCTACCCACCGCCGAGGAGTCGCGCCTGGTCGGCCATCTCGGACCCGACCTGCTGCACCCCTCCTGGGACGCCGACATGGCCGCCGAAGCCGCTCGCCGGCTGGCCGCCGATCCCGCCCGTCAACTCGGGCTGGCGCTGCTGGACCAGCGCGTGATGGCCGGCGTCGGCAACCTGTACAAGGCCGAGGTCTGTTTCCTGCTCCGCGTCTCGCCGTGGTCCCCCGTGTCGGCCATCGACCCTGCTCACGCGGTCGAGCTCAGTCACAAGTTGTTGCTACGCAACGCCTGGCGGCCCGAGCAGTCCACCACCGGCGAGCTGACGCGGGGCCGTCAGCATTATGTCTACGAACGTGGCGGCAAACGCTGCCTGCGGTGCGGCCATGGCGTCGTCCGGGCGATGCAGGGCAGCGGCCTTCAGCAACGCCCCACCTGGTACTGCCCGCACTGCCAGCCCGGGCCGACCGCGTGACTTTGCTGTAGCGGCAAGCATTGTACGCCTCGCACGTTCTCAGCGATTCCCCATGTATCCGGCCCCGGCGTGTGTACTCTTGACGTCACGGGGGATCTTTCCTGCACGGCCGATGACCACGGGGGTGACCGGCCGCTAGGTCCGCGACACCGAGTTCGCACACACGCCGATGGCGCTCGCTCTGGGGAGGGCGGCCCTCGGCGCACGCACTGAGGGGGTTCAGTGACGACCAAGCACGGCTTCGAGATCCGCGGCCTTGACGTGCCACGCGGCGCCGCCCCGCCCACCGGGCGGTTCGGCCGGATGTTCCCGACCCTGCCGGCGCGACCGCCGACGGGGCTGCCGCCGGCCGAGCGGCTGGGGCTGCCCGGCGGCCTGATGGACGGCGGCGACACCACCACCCAACAGGACAGCCCGACCATGGACGCGGGCTTCACCTTCCTCGGCCAGTTCATCGACCACAACATCACCTTCGACGCCACCGGCAACCTGGGCCGGCAGGTCGATCCGGAGGCCACGACCAACTTCCGGCCGCCGATGCTCGACCTCGACCACCTGTACGGGTCGGGCCCGTTCGCCAGCCCGCTGCTGTACGACACCACCTCGCACAACACCAAGCTGGTGCTGTCACCGGACGGCGTCGACCTGGCCCGCACGGCCGACGGCACCGCGTTGATCGGCGACCCGCGCAACGACGAGAACCTGCTGCTCAACCAGGTACACCTGGCGTTCATCAAGTTCCACAACCGGGTGGTCGACGGGCTGCGCGACGGCGAGATCACCGACGTGTTCGGCAACCGGTTCCCGCCGCCGCCCACCGGCGACCCGAACCCGCCGCCCAACGCGTCCATCGCCGATCTGCTCAGCGTGCGCACGTACTGGGACGACCTGTTCGCGGCGGCCCAGCAGATCGTGCGCTGGCACTACCAGTGGATCATCGTGCACGAGTACCTGCCGCTGGTCTGCGGCCAGGACAGCGTGGACGCCATCGACCGGGACGGGCTGCAGTTCTTCGACCCGGGCGGCCATCCGTTCATCCCGGTGGAGTTCGCGGTCGCCGCGTTCCGCTTCATGCACCCGACGATCCGGTCCGACTACACGATCAACGACAAGCACACGCTGCCGCTGTTCCCGCTGGACTTCACCGAGCCGACGCCGCCGGACCCGCACGACCGCGCCGACCTGCGCGGCGGGCCCGTCGCACCGGAGTTCGCGCTGGACTTCCGGCACTTCTTCGCCATCGACGGCTCGCGGCCGCAGCGGGCCAAGCGCATCGAGGCGAAGCTGAACGTGCGGCTGCTCGACCTGCCGCCGATCACCGACGTGCCGGTGGAGATCGGCCGCCAGCTGCGGTCCCTGGTGGTGCGCAACCTGCTGCGCAGCGAGGTGCAGCAGCTGCCGTCCGGCCAGGACATCTCCCGCAAGATCGGGCAGGTGCCGCTGACCGAGGCCGAGCTGGGCATCACCGGACCGGCCTACCTGTGGTTCTACATCCTCAAGGAGGCCGAGCTGCGCCACCGCGGCGGCCGGCTGGGCTCGGTCGGCGCGATCATCGTCAGCGAGGTGCTGGTCGGACTGCTCGACGCCGACCCGATCTCGTACCGCGCCACGTACCCGATCTGGACGCCGACGCTGGCCGACAGCGAGGGCCGGTTCGGCATGGCCGAGCTGCTCCGCTTCGCCGGCGTGGTCGCGGACTGAGGGGGCGGCGATGGACGTGTTGTTCGTGCAGACCAACAACCTGGCCGGCAACCAGGTGCTGGTGTGCGCCATCGACGACAACGGGGCGCTGGAGCTCGTCAGCACGCTGGACACCGACGGCGACGGCGGCGCCCACGACGGGCTGACCTTCGATCCGTTGGACTCCCAGGGATCGCTGGTCTACGACCGGCGGCACCGGCTGCTGTTCGCGGTGAACGCCGGCAGCAACACGGTGTCCGTGCTCGGCGGCACCGGTCCGCATCCGCACCTGCGGCAGGTCGTGCCGTCGGGCGGCGTGCTGCCGGTCAGCCTGGCCCAGCACAACGATCTGCTGTACGTGCTCAACGCCCACGCCGGCGGTTCGATCACCGGCTACCGGATCGCCGGCGGCCGGCTGCACGCCGTCGAGGACTCCACCCGATCGCTGGAGCTGACCCCGGCCAGCGGTCCCGGGCAGAACGTGGTCAGCCCGGCGCAGCTGGTGTTCTCGCCGGACGGCAGCGAGCTGGTCGTCGCGACCAAGGCCGGCGGCGGTGGCCTGCTGGACGTCTTCGCGATCGGCGCGGACGGGCGGCCGTCGGCGGAGTTCACCGCCAACTCCGCCGGCACGCCCGCGCCGTTCGGCTTCGGTTTCGACGGCTACGGCCGGCTGGCCGTGACCGACGCCGCCTTGGGCGTGCTGACCACGTACACGCTGCACCACGGCAAGACGCGGCGGGTGGCCAGCCAGCCGGACGGCAAGGCCGCGATGTGCTGGATTGTCCGGGCCAACGGGAACTTCTACGTCACCGATGCCGGCAGCAACACCATCAGCTGCTACCGCATCGACGAGGACGGCACGCCGACGGTGCTCAACCAGACCTCGACCGGGGCGTTCCCGATCGACATGGCGGTCACCTCGGACGAGCGGTTCCTGTACGTGCAACTGGCGGCGGAGGGCAAGGTCTTCGGCTATCACGTCGAGGACGACGCCACCCTGACCCAGGTCGCGTCGCTCGACGTGCCGGCGAGCGCGCAGGGCATCGCCGTGAGCTGAGCGGGTGACGGGGAGGCGAGGACGGAGCAGGACACGCCTCGCCTCCCCGCTGCTACCGTTGAACGGTTGTCGTGACGAGGGGTGAGGTATGGATCCGATCCTGACCGCGATCGCCGGTGCGGTGGCCAAGGAGGCCGTGACCGCGGGCGGCAAGGCGATCGCCAAGCTCGTGCAGCGGGTGAAGGAGAAGTTCGCCAAGGACCCCGGCGCCGAGGTGGTGCTGGCGTCGGCGAAGGAGGACCCGGACAACACCATGTGGGTCGACGCGCTGGCCAAGGTCCTGCACCGGGCCGAGGAGGCCGATCCGACCTTCGGCGCGGAGCTGCGCGAGCTGTGGAGCACGGCGAAGTCGGAGATCGCCGTCAACGCCAGCAAGACGGAGCAGAACGCGAAGTCGGGCGGCACCAACAACAACGTCAGCGGTCCGGTCAGCGGAACCGTCATACAGAGTCGGGACATCAAGGGCAACGTCCATATCCGCGGCCACTGAGCCGCGCATGGCCGAACCACCCAGCACCGTCAACTGAGCGCGTCGACCCGTTGCCGGGCAACGGGTTCACGAGGGTGCTCCAACACGTGCAGGATGGCGTGGGCCTTGCGGGCCTCGGCCAAGGCGGCGTCACGGTGGCCGAGCTGCTCGTGGGCCTCGCTGAGCAGCCCACGAACGACGGCCTCCTGGAACAGCCGGTGCTTCTCGACCATGGCCTCCAACGCCCGACCGAGCTCGGCGGCGGCCCTGGCTGGCTCACCGGCCCGCAGGAAGGTCTCGCCGATGCTGGTCAGCACCCGGCCCTCGTGGTAGCGGTCTTCCTTGTCCTGCATGTGTTTCAGCGCGTCGCCGAGACCGGCGAAGGCCTCGTCGTAGCGGCCGAGCGCGGACAGGAAACGAGCCCGGTGGTGCCCGAGCAGGGCCCGCTGCTGGTCCTGGGAGGCAAGGGGAATCGCCCGCTCGATGCAGTCCAGCGCCTCGGCGTACGCACCGAGGCCGTACTGCGCGAGGGCCAGCGACCCCAGGTCGGTGGCCAGGCCCTGACGGTGATCGGCCGGCTCGACCTCCACCGCCACGGCGAATTCCGCCTTGGCGGCAACGAAATCGTCCAGCTCGTAGTGCCGGAACCCGAGCTGGCAACGCATCCGCGCCTCGGCCCGACGGTCCCCGCGTCGCACCGCTGCCCGCACGGCGACCTCGTTGACGGTCTTCCAGTCGGTGTAGAGCTTGCGGTGGAAGTACAAGCCCCACAACGCCTCGGCCAGCGCCAGCACGGCATCGTCCATTTCGGACTCGTACGCCGCGGTCACCACCTGCACGAAGTTGGCCCGATCCGGCTCGAGCAGGTCCATCGCCTCGGTGTCGTCACCGTCGAAGGCCGGCACCTCGGCATAGCGCGGACTCAACCGCCAGCGACCCGACGAGATCGCCTGGTCGGCCCCGATCACCCGGTCCACATACCACCACACCATGGCCCGCAACGCTTCCAACTGCTCGGCCGCGCTGTCGGTGCGGTGCAGTTGTTGCAGGGCATGCCCATGGGCCAGCGGACTGAACGAGTAGCGGTCACCGTGCGAGGCCCTCAGCAGCTGCGCGTCCTCGAGCACGTCGAGCAGTTCGGCCCCGTTGGGGTCGAGCGCGTCGGCCATGTCGCCGGCGAAGTCGGCGCCCGGGTGCATGGCCAGCAGCCGGTACAGGCGCGCCGCCGATGACGACAGGTTCTGGTACGGCAAGTCGAAAGCCCCCTTGTCCTCCCGAGACATCCGCCGATGCGGCGCGCCCGGCTCGGACAGTTTGCGCTCGGCCCGCCGTTCTGTCAGCGCCCGTTGGCCAGCAACCCCCTGAGCACGTCCAAGCAGCTCGCCGGCGTGCCCCTCGCCAAAGCAGAGCTCGCCGACCTGGAACACGGTGTAGGCGTGCCCACTGAATCGTTGTGCCCCCCGGTCACGGCGTTCGAGCCTACTCCCGGCGTCGGCTGCGTCACACCACCGGTGGTGGCTGTCCGCGTGCCGCCCGTGACCAGGCACGATAGGGGTCGTGGTGTACAAGCAGCTGGTCCGCAGGACGTTGTTCCGGTTCGGCGGGGGCGACCCCGAGGTGGCCCACGAGCGCACGATGGGCGTGCTGCGCCGGGTGGCTGTGATGCCGCCGGTGCTGTCGGCGCTGCGCGCGCGGTACGGGGTGGTCGCGCCGCGCACGGTGTTCGGGGTGCAGTTCCCCAACCCGGTCGGGCTGGCCGCGGGTATGGACAAGGACGGCCTGGCGCTGCCGGCCTGGCCGGCGCTGGGCTTCGGCTTCGTCGAGGTCGGCACGGTCACCCGGCACGCGCAGCCGGGCAACGACCGGCCGCGGCTGTTCCGGCTGCCGGACAGCGAGGCCGTCATCAACCGGATGGGCTTCAACAACCGGGGCGCGCAAGCGCTTGCCGACCGGCTCGACCGACTGGGGCCGCTGCCGGTGCCGCTGGGCATCAGCCTGGGCAAGTCCAAGGTCACGCCGGTCGAGAAGGCCGTCGAGGACTACCGGCACTCGATGCGGGTCCTCGGCCGGCACGGCGACTACTTCGCCGTGAACATCAGCTCCCCCAACACTCCCGGGCTGCGCACGCTCCAGGACCGGGCGGCGTTGAACGAGCTGCTGGCCGGCGTGCAGGAGGAGAACGCCGACAACCGGCCGCTGCTGGTGAAGATCGCCCCCGACCTGACCGACAGCGCCATCGGCGAGCTGCTGGAGGTGTGCGGTGAGCACGACATCAGCGGCGTCATCGCCACCAACACCACACTCGGCCGGGACGGCCTCAAGCCCACCGACCAGGCCCGGGCCCAGGAGACCGGCGGCCTGTCCGGCCGCCCCCTCGCCGGCCGCGCGCTGGAGGTGGTTCGCCTGGTGCACAAGGAGACCGGCGGCCGCATGCCGATCATCGGCGTCGGCGGCATCTTCGACGCCGACTCGGCCCAGCGCATGATCGACGCCGGCGCCGACCTGGTGCAGGTCTACACCGGCTTCATCTACGAGGGCCCCGGCCTGATCCGCCGGATCAACCGCTCGCTGCGCTGACGCTGTGAACGGACCATTCCCAAACTCCGAGTTGAGGAATGGTCCGTTCCGAAGAGCACGGGCTGAGCATGCGAGTGGCGCCTGCCCCAGGAGAGGAGGGCAGGCGCCACACGTGTGAGCTGGTTCAGATCAGGCCGAGGAAAAGCAGGCCGTTGGGCGTCCCGAGGCCGGTGATGTTGTCGTAGCCGCGGGTGGTGTGGATGGTCTCGTCCTGGTTGTTGTACGTCCGGACGCTGCGCTTGAAGCCGTCGGTGTCGTCGACGCCGTTGACGAAGTCGACGCGCACCGAGCCGCCGTCGACCGGCTTGACGTCGGTGACCGCCGGGGTGTGCGACAGGGCCTTGTACAGCCACGGGTTGATGAACCCGTGCCGGCCGCCGAACTGGTCGGCCACGGCCATCAGGCCGGCCATCAGCGGCGAGGCGAGGCTGGTGCCGCCGATGCGGTACTCGCCGTACTTCACGGTGCCGTCCGGCCAGGTCTGGGTCAGGCCGATCAGCATGCCGGTGGTCGGGTCGGCGTCCATCGAGATGTCCGGGACGACGCGGCCGCGGTTGTTGCCGGTCTGGTTCTGCTTGGCCAGCGCGTCCGGCACGACGCCCTTCTGGTAGTTCGGCTCCGGGAACAGCACCGAGGTGCCGCCGCCGGCGCCGTACAGCCACGCGCCCGGGGCGGCCGGGGTCCACGCGCCGTCGGTGAGCGAGGACTTGCCGGTGGCCCAGCCGGTCTCGAACGTCTTGCGGCCGTCCTTGCCGATGCCGAGCGACGTGCCGCCAACCGCGGTCACCCACGGGCTGGAGGCGGAGAAGTCGGCCGACGGGGCCGGCAGGTTGTGGCTCTCGTCGCCGTCGTCACCGGAGGAGAAGTACACGCCGATGCCCTCGGCCGCCGCCTGGATGGCGATGGTCTGGAACGCCTGCACCTCGTCGGCCGGCACGTCCTCGCCGCGGTTGCCGTACGAGTTGGACACGATCTGGGCCAGGTTCTTGGACACGATCGTGTTGAGCGCCTTGTCCAGGCCCTCGTCCGAGCAGTCGGCGCCGCCGACGTAGAGGATCTTCGCGCCCGGGGCCATGGCGTGCACGGCCTCGACGTCCAGGCTCTGCTCGCCGTACCAGCCGGAGGCGTCGCACTGGTCGGGGTCCTCGCTGCCCGGGGTGGGCGGGAAGACGATCTGGCTGTACTGCGACTTCTTCAGCGGGTGCGCCGGGTCGTTGCGCTGGGCGTACTCGGCGGCGTCCGCGTACAGGGTGGGCGAGGCGAACGCGTCGACGATGGCGACGGTGACGCCGCGGCCGTCGAGACCGAAGCGGTTGGCCACGTCCAGCTGGGAGGCCGCGCGCAGCTGGCCCGGCTGGTAGCCGCAGACCACGTACGGCAGCTGCTTGCCGTTGTAGGCCGGGTCCGTCGTGTCGGTCTTCTGCCCGTAGTAGTCCGAGCACGGCCGGGCGTTGACGAACGCCGCCGGCGGCGGGGCCACCGCGGGCTGGCTGGTCTTGGCCTTGGGCTGCACGGCGTTCGGCGTCGCGTCGCCGGCACCGCCGACGTGGGACGGCTTGAGCAGCGAGATGGCCTGGTCGATGTTGATCACACCGGAGACGTACGAGGAGACGGCGGCCGGGACCGACAGGTTGCGGTCCTGCGAACGCAGCGTCTTGCCCTGCACCCGGTACTCGCCCAGGTTCACGCCGAAGGCCTTCTGCACCTGGTCGACGGTGCCGGTGGCCTCGACGTAGGCGTTGTTGGCCGGCACCTCACCGGCGGCGAAGCCGGCCGAGGTCAGCCAGTTGCGCACCGCGGTGACCGCGCCGGCGGTCGGCGCGAACTTGGCCTTGACCTCGTCGGTGCTGAGGAACTTGCGGTAGGACGAGCTGTTCGGGTCGGACACGGCGGTGGCCGCGGCCTCGAGCCCGGCCTGGTCGGCCTGCTTGAGGTACACCCGGAAAGTCAGCTTGGACGCCGTGTCGGCGTTGCCGACCTTCGCGTTCGGGCTGGCCCACAGCGGGTGCGAGTCCGGAATAACGGACTGCCCCGCCGCGGCGGCGGACGGCGCGAGGCTGGAGACTCCGGCCCCGACCATCGCCAGCGCGAGCAGCATCGCTGGAGTTCTTCGCACGAAATTCGCCCCTTCTGAAGTCCCCGCGACAAATAGTCACGGGTGCAGATTTCAGCCCCGGAGCGGCATTCGGGTCCCGCAGCCCCCGCACCCGGGTGCCGAGAAGGCTAACCCTGAGCACAAGCTGAGGAAACAGGGAGATTTTCAATGTGATCGGAGTTTTTAACAGAACTATTGCCGTTAGCCGCGAGCCGCCTTCAGCATTCGAAGCAAGGGGTGTCCCACCACTATGAGCAGTGAGCCCCACGCGATACCACCCAGCGCAACCCCGCCGACCGCCACGGTCAGGTTGCCGACCCCGGCGACGAGCGCGGCGCCCGCGATCAGCACATTGACCGGATTGAGTAGATCGACCTTGTTGTCCAACCAGATACGGACACCGACAAGCGCGATCAGCCCGTACAGGAGAACCATGGCACCGCCGAGGACACCGGCCGGCATGGTGTTGAGCAAAGTGCCGAATTTCGGGCAGAAAGACAGCCCGATCGCGCACATACCGGCCACCGCGTATGCGGCGGTCGAGTAGACCTTCGTCGCCGTCATGACGCCGATGTTCTCGGCGTACGTCGTCGTGCCGGAACCGCCGCCGATTCCGGCCAGCGCGGTGGACAGCCCGTTGGCGATCAGCGCGTCGCCGACACTGCCGTCCAGGTTGCGACCGGTCACCGCGGCCACCGCCTTGACGTGGCCGACGTTCTCGGCCACCAGCACGATCACCACCGGCAGCACGGCCAGCACCACGTTGGGCCGCAGCTCCGGCCCGGTCAGCTGGGGGAAGCCGAACCACGCGGCGTTGGCCACGTCGTCCAGCCGGGCCGCGCTGAGCTGGCCGGTCAGCGCCGCGGCCAGCCAGCCGGCGAGGATGCCGATCAGCACCGAGGCCCGGGCGAACAGGCCGCGGCCGAGCACGCCGCAGAGCAGGATCACGGCCAGCGTGAACACCGCGAGCCCGGGCTGCTCCTGGAAGTTGTGGGTGGCCGACGGGGCCAGGTTGAGGCCGATCAGCATCACGACGGCGCCGGTGACCACCGGCGGCATCAGCGACTCCAGCAGCCGCACGCCCAGCGCCTTGACCGCGATGCCGACGAACACCAGCAGCACGCCGGTGGCCAGCACGCCGCCGAGCTGCGCCGGCAGGCCCTCCAGCCGGGAGGCGGCCAGCGGCGAGATGAACGCGAACGAGGAGCCGAGGTAGCTGGGCACCCGGTTGCGGGTGACGACCAGGAACAGCAGCGTGCCGACGCCGGAGAACAGGAGCGTGGTGGCGACCGGGAAGCCGGTGCTGGCCGGCACGAGCACGGTGGCGCCGAACATGGCGGCCACGTGCTGGAGGCCGAACCCGGCGGTCAGCGGCCAGCTCAGCCGCTCTTCGGGGGCCACCACCTCGCCGTCCGTCACACGGCGACCGTCGCCGTGCACGGTCCACAACGCCACGTCAGACCTCCCCGTGGGTCCGGCTCGCCCGAGGGCCTGGCAACACTGCCGCACCGATCCTGCCACGCGGGGTAGCGGTCTCGGCTAGATAACAAACTGATAATCACACATTTGCCGGCATGATCTCCACCGCCGCGCACAACGTGCCAACAGTCTTGTCACTATGAGTCACCGGTCATCGGATCGTGGGATGATCTTCGCCCGGTCGGCGGAATGGGCAGAAACCGATCAGCGGAGTCGGAAGAGGCAACGCGGCAGCCCGAGGAGACCGACGCTCAGCTGTAGTCCGGGCCCGAGAGTTCGCGGAGGGCCGAGGCGAGGCCGGCGAGGCGGTCGCTGGCGTCGAGCAAGGCCTCGTTGGGCGACACGGCGCTGCTGGCGATGACCGCCTGCCCGGCGGTGCCGATGAGCGCGAGATAGCCGTTCAAACCCTCGTCGAGGCGGCGGCTGAGGTCGGAGACGCCGAGCTCCAACGGCCCGCGCTGGGCCATGGGGGCGATGTCACGGGCCCGTTCCACGGCGGTGAGCTGGGCGGCGACGGCCCGTAACGCAGTGGCGGCCTCAGTGGCGGACTCCTGGGCGTGGGCCAGGGACTCGGCCGGCAACGGGGCCAGCCCACCGGGACGCGGGGTGCCGAGCTGGACGAGCAACTCGGCCAGGCTGGCCTCGGCCTCGGCCAACCGGCGCATGGGCTCACGGGCCAGCGAACCGCCGGGTGGCAGCCGAACCGGCGGTGGCAAGGCCGCGGGCAACGGCTGCCGGTGCAGCATGAGGGTCTTTCGCGCGGACCCGATGAGGCAGTACAGGAACAGGGCGGTCACGATCATCGCGGTGACGCCGGCAAAGCTGATCAAAGCGGCGTGCTCGACGCCGATCCAGACGCCGCCGAGCACGGTGGCGCCGGACCAGCCGACCAAGGCCCGCTTGGCCCGGCGACGGCGGCGCAGCATCTTGGCGCGGGGATCACGCCAACCGTGCACCTTGGTGCGCACGGTGTCGGCGACCGGGCCGCGCAACTGCTCCGTGACGGTCTGGCCGATCTTGATCAGCTCTCCCAGGTCACGCCTGCGCGGTCCGGCCGCCATCGTCCCACTCCCCGTACCGACTAGCTCAGGACTGCTTCTCCTGCGCGACCCGCTGCGCGATCTCGGCCTGGATGTTCGAGGCCGGGCTCGCCGCCGGGGTGCCGCTGGTGACCTGACCGGCCACCGAGCCGCCGCCCAGCGAGGCACGGATCTGCTCGAGCCGGGCGCTGCCGGCCATCTCGGTGGTCGAGGCCTGCACCTCGAGCATGCGGCCCTGCACCGAGTTGCTGGCCAGCTCGGCCGAGCCCAGCGCGGTCGAGTACCGCTTCTCGATCTTGTCCCGGACCTCTTCCAGCGACGGCACGTTGCCCGGCGCGGCCAGCTCGCTCATCTGGTTGAGCGACTTGGCCACCT
Organism: Kutzneria chonburiensis; assembly: GCF_028622115.1. Classification (NCBI taxonomy): domain Bacteria; kingdom Bacillati; phylum Actinomycetota; class Actinomycetes; order Pseudonocardiales; family Pseudonocardiaceae; genus Kutzneria; species Kutzneria chonburiensis. The sequence goes on from NZ_CP097263.1 coordinate 5,660,396, forward strand.
GCTCCTGCATCTTGGCCTGCTCGAGCTGGCTGAGCAGCTTGGTGCGCTCGGCCAGCTTCTGCTGGAGCATCATGGCGTTGCGCTCGACGGCCCCCTTGGCCTGCGCGGCGGCCTGGAGGGCCTGGTCGTGCAGGGTCTTGAGGTCCTCGATGTTCTGCTCGGCCGTGACCAGCTGGGTGGCGAAGGACTGCGCCGCCTGCTCGAACTGCTGCGCCTTCTGCTCGTCCCCCTTCGACCGGGACTCGTCGGCCAGCACGAGCGACTGCCGGGCCGAGGCCTGGAGCTTCTCCACCTCGCCGAGCTGCCGGTTCAGCTTCATCTCCAGCTGCCGCTGGTTGCCGATCACCGCGGCGGCCTGCTGGGACAGCGCCTGGTGCTGCTTCTGGGCCTCCTCGATGGCCTGTTGGATCTGCACCTTGGGATCGGCGTTCTCGTCAATCTTGGCGCTGAACGCCGCCATCAGGTACTTCCAAGCCTTCACGAAAGGGTTGGCCATCTCCTCCGCCTGCCTTCTGCCTGTTCCTCGATGTGCGAGAACGCCGCGACCAGGCCAACGAGCCGGTGGCGGTGCGGGTTCCATCGTGTCAGGTGAGTTGGACCGCTACCACCGACCCCGCCGAATATCAGGGTCTGCCCCGAGCCGGAACCTCGGGCAACTCCCTGGCCAACACCCGGACCTCGGTCAGGTTCGCACGGAGTTCGACCAGCTCAACCCCCGAAACGGTTCCCGCGGAGTGGCCCGAATCACGAACGCGTTCCAACCCGATGACGCAGGCGTGCACGCGTGTCGTCAGGGCGTCCCGGGTGGCGCGCAGTCGCTCCGCGGTAGCGAGTCGATCACTCACCGCACGGTGGGCCGAGGTCAGCTCGGTCTCGCCGGCCTCGATGCGGGCGGCCAGATGATCACGGGTCCGGCGCAGCCGGGAGACGGGCAGCACCGCCAGGGCGCGGTTGACGGCGTCGATGTCCGCGGCGGCGGCCCGCAGTTCGGCGAGCACGCCGGCGGCGTCATCGGCGTGCGGATGGTCACGCAGCTGATCGACCGTGAGCTGGGCGCGGTCCAACCAGTGGACGTCGTTCGACGGATCGCGAGCCGGTGGACTCGCCCGGGCGACGGGCCGACGCCGGGTGAGCACCAGCAGCGATCCGGCGGCGGCCGCCAGCAGCGCAATCGCCACCAGCAGCGCCACCAGCTCGAACTCGTCCAGGGTGGAGCGCCTCCTCCCGTGCTACGCGGCGACCACGACCTCTCCCCGCGGCGGGGCGAGCGTGGGCAGGCGGTGCGTGAGCACCGGCTGGAGCCGGATATCGCTGAGGTGGTCCCCCACGGACTCGCTCAGCAGCCGGCCGCCCTCGTAGGCGTCCGCCTTCTCGCGCGGCTTGGCGGCCGCGTCGGCGGTCGGCGCGTTGGCCACGGCGGCCAGCGCGCTCATGTCGGAGGCGACGGTGTGCAGCAGGTCGGCCATCGGCAGGTCCAGCGCGTCACAGATGGCGGCCAGCAGCTCGCTGGACGCCTCCTTGCGGCCGCGTTCCACCTCCGACAGATAACCCAGGCTGACCCGTGCGGACCGGGACACCTCACGCAGCGTGCGGTGTTGGGTGGTGCGAGTGTGGCGAAGCCGATCACCGATCGCCTCGCGAAGCAGCACTGTCATCGCGCGCCTCCTTCCAGCCGGGCCCGTACCGACCACGTTACCCAGACGGCACCCCCGCTGGCACCGACTTCTCACCACGTACGCCCAAGGCGAACGACTGGGTCAACTCGGATGTTCCCCGGGCCGTGACGTCGGGGCAAGATCCGCGACACCGCCTTGACCTGGGCTCGAGCGACTCCGGAGTCATCCTCTTCCGATCTTGGCAACGCGTCGCGACGGTCTCCGGTTCACCACACGATCGAGCGGCTCGCCACACCGGCGAACGGGGGATTCGGGCAGGTTCGATTACCCGGGGTTCACCTCAGGCACTCCCGGAGCAGCTCCAGCACGGCCGCGACACTGCCCGTACGGATGTCCTGCCGGTCGCCCGAAAGGCCCAACCGCCGCACCTCGACACCGGGCGGGCCGGCCACCGCGACGTAGACCGTGCCGGGCGCGATGCCGTCCTGCGGATCGGGACCGGCGACGCCGGTCAGACCGAGACCCCAGGTCGCCCCGCAGCGCTCGCGGGCGCCTTGGGCCAACTGGGCCGCGACGTCCGGATGCACGGCCCCGTGCTCGGCCAGCAGCTGCCGGTCCACGCCGGCGAGCTGGGCCTTCAGCTCCGTGGCGTACACGATGAGGCCGCCGCGCAGCACCGCGCTGGAGCCGGGGACCGAGGTCAGTTCGGCCGCCACCATGCCGGCCGTCAGCGACTCGGCGGTCGCGACCGTTTGACCTAGTTCACGCAGCCGGCGGACCAGGTCGGCGGTCACGGAGTCTCCGCCGCCGCGGGCAGTCGGAACGCGCGGACGACGTAGTCGATGCCCGTGACGACGGTGAGAATGAGCGCGATGCCCATCGTCACCCAGCGCACGAAGATCAGCACCGGCGGCAGCGGCAGCAGGTAGAAGCCGATGGCCACGATCTGCATCAGCGTCTTGGCCTTGCCGCCGCGGCTGGCCGGGATGACGCCGCGGCGGATCACCCAGAACCGGAGCAGGGTCACGCCGACCTCGCGGACCGCGATCACGATGGTCACCCACCACGGCAGGTCGCCGAGCACGGACAGGCCGATCAGGGCCGAGCCGGTGAGCGCCTTGTCGGCGATCGGGTCGGCGATCTTGCCGAAGTCGGTGACCAGGCCGTGCTTGCGGGCCAGGTCGCCGTCGATCCGGTCGGTGATCGAGGCGATCACGAACACGCCGAACGCGACGAGCCGCCAGAACAGGTCGGTGCCACCGCCGGCGAACAGGGCCAGCAGGAAAAACGGCACCATGACCAGGCGCGACACCGTCAACACGTTGGCGATGTTGAGCAGCGGCACCTCGGCTCTGGGCTCGTCCTGGCTCATCGCGGCAGCACTTCGATCGGGCGAACGATGAGGTCCACCCCCTCGCTGTCGATGACCTCGGCGCGGATCATGTCGCCGCGCTTCAGACCTTCGGCTTCGACGATCACGCACTCGCCGTCGACCTCCGGCGCCTGGTGGGCGGCGCGGCCGACGCAGTCGCTGTCGTCATCCTCCTCGTGCTCGACCAGGACCACCACCTGCTGGCCGATCCGGTCCTCGGCGCGCTGGTTGGTGAGTTCCTCGACCAGGGCCGAGAAGCGGGCCACCCGCTCGGCCACCGTGTCGGCGTCCAGCTTGCCGTCCAGGGTCAGCGCCTCGGTGCCGTCCTCGTCGGAGTAGCCGAACACGCCCACCGCGTCCAGACGGCCCTCGGTGAGGAAGCGCTCCAGCTCCTTGAGGTCGTCCTCGGTCTCGCCGGGGAAGCCGACGATCACGTTGGTGCGGATGCCGGCGTTCGGGCTCAGCTCGCGGATCTGCTCGATCAGCTTCAGGAAGGAGTCCGTCGACCCGAAGCGGCGCATCCGGCGCAGCACGGCCTCGCTGGAGTGCTGGAAGGAGAGGTCGAAGTAGTCGGCCACGCCCGGCGTCGTCGCGATGACCTTGACCAGGCCCGGGCGGGTCTCGGCCGGCTGGAGGTAGGAGACGCGGACCCGGTCGATGCCCGGCACCTGGGCCAGCTGCGGGATCAGCGTCTCCAGGGCCCGGACGTCGCCGAGGTCCTTGCCGTAGGAGGTGGAGTTCTCGCTGACCAGGAACAGCTCGCGGACCCCGTGCTCGGCCAGCCAGGCCGCCTCGCCCAGGATCTCTTCGGCCGTGCGCGACACGAACGCGCCGCGGAAGCTCGGGATCGCGCAGAACGAGCAGCGCCGGTCGCAGCCCGAGGCGATCTTCAGCGGCGCCACCGGTGCGTCGTCCAGACGGGTCCTCAGCACCTGCGGGCCCCAGGCCGTGCCGTGGCCCGGCAGCGCCACCTCCGGCGCCTTCTGCGGGCGCTGCACCGGGCTGATCGGCAGCAGCGTGCGGCGGTCGACCGGCTTGTGCGCGTCGATCGTCTTGCCGGCCAGGATGTCGTTCAGGCGTTCGCCCAGCTGCGGGTAGTGGTCGAAGCCCAGCACCGCGTTGGCCTCCGGCAGGCTCTCGGCGAGCTCCGCGCCGTAGCGCTCGGCCAGGCAGCCCACCGCCACCACCTTGGCCCCCGAGTCCGAGGCCGCCAGCAGCGTGTCCACCGAGTCCTTCTTCGCCGACTCCACGAAGCCGCACGTGTTGACCAGCACGACGTCCGCGCCGCCCTCGTCGGGGTCGACCAGCTGCCAGCCGTCGGCGGTCAGCCGGCCGGCCATCTCCTCGGAGTCGACCTCGTTACGGGCGCAACCGAGAGTGAGCAGGGCGACACGACGGGACGTGGAGGGGGAGGACACGTGCTCAAGGGTATCCGGCCGGAGCCGGTGCTTCGGCCCCGGAGGACCGGGAAGAGGGTTTTCCGGCCCCGGCCGGTCACTCCGCCGGCTGGATGTCGATCACCAGGTCGCCGTCGAGGCGGACGATCGGGTGGGCGGTCCACGAGCCGTCGGGGCCGTCGATGTCGACGGTGAGCAGGAGGCGGTCGCCGTCGGGCTGGATTTCCCGCACGGTGAGGCGGACGCCCTGGTCGAGCAGGCCCTGGTACCAGGCGAGGACCTCGTCGCGGTTGCGGCAGCTCTCGCCCCAGTGGGCGTCGGGGTGGAGCAGGGCGGCGAAGGCGGCGGGGTCGGGGGCGGACAGGGCGGCGCGGATGCGGTCGGCGATCACGGCGACTCCGAAAATGTCGACATCTCGACAGCGCAGCGGCGGGCCCCGAACGGGACCCGCCGCTGTCTGGAACTCACCGCACCAGCATGACGGTCAGCTGACGGACTGCACGATCACGGAGGAGCGGCCGACCACGGAGCCGTTGTCGGTGACGAGCTGGAGCTCGCCGACGAGCACCCGACCGGCACCGGGGGCGGCCAGCGCGGTGACGGTGCCGGGGACGGCCCAGCTGGTGCCGGGCAGCCGGTTGGCGCCGGCATCGGTGACGGCGACGCTGCCCAACGACGGGGAGACGTAGATGTCGCGGTAGTCGTAGGCAGTGCTGCCGGCGGGCACGTTGTAGCCGTCGATCTCGACCTGCCAGTGCCCGGCAGCCGGATTGGCGATCGTCACCTGCTCCTCGGCGGTGGACCCGCCGCTGGAACCGGCCAGCACACAGCTGCCGCCGGTGCAGTTGTAGACGATCATGTCGAGGTCGGCGGCCTTGTCGGCCGGGTTGCCGATCCTGGCGGTGAAGCTGGCCATGCCGGCCGGCAGCGTGACGTCGATCTTCTGCACGTCACCGGTGGCGATGGACGGCCGGGAACTGGCCTGGCTGCCCAGCGGCCCGCCGACCAGCTTGGCGTTGATCGCCGACAGCTGGTTGGCCACGGTGTAGGTACGGGAGATCGGTGTGCCGACCGTGGCAGTGGCGATGGTGTCGGGATCGGGGCTGATCCTGGTGCCGATCAGCGACGTGGTCAGGGTGAACGGGGTGTTCAGCGCGTCGGAGGTCCGCCGCGCCTCGACGGTGATCTCCCAGACGCCCGGCATCGGGTTGACCACGGTCCGGCTGGTCGGCGTGCCGCCGGCGCACCCGGCCCCGGCGTCGGGCAGGTAGCAGTTGGTGGACGCGTTGGAGTCCAGCGGCACGCCGCTGGGGTCGTTGCGCAGGAACCGGACCTGCCCGGTGCTCGCGGCCAGGTCGACCTTGAGGGCGGTGGCCCCGACCGGCACCCGGACGAGCACGCTGGTGCTCTCGTTGCGGCCGACGGATCCGTTGGTGGCGGCGGTGTAGCCGCTGGCCGCGGTCAGATCGGCCGTCGCCACGACGGTGTTCATGGTGAGCAGGCTGGTGCCGGCGACCTTGAGCAGCGCCGAATGGATGCCGGCGTCACGCGGCTTGATCCGGACCTCGAACGACACCGGCTTGTTCAGCGGCAGCACGACGGACGCCGCCGACTTGAAGGTGCCGTCGTTGCCGGTCCACTGCACGTCGTACCGGGTGTTGCGGTTGGGGCCGCTGGTCCGGGTCAGCGTGTACGTACGGGTGTAGGCCTTGCCGGGGGCAACGCCCTCGTGGTCGTAGATGCCGACACCGACGCCGGGCGTGGGCTTGAGCTGCCCGCTGAGCACGGTGTCGACCGGCACGGACGCCGTCACGGAAACCGGGGAAACGTTGTCCTGCAAGCGATGGAACGCCGCCTGGACGTCGAACAGGCCGGCGCCCTGCTCGTACGCGCCGAGGCCCGGCACGAACTTGGCGGTCGACTTGATGGCCTCACGCAGCGAGGCGACCGGCGGCCGCTGGCCGTGGTGCGTCGCCTTGTACGCGCTGATCAGCAGCGCCGCGGCGCCGGTGGCCTGCGGGGCGGCCATCGAGGTGCCGTTGAACATGGCGTACCCGGGCGGCAGGGCGTATGTGCCGGCGACCGGGCCGCCCGGCTGCCACGGCGGAATCGTGGAGATGGCCGATCCCGGCGCGATGATGTCGGGCTTGAAGCCGCCGTCCTCACGCGGTCCGCGCGAGGAGAACGGGTGCAGGCCCAGCTTCCGCGGCGTCACCGAGCCGTAGTTGGACAGCCAGGTGGCGTCGGTGATGGACGAGCCGACGCTGATCGCGTCGGTTGCCACCGACGGGTCGCCGACGGTGTTCATGCCCGCGCCGCTGTTGCCGGCGGAGATGAACAGCTGCACGTTGAACTCGGCGATGGTCCGGTTGTAGAGGTCGGCCCGGGCGTTGTTGCCGTCGTTGAGGGCCGGCAGGCCGCCGATCGAGATGTTGATCGCGTCGGCGCCGTTGCGGGCGGCGTAGAGCAGGCCGTCGATCAGGCCGCTGTTGGTGCACGAGGACGAGGTCAGGCAGACCTTGACCGCCATCAGCTTGGCGCCCGGCGCCGCGCCGGCCATCTTGCCGCCGAACAGCGAGTTGCCGGCGACGATGCCGGAGACGTGGGTGCCGTGGGCCGCGCCGGCGATGCCGATGTTCACGTACGGCGTGCCGCCGCCGGTGTAGTCGGAGCGGTCGGTCTGCACCACGAACGCGACGTTGTTGGCAGCCGGGTTGAAGTGGCCGACATCCTGCTTGAACTTGTAGTCGATCATCCGGGGGTTGTTGGTGAAGTCGCCGTCCCCGTCGGTGTCGACCCGGACCTCCTTGGTCGTCACGTCCTGCAGGACGCCGAAGGAGTCGGTCTTGTCGCCGTCCCGGTTCAGGTCCCCGGCCAGCTCACCGCCGCGCAGGTCGCCCGCGGTCTCGGCCAGCACGCCGATCGTGTACGGACCGCCGGTCGCCGGGGCCGTCCAGTTGCGGCCGGCCGCGGTGAACTTGCCGGTGTAGCGGGTCTTGGACATCGTGACCCAGGTGCCGTCGCCCGACTCGACCGGGTCGTTGGCGTCGTACCAGTCGACGATCTTGCGCTCGCCGGTCGTGGTCTTGGCCAGCGCGGCGGTGTCGAGGTCGATGCCGGAGTCGAGGATCGCGACGGTCGTGCCGCGGCCGTCCCACTGCGGCACGCGCTGCGCGAACTGCGCGGCGCCGGTGTCGCCGGTCGGCATGTACGGGTTCACCCGCGGCGTGTCCTTGCCCGGCGGCGTCTGGGGCTGCGCCGGGCTGCTGCCATCGGGCTTCGGCTCGTCCCGCTTGATCAGGCCGTCGACATCGACGGACTTCACGGCGCCCAGCTGGGCGGCCTTCTCGGCCTTGTCGCGCGGCACCTCGACCTTGATGTAGTCGACGTCCTTGGCGGCGGTCTCGACCTTGCCGCCGAGGTCGCGCAGCTGCTGCACGGCCTGGTCGGTGCGGCCGCGCTCGGCCGCCACCACCAGTGTCACGGTGGGCTTGCCGGCCCTCTCGGCCTCGGCGACCAGCTCGCGGTCCTGCTTGTCGAGCTGCTTGGCGGAACCCGGGGTCGCGTCCTGCGCGCTGGCAGCAGGGGTGGCCAGCGCGAATGCGCTCACACCGAGCACGCCGGCCAGTGCGATCGCACCGGCCCGGCGTCTGAATTGGGCTGTCACGGGGGTAATCCCTTCCTGGGGGACAACGCCACCGAAGCACACCTTCCAGGCAGGCCCGCCTCAATCGGACATAAAGAGCATTCTGCGCCGATCGTCGTGAACTGTTCGGCCGAATGGTGCTGCCCGCTGCCCCTAGGTACGCCTGCTACCGCCGTAACTCACCCCCGGCGAATGGCACATGAGCGTCATACTTGCCTCCCAGCGGCACATCCGGACCGCATGTGCCGACTTCAGGCCGGGAGGTCGGCGATGTGCAGGGTTTGGAGCTCCTCGTCGGGTAGGGCGTCCAGGTCGACGTCGGGGCCGGCCAGCCGGACTGCCTGCCGGGCGATGGTCCGCTCCAGCAGCTGACGGGCCGAGCGTCCGTTGGCGAAACCGCTCGTCCGGTCGATGCCGGCGATCGCCGCCGGCAGGGCTTGAACGAGATCCTCGGACAGCAGGTAGTTCTGGCCCGCGGCCATGGCCTCGAAGATGCCGACCAGCTCGGCGTCGCTGTAGTCGGGGAAGTTCACCGTCGCCCCGAACCGGGACCGCAGGCCGGAGTTGGCGTCCAGGAAGCGCTCCATGTCGGCCGGGTAGCCGGCGGCGATCACCAGCAGGTCGTCGCGGTGGTTCTCCATCTGCACCAGCAGTTCCGCGATGGCCTCCGGGCCGTAGTCCGAGAGCGTGTCGCTGACCAGCATGTACGCCTCGTCGATGAACAGCACGCCGCCGATGGCCTTCTCGATCACCGCCCGGGTCTTGGGCGCGGTCTGGCCGAGGTACTCGCCGATCAGGTCGGGGCGGCTGGTCTCCACGAGGTGTCCGGACGACAGCACGCCGAGTTCCCGGAACAGCTGGGCGATCAGCCGGGCGACGGTTGTCTTCGCGGTGCCAGGGTTTCCGGTGAAGACGAGGTGCCGGCTGCGGGCCGCGACCTTCAGGCCGGCCGACCGGCGGCGGGCGTCGACCCTGGTCTCGGCGACGAGCGTGCGGACCTGCTCCTTCACCGGGGCCAGGCCGATCATGCCGTCGAGCTCGGCCAGCAGCTCGGCCAGGCTGCGCCGGGCGGAGCCGTCGCCCTGCTGCACGCCGGCGTCCTCGGGTGCCGGCAAGTCGTTGGCCACCAACAGGTTCAGCGCTTCGGGGGCGATATCCCCCATGCCCGCCAGCCGGCCGGACTGCTTGGTGATCGCGGCCTCCAGCAGCTGCCGGGCCGACCGGCCGTTGGCGAAGCCGCGGCCGCGCGGGATGCGCGTGATCCGTTGCGGCAGCGCGTTGACGAGGTCGTCGGACAGCTCGTAGCCCTGTCCGCGGGCCATGACGCGGAAGATGCCGGCCAGCTCGTCGTTGCTGTAGTCCGGGAACTCGACTCGGTTGGCGAACCGGGAGCGGAGGCCCGGGTTGGCCTCCATGAACTCGTCCATCTCCTTGGGGTAGCCGGCGACGATCACCACCAGGTCGTCACGGTGGTTTTCCATCTGCACAAGGAGTTCCGCCACGGCCTCGGCCGCGTACTCCCCCTCGGTGAGCGTGTAGGCCTCGTCGATGAACAGGATGCCGCCGAACGCGCTCTCGCAGACCGCCCGGGTCTTCACCGCGGTCTGGCCGAGGAACTCGGCGACGAGATCGGAGCGCTGCGCCTCGACCACGTGCCCCGAGGTCACGACGCCGAGCTCGCGGTAGATCTGGGAGATCAGCCGGGCCACGGTCGTCTTGGCGGTGCCGGGATTGCCGGTGAACACCAGATGCCGGCTGCGCTCCGCGGTTTTCATGCCGGCGGCGCGACGCTTGCTGTCGATGTCCATCTCGGCCACCATCGCCCGCACCCGCTGCTTCACCGGGTCGAGGCCGATCATCGTGTCCAGTTCGGACAGTAGCTCGGGCAGCGTCTTGCGTGGCCCGCCACTTCCTTGCGCCACACCGGCTTCGTCCGGCGCGGGCAGGTCGTCGGCGGTCAGCGCGTTGAGGGTGGCCGCGTCGGCGTGCTGCACGCCGGCCAGGCGGGCCGACTGCTGGGTGAGCGTCGCCTCCAGCAGCTGCCGGGCCGAGCGCCCGTTGGCGAAGCCCCGACCCCTTGGGATCAAACGGATCCGGTCCGGCAGGGCGGCCACCAGGTCGTTCGAGGTGGTGTAGCCCTGGCCGTGCGCCATGGCCAGGAAGATCTTGGCCAGTTCCTCGTTGCTGTAGTCGGGGAACTCGACGCGATTGGCGAAACGCGACCGCAGACCGGGGTTGGTCTCCATGAAGTCGTCCATCAGCTTCGGGTAGCCGGCGACGATCACGATCATGTCGGCACGGTGGTTCTCCATCTGGGTCAGGAGTTCGGCCACCGCCTCCGAGCCGAAGTCGCCCTGCTCACCGGTCAGCGTGTACGCCTCGTCGATGAACAGGATGCCGCCCAGCGCATCCTCGCAGACCGCACGGGTTTTCGGCGCGGTGCCGCCGGTGTGCTCGGCGACCAGGTCCGAGCGCTGCGCCTCGATCACGTGCCCGGACGTGACCACACCGAGCTCGCGGTAGATCTCGCCGATCAACCGGGCCACGGTTGTCTTTGCCGTGCCGGGGTTTCCGGTGAAGACCAGGTGCCGGCTGCGCGCCGACACCGGCAGCCCCTGGGCCCGCCGCTGCTTGTCGACGTCCATCTCCGCAACCATCGCCCTGACCCGCTGCTTCACCGGGGCCAGGCCGATCATGTTGTCCAGTTCGGACAGCAGGTCGGGCAGACTTCGTTGCGCCCCACCGTCTCCCATCCGCACGCCGAGGTCGCCCGGGGCCGGGATGTCGGCGGCGAACAGGCGGTTGAGCGAGGCGACGTCCGAGTTGGGCTGGGCGGCCAGCCGGGCCGACTGCCGGCTGATCGTGGCCTCCAGCAGCTGACGGGCCGAGCGGCCGTTGGCGAAGCCCTTGCCTCGGCTGATCCGGCTCATCCGCACCGGCAACGCGCCGAGCAGGTCGGGCGCCAGCTCGTAACCCTGGGACTTGGCCATCAGCTGGAAGATCCGGGCCAGCTCGTCGTTGTCGTAGTCGGGGAACTCGATGCGGGTCTGGAAACGCGAGCGCAGGCCCGGGTTGGAGTCGAGGAAGGTGCTCATCTCGCGCGGGTAGCCGGCGACGATGACGATCAGGTCGTCGCGGTGGTTCTCCATCTGCGCAAGGAGTTCCGCCACCGCCTCGGGTCCGTAGTCCTCGTCGGTGCCGCCGACCAGGTTGTAGGCCTCGTCGATGAACAGCACGCCGCCGTAGGCCTGCTCGATCAGCTTGCGGGTCTTGCCCGCCGTCTCACCGAGGTACTCGCCGATGAGGTCGGCCCGCATGCACTCGACGAGCTGGCCGCCGGTCAGCACGCCCAGCTCCCGGTACAGCTCGGCGATCACCCGGGCCATGGTCGTCTTGGCCGTGCCGGGATTGCCGGTGAACACCAGATGCCGGCTGCGCTGCGGGATGGGCAGGCCGGCGGCGCGGCGCCGCTCGTCCACCTGTAGCTCGGAAACAAGGTTGTTGACCTGGCGTTTCACCGAGTCCAGGCCGACCATGGCGTTGAGCTCGGCCAGCAGCTCGGCCGCCGACTTGCGGTCGCTGTTGCCGGCGGCCTGGCGCAGCTCGGCCAGGTCCGGCACGTCGACCCGGCCCATGCCGGTCCGCATGATCGCGCTCTGGCACGCCGTCTCGATCACCGCCTCGACGCGGCGGGCGCCGCCCATCGTGCGGTGCGTGCGGCCACCCGTGATCAGGTCGGCCAGGCCGGCGCGGGCCTGCGGCGTCATCGACGCCTGGCGCTCGGCCGCCAGCACGTCCAGCAGCACCTCGGCCGCCGGCCGCTGCTCGAAGTCCGGCAGCTGGTAGACCAGCGCCCGCTGGACGACCGCCGGGGCCGCGTCGGTGAGCTGCTTGAGGAACGCCGGCGTGCCACACAGCACGAAGACGCCGCATTCCTCCTGGTCATGCGCGATCTCCACGACGACGTCGACGATGCTGCCACGGTCGCCGGCGTCGGCCAGCAGCGCGTCGGCGTTCTCGATCATCAGCACCGGCGTCTTCTCGAACGCCGACGCGACGGCCGCGCGAACCACCGCTTCGAGTGATTTCTCCTGCTCTTTAGCGGACAGGATCAGGCTGGCCGCGGTCTTGATCACCGGCTCCGACTCGCTGATCGCCTCGGTCGCCTTCATGAACGGGGCGAAGGAGCGCACCAGGCGGCGCTGGCCGCTGTGCTGCGGGCCGATCAGCAGGATCACCGGATTGGCCTGGCCGGCCGTGTTCTCCGCGTGCCGGATGCCGTCCGCCCACAGGATCACGCGCTTGGCCTTGTCGAAGAAGGCCGCGACCGGCTCGCCGGTGCGCACGAAGTGACCGCCGCCGTACAGCGGATCGGCGAAGGCCTGCTGCCCTTGCTGCGGCAGGGGTGGCGGCCCTTGCTGCGGTTGCATCGGCTGCGGGAAGGGGTTCATGGGCTGCGGGAACGGCTGTTGGGCCGGGTATTGCGGCTGGCCCGCGTATGGCTGCTGGGGAAACTGCTGCTGGCCGGCGTACTGCTGCTGGGCCGGGAACGGCTGCGAGACCGGCGGCTGCTGCGGGTACAGCGATCCCGGCTGGGGCATCGGCTGGGGCATCGGCTGGGACACCGGTTGCTGCGGGCCCGCACCCCTGGGAGCTGGGCCGGACGGGCCGTGGACCGGAAGCCCGGGTCCGCCGGCGGCATCATCGGCCGCCACTGGCCGACGCCGTGCCACCACAGCCACGGCTGGCCCGGATTGAGCAGCCACCAGGCCCCGTCCGCCGTGGTCAGCACGGTCGTGCGGCCCACCGTGGCCGCTCGCTCGGCTTCCACGAACGGGTCCCAACCCGCGCCGGTCATCGCTCCCCCTCCGCTGCCTGGGTCTGCCTGGCAGCTTACGGCGGTGCTCCCGCTAGGTTGATTGCCGTGGAAACCGGTCTAGTGGTGCGGCGGGCCCGCATCGCCGACGTGCGTGCGATCAAGGCGCTCGTCGATCACTACGCGGGCAAGGTGCTGCTGACCAAGCAGCTGGTCACCCTGTTCGAGTCCGTGCAGGAGTTCTGGGTGGCCGAGCTGGACGGCAGGGTCGTCGGCTGCGGGGCGCTGCACGTGCTGTGGGAGGACCTGGCCGAGATCCGAACAGTCGCCGTCGACCCGATGGTGTCCGGTCGCGGCGTCGGGCACGCCATCGTCGGGCAGCTGGTCGACCTGGCCCGTGAGCTCGGGCTGGCCCGCATCTTCGTGCTCACCTTCGAGACCGCGTTCTTCAGCCGGCACGGCTTCGTGGAGATCGAGGGCACCCCGGTGTCACCCGAGGTCTACGACGAGATGCTGCGCTCGTTCGACGAGGGTGTGGCCGAGTTCCTCGACCTCACGTATGTGAAGCCGAACACCCTCGGCAACAGCCGCATGTTGCTGCAACTCTTCTAATTACAACTAGAAGAGTATTGACTGGCCCGGTCGTCACGGGCGAGGATCTTGGGGTGTCCGTCGAGGAGCTCGCTGCCGAGGTCGGCCTGCCGACCAGCACGATCCGCATGTACCAGACCAAGGGTCTGCTGCATGCCCCTCGCCGCGTCGGTCGCACCGCTCGTTACGACGTGACTCACGTGCAGCGACTCCGCCTCGTCCAGCGGCTCCAGGACCGGGGCTTCTCACTGCCCGCCATCGGCCAGCTCATCGAGGCCCGCGACCGCGGCGAGTCCGTGGCCGACGTGCTCGGCCTCGCGCCGGACGGTCCCGAGGACTGGATCCCCATCGGCATCAACGAGATCCGGGCCCTCGTCTCCGTCCGTGAGCTCAGGCCGTCCTTGCTCCGCAAGGCCACCCAGCTCGGTCTCGTCAAGTGGCGCCATGGTCGCCCGTACACCCGCCGTTGGGCCCTCGACTCCGGCGCCCGCCTCTGCCAGCTCACCATCGGGCCCCAGGAAGTCCTCTCCCAGTACTCCCGGCTCCGCGAGTCCACCGACCGCGTCGCCGCCGACTTCGTCGACGTCTTCGAGCGCCACCTGTGGCCCGCCATCGCGTCCACCAGCGGTCAGGCCGACCAGCTCGACAAGGTCCGGTCACTGCTCATCGAGCTCACCAGCACCGCCGAGTCCGTCGTCGTCGGCGCCCTCCGTGAGTCCATCCGCGACGCCACCGAGCAGTTCGCGTCCAAGTACGGCCTGCTCGAGGACGACCCCGCCTGGTTGCAGCAGCCCGTGCCCACCCTCGCCGAGCGCCTCACCGAGCCCGGCGGCGAGGAGCCCGACATCGAAGGATTCCTCGCGGGGGAGGAATAACCGGCTGGGTGCGCCGTGACCAGGGGGCCTGGCGCACCCAGCCGCATCACCCGGTCCGGCGACCCGCTCTCGACCGCCGGCCGGCGCCGCTAGTCTGCTCAGATGGCCAGCGACGGCACGGAAAACACGGTCTCCGGCAACGTGCCCAACTCGCTGATCATCCAGGCGCACACCATCAACGGCGGCGTGCACCTGTCCGTGCCGGCTGTCGACCAGCCGGTGGAGCCATGGGCCCGGCTGGTCGACGATTCCAAGGTGTGGCCGGCCGGCCATGACCGGGCCGATGCCCTTGCCGTGGCCACGCATGTGGCCTCGTTGAACCAGGATCTGCCCGACGACCCGTGGCTCGACCGCGGCCTGCCCGAGCGTTTCAGCAAACGGGTGAGCTGGCTCGCCCGCAAGCTCGACGTCTCGTTCGGCGGGGCCGAGGCCACCCTGCTCGCCCTGATTCCGTTGCTGCATCAAGTGTTGTGGACCCGCGCCGCCGCTTCGCGCCTGGACGGTCCGCCTTCGTCGTTCTACCGGGACCACAGCCGCCTGGCCGGCCGGATGGAGGGGCACGACGAGGTCCGCTGGTGGCTGTTCCACCGTTGGCTGTGGCTTCAGGCCGAGGTCCTCAAGCCCGAGTCCATCGCTGACCTGCTGGGTGATGCGCCGCCCGTGCTCACCCCCGACCGCGTCAGCGGCTTGTTGCAGAGCCTCCGCATCGAGCCCAACGTCTTGTGCGGCAGGCAGCGCCTGATCGAGATGCGCCCCCAGGAGACCCTCTTCGGCGGCACCGCCGACGAGGAGCACGTCCGCACTCCCCTACTCGGTTTGCTGCTCGCCGTCGCCTATGCCATGTCCATCGACACCACCGGTTTGTCCGACATCATCGTCTGGCACACCCCCGTCGATTTCTCCCGCCTCCACGAGACCATCGCCACCGCCAGCTGGATTCCCCGCGCCGACTGCCCCGTGCTTTCCGCCGTGTGCCACCACGCTTCCGTCGTCGAGGCCCTCCGCGAGCACACCGTCCGCCTGGACGCTCTTCTGCACGCCGTCCGCCAGGCCGCCGACGAGCACCAGGTCCTCGCTCCCCTGCGTTCGTTGCCGGAACGCGCCTCTTCCGACGAGGTCCGCCCCGCCCTCGGCCCCGACCGCCGGCCTGTCTTCTCCGGTTGGTCCCGTTTTCGTATGGACGAGCAGCGGGTTCAGGAGCTCCTCATGGGCGAGCAGCTCTACCGCGACCGTTCGTTGGCCATCCGCGAGCTCTACCAGAACGCCCTCGACGCCTGCCGCTACCGCCGCGCCCGCGAGGAGTACCTCCGCCGCACCACCGACCGTTCTTCCCCATGGTCCGGCCGCATCGCTTTCACCCAGGGCATCGACCCTTCCGGCCGCCCTTACCTCGATTGCACCGACAACGGCGTCGGCATGGGCCTCTCCGAACTCACCGGCGTCTTCGCCCGCGCCGGCGCCCGCTTCGCCGACCTGGCCGAGTTCCGCGACGAGCAGGTCGACTGGTCCCGCCTGGATCCCCCCATCGAACTCCACCCCAACAGCCGCTTCGGCATCGGCGTCCTGAGCTACTTCATGCTGGCCGACGAACTCACCATCACGACTTGCCGCATGTCCAGGTACACCGGCCACCCCGGCCCCACCTACGAGGTCACCATCACCGGCCCCGGCCATTTGTTCGAGATCAGGGAACTGCCGGTCAACGGCACCCCCGGCACCACCGTCAGGCTGCACCTTCGTGTCGGCGTCAAGGAATCCTGTGTCGAGACCCTGATCCGGCTGTTGGCCATCGCCGAATTCGACACGACCGCCCGCTACTTCGACACGCGTTGCCGTTGGAAGGCCGGGGTTTTCACCCCGCGCGACGGCTTGCAAACCTGGGTCACCGACACGACCGGCCAAGTCGTGTGGTGCGAGTCCAGCGGCGGGCTACTGGTCGACGGCCTGCATACGGAAGTGCGCAACGACACCGTTCTCGGCGCCTTCGTGAATCTCACCGGGCACAGCGCGCCTCGACTGTCCGTCGACCGAACCACGATTCTCGGCGAGGTCGGCCCTGTCGTGCACGAAATGCAACGGGCGGCCATTCCGGACCTGATCAGGGCCGGCACCTTGCTGACCGAGGAATGGCTGAGCGGCTTGGGTTTCGACAACCCGGCGCTGGCCGACATGATCGCCGAGAGGTCGAGACAGCCGGTTTTCCCGGCCGACAGGACAGTGACCGGCAGCGGTCCGACACTGTCCTTTCCCCGGCAGAAACAAATCGGGGGCCATCCCCTGAACCATATCTTCCTGTGGCGCCTGCTGGCCCGGGGCGATGCCGCCGAACTGAGGGAACTCGTCCCCGAACTTGCCGGCGCGGGTCCGCTGCTCGCCGCAACGCCCTCAGACGTGCATCTGCTGTGCACCGGCCGGACGTTCTCGATGGCCTGGGGCTCGGTCGACGAGCTGGCCGCGCCGGGACACATCTTCGCCATCGCGTCCAGGGTGCATCTTTCCCCTCGTTCGGCCGCGCGCCGACTGTCCACGCTCGGCATCAACGGCATAGCGCCGGAACGGTTCCCGGCCGAACGCTGGCAGTCCTACACCACGGAACTGGCGCTGCTGAGCCTGCACCACAGCCGCTCCGAGCCGTGGCGCATGATCCGGGAGACCGTGTGGCAGGGCGAAGTCCGAACGATCGCGGACCAGGAGCAGATCTCCATCGCCGAAGCCACGAAAATTCTGTCCTCCTACGGGTTCACGGTGGCTTCGGGCGGAAAGGCCACCAAGAAGAGCTACGCGTCGCTGGCCGAGCTGGTGCGGACGGCGACCGAACTGCAGATCAGGCCGCAGACACTCACCGACGACGCAGTGCCGGAGTGGCTGCCCGAAGTCTGGGAGAGTCTGTGCGCCGACAGGGAGACGCCGCAAGAACCACTCCCGCTCGGTGCCCTGCTCCAGATAGCCGACCGCCTCGACACGCCGCTCACAATGGCGATGAACCACTGCCGAGCCATGGGCCTGACTCCACCCGATCCGCCGGCGAAGGCGTCGCCGGAGGACATCCAACTGCTGAGTGTGCGACTCGACGGTTCCGCGCCGTGGCTGGACGTGCGGCGGCCGGTGCGGCTGCACCACCTGATCAAGGCGCATGCCGTGCTGAACATGTCGCCGTTCTGGGCGGCCGATCGGCTGGGCGAGCTGGGGTTCACGGTGCCGTCGGAGAATCTGCCGTACTACCCGGAGTTCCGTGACCTGACCCTGCTGCGCAGCGTGCAAGGCGGCTTCCTTGATCCGGCGAAGCCGGTGCCGTTGGCGCATCTGGTGGGCGTGAGCCGGCAGCTGGGGCAGCATCTCACGCAGGTCGTGGATCGGCTGCGGGAGCTGGGGATGATCGTGCCGGATCTGGGCATGACCATCCGGGAAGCCCTCGCCAAGGTGCCCTTGCAGCGCTGAGGGTTACTCCTCGTCGTCGTCCTCTTCGGGCTCGCCGCCACCGCCGCCGCGGATGGTGTAGAGGACGCCGTCGAGTTCGTCGGGCTTGATGAGGACCTCACGGGCCTTGGAGCCCTCGGAAGGGCCGACGACGCCGCGGGTCTCGAGGAGGTCCATGAGGCGGCCGGCCTTGGCGAAGCCGACGCGGAGTTTGCGCTGGAGCATGGACGTGGAGCCGAACTGGCTGGTGACGATCAACTCCGTGGCCTGCAACAGGAGATCGAGGTCCTCGCCGATGTCGGCGTCGATCTCCTTCTTCTCGCCGGCCTTGGCCGCCGTCACGCCGTCGGTGTAGTCGGGCTGGGCCTGGTCGCGGGTGAAGGAGACGATGGTGTTGATCTCGTCGTCGCCGACGTACGCCCCTTGGATGCGGACGGGCTTCGCCGCACCCATGGGGAGGTAGAGACCGTCGCCCATGCCGATGAGCTTCTCGGCCCCGGGCTGGTCGAGGATGACGCGGGAGTCGGTGAGGGACGAGGTGGCGAAGGCCAAGCGGGAAGGGACGTTGGTCTTGATGAGGCCGGTGACCACGTCGACGGAAGGGCGCTGGGTGGCCAACACCAGGTGGATGCCGGCGGCGCGGGCCTTCTGGGTGATGCGGACGATGGCGTCCTCGACGTCACGGGGAGCGGTCATCATGAGGTCGGCGAGCTCGTCGACGATCGCCAGGATGTAAGGCCTTGGGCGGTATTCACGCTCGGAGCCGGGAGGCGCGGTGATCTCGCCGGACCGCACCTTGCGGTTGAAGTCGTCGATGTGGCGGACCTTGTTGACCTGCATGTCCTGATACCGCTGCTCCATCTCCTCGACCAGCCAAGCCAGGGCCGCGGCGGCCTTCTTGGGCTGGGTGATGATGGGCGTGATCAGGTGCGGAATGCCCTCGTACGGCGTGAGCTCGACCATCTTGGGATCGATGAGAATCATCCGGCACTCGTCGGGAGTGGCCCGGGCCAACAGCGACACCAGCATGGAGTTGACGAAGCTGGACTTGCCGGAGCCGGTGGAGCCGGCGACCAGCAGGTGGGGCATCTTGGCCAGGTTGGCGGTGACCATATGGCCTTCGATGTCCTTGCCCAGACCGACAACGAGCGGGTGCTGGTCGGCAACCGTCGACGGGGCACGGAGAACGTCGCCGAGCCGCACCATTTCCCGGTCGCTGTTGGGCACCTCGATACCAACGGCGGACTTGCCGGGGATGGGCGCCAGCAGGCGAACGTTGTCGGTGGCGACGGCGTAGGCGATGTTCTTCGTGAGAGCCGTGATCTTCTCGACCTTCACACCAGGGCCGAGCTCGACCTCGTACCGGGTGACGGTCGGCCCTCGGGTAAAGCCGGTGACCTGGGCGTCGATGGAGAACTGCTCCAACACCCCGCTGATGGCCTCGATCATGGTGTCGTTGGCCCGGCTCCGCGACTTCGGCGGATCGCCGTCCTGGAGAATGTCCAACGACGGCAAGGTGTAGTCGCCGTCGACGGCCCGTGGCGCGGCGGGCTTGTCCGAAGCGGCAGGAGCCTTGCGCGCCTTGGGCGCGGGGCGAGGGCGGGCTCCGGCTCGGGCTCCTCGGTGGGCAGCTCCAGCTGCCGCGGCGCCTCCTCGGCGCTGTCGGCGGCCTGCCGCCGCCGCGACGGCCGGCGCAACCGCACGGCGGAGCTGTCCTTCTCGGTGACGTCCTCGGTCGGCGTGGCTTCCGACGCCGAAGGGACAACGGCCGTAGCGGACTGGTCGATCAAAGCCCGAAGCCGGTTCGGCACCTCACGCACTGGAGTTCCGGTCAACAACAGCACGCCGTACACGGCGACGAGCCCGAGCAGCGGCACGGCGACCCACCCGGTGAGCCCCTGGGCCAGGAAGTGCCCGGCCAGCCAGCCGATCGTGCCGCCGGCGTGGCCGCTCTCGGAGGCGAGTTCGGGCGCGCCGAAGAACAGGTGCAGCAGCCCCAACACGGACACGCCGAGCAGGATCATGCCGAACACGATGCGCGGCCGGGCCTCGGGCAGCGGGTCGGAGCGCATCAGCACGATGCCGATGAACAGCAGCACCAGCGGCAGCACGTAGGCGGCGCTGCCGATCACGCTGCGCACGGCCAGGTCGAGCCAGCCGCCGACCGGCCCGCCGGCCTGCCACCACACACCGGCGGCGAAGATCACGCCGAGGCCGATCATCACCAGCGCGAGGCCGTCACGGCGGTGCGCGGGGTCGAGCTCCTTGGTCCGGCCGACGGCCCGGGCCAGGCCGCCGATGCCCTTGGAGAAGAAGCCCCAGCCGGCCTTCACCGGCGCGGGAGTGCTCTTGCGGGCCGCCTGCGCCTTGCCACGGGGCTTGGTCGCGGGGCGGGGCTTGGACGTGCTTCTACCACGCGTGGGGGTTCGCTTCGAAGTCGTCGTCCGCCCGGCCATGCCCCCTACGGTAGCCCTTTCACTTCCGTCACATACGTCACGCCGGGGCAAGTCGCTGATCAACACTGGTCCGGTGACCACCGCCCGCCTCCGCGCCACCGTCGCCAGCCTGCTCTCGGCCGTCGCCTTCGGCTTCTCCGGCCTGCCGGCCAAGGTCGCCTACGACGCCGGTTTCACGCCGTTGCAGGTCACCGCGGTGCGCATCCTGCTGACCGCTGTCGTGCTGCTGGCGTTCGCAGCGCCGTTCACCGGCCTGCCGAAACTGTCGGACTGGCGGCTGGTCCTGGGCTACGCCCTGCTCGGCGTGATCGCCAGCCCGCTGCTGTACTTCGTGGCGGTGGCCCGGATCCCGGTCGGCGTGGCGATGGTGCTGGAGTTCCTCGCGCCGGTGCTGGTGGCGCTGTGGATCCGCTTCGTACGCCGGACCAAGCTGCCGGCCAGCATGTGGTGGGGCACCGTGCTGGCCCTGATCGGCCTGGCCATGATCGCCCAGCTGTTCGACGGCGTCAGCTTCGACCTGGTCGGCACGCTGGCCGGCCTCGGCGCGGCCGTCGGCACGGCGGCGTACTACCTGCTCGGCGAGCGCGCTGCCCGCGACGGCGACCCGATGGCCCTGACCACCGGCGGCATGGTCGTCGGCGCGGTGCTGATCAGCCTGGTCAGCCCGCCGTGGACGCTGCCGTGGCCCGCGATGACGGTGGAGACCGTGCTCGGCCCGGTGTGGCTGGCCTTGGTGCTACTCGCCGTGGTCAGCACGGCTTTCGCCTACGTCGCCGGCATCCTCGCGCTGAAGCACCTGCCCTCGGCCGCGGCCTCGGTGCTGGGTCTGGTCGAGCCCCTGGTCGCCACGCTGGCGGCGTGGCTGATCCTCGGCCAGGTGCTCAACTTGGTGCAGATCGTGGGCGCGGTCGTGCTGCTGGCCGGCGCCGCGGTGGTCCAGGTCGCTTCCGGCCGCCGCATCGAACCGGACACTCCCCGACGTCGTGAACGGACCATTCCAAAACTCCGAGTAGAGGAATGGTCCGTTCCGAACCTGAAAGTCAGACCGGGATGACGGTGGGGATGATCATGGGGCGGCGGCGGTAGGTCTCGGCGACCCAGCGGCCGACTACGCGGCGTACGGACTGGGCGATGCGGTGGGTGTCGGTGATGCCCTCGGACTCGGTCCGGGACAGCTCCATCTCCACCAGCGGCACGACCTGGTCGAGCGCCTTGGGGTCGTCGGAGAAGCCACGGCCGGAGATGGTCGGCGGCGCGACCGCCCGCCCGGTGGCGGTCTCCACGGCGACGGTGATGCTGATGAACCCGCCCTCGCCCAGGATGAGCCGGTCGGACAGGGTGGACTCGCCGACGTCGCCGACGGACAGGCCGTCCACGTAGACGTGGCCGACCTCGACCCGGCCGGAGATGGCGGCCTTGCCGTCAACCAGGTCGACGACCACGCCGTCCTCGGCGATGACGACCTGCTCGGCGGCCACGCCGGTGCGGATGGCCAGCTCGGCGTTGGCCCGCAGGTGCTTCCACTCGCCGTGCACCGGCATGACGTTGCTGGGCCGCACCGCGTTGTACAGGAACAGCAGCTCACCGGCGGCGGCGTGGCCGGACACGTGCACCTTGGCGTTGCCCTGGTGCACGACGTGCGCGCCCAGCCGGACCAGGCCGTTGACCACGCCGAACACGGCGGTCTCGTTGCCGGGGATCATGGAGCTGGCCAGCACGACGGTGTCACCGGAGCGGATGGAGATCTGCCGGTGCTCGCCGCGGGCCATCCGGGACAGCGCCGACAGCGGCTCGCCCTGCGACCCGGTCGAGACGAACAGCACCTCGCCCTCGGGCATCAGCATGGCCGCGTCGAGGTCGACGAACAGCCCGTCCGGCACGTGCAGCAGCCCCAGCTCGGCGGCGATGCCCATGTTGCGGACCATGGACCGGCCGACCAGCGCCACCTTGCGGCCGTGCTTCACGGCGACGTCGAGGATCTGCTGCACCCGGTGCACGTGGCTGGCGAAGCAGGCCACGATCACCCGCTGGGTGGCCCGGCGGATCACCTGGTCCAGCACCGGCCCGATCTCGCGCTCGGGCGTGACGAAGCCGGGCACCTCGGCGTTGGTCGAGTCGACCAGGAACAGGTCGACGCCCTCGTCGCCGAGCCGGTGGAAGCCGGCCAGGTCGGTCAGCCGGTTGTCCAGCGGCAACTGGTCCAGCTTGATGTCGCCGGTGTGCAGGACCAGGCCGGCCGAGGTGCGGATGGCGATGGCCAGCGCGTCCGGGATGGAGTGGTTGACGGCGAAGTACTCCAGCTCGAACGGCCCGTGCTGGGTGCGCTCGCCCTCGACCACCTCGACCAGCACCGGCGAGAGCCGGTGCTCCTTGCACTTGGCGGCCAGCAGCGCCAGCGTGAACTTGGAGCCGATGACCGGCACGTCGGGCCGGTTGCGCAGCAGGAACGGCGCGGCGCCGATGTGGTCCTCGTGGCCGTGCGTGAGCACGATGGCCTCGATGTCGTCGAGGCGGTCCTCGATGGCCCGGAAGTCGGGCAGGATCAGGTCGACGCCGGGCTGCATGTCCTCGGGGAACAGCACGCCGCAGTCCACGATGAGCAGCCGGCCGGCGTGCTCGAACACGGTCATGTTCCGGCCGACCTCGCCGATGCCGCCGAGGGCGACGATGCGCAGGCCGCCGTCGGCCAGCGGGGGCGGGTTGTTGTGCGGACGAGCAGGGATGATCACGTCGGTCATGCGGCGGCCTCCAGGCCGGCAGTGCGCAGCACGTCGGCCAGCGCGGCGGTCTGTTCCGGGGTCGCGGCCGGCAGCGGCAGGCGCGGGTCGCCCACCTCGATGCCGGTCAGCCGGAGAGCGGTCTTGGCGAAGATCACACCGCCGCCGATGGCCGACATGGCCCGGTGCAGCGGCAGCAGTTCGTTGTGCACGGTGCGAGCGGCGGCCAGGTCGCCGGCGTCGACCGCGTCGACCATGGCCCGCAGCCGGTCCCCGACCACGTGCCCGATCACGCTGACCATGCCGGCCGCGCCCAGCGCGAGCCACGGCAGGTTGAGCGGGTCGTCGCCCGAGTAGTAGGCCAGGCCGGTGCTGGCCAGCACCTCGCTGCCGGCGAGCAGATCTCCCTTGGCGTCCTTCACAGCCACGATCCTGGGGTGCTCGGCCAGCCGGCGCAGCGTGTCGACCTCGATCGGGACGATCGTGCGCGGCGGGATGTCATAAAGCATCACCGGCAGGCCGGTGGCGTCGGCCACGGCCCGGAAGTGCGCGTAGATACCGGCCTGCGGCGGCCGCGAGTAGTACGGCGTGACGGTCAGCACGCCCTGCGCGCCGGCCTTCTCGATCAGCTGCACCTGGCGCACCGAGTGCGCGGTGTCGTAGCTGCCGGCGCCGGAGATGACCATGGCCCGGCTACCGACGGCGTCCACCACCGCGCGGACCAGCTCGGCCTTCTCGCTCTCGGTGGTGGTCGGCGACTCGCCGGTGGTGCCGTTCACCACGAGGCCGTCATGCCCGCGGTCGACCAGCCGGTTGGCCAGCTCCTGGGCTTTGTCCAGGTCGAGCCCGCCGTCCCGGTCGAACGGGGTGATCATGGCGGTGAGCACCCGGCCGAAGGGCCGTCCTGGTGCTGTGGTGGAACTCCCGGTCATGGCCAAGACGCTACCCGGTCCGTGCCTTGACCAAGACCAGGAGGTCAGACGCCTCGGTTCAAACCCTGGACGCGCGCGATGGCCGACTGGTCGCCCTCGAAGTCCAGGCGGACCTGGTCGCGGCCGGACAGGAACAGCACCAGCTCACCGGGCTCGCCGGTGATCGTCACGGTGTTCGGGCCGCGCTTGGCCACGACCTCGCTGCCGTTGCCGCGGCGCAGCACCACGCCGACCGGGCTGTTGCGGAAGGTGAGCTTGCTGGTCCGGGACAGCTGCCGCCACAGGGCGTCGTCCCGCACCGGCTCCGGCGCCCGCGGCTCCCAGTCGGGCTGGGCCCGGCGCAGGTCCTCGAGGTGCACGAAGTACTCGACGGTGTTGGCCAGCTCGTCAACGCCGGGAATGCCGAACGGCGACAGCGCCGGCGGCCCGCTGCGCACCAGATCGACCAGCTGCGGCCACGGCTTGGCCGCGTAGGAGTCCTGCACCCGCTGGGTGTGCGGGGCGAACGCCTTGATCATGATGCCCGGGGAGGCGTCGAGCCGGCGCTCCCGCACGGCCAGGTGGGCCGCCAGGTCGCGGGCGTTCCAGCCCTCGCACAGGGTCGGCGCGTCCGGACCCAGGTCCTCGAACGCCTCGCAGATCAGCCGGCGCTCCTCGCTCGCGACGCCCATCGCTCAGCCCTCGGTCACGAACGGGCTGGACGCCACCTCGGTGCCGTCGGGCAGGGTCGAGATGGTGAAGTCGTCGAACACGCTGCCGGCGGCCTTCTGCAGCTGGCGCAGGCACTCGATGGCCAGCGCGCGGATCTCGACGTCGGCCGCCTCGCTGGCCCGCATGGCGACGAAGTGCCGCCAGGCCCGGTAGTTGCCGGTGACGACGATGCGGGTCTCGGTGGCGTTGGGCAGCACCGCGCGGGCGGCCTGGCGGGCCTGCTTGCGGCGCAGCGTGCCGCTGGGCACGTCGGCGAACTTCTTCTCGAGGCCCTCGAGCAGCTCGGCGTAGGCCTTGACGCTGGCCTCGGCGGCGGCGACGAACTTGGCGTGCAGCTCGGGGTCGTTGGCGATGACCTCGGGCTCGACCATGGCCGCGTCGCGCTCGGGCACGTAGCGCTGGGACAGCTGCGAGTACGAGAAGTGCCGGTGCCGGATCAGCTCGTGGGTCAGCGACCGGGACAGGCCGCTCAGGTAGAAGCTGACCGAGCCGTGCTCGAGCACGGACAGGTGGCCGATCTCGATGATGTGCCGGATGTAGCCGGCGTTGGTCGCGGTCGCCGGGTTCGGCTTGGACCAGGACTGGTAGCACGCGCGGCCGGCGAACTCGGCCAGCGCCTGGCCGCCGTCCTCGTCGGTCGTCCACGGCACGTCCGCCGGCGGGAAGAACTCTGTCTTGGCGATGAGCTGCACCTTCAGCGGCACCGTCTCGGTCACGAGCCTTGTCTCCTACTCCCCGGTGGCGGTTCACCCGAGCCTAGACGACGAGTTCGGCCACGATCGGCGACACCCGTGACATCATGGCGGTGTCACCGATGACGTCATGACGCTTGACTGACGTCACGAGTGGTGTCACAGTGACGTCATGGATCTCACGCCGTACATCGCAACGTTGCGCGAGGACCTCACGACCGCCGCCGCAGCCGGGGACGACAACACCCGACGCACCGCAGCCGTGCTGTCCGCCGCGCTGGAGCCGGCCGCTCGGCTGGCCATCATGACCGCGCTGTCCGACCTCGCCGCCGAGGTCACCGCGTCGCTCGAGGACCACGTCGTCAGCCTGCGGCTGGACGGCCGGGACGTGCAGGTCGTGGTCACCACGACGACCGCGCCGTCCGACGAGCCGCCGGCCGAGGAGGCCGAGCCGATCGCCGCCTTCGACCCG
The DNA here is from genome assembly GCF_028622115.1 of Kutzneria chonburiensis. Lineage (NCBI taxonomy): Bacteria > Bacillati > Actinomycetota > Actinomycetes > Pseudonocardiales > Pseudonocardiaceae > Kutzneria > Kutzneria chonburiensis. Next base: position 5,686,106 of record NZ_CP097263.1, read on the forward strand.
AACGGCGACATCAGCCGCATCACGGTCCGGCTGATGGAGGAGCTCAAGGCCAAGGCCGAGCAGGCCGCGTCGGCGCAGGGGCAGTCGCTCAACTCGTTCGTGGCGCAGGCCGTGCAGGGGGCGCTGAACAACCAGCGCCGCGGCGGGCACGGTCGGGCCCGCAACCGCGGCGGGCAGTGGTGGGACGAGAGCTGGACCGGCCGTGGCGGCTGGGGCGGCTGGAAAGACCAGGGACCGGACCAGCGGCGTGGCGGCGGCTCGCGCGTCAGCGGCTGGGTCGAGGGCTGAGGGGACAACAGGGGTGGACACGATGACTGCCGAGAACGCGCCTGAGGACACGGGCTTCGTTCGCGAGGAAGAGTTCGAGGCGACCGGGCCGGTCGAGATCGACCTGGTCGTGGGGTCCGGCCGGATCGAGGTGAAGCTGTCGGAGCGGCCGGGCGTGCGGGTGTCCGTTCGGCATGACACCGACGGCGCCGACCAGTGGATTCCCGGCCTGTCCGGGCTGCTCAGCTGGGTCAGCGACCAGTTCGGCACGCCGTCGGAGGGCTCGCCCGACGACGCCGTGCGGGAAACCCGCATCGACCTGACCGCCAGTCGGCTGGTCGTGCGCACGCCCAAGCCGCTGCCGATGCGCGGCGTGCCGCTGGCCGTCGTGGTCGAGGCGCCCAACGGCTCGCACCTGGAGTCCAAGAGCGGCTCCGCGACGCTGGCCGTCACCGGCTCGGCCGGGCGGCTCAACGTCATCAGCGGCACCGGTGACGTCAGCGTCGACCGGGCCGACGGCGTCGCCAGCGTCAAGGGCGGCTCCGCCGCCGTGCGGCTGGGCCCGATGATGGGCGGCGTCCAGGTGAAGTCCGGCTCCGGCGACATCGAGGTGTCGTCCGTCGGCGGGCCCAGCGCCCTGTTCACCGGCTCCGGCGACGTGTGGCTCGGCGCCGTGCAGTCCGACGTCATGGTGCGTACCGGCACCGGTGACGTCACCGTGGCCGACGCCGCCTGCGGCGCCATCGAGCTCGTCACCGGCAGCGGGGAGCTGCGCGTCGCCGTACGTGCCGGCACCGCCGCCATGGTCGACCTCATCTCGCACGCCGGGCAGGCCCGCAGCGAGCTGGACGTGTCCGCCACGCCGCCGGCCGGCAAGGAGCCGAAGCTGAAGGTCCGCGGCCGCACCGGTTCCGGCAACGCCGTCATCACCACTGCCGTCGGCTGAGGCCGACGGGCGATCCGGTGCCGGTGCCGCTCGTGGGGGGCGGTGCCGGCACCACCGGCCACGGGGCCGCCCACGGAGGGGATGGGCGGGCCCGTGGCCGTCGCTCGTGGCTAGTCGGCGCCGTCGCCGCCGGGGTCGATGAAGGAGCCGCCGCCGTGGTTCGGGTTCGGGTCGTACTCGTCGGCGAACGGCCCCGGCGGGTCACCCTCGCGACCGGCGAGGTCCTTGGTCGGCGGGCCGCCCTCAAACGGCAGGACGTGCTTGTCCGGCGGATCGCTGGCCAACGAACCGGCGGGGAACGGCTGGGGGTTCCCCAGCAGCGCCGGCACGGGCACCGGCTGGTCAGCCAGCGCCGGAAGCGGCTGCGGAGTGTCGGCCAAGGCGGGCGAAGCCGGGATCGGCTGTGGTGTGTTGGCCGGGACCGGCTGCGGTGTCGCCGACGCGGGGCCGGCAACCAAGATCCCCACCGCCGCGGCCCCGGCGACCGCGAACAGCAGCTTGTGCGTGAAGGTCATACGCCGATGCTGCGGGCCGACCCTTCCCGGCGGCATGGGACAGATCCCCGGCGCGACCGGGAAATTCGCCCGATTCAGTTGGGACGTCAGACCAGGGCCCCGAGACGCGAGGCCAGATCACCCCGCTTCCCGACGACGACCCCGTCCAACCCCAACCACTCCGCCATCAGCCGCAGTTCCTCGGCCAGCTCGTGCGCCACCTCGGCGTGGTCCACCCCGAGTTCGGCGAACGCCCCGGGCACGCGGAGCACCCCGGCCGCACGGTCGGCCTTGATGTCCACGCGGGCCACGAGGTCCTCGCCCAGCAGGAACGGGAACACGTAGTAGCCGTGCACCCGCTTCGGCTCCGGCACGTAGATCTCGATGCGGTAGAAGAAGTCGAACAGCCGCTCGGTGCGGTCCCGCTCCCAGATCAGCGGGTCGAACGGGCACAGCAGGGCCCGGGCCTGCACGCGGCGCGGCGTGCGGGCGGCGACGTGCCGATAGGCCTGGTGCCGCCAGCCGTCGACCGCGACCGGCTCCAGCACGCCCTCCTCGACCAGCTCGGCGACCGCCTGCCGCGACCACTCCGGCTTCAGCCGGTAGTAATCACGCAGGTCAGGCTCGGTGGCGACCCCCAGCGCCACCGCGGCCTTGGCGGTCAGCTGCCGCGACGCGTCCGCCCGCGACACCTCCGGCACGGCCAGCACCTCGGGCGGCAGGACCCGCTCGGCGATGTCGTAATAGCGCTCGAAGCCCCGCCGCGTGCCGGTGGTCAGCTCCCCCGTCGCGAACAGGTACTCGCAGGCCCGCTTCACGTCGGAGCGATGCCACCAGCCACCCGGCGTCTTCTCCCGCGCGACCTTCAGGCCCATCTGCTCCTCGAGCGCGCCGGCGGTGATCGGGCCGAGCTCCTTCACCGCCGTCACCACCTCGTCGGACAGGTGATGGCCGCCGGAGCTCTGCCAGTACTTGCTCGGGTGCTCCTTGTGCTGACGCATCCGCCAGCGCAGCAGCGGCCAGTCCGCCACCGGCACCAGCGACGCCTCATGGGCCCAGTACTCGACCAGCAGCCGCGGCTTGCGGTCGCTGTGCGACCACGCCGCCTCCTGCAGCAGCTCCATCGGGTAGTTGCCCAGCCGGCTGAACAGCGGGGCATAGTGCGCGCGGACCGCGACGTTCACCGAGTCGAGCTGGAGCAGCTGGGTCCGGGCCAGCACCCCTTGCAGGTGTCGCCTGGTCACCGGCCCGGTGGGCCGGGGCTGGGCAAACCCCTGCGCGGCCAGCGCCGTCCGACGAGCGGCCAGTGGAGACATCTTGAGCACGGGATTGATGCTGCCACGCACCCCTGACAGTTCTGGATCGCGCCGCCTCCGGCGTCGCGGCTCGGCCCTGTGTTGAATGGCCCTGCCTCCGGCAGGGCGGCTCGGCCCCTCGTGACCCCTGCCTCGCCCTTGCTGGATTTTTCGAGGCCCGCGTCGGCTCGGTGGGTGGTCGCGCTAGGTGGCGGACCTCGAAAAATCCAGCAACCGGGCGAAGCAGGGGCGGGGCCGAGCGATCTGGGGGTGGCGGTATTCGCGGGCACCGATCCACAACCCGCTAGGTTCTCCCCGTGGCTGAAGCGTCTGTACGTCTAGCGATCCCCTCTGACGCGGCGGAGATCGCCCGCATCCAGCGCGACACGTGGCGATCGGCGTACGCGGACCTGCTGCCGGCGGAGGTGCTGGCCGGCCTGGACAACACGGACGCCATGCGTGAGCTGGTCGAGCAAGGCACGGCGACCGTGCACGTGGCGATCGAGGGCGACTGGACGGTCGGCTTCTGCGTGGTCGGCCCGGCCCCGGACAGCGAGGTGGCGGAGGCCGACGGCAGCCTGCCCGAGGACGCGGCCAACACGGGCCTGGTGGCGACGCTGCTGGTGGAACCCCGCTGGGGCCGGCGCGGCCATGGCGGACGGCTGCTCGCGGCGGCGGCGGAGACGTTGCGAAAGCTCGGGGCGACGCGCGGCGTGAGCTGGGTGCCCGAGGCGGACCGCGCGTCCCTGGGCTTCTACCACTCGGCCGGCTGGGAGACCGACGGTGTGGTGCGCACGCTGGACGCCGGCGGAAAACCTTTGCGTGAAGCCAGAGTGACGGGTCCGGTGGACCTGAAACTGATCAGTTCCTGAACCGGGAACAACCCTCTCGGCGTCTTCGGAGTCGTACCCCCCGACACGGATCGGGTTTTGGGGAAGGACAACCGAGTGCGCCTCATCGACTACCCGCGGCGGGCCAAGCGGGGCGTGCGCCGTTGGCTGCCATCGTGGAAGCTGGTCCTGGGCACCTCGGCGACGCTGGTCGCGGGCATGGTGGCCGGTTTCTTCGTGGCGGTGGCCACGGTGCAGATCCCCAAGCCCAACGAGGACGCCGTGCAGCAGGCGACGATCTTCACCTACGCCGACGGGTCCACCCAGATCAGCCACGTCGGCACCAACCGCCGCCCGGTCACGTTCGAGCAGATTCCCCTGGTGGTGCGCCAGGCCGTGCTGGCGGCCGAGGACCGCACGTTCTACAGCGACCCGGGCGTGTCCCCGATGGGCCTGCTGCGCGCGCTGAAGAACGACCTGTCCAGCAGCGGCGGCAACCTGCAGGGCGGCTCGACGATCACCCAGCAGTTCGTCAAGAACTACTACCTGACCCAGCAGCAGACGATGGCCCGCAAGATCAACGAGATCCTGGTCGCGGTCAAGCTGGACCAGGTGGAGTCCAAGGACCAGATCCTCACCGACTACCTCAACACCATCTTCTTCGCCCGCGGCGCCTACGGCATCCAGTCGGCCTCGCTGGCCTACTTCGGCGTGGACATCGGCCAGCTGACCGACCCGGCCAAGGCGGCCTACATCGCCGCGGTGATCCAGTCGCCGTACTACTACGCCACCGCCGACAAGGACCCGAAGGCGCTCAAGGCGTTGCAGGACCGCTGGAAGTACGTGCTGGACGGCATGGTCGCCGAGCACGAGATCTCGGCCCAGCAGCGGGCCACCATGCAGTTCCCGACGCCGGTCAAGTACGAGCCGGACGACATGGGCGGCATGAACGGCTACCTGGTCGACGCGGCCATGCAGAACCTGGACCGGATGCACGAGAAGGACCCGTCGGTGCCGGACTCCAACACGGTGGCCCGCGGCGGCTTCACCGTGGTGACCACGTTCCGCCAGGACTACATGCAGGCGGCCAAGAAGTCGGTCGACGACCGTATGTCCACATTGGACCCGAATCGGCCGCAGGACCAGAACGTGCACATCGGTATGGCCTCGGTCGACGACAAAACGGGAGCTGTGCTCGGTTTCTACGGCGGGCCGGACTACCTCAAGCAGGGCTTCAACGACGCCTTCTCGGCCGCCGGCCCGGTCGGCGACGACATCCAGCAGGTGCTGGGCAACGTGGTGCCCGCCGGCCACTACCAGGACGCCGGCTTCGACTTCATCCCCGGAACCAAGGCGCTGGCCACCACCCCGCTGCGGGCCGCGGCGGCGATGAGCTCGATGAGCAACGGCTACCAGTACAACCAGCCCTACGAGGTCTCCGAGATCCGGCAGAACGGCGAGGTCATCTGGAAGGCCCAGCCGCAGCCCCAGGACTTCTGGGGCGACGACGGCAAGATCGTGCCGGTCCGCCAGTACACCCCGTTCAAGCAGCAGCTCAAGGGGGCCGACATCCCCAAGTGGTGGGCCTGGTCGATGTTCGACTACGACGGCGTGACGACCGCGGCCAACATGTTCGCCGTGCCGCCGGACGGCAAGGGCAACAAGGCGCTGCTGGGCATGACCGGTGGCTACGAGTCGAACCTGGACAACGTGCTCTTCCGCTACATCGGCGCCATCCGGAAGTAGTCCCAGGGGTGGACAAAAGCCCACCGGGAATGGGTCTCCAGCACGACTCACACGCCGGTGCCGCTCCGGTAGCCTCGGTCGGGGAAGATCACGCGACCGGGAGAGGGAAACGCCGTGCTGCTGTGGTTGGCGCTGTCCCTCGGCGTCGCGGTCGGCTCGGCGCTGTGCCCGCTGATCAGCGTGGAGCTGTTCCTGATCGGCATGATCGCCGACGGGCACCATCCGCCGATCGCCTGCTGGATTCTGGGCGGCGTGGTCGCGGTCGGCCAGGTGGTGGGCAAGCTGCTGTACTTCTTCGCCGCGCGTGGCCACATCACGCTGCCGAAGTGGTTGCAGCCCAAGGACAAGCCGCGCCGGGTGACCTGGCTGACGATGGCCTGGGCCAAGGTCACCGTGTGGTTCAACGCCTTGCGCCGGCGCTGCGAGCGGCATCCCAAGCTGATGATCGCCACCACCGGGGTCAGCTCGGTGGTCGGCATGCCGCCGTTCATGGCCACCACCGTGCTGGCCGGGGTGGCCCGGATGTCGGTGGTGGCCTTCGTGGTGACCACGCTGGCCGGCCGGTTCGTCCGGTTCACCGCGCTGGCAGCGTCACCGCACCTGTTGAGCCACGTGCTGCCCCACTTCGCGTGATCAGGTCCTGGATGCCGACGACCGCGGCGCCACGGGCCCACTCGTCGAACGGCAGCGGTCGCACCACCAGCTCGCACGTGGCCGCCGCACCGAAGGCCTGCGCGGCCAGCGCCTGCCGGATCTGCTCGGCGTAGAGGTCGTAGCCGCCGACGGCCTCGCCGGTGAGCACGATGCGCTCCGGCCCGACCAGATTGGCCACGGCCGCCAGCGCCAGCCCGAGGGCCCGGCCAGCCCGCTCGAACACGGCGTGCACGGCCGCGTCGCCGCCCCGACCCAGCTCGATCGCCTCCGGCATGGTCAGCGGCCGGCCGACCACGGCCGAGCAGCCGGCCAGCACGACGCGGTCGGCGGCCAGCGCCTCCACGCAGCCGCGGCCGCCGCAGTAGCACTCGGGGCCGTCGACATCGATGGCCACGTGGCCGAGTTCGCCGGCCGGCAGCAGCACATCGTTGACCACCAGCCCGCAGCCGATGCCGGTACCGGCCGTGACCAGGGCGAACGATGACACACCGACACCCGCACCGAACCAGTGCTCGGCCACGGTCAGCGCCCGGACGTCGTTCTCGATCAGCGTCGGCAGGCCGGTGGCCGCCGAGACCAGGTCGGCCAGCGGCACGTTGCGCCAGTTCAGGAAGGGCGAGAAGCGGACCATCCCGGTGTCGCGCAGCACGTCGCCGGCCAAGGACACCCCGAGGCACGCCACTTCGTGATCGGCGGCGAGGCCACGCACCACCTCGGCCACGATCTCGACGACGTCGCCCACCGCGGTCGAGGCCAGCGGGCGGTGCACCACGTCGCGGGTGACGCCGCAGAGGTCGGTACGCACCGCGATCACCTCGTCGGCGGTCAGCTTGACCCCGATGAAGAACGCCCGATCGGCGACCACCTGAACGGGCATCGCCGGCCGCCCCAGTCGGGACGGCGTGCGTTCGTCGGGACGCTCCGTGAGGTAGCCGGCGTCGACCAGCGGGCGGACCGCCTTGGTCACCGCGGCCGGCGACAGGCCGGTCCGGGCAGTGACCTCGACGCGCGAGATGGGGCCGTGCCTCAGCACCACGGCGAACACCTGCACCGCGGCGGACACGACGTTGACCATAGCAAACATTATTTCCCTCAGAAATTAACGTCCTTGACACCCGAACGGACGCGGAGTTTCATGCCAGCAACCCGTCGCCGCCATGAGTGCCCCTTTCCGACAGGAGTGCGCCGCCATGCGTCGTTCCCGCATGATCGTCCTGCTTGCCGCGCTGTGCACGGTGCTCGCCGGACTCACACCCGCACAAGCTGCGAGAACACCGAGCAAACCCACGGCGAACACACCGTACCTGGGGTGGAGCAGCTGGAGCCTCCAGTCGACCAAGTACCCCGGAGTGAACACGCAGGGTGACTACAGCTGGCTGACCGAGCAGCACGTGCTGGAGCAGGCCCAGGTCATGTCGAGCAAGCTGCGCTCGCACGGCTACCAGTACGTCAACATCGACGCCGGCTGGTGGCGCAAGTGGGACTGGACGCCCGAGTACGACCAGAACGCCCGGCCGCTGACCGACGCCGCGCGCTTCCCCAGCGGCATGGCCGACACCGTGCGCAAGATCCACAACATGGGGCTGAAGGTCGGCACCTACATGCCCGTCGGCATGGAGAAGGAGGCCTACAACGGCGGCAACTCGCCGATCGCCGGCGCGCCCGGCTGCTTCACCCGTGACGTCGTCTATCCCGACCTGCGCACCACCAACGGCTGGGACAGCTCGTACAAGCTGAACTTCGACAACCCCTGCGCCGGCAAGTGGATCGACTCCATCGCGCAGATGTTCGCCAAGTGGGGCATCGACTTCCTCAAGCTGGACGGCGTCGGCCCCGGTTCCGACAAGACCGGCCCCAACTACGACAACACCGCCGACGTCGCGGCGTGGTCCAAGTCCTTGGTCCGCACCGGCCGCAACATCCAGTTCCTGGTGTCGTGGTCCCTGAACCACGACAACATCGACACCTGGCAGCGCTACACCAACGGCTGGCGCATCGACACCGACGTCGAGTGCTACTGCGACACCCTCGTCACGTGGCAGAACTCCCTGGTCCGCCGCTTCGACGACGTCGTCCAGTGGATCCCCGACGCCGGCCGCGGCGGGTGGAACAACCTCGACTCGCTCGACGTCGGCAGCGGTCAGATGGACGGCCTCAGCAACGATGAGCGCCAGCTCTACATGACCTTGTGGGCCATCGAGGCCGCGCCGCTCTACACCGGTGACGACCTCACCAAGCTCGACTCGTACGGCCTGTCCCTGCTCACCAACGACGAGGTCATCGCCATCGACCAGGCCGGCCGCCCGGCCAAGCCCGTCGTCGCCCACACCCCGCAGCAGACCTGGTGGGTCCGCAACGCCGACGGCTCCTACACCGTCGCGTTGTTCAACCTGGACACCAAGGCCGCCACCGTCACCGCCAACTGGTCCGACTTCGGCTTCCACGGCAAGGCGTCCGTGCGTGATGTGTGGTCGCACCAGCAGATCGGTCGGTACACCAACTCGTTCAGCGCCGACCTGGCCCCGCACTCGGCCAAGCTGCTGAAGGTCTGGCGCTAGCCAAACCCCCGCGAGTCCCGCCCACAGTCACACCGAAATGCTGAATCGGATTCAGCATTTCGGTGTGACGCTAAGCGGGACTCACGGGGGTCAGGGTTTGACGGCTACGCCGCCGAAGAACAGGAAGCGCTCGGGGTGGTCCTCGGCCTCGCCCTCGTCGGGACGCCACTCCGGCACGTAGACGGCGCCGGGCTCGATCAGCTCGTAGTCGCCGAACAGCGCGGTGATCTGGGCGCGGGAGCGGTTGAAGGCGGTGTTGGTGCTCTTCGAGTAGAGGTTCACCAAGCCCTCCTCCTGCTCCTTGGGGCGGTGATCGCCGGTGGCATGGGTGATCGCCAGCATGGAGCCGGGGGACAGCTTGGCGCGGTAGCGGTCGATGAGGGGTGTCAGGTCCGCCGGCTCGGGGACGAAGTGGAGGACGGCCAGCATGAGGAGCAGGACGGGCTGGTCGAAGTCGATCATCTCGCGGACGACGGGGTGGCTGAGGACCTCGCCGGGCGAGCGGAGGTCGGCGTCGATGACCCGGGCCTGGGGCACGTCGGACAGCATGAGCTCGCTGTGCGCGACGGCGACGGCCTCGTTGTCCACATAGACGGTCCGGCTCTCGGGACTGATCTGCAACGCGATCTCGTGCACGTTGCCCGCGGTCGGAATGCCGGAGCCGATGTCGAGGAACTGGCGAATGCCCTGCTGGGCGGCGTAGGTCACGACGCGGCGGAGGAACTTGCGGTTGGCCCGGCTGGACACCGTCACACCGGGCAGGACCTCCTCGGCCCGCCGCGCGAACTCGCGGTCGGCGGCGAAGTTGTGGCCGCCGCCCAAAAACGCGTCGTACACCCGTGCGGCACTCGGCTTGGTGACGTCAACCTCGGCCGGTACCCAACTCCGTAATCCCACAGTGGCCCCACGACTCTCTGCCCCCGCGTAGACCTTACCGGAGAAACCGCGCTCAGCCACCGAGCTCGACGGCCTTGCGCATGGCCTCCCGCGCCCGCCCCCGGTCCCCGGCCACGTCATAGGCGTGGGCCAGCCGGAACCAGGCGCGCCAGTCCTCGGGCGACTCCTCGACTTCGACCTTGCGTTGCGCGAACCACTCGTCGGCGGCTGCCCGATCGACCCGACCGGACGGCCGGCGCGGCAGCCCGGAGACGTCGGGCAGCCCGCCCTCGGCCTCCAGCCGGCGAGCCAACGCGTTGATCTTGATGCCGTTGCGCCACTGCACGACGACGAACCACACGCCGATCAGCGGCAGCACGAGGACGGCGACCCCGAGCCCGACACCGACCACGCCGCCGGCCTGGATCAGCAGGACGGCGCGGTCGGCCAGCAGGACCAGGTAGACGACCAGGGCGGCCGTCAACAGAATCGCGGTCCACAGCGCTTTCATAGCCCGAGCAAAGAATCCAGGCCGACGGTCAGACCGGGCAGCGACGGCACGTTGCGCACGGCCAGCAGCACACCCGGCATGAACGACTTGCGGTCCATGGAGTCGTGCCGAATGGTCAGCGTCTCGCCGTCGGCGCCGAACAGGACCTCCTCGTGCGCGATCAGGCCGGACAGCCGGATCGCGTGCACGCGGACGTCGTCGACCAGAGCGCCGCGCGCGCCGTCGACCTCCTGGCTGGTGGCGTCGGGACTGGCCGGCAGGCCGGCCTCGGCCCGCGCGGCGGCGATGACCTGCGCGGTGCGCATGGCCGTGCCGGACGGGGCGTCGGCCTTGCGCGGGTGGTGCAGCTCGATGATCTCGACCGACTCGTAGTACTTGGCCGCGATGGCCGAGAACTTCATCGTCAGCACGGCGCCGATGGCGAAGTTCGGGGCGATCAGCACGCCGAGTCCGGGCGACACGTCCAGCTGGCTGCGCAGGGTGGCCAGCCGCTCGGCGGTGAAGCCGGTGGTGCCGACCACGGCGTGGATGCCGCAGTTGACCAGGAACTCCAGGTTGCCCATGACCACATCGGGGTGGGTGAAGTCGACGACGACCTCGGCCCCGGCGTCGGTCAGCGCCTCCAGCCTGTCGCCCTGGTCGATGCCGGCCACCAGGGACAGGTCATCGGCGCGAGAGACGGCGTTGCAGACCTCGGCGCCCATCTTTCCCTTGGCGCCCAACACACCTACGCGCAACGGATCGACGGCGTAGTCCCGACTCACTTGATCACCTCATGCACCTCGGAAGGCAGGTCGTCACGGTGATCGTAAGGTCCGACCACGGAGCCCGAGACGGGGCGGCGCAGCAGCTCCTTGGCCAGCACGGCGACCTCCTCCTCGGTGACGGAGTCGATCCGGGCCAGCGTCTGCTCCACGGTCAGGTGGTCGCCGTAGTTGAGCTCGCCCTTGCCGATACGGGACATCCGGGAGCTGGTGTCCTCAAGACCCAGCACCAGGCCGCCACGCAGCTGTCCCTTGCCGCGAGCCACCTCGGCGGCCGAGAGACCGTTGCGCGCCACGTCATCCAGCACCGAGCGGATCACGCCGGCGACCTCGCCCAGCTTGTCCGGGGTGCAGCCGGCGTACACGCACAGGTTGCCGGTGTCGGCGTACGCGGCCGTGGACGAATAGACCTGGTAGGCCAGGCCACGGCGCTCCCGGACCTCCTGGAACAGCCGCGAGCTCATGCCGCCGCCCAGCGCCGCGTTGAGCACGCCCAACACGAACCGGCGGTCGTCGTGCCGGTCAAGCGCACGCATACCCAGCATCAGGTGCGCCTGCTCGGTGTCGTCCGGGCACAGCACGAGTTCGCGCCGCACCGGGATACGAGCCCGACCGGACCGCGGCGCGGTCGGCTCGACCTCGCCCTTGAGCCGGTCGCCCAGCAGTTTGCGGGTCAGCCGAAGCACCTGCGCGTGCTCCACGTTGCCGGCGACGGCCAGCACCATGCGCGGCAGCGTGTAGCGCTTCTTGTAGAAGTTGAACAGCGCGTCCCGGCTCATCGCCCCGATGGACTGCTCGGTGCCCAGCACCGGCCGGCCCAGCGGGTGATCGCCCATCAGGGCCTCGCAGAACGCCTCGTGCAGCAGGTCCTCGGGATCGTCGTCCCGCATGGCGATCTCTTCAAGCACGACGCTGCGCTCGGTCTCCATGTCCTTCTCGGCGCAGACCGCGTGGAACACCACGTCGCTGACCAGGTCCAGCGCCAGCGGCAGGTCCTCGTCCAGCACATGGGCGTAGAAGCAGGTGTGCTCCTTGGAGGTGAACGCGTTCAGCTCGCCGCCGACCGCGTCGATCTCCTCGGAGATACCGGCCGACGTGCGGCGGTCGGTGCCCTTGAACAGCAGGTGCTCCAGGTAGTGCGCCGCGCCGGCGACCGGCGTCGGCTCGTCGCGGGAGCCCACGTTGACCCAGATGCCCACCGACGCCGACCGCACACCGGGGATCTGCTCGGTGACCACGCGCAGGCCACCCGGCAGCAGGCTGCGCCGGACCGCACCGCCGCCGGCGGTGCGCTCCAGGGTCAGCGTGCTGCCCGGACGTTGCCGATAGCCAGGACGGCCGCGGGAAACCCCGCGGCCGTCCTCGAGTTGCTCAGACTCACTGGGCGGCCGGCTCCGGCTGCTCTTCGGTCTTCGGCGCCTCGGCGGCGGCCGCGTCCTCCTCGGACACGAGCACCAGGCTGATCTTGCCGCGGTTGTCGATGTCGGCGATCTCCACGCGGAGCTTGTCGCCGACCTTGACCACGTCCTCGACCTTGGCGATGCGCTTGCCCTGGCCCAGCTTGGAGATGTGCACCAGGCCGTCACGGCCGGGCAGCAGCGAGACGAACGCGCCGAAGGCGGCGGTCTTGACGACCGTGCCCAGGAAGCGCTCGCCCACCTTGGGCAGCTGCGGGTTGGCGATCGCGTTGATCAGGCCGATGGCCGCCTCGGCCGACGGGCCGTCGGCCGCGCCGACGTAGATCGTGCCGTCGTCCTCGATGGAGATGTCGGCGCCGGTCTGCTCGGTGATCGAGTTGATCATCTTGCCCTTCGGGCCGATGACCTCGCCGATCTTGTCGACCGGGATGTTGATGGCCGTCACGCGCGGGGCGAACGGGGACATCTCGTCCGGCCGGTCGATGGCCTCCTCGATGACCTCGAGGATGGTCAGGCGCGCGTCGCGGGCCTGACCCAGCGCCTGGGCCAGCACCTCGGACGGGATGCCGTCCAGCTTGGTGTCCAGCTGCAGCGCGGTCACGAACTCCTTGGTGCCGGCGACCTTGAAGTCCATGTCGCCGAACGCGTCCTCGGCGCCGAGGATGTCGGTCAGCGCGACATAGCGGGTCTCGCCGTCGACCTCGTCGGAAACCAGGCCCATGGCGATGCCGGCGACCGGGGCCTTGAGCGGCACACCGGCGTTGAGCAGCGACATGGTCGAGGCGCAGACCGAGCCCATCGAGGTGGAGCCGTTGGAGCCCAGCGCCTCGGAGACCTGGCGGATCGCGTACGGGAACTCGTCCCGCTTGGGCAGCACCGGCACCAGGGCCCGCTCGGCCAGCGCGCCGTGGCCGATCTCGCGCCGCTTGGGCGAGCCGACCCGACCGGTCTCACCGGTGGAGAAGGGCGGGAAGTTGTAGTGGTGCAGGTAGCGCTTGTGCGTCTCCGGGGACAGCGAGTCGATCTGCTGCTCCATGCGCAGCATGTTCAGCGTGGTGACACCCAGGATCTGGGTCTCGCCCCGCTCGAACAGCGCCGAGCCGTGGGCCCGCGGGATGAGCGCGACCTCGGCCGACAGCTGGCGGATGTCGGTCAGGCCACGGCCGTCGATGCGGATCTTGTCGCGCAGCACGCGCTGGCGGACGAGCTTCTTTGTCAGCGACCGGAACGCGGCGCCGATCTCCTTCTCGCGGCCCTCGAACTGCTCGGCCAGCTTCTCCAGCGCGGCGGCCTTGACCTCGTCGAGGCGGCCCTCGCGCTCCTGCTTGCCGGCGATGGTCAGCGCCTGGGCCAGCTCGCCGCTCACCGCGGCCTCGACGGCCTCGAAGGCGTCGGCCTGGTAGGCCAGGTACTGCGGGAACTCGCCGGTCGGCTTGGCGGCCTTCTCGGCCAGCTCCTGCTGGGCAACGCACAGGGCGCGGATGAACGGCTTCGCGGCCTCCAGGCCGGAGGCGACGACCTGCTCGTTCGGCGCGCCGGCGCCGCCCGCGATCAGGTCGATGACGTTCTCGGTGGCCTCGGCCTCGACCATCATGATGGCGACGTCGTCACCGACGATGCGGCCGGCGACCACCATGTCGAAGGTGGCCCGCTCCAGCAGCTCGTAGGTCGGGAAGGCGACCCACTGGCCGTCGATCAGGGCGACGCGGACGCCGCCGATCGGGCCGGAGAACGGCAGGCCGGCCAGCTGGGTGGAGGCGGACGCGGCGTTGATCGCGACCACGTCGTACAGGTCGGCCGGGTTCAGGCTCTGCACGGTGATGACGACCTGGATCTCGTTGCGCAGGCCGTCGACGAAGGACGGGCGCAGCGGGCGGTCGATCAGGCGGCAGGTGAGGATGGCGTCGGTGGAGGGACGGCCCTCGCGGCGGAAGAAGGCGCCGGGGATACGGCCGACGGCGTACATCCGCTCCTCGACGTCCACCGTCAGCGGGAAGAAGTCGAACTGGTCCTTCGGGTGCTTGGACGCCGTGGTGGCGCTCAGCAGCATGGTCTCGTCGTCCAGGTAGGCGACGACGCTGCCGGCGGCCTGACGGGCCAGCCGGCCCGTCTCGAAGCGCACGGTGCGCTGGCCGAACGTGCCGTTGTCGATCACGGCGGTGGTCTCGTGGACCTCGAAATCGGTCATGTAGTTGGTTCTCCTCATCACAGGGAGACGCAGGCGGTCCCTGGCGACGAGGCCGGTCTTCGATCGAAGTCCGCGGGATGCTCCCGGGGACCACTACCGAGGACCGGCGTACCCGTACTTCGCCGTGCGCCGCCGCGCGTGTCCCGTTGTTCTCTTGTTTGTTTAGGGGTCTTACCTGCGGAGAGGGGGAGCGGCCACCGGCCGCTCCCCTCGCTGCTCATCGACGCAGGCCGAGCCGCTGGATCAGCGACCGGTAGCGCTCGATGTCGGTCTTGGTCAGGTAGTTCAGCAGCCGACGGCGGCGACCCACCATCAGCAGCAGGCCACGACGGGAGTGGTGGTCGTGCTTGTGGAAACGCAGGTGCTCGGTGAGGTCGCTGATGCGCTTGCTGAGCAGCGCGATCTGGGCCTCGGGCGATCCGGTGTCCCCATCCTTCAAGCCGTACTCGGCGAGAATGGTCTTCTTCTGCTCGGTGGACAGTGCCACTTTTCTGCTCTCATTCCTGTCGCGGTCGTCCCGTGATGCCCCCTGCGAGAGGGGGTTGTCGGTACCGGCCGCCACGGACCGCAGCCGGACCCAAACACCGAGGTTAGCAGGTGTTCAAGGACGGCCGCGCAGCAGCACCGCGTCGAGGGCCGAATAGCGGTACCCCCGCAGGGTCCGCTCGCTCCGCATGAGCACCAGCTCGCTCGACGTCCACCAAGGTCCTTTGTAACCCACAAGTGGGACGACGTCGAGCGACTTTCCCCGCGCGATGGTCAGGTGCGGGGTGAAGGAGTGCCGCTCGGCGTGCGCGGCGGGGGTGGTCACGGAACGCGGCTTCTGACGCGTGTTCGATGACCGTCCACACGGGAGACGGGCCGGCCCCACAGGGGCCGAGCCCGCGACGCCGGAGGCGGCGCCGACGAGCACAGCCTCATACCTGCGGGAAGGCCGCCCGGCGGAGCAGCTCGGCCAGCCAGGGGTGGTGGTCGCGGACGGTCTCGGCGGCGCGGGTCAGGTCCTCGGGACGGGCCACGCGGCGCAGGGCCTGCACGGCGGCGACGTCGGCCCGGCCGTCGTGCACGGGCAGGGCCTCGCGGTCCACGGTCGGCTTGGACTCGCGCACGTCGTCCAGGGCCTGCTGCATGGCCGTCCGGTCGCCGGAGGCGACGCCGGGGGTGAGGATCTTGCGCTCCAGCATGATCAAGCGGGCCAGCACGGCCGGGTTGCCGATCTTGGCGCGGCGGCCGCTCATCACCTGGCTGAGCATGGGGGCGCTGATGCCGAGCACGTCGGCGAGGTAGGCCTGGGAGATGTCGAAGGCCACGACGAGCCGGCGGACCCGGTCGCCCAGCGGCTCGCCGTACCACTCACGTTGCAGCGCCAGGTTGCGCTGGACGATCTTGTGGTCCTCCAAGGGTCCCCCTGTCCGGTTTGCATTCGCACGCGGGCCGATCGTAGCTGATCGGCGGGGGTGGCACGGCCGGTTCAGGCCAGCAGCCGGCGGGCCTCTTCCACGTCCTCGCGCATCTGCACGACAAGATCGTCACTGGAGTTGAACTTCAGCTGACCGCGCAGCCGCGCAACAAAGTCCAGCGCCACCCGCTGCCCGTAGAAGTCCTCGTTCACGTCCAGCACGAACGCCTCGACGCGGCGCTCCCGGCCCGAGAACGTGGGGTTCGTGCCGACCGACACGGCCGCGTTGCGAACCTGGCCGCCCTGAAGGAAACGGCACGCGTACACGCCGTCGGCCGGCACCGCCGCGAACTTCGGCGTGGACAGGTTGGCCGTCGGGAAACCGAGGTCGCGGCCACGGCCGTCGCCCCGGACCACTATGCCTTCCAGCCGGTGCGGCCGGCCCAGCGCGTGCTCAGCCGCCACCACGTCGCCGGCGTCGATGCAGGCCCGGATGTACGTCGAGGAGTAGACCAGGCTGTCCTCGCTGACCAGGCTCTCTCCCTCGGCGGTGAAGCCGAAGCGGCTGCCCAGCGTGCGCAGCAGCGTCACGTCGCCCTGCGCGCCCTTGCCGAAGGTGAAGTTCTCCCCCACCACCACGGCCGCCACGTGCAGCTGCTCCACCAGCAGCTCGTGCACGAACACGTCCGCCGGCATCCGCGACAGCTCCGGGGTGAAGGGCAGCACGCAGAACACGTCCACGCCCAGCTCCTCCACGAGGTCGGCGCGGCGCTTCAACGTGGTCAGCTGGGCCGGATGGCTGCCCGGGCGGACCACCTCGGACGGGTGCGGGTCGAAGGTCATGACCACGCTCGGCAGGTCCCGCTTGGCCGCCAACTCCACCGCCCGGCTGATCAGCTCGCGGTGGCCGCGATGGACCCCGTCGAACACGCCGATCGTCAGGACACAGCGGCCCCAGCCGCTAGGGAGATGCTCGAGCCCACGCCACCGCTGCACAGCCACGAGCCTACCCACCGGTACCCGCCCCGACGCCGTGAAGGGGCTTTCCCGCACTCGGAGTGCGGGAAAGCCCCTTCACGCACTTCGTCAGTCGACGGCCAGGAGGACCAGGGGCTTCGAGGCGCCTTCGGTGTCCACGGCCAACGCCAGCGCGCGACCGTCCGGGCCGAACACGCCGTACGGGCCCTCGATGCCGGCGGCCGGGAGCTTGCGGCCGTGGGACAGCGCGGCGGCCGACGGCAGGTCGATGTCGTGTCGCGGGAACGCCGTGTTGACGGCCTCGCCCAGGTCCAGCGACAGTGCCGGCTCTTCCTCGAGCTGCTCCAGGGTCCGGGCGGTACGCAGGTCGAACGGGCCGACGCGGGTCCGGCGCAGGGCGACCAGGTGGCCGCCGACGCCGAGCTTCTGCCCGAGGTCGCGGGCCAGCGCCCGGACGTAGGTGCCGGACGAGCACTCAACCATCACGTCCAGCTCGGTGCCGGTCTCGTCCCGGCGCACCAGCAGCAGGTCGAACCGGCTGACCGTGACCGGCCGCGCGGCCAGCTCGACCTCCTCGCCGGCCCGCACCCGCGCGTACGCCCGCTTGCCGTCCACCTTGACCGCGCTGACCGAGCTCGGCACCTGCATGATGTCGCCGGTCAGCAGGGCGATCTCGGCCCGCACCAGGTCCTCGTCCACCTGCGACCCGTCGGCCTCGAACGTGACCTCGCCCTGGGCGTCGTCGGTGGTGGTGGCCGCGCCCAGCCGGATGGTGGCCAGGTAGGCCTTGGTGTCCATGGCCAGGTGCCCCAGCAGCTTGGTGGCCCGCTCGATGCCGAGCACGAGCACCCCGGTGGCCATCGGGTCCAGGGTGCCGGCGTGCCCGACCTTGCGGGTGCCCATGATGCGACGGGCCCGGGCGACCACGTCGTGCGAGGTCAGCCCGGCGGGCTTGTCCACGACCACCAGGCCGGCGTTGGCGGTGGTGCCGGGCGTGCGCTGGCGGTTCTGCGGGCGTCGAGAGCGAAGCGGTTGTGACACAGCCAAAGATTCTGTCACGCCCGGATCGAACTCACGCTGCCGCGGGCCCAATAACCTCGTCCCACCGGCGCCGCTGGAGCTGCACCGGAACTTCCTCGCCACGGGCGGCTGCGTGCAGCACCACGGCCCGGGCCCGACGCCACCAGATGGCCATCCGCCAGGTGCCCAGCGACTGCACGGCCAACACGGCCACGAAGGCGATCCGGAACGCGTTCTGCTGGCCAAGGCCCTCGGCCAGGCCGAGCAGCACACCGACGGCCAGGGCGGCGATCGTGGTGGCGACGAAGCCGCCCACGTTGACCACGCCGGTCGCGGTGCCGACGATCCGGTTCGGGTTGTAGTCCTTGGCCAGGGCGAAGCCGACCGACGAGGCCGGCCCGCCGACGGCGAACAGCGCGAAGGCGATCACCAGCAGCCACAACGGAAGCCGGCCCGGCACGATCAGCAGCAGCGTCCACACCGCACCGGACGTGACCAGGTACGCGGCGGCCAGCGGCACGCGCAGCTCGGGGTTGCGGCTGATCAACGTGCCGACGACCGGGCTGAGGATGAGGCCGCCGATGACCAGCAGGCTGAGCACGGAACCGGCGGTCTCGACGCTGAGTCCCTGCGCCTGCACCAGATACGGCACGCCCCAGAGCAGGCCGAGCGTGGTCGGCGCGACCATCGTGCTGAAGTGCACCCAGAAGCCGAGCCGGGTGCCGGGCGTACGCCAGGCGTTGGCGATGTTGCGCACGACCTCACGCGGCGTGACCCGCTCGACCACCGGCGCGGGCACGCCGTGCGGCAGATCACGCAGCCGGGTCGCGGCGACCGTGGCGTAGACGGCGGTGGCGGCGCCGGCGACCAGGAAGGTCATGGTCCAGCCGGCGTTGTGCAGCAGCAGGGTCAGCGGCACGGTGGCGACGAGGTTGCCGGCCGAGCCGATCATCGCCGACAGCGACATGACCACGGCGTACTTGCGGGCCGGGAAGTGGCCGCCGATCAGGCGCAGCACGCTGACCCAGGTCATGGCGTCGCCGAGGCCGAGCACGCCGCGGGCGATCAGGCCGAGCGGGTAGCTGTCGGCGATGGCGAACAGGATCTGGCCGAGGCCCATGAAGATCGCCGCCGCGGTGAGCAGCTTGCGCGGGCCGAACCGGTCGACCAGCAGGCCGGTCGGCACCTGCATGGCGGCGTAGACGAAAACCTGGAGCACGGTGAATGTGCTGAGTGCGGCGGGTCCGACGCCGAAGCGGTCGGCGGCGGCCAGTCCGGCCACGCCGAGAGAAGAGCGGTGGAAGACGGCGAAGAGGTAGACGACGACGGCGGTGATCCAGACCACCCAGGCTTGACGGGTGGCGCGCGAGGCCGGCACGGCTGTCCTTCCAGATGGTTCAGAAACGTAGGATGTCCACACCTATCATCGCCGCTGGTCAGCGTGTTGTTAACCGCTTCAGACGTGCACTCCGTCACACGCCCGTGACGGCCCAGCGCCCGGATTTCGTCCGCAGCACCACGGCGACCAGCCGGAACACCATGAACGTCGACAGCCCGGTCCAGATTCCGAGCAGTCCCCAGTGGAACGCCAGCGACAGCCACACCAGCGGCACGAAGCCGACGAGCGCGCTGACGACGGTGGCAGTGCGCAGGAACTTGGCGTCGCCCGCACCGAGCAGCACGCCGTCCAGGGCGAACACCACGCCGGCGATCGGTTGCAGCAGCACGAAAAGCCACCAGGCGTGCGGGATTTCCGCCAGCACACCGGGCGCCGAGGTGAACACCCGAGGAAGAACGCTGTACAGGGCGGCAAAAACCACCGACAGCGCGATGCCGAACACCAGCCCGTACCGGGTCACCTGCCAGGCCAAGGACTTCGCCTCGTCGTCCCGCCCCGCGCCCAGCGCCGCGCCGACCAGCGACTGCGCGGCAATGGCCAACGAGTCCAGCACGAGCGCGAGGAAACTCCACAGCTGCAACACGATCTGGTGTGCGCCGACCGCGTCGGTCGAGGTGCGCGACGCCACCGACAGCGCCGAGATGAACGACAGCTGGAAGGCCAGCGTGCGGATCACCAGGTCACGGCCGAGGCCCAGCTGCGCCCTGATGAGCGGCGGCACCGGCTTCAGCGGCACCCTCTCCTTGACCAGCGCGGAGACGAACAGCGCCGCCGCCACCGTTTGCGCAAACACGTTGGCCACGGCCGAGCCCTCAAGGCCCCAGCCGAGGACGTAGACGAGGATCGGGTTCAGCACCACGGAAAGCCCGTTGCCCAGCAGCACGTACACCAGCGGGCGTCTGGTGTCCTGGACGCCTCGCATCCAGCCGTTGCCGGCCATCGTGATCAGCACCATCGGTGCGCCGAACAATGCGATGCGCAGCCAGCCCACGCCGGCGTCCGCGATGGGTCCCTTGCCCGCCAACAGTTCCGCCACGGGCGTGGCCAACAGTTGGCCCAGGATCAGCACGGCCAGGCCGACTCCGACCGCCAACCACGTGGCCTGCACGCCTTCTTCGACCGCGTCGCCACGCCGTCCCGCGCCGTGCAATCGGGCCGTGCGCGAGGTCGTGCCGTACGAGAGGAAAGTCAGCGCACTGGACACCTGCGAGAACAGCAGGCCGCCGAGCGCGAGGCCGGCCAGCGGCAGCGCGCCCAGGTGGCCGACGACCGCCGTGTCGACGAGCACGTACAGCGGCTCGGCCGCGAGCACACCCAGGGCCGGAACCGCCAGGGCGAAAACCTGTCTCGCTGAGCCCGCACGCACCGTCACCTGCCCAATGTGCACCGAGCCTCGCTCGGACCGCGAATTATGTGATGGCACTTACGGTTGCGTTGTCCCAGTATGTGGCCATGCGGATGCACACGGACGAGATCGACTCCACCCCCGAGCTGGTCCGGGCGCTGATCACCGAACAGTTCCGGCAGTGGGCCGATCTCCCGATCGAACGTGTCGATTCCTCCGGCACCGACAACGCGATGTTCCGCCTCGGCGACGAGCTGGCCGTGCGGCTGCCGCGCCGGCCGTTCGTCGCGGCAGCCCTGAACAAGGAGCTGCGCTGGCCGGCCGTGCTGGCCCCGCAACTGCCGGTCCAGGTGCCGGTCCCGGTCGGGATCGGCGAGCCCAACGACGACTTCCCGTTCCCGTGGGCCGTGCTGCGGTGGATCGACGGCCGCAATCCGGTGGTCGGAGCCCTGGCCGAGCCCGAGGCGTTGGCCCGCGACCTGGCCGAGTTCATCCAGGCCCTGCGCAAGATCGATCCCACCGGCGGGCCGGCGCAGCGCCGCGGCGTGCCGTTGGGTTCGCCCGGCCGCGACACACCGACCCGTGAGGCCATCTCCCAGCTCGACGACGACATCGACACCGCTGCCGCCCTGGCCTTGTGGGACCGGGCCATCGCCCTGCCCGAGCCGCCCGGCGTCTTCTGGTCGCACGGCGACCTCTCCCCCGGCAACGTACTCGTGCGGAACGGCCGGCTCGCCGCCGTGATCGACTTCGGCGGTGTCGGCATCGGCGACCCCACCGTGGATCTCGTTATCGCGTGGAACCTGTTGCCGGGCGGGGCTCGTGACGTCTTCCGTGAAGCGCTGGACATCGACGACGAGACGTGGGAACGCGGCCGCGCCTGGGCGATGTCCATCGCCCTGATCCAGTTGCCCTACTACCGGGACACGAATCCCGGGCTGTCGGCCAACTCCCGGCACGTGCTGAGCGAGGTGCTGGCGTGAACCTGGTGCTGCATCCCGTGACGATGGCCGACCTCGACGACTTCCTTGCCCTGCACGCCGTGGAGACCACGCGGTCGCCGGAGTCGCTCACGCAGCTGCTGCGGGACTTCTGCGCGGTTTGGGAAAGCGGCGAGCACGGCTACTGGCGGATCGAGTTCGAGGGTCGGACGGCCGGCTACGGCGGCGTGAAACCCACGTGGCACAACGGCCAACAGGTGTGGAACCTGTACTACCGAATGTGGCCGGCGGTGCGGGGCAGGGGAATAGCCACGGAGATGGCACGCAAGGCCATCTCCGTGGCGAGGAGCTGCATCCGGATTGGCCGGTCGCGGTGGTGACCCGGCCGGACAACGTGCCGTCCATCCGACTCGCCGAGGGCGTCGGGATGACCAGGCATCCCGACGCCGACGGCTGGGCGGTTTTCGTGCTACCGGCCCTCTAGCGACTTCACGTTGTTGCCGAAGCTCCAGCCCTTCGAACCGTCCCAGTTGACCGACCACGTCATCAGGCCCTTGATGCCGCTGACACTTCGGTAGGCCTGTGACACCAGGCTGGTCGACATGTAGCCGCCGCCGGCCCCGGACTGCGCCGGCAGACCGGGAACCTGCTTGTCGTAAGGAACCTTGATGGTGGTGCCCTGCACGACCAGGCCGTTGTTCAGGCACTGGGTCTGCACGGTGAAGCCCTGCACGGTGCCGGCCTGGTAGGAGTCGCCCTTGCAGCCGTACATGGAACCGTTGTAGTACTGCATGTTCAGCCACCACAGCCGGCCGTTGTCGGCGTACTTCTTGATGATCGGCAGGTACGCGCCCCAGATGGAGCCGTACGTGATGGAACCGCCGGTGACGTAAGCGGTTTCCGGGGCCATGGTGAGGCCGAAGTTGGACGGCATCTTGGCCAGCACGCCGTCGATGATGCGGATCAGGTTGGACTGCGAGGCCGACAGGGTCTTGATGTTGCCGGTGTCGGTCAGGCCGGTCTCGATGTCGATGTCGATGCCGTCGAAGTTGTAGGTCTTCAGGATCGGCACGATGGTGTTCACGAACCGGTCGGCCACGGTGCTCGAGCTCAGGTCGATACCGGCGGCCGCGCCGCCGATGGACAGCAGCAGGGTCGCCCCGGCCGCCTTGGCCGCGCAGTTGTCGGCCGGCGTGCCGACCTTCACCCCGGCGTCCATGCCGTCCTGCCACAGCGCCGTGCCGTCGGACCGGATCACCGGGAAGGCTTCGTTGATCACGTTGTAGCCGTGCTGCGCGATCCGGCTGTCGGTGACCGGTATCCAGCCGAGGCCGGGATGCACGCCGTTGGCCGCGCCGTCCCAGTTCTCCCAGTAGCCCTGGAGCACCTTGCCGGCGGGCCGGGACTTCACCGCACACGTGTCCGCGTGAGGCGAGGCAGGGGTCGCCTGTGCGGACGCCAGACCGAGCGCCGGGACGGCTAGCGCGGCGGCAAGGACTGCCGTCAGGGTCCGCGATATCCGACCGAACATGGCCAGCTCCCATCGTCGAAGGGTGGCGGCGGCCGGACCCTCGACGATACCGGGGAGCGCCGAGGTGGTCTAGACCAGATTCGGGCAACCCAGCACTCACACATGCGCTTCCTATGTGGCGTCTGGTGCCACATAGGAAGCGCATGTGGCGCAAGAGCGGAGAGTGTCAGTGGGCGGGGGTAGCCTCGGCGAGGGCGGAGCGGATGCCGGCGATGACGTTCTCGGCGGTGCCGGGGGCGGTGAAGCCGGCGGCCAGGCGATGACCGCCGCCGCCGAAGCGCACGGCCACGGAGCGCACGTCGAGGCGGCCGACGGCCCGCAGCGACACCGTCCACGTGCCGGCCGGGGTTTCTTTCAGGACTGCGGCAACTTCGGCCTCGGACGTCGAGCGGACTACGTCGATCACGCTCTCGATCTCCTCGGCCCGCACGCCCACGACATCGGCTTGGCGCACGACGGCGTAGACAAAACCCAAGCCCTGCGCGGCATCCGGCTCCAACTGGGCGGCCGCGAGCACCGAGGAAAGCATGCCCAGCCACGCGAACGGATGGCTGTCCATCAGTGAGCGGATCAGCCCGGACCCGTCGACGCCGGCCTCCAGCAGGCGGGCGGCCAGGCGGTGGGTCTCGGGCTTGGCGAAGCGGAAGGACACGGTGTCGGTGGCGATGCCGGCGTACAGGCAGCGGGCGATGGGCTCGTCGATCTCCACGCCGAGCTCGCCCAGCAGCCGGGCGACGATCACCGCGGTGGCCTCGGCCCGGTCGTCGACCAGGTTGTGGCTGCCGTAGCGGGTGTTCGACACGTGATGGTCGACGACCAGCGCGGCGCCGGCGGAAGCCACCCGATCGGCCAACGGACCGAGCCGGTCGAGGCTGCCGGTGTCCAGCGCGACCAGTAGTCCACAAGCCGCCGGCACGTCCGAAGCCGGCACGAACAGGCTCTCGGAATCCAACATCCGCAGCGACTCCGGCACCGCCGACGGCGAGCCGAAGGACACCCGCACGGTGGCGCCACGACGCCGCAGCGCCAGGCCGAGGGCCAGGGCGCTGCCCAACGCGTCGGCGTCGGGATTGACGTGGGCCAGCAGCGTGACGTCGGCCGCCGCGGCCAGCAGGGCCGCGGCGGCCGCGACATCGACCTGTTCGGATGAGCTCACACGAGGCAAGCTACGTCACTCCGCGTCGGACTCCTCCTCGCGGGGAGCCTTGTACGGGTCGGCCTCGCCGGCCGGCTGCGCGGTGGACGCCAGCTGCGCCACCTCGGCGTCCGACTCACGGGCTTTCGCCAGCAGCTCGTCGATCCGCTTGGAGTCGGTCGGCACGGTGTCGGCCCGGAAGGCCAGCGTCGGCGTGAACCGCACGCCGGTCTGCTGCCCGACCATGGTCCGCAGCACACCGGTGGCGCTGGTCAGCGCGGCGGTGACGGCGGCGTGGTCGGGAGCGGACTCCAGGTTGTCGCCGAGCACGGTGTAAAACACGGTCGCGTCGTGCAGGTCAGGGGTGACCCTGGCGTCGGTGATGGTGACCCGGGCCAGCCGGGGGTCCTTCACCTCGTGTTCCAGCGCGGACGCCACGATCTGGGCGATCCGCTTGGCGAGCCTGCGGGCGCGGGCCTGGTCGGCCACGGCGCTCCTCCTCATGAGTAGTGACAGTTTGGAACTAGTCGTCCTCGGGGCCGAGCAGCCGCTGTCGGGCCGACAGGACCTGAAGCTCGGGCCGGGAGGACACCAGCCGCTCACACGCGTCGAGCACGTCACGGACGTGCTCCGCGTCGGCGGCGACCACCGACACCCCGACCAGGGCGCGGCGGTGCAGATCGAGATGACCGGCCTCGGCCACCGAGACCTCGTACTTGCGCCGGATCTCGGCCAGCACGGGCCGGACCACGGAGCGCTTCTCCTTGAGCGAGTGGACGTCGCCCAGCAGCACGTCCAACTCGAGGGCACCGACGAACATCAGCATCACCGTGGGCGGACGCCGACGGGGCCGGCCGGCAGGCCGGCCCCGTCGCACGCCACTTGATCAGTTGCGGGGCTTCTCCCGCATCTCGTACGTCTCGACCGTGTCGCCGACCCGCAGGTCGCCGTAGTTGCCGAGGGTGAGACCGCACTCGAAGCCCTCGCGGACCTCGGTCACGTCGTCCTTGAAGCGACGCAGCGAGGTCAGGGTCAGGCTCTCCTGGATCACGACGTTGTCGCGGATCAGGCGGGCCTTCGAGTTGCGCTTGAGCTCGCCGGACATCACCAGGCAGCCGGCGATGGTGCCGACCTTGGAGGACTTGAAGACGTCGCGCACCTCGGCCCGGCCGAGCTGCACCTCCTCGTACTCCGGCTTGAGCATGCCCTTGAGGGCCTGCTCGATCTCGTCGATCGCCTGGTAGATGACCGTGTAGTAGCGAACCTCGACGCCCTCGCGGTTGGCCAGCTCGGTGGCCCGGCCCTCGGCCCGGACGTTGAAGCCCAGGACGATGGTGTTGTCCGTCGCGGTGGCGAGGTTGATGTCGCTCTCCGTGACCCCACCGACGCCGCGGTGCACCACGTGCAGCTCGACGTCCTCGCCGACCTCGATGTTCATCAACGCGGCTTCCAGCGCCTCGACGGTGCCGGAGTTGTCGCCCTTGATGACCAGGTTGAGCTGGCTGGTCTCCTTCAGCGCGGCGTCCAGGTCCTCCAGGCTGACGCGCTTGCGGCGGGACGCGTTGAGGGCGTTGCGGGTACGGGCCTGGCGGCGCTCGGCGATCTGCCGGGCCACCCGGTCCTCCTCCACGACCAGGAAGGTGTCGCCGGCCCCGGGAACCGAGGTCAGACCGATCACCTGCACCGGACGCGAGGGCATTGCCTCGATGACGTCCTCGTTGTGCTCGTCGACCATGCGCCGGACGCGCCCGTAGGCGTCGCCGGCGACGATCGAGTCGCCCACCCGCAGCGTGCCGCGCTGCACCAGCACCGTGGCCACCGGACCGCGACCGCGGTCAAGGTGCGCCTCGATCGCGACGCCCTGGGCCTCCATGTTCGGGTTGGCCCGCAGGTCGAGCGCGGCGTCCGCGGTCAGCAGGATCGCCTCCAGGAGCTGGTCGATGTGCAACCCCTGCTTCGCCGAGATGTCGACGAACATGGTGTCGCCGCCGTACTCCTCGGCGACCAGGTTGTACTCGGTCAGCTGCTGGCGGATCTTCTGCGGGTTCGCGCCTTCCTTGTCGATCTTGTTCACCGCGACCACGATCGGCGCGTTGGCCGCCTGGGCGTGGTTGATCGCCTCCACCGTCTGCGGCATCACGCCGTCGTCAGCGGCGACGACGATGACCGCGATGTCGGTGGAGTTGGCGCCACGGGCCCGCATGGCGGTGAACGCCTCGTGACCCGGGGTGTCGATGAAGGTGATGAGGCGCGGCTTGCCCTCCAGCTCGGTCTCGACCTGGTAGGCGCCGATGTGCTGGGTGATGCCGCCGGCCTCGCCCTCGTGCACGTTGGCCTTGCGGATGGTGTCCAGCAGTCGGGTCTTACCGTGGTCGACGTGACCCATGACGGTCACCACCGGCGGCCGGATCACGAGGTCGTCCTCGCCACCGGCGTCCTCGCCGTAGGTGATGTCGAAGGTCTCCAGCAGCTCCCGGTCCTCTTCCTCGGGCGAGACCACGTTGACCACGTAGTTCATCTCGTTGCCGAGGAGCTCGAGGATCTCGTCGGAGACCGACTGGGTCGCCGTGACCATCTCGCCGATGTGGAACAGCACCTGCACCAGCGCCGCCGGGTTCGCGTTGATCTTCTCCGCGAAGTCGGTCAGCGACGCGCCGCGCGGCAGCCGGATGGACTCCCCGTTGCCACGGGGCAGCCGGACACCGCCGACGCTGGGCGCCTGCATGTTGTCGAACTCTTGACGCTTCTGGCGCTTGGACTTGCGACCACGACGCGCGGGACCGCCGGGACGGCCGAACGCACCCGCGGCGCCGCCACGACCGCCGGGACCACCCGGACGACCGCCGCCGCCACGGAAGCCACCGCCGCCGGCCGGGGCGCCACCGCCACCACCGGGACGGAAACCGCCGCCGCCACCGCCGCCGCCCCCACCGGGACCGCCACGGAAACCGCCGCCACCGCCGCCGCCCCCACCGGGACCGCCACGGAAACCGCCGCCACCGCCGCCGCCCCCACCGGGACCGCCACGGAAACCGCCGCCACCGCCGCCGCCCCCACCGGGACCGCCACGGAAGCCACCGCCACCGCCGCCACCAGGGCCGCGGCCGCCGCCACCGGGACCGCCACCGGGACGACCGCCACCACCGGCCGGACGGGCCGGTCGGGGCGGCATCATGCCGGGGTTGGGCCGAGGCGGCATGTTGCCCGGGGTCGGGCGGGGACCACGGTCGCCACCGCGGTCGCCGGCCGGACGGTCGCCGCGCGGGGCGCGGTCGGGCCGGCCGTCACCGGGACGCGGCCGGTCGCCGCCGCCCTGCGAGGGCGGGCCGGGACGGGGCCCGGCCGGACGCGGCGCCGGCGCGTTGGAGCCGACACCGAACGGGTTGTTGCCGGGCCGCGGCGCGCGCGGGCCGGGCTTGGGGCCCTGCTGGCGCGGCGGCACCGTGGAGCCGCCGTCCGGCTGCTGCGGCTGCTGCCGCGGGCCGGGACGGGGGCCGGCGCCGGGGCGCTGACCCTGGCCCTGGGCGGGCCGGGACGGCGCCTGCTGGCCGGCCGACGCGGCGGCCGGAGCCTGCTGCGACGGCTGCTGCGGACGCTGCTGCTGCGGCGCCGGCGCGGGGGCCGGGCTGGACAGCGTGGGCTGCGTAGGGGCGCCCTTGAATTGACTCTGCGGAGCCTGGGTCTGGGGGGCGGCTGCCGGGGCCTGCGGGGCAGCCGCGGCCGGAGCCGGGGCGGCCGACGCGGCGGCCGGGGTCTCGGCCGGCTTGGGGCCGGGGCGCGGACCCGGACGCGGGCCGGGCATGGGGGGACGCTGGCCGGAGGCCGGCGTCGTGGGCGTCGCACCGGTCGCGGCCGGGCTGGGCTTGGGCGCCGGCGGACCGGGGCGCGGGCCGGGCTTCGGCGCGCCGCCCCTGGCCTTGGTGTCGCCCTTCTCGTAGGCGTCCCGCAGCCTGCGGGCGACCGGGGCCTCCACGGTGGAGGACGCGGACTTCACGTACTCGCCCTGTTCGGCGAGCTTGTTGAGCACTTCCTTGCTCGTGACGCCGAGCTCCTTCGCGAGCTCGTGCACTCGGGCCTTGCCTGCCACTGCTCTCCTCGTCTAGGGAGGCCGGGCGGCAAAGTCCCGCTCGACCTCGTCCTATCGTCGCGCGATCATGTCTTCAGCTTCACGGCTGACTCATGACGGGTCGACCTGCTTCCTCTACTCATCCGCAGCGGGGGCTTCCCGCGGCGGCACATCCCCAGCTGTGACCGACTCGAGATGAGCGGTCAAGACGGCGAGATCGAGCGCACCCTGGACCCGGAGGGCCCGTGGGAACGCCCGACGTCGCTCGGCGGCGCGCAGACACGCCGGATCGGGATGCAACCACGCGCCCCGACCAGGCAGCCCGCGTCTCGGGTCGGGGACGACGATCTCGTCCCTGGCCACCACGCGCAGCAGCTCGGAGTCCGACGCCTTCGCGCGGCATCCCACGCACGTCCGAATGGGACCGGTGGACGGGGGTGCCGGTTCTGAACGACGAACCACCGAAGATTCTATCCCCTCGAACTCACTCTGCCGAACCGGATACCTGACCGGACGGCGCGACCACCTCGGCGTCGGACTTGATGTCGATGCGCCAGCCGGTCAGCCGGGCCGCCAGCCGGGCGTTCTGGCCCTCCTTGCCGATGGCCAGCGACAGCTGGAAGTCGGGCACCACGACACGGGCGGTCTTGGCCCGCTCGTCGAGCACCCGGACGGAGATGACCTTGGCCGGTGACAGGGCATTCCCGACGAACGTGGCCGAGTCCTCGGAGAAGTCGATGATGTCGATCTTCTCGCCGGCCAGCTCGCTCATCACGTTGCGGACCCGGGCCCCCATCGGGCCGATGCAGGCGCCCTTGGCGTTCACGCCGGCCACCGTGGACCGCACCGCGATCTTGGAACGGTGACCTGCCTCACGTGCCACCGCCGGGATCTCGACGGTGCCGTCGGCGATCTCCGGGACCTCCAGCGCGAACAGCCGGCGGACCAGGTTGGGGTGGGTGCGGGACAGCGTGATCTGCGGGCCGCGGGAGCCGCGGGACACGCCGACCACGTAGCACTTGATCCGCTCGCCGTGCTCGTAGCGCTCGCCCGGCACCTGCTCGGCCGGCGGCAGCACGCCCTCGGTGTCACCCACCTGGACGACGACCATGCCGCGCGAGTTGGCCCGGGCGTCGCGCTGCACGACACCGGCGATGATCTCGCCCTCCTTGGCCGCGAACTCGCCGAAGGTGCGCTCGTGCTCGGCGTCGCGCAGCCGCTGGAGGATGACCTGGCGGGCGGTGGTGGCGGCGATCCGGCCGAAGCCCTCCGGCGTGTCGTCCCACTCCTCCTCGACCTGGCCGTCCGGACCGATGTCCTGGGCCAGCACCCGGACCAGGCCGGTCTTGCGGTCGATGTCCACCCTGGCGTGCGGCCGGTGGCCCTCGGTGTGCTTGTACGCGGTCAGCAGCGCGGTCTCGATGGCCTCGATGACGGTCTCGAACGGGATGTCCTTGTCCCGCTCGATCGTCCGGAGGGCGGCGATGTCGACGTTCATTCGGAATCCTCCTGACAGCCGCGCTCCAACAGCGCCAACTCCTCGACCGGCGGCTGCCGGAACTCCACTTCCACCACGGCCCGCTCGACGGCGCCGTGGCCGATCTCCCGCAGCTGGCCGTCGACCAGCAGCTGGACCGTCTCGTCGGTGACCCTGCCGACCCGGCCGGCGAACTCGGCCCCGTCGGTCTGGCGCACCTTGACCAGCCGGAACTTCGCCCGCCGCCAGTGGCGCGGTGCGGTCAGCGGCCGGTCGATGCCGGGCGAGGTCACCTCGAGGGTGTACGGGCCCGCGAGCACGTGGTCGTGCTCGTCGAGCGCGGCCGCGACGACGCGGCTGGCCTCGGCGATCGCGTCGAGGCCGACGCCCTCCTCGCCGTCGACCACCACCTTGACCAGTCGGCGACGGCCAGCCTGCTGCACGTCGAGCAGCTCGAGATCGAAGCCGATCGCCGAGACTGCCGCCCGGACGACCGGTTCGAGCTGCGCGGATATCTCCCCGCGCGGCGCGCTGGACACGTTCTCACTCCCCTGGTCGCTCTTACCGCATTCGGTTGTCACTGCCGCCACGCGGACGTGACGACATCGACCGGCGATGCCGTTCGCCGGTCGTGGTCGCCAAGCGTATCTCGTCGCTGAGCCGTCCAGACGCACGTGGACCGGAGTGGGTCGGGTGATTGCTGGCAAGATGACTCACCGTGACCCCTCAGCTCGACCGCCGGGCCCTGCTGCGCCTCGGGGCGCTCACGGTGTTGGCCGCGCCGGCCGTCGCCGCGTGCACGCCGACGCCGACCGCACCGCCGCCACCGGACCCGCTGGCCGCGCTGGCCGACGCCGCCGCCAAGGACGCCGCCACCGCCCGCGCGGCGGCCGCCAAGTTCCCGGCCGTGCAGGCCAAGTTCGAGCTCATCGCCACCAACCGGGACGCCCAGGCGGTCGCGCTGCGCAAGGAGATCGACCGGGCCACCCCGCCGCCGACGGCCACCACGGCCACCACCCCGTCGAGCCCGCCGCAGGGCACCGGCTACCCCGACCAGGCCGCCGCCATTGCCGGGCTGGCCGCCTCGCTCGGGGCCGCCCAGGACGCCGCCACCCAGGTCGCGCTGACCGTGCCGACCTACCGTGCCGGGCTCGTCGGCTCCGTCGTCGCCGGCTGCGCGTGCTTGAAGGAGCTGCTCTCGTGACGTCTCCCTCCGACCAGTCCGTCGACGCCTTGCAGCGGGCCCTGGCCTCCGAGCACGCCGCCATCTGGGCCTACGGCCTGGCCGGCGCCTTCCTGCCGGCGGGCTCCGATCCCGCGCTGGCCAAGGGCTCCGAGGCCCACACCGCCCGCCGCGACGCCACCATCACGCTGGTCAAGAAGGCCGGCGCCACGCCAAAGTCGGCCGAGCCCGGCTACACCACGCCCCAGCCGCTGACCAACCAGTCGTCGGCCTTCGTGCTGTTGGTGGCGGCCGAGGCCGACGCCGCGGCGGCCTGGCGGTCGGTGCTCGAGTACACCTCGGATCAGGCGATCCGGAAGACCGCCCTGGACGCCCTCACCGACGCCGCCGTACGGGCCATGTCCTGGCGCCAGGCCGGCGGCCAGACCCCGTCCACGCCGGCGCTGCCCGGCCAGCCCTGAGCAAGATCAAGGGACCGATCCTCGCGTTGAACGTCAGGAAGGACCCCTTCCTGACATCGCCGGCAAGATCAAGGGACCGATACTGGCGTTCAACGTCAGTAAGGGGCCCTTCCTGACACGAACCGCCGCTACTTGCCGGCCAGGCGGAGGGCGTCGGTGCTGATGTCCTTGAGCTTGGCCCTGTCGGGGTGGCCGCCGACCAGGGCGGTCAACGCGATGGTGGTGACGTTGGCGTTGGTGGCGGCGGCGTAGCCACCGTCCTGCAACTGGCTGGTGGTCGGCATGTTGGCCGCGGTGACGCCGCCGTCCTTGAGCAGGTCGTAGACGTTGCCGGTGTTGTCGCTGCTGGTGATCTGTCTGAGCTGCTCGGCGTCCCCGTTGCTGCCCATCTTCACATCGATCAGGGACACCACCGCAGTGGTGCCGTCCGGCAGCGTCGAGGAGTACAGCGACCGCACGAGCTGCTGGCAGGGGTGGTCCTTGAGGAACACCTGGGTCTTGTTGAAGGCGTGCTGGGCGCAGTCGGTGTCGGTGGCGGGACCGGCGACCCGGGTGAAGGTGTACTTGCCGGCGCTGTCGACCTGGCTGGACGCGGCCTCGGCCACGCCGGCCACGTGACTCGGCTGCACGGCCCAGAACACCAGCCCGGACAGCACCGCGACACCGACCAGCCCCAAGCCCTGGAGCAGCAGCTTGTTGCGCTTGTCCGGCCCGGGATCACGGCCGCCGGCGGGCTCGGCGTCGTAGAACTCCGGGGGTAGCTGGAACGGCGAGGTGTCAGCCGGCCCGGCCGTCACGGGGGCGGTCCGCCAGGTCGCCTGATCTTGGGGGTACGACTCCGACACATCCAGCACCGTAACGGGTGACCGATTCCGACACGATTCGGATGGGTAGATCACCTTGCGTCACCGAATCAGTGCCGCGCTGACCAGGTCGACGTCATCAACGGTGTTACTCAGCGCGAAGGACAGGCGGACGCGGCCGGCTCGGACGGAGTGCCGGATGCCGGCGAGGCGCGAGGGATCGGCCTCGACGGAGACGATGGCGGAGTCGCCGGGCGGGAGGCCGAGGCGGTCCAGGAGTCGGTTGGCCAGGCCGACGTTGTGCCGGTAGACCTCGGCGATGTCCAACGACGCCAGCCACGGCAGGGCGACGGCCGCGCCGACGTGGGCGAACCAGGTGGGCGAGAGGTCGAGGCGGCGGGCGTCGCCGGCCAGTCGCAGGGGCAGGCCGTAGACGGTCTGCCAGGGGTCCTCACCGGCGTACCAGTTGGCGTGGATGGGCCGGGCCGAGTCGAGCACGTCCGGGTGAACGGCCATCCAGGCGGCGCCACGCGGCGTCATCAGCCACTTGTAGCCCGCGCCGACGACGTAGTCGGCCCACGCCAGGTCGACCGGCAGCCAGCCGAGCGCCTGGGTCACGTCGAGCACGACGGTGACGCCTTCGCGGTTGCGCCGCACGGCGGCCAGGTCGAGCAGCGCGCCGTCGCTGGACTGCACGACGCCGGCCGCCAGCACGTCGTGATCCGGCATGGCGTCCGGGATCTCGGCCAGTGGAACTTCGGTGATCTTGATCCCACGACGGGCCTGGGCCGCGAACGGGAAGGTGGTGCTGGTGAACTCCCCGGCCGGCACCAGCACCCGCGACCCGTCCGGCACGGACGCGGCGGCGATGGCCACCAACTGCGAGGCAGTGGCGCCGATGGCCACGTGTGCGGCGTTCGTGCCGACGAGCGCGGCGAAGCCGGCCCGAGCGTCGGCCACATGGACGTCGAACCCCGGCGGCGCGTCCGCGCCGACCCGCCAGCGCTGCACCGCCGCGGCCACGGCATCGGCGACGATCGTCGGCGGGACACCGATCGAGGCGGTGTTGAGATAGCCGGGCGGGATGTCGAAGGTCTGGCCGAAGGCGGTGCGCATCCCGCCACGCTATGCCGGCCGCTGCCCCGTGGATGCGAGGTCGCGCCGGTCTCTGGACCGCGGCCCCGCGGCGATCGAGTCGGTTCATCGATCGCCGCGGGGCAAGGGAAGAGACCGGTCACGAGCGACCTCGCCCCGCGCCGCACGCGCGGCGAAAGTACCGTTCACGGACATGCGCAGTGTGGAAATTCAGATCAGGACCGGATCGAGCGAGGTCGTGTACGACCTGACGGCCGACTGTGAGCGATTTTTGGCGCAGGACGGTGCGGTCGACGGGTTGTTGCACGTCTGGGTGCCGCACGCGACGGCCGGCTTGGCGGTGCTGGAGACCGGCGCCGGCAGTGACGACGACCTGTTGACGGCACTGGAGAAGCTGCTGCCCCGTGACGAGCGGTGGCGGCATCGTCACGGCACGCCAGGACACGGCCGGGACCACGTTCTACCTGCGTTTCTGCCGCCGTACGCGACGATCCCGGTGCTGGCCGGGCGGCTCGCGCTCGGCACCTGGCAGTCGATCTGCCTCGTCGACACGAATGTGGACAACCCGGTCCGGTCCGTCCGGTTCTCCATGATCAGGGGTTGAGGCCGAACGTCTTCTCCCCCATACGAGGGTGATACGAATCACCCGGCATCGGAATTGTCCGGTGAATTCGCATTGCGGGTTGTCACCGCCTTTCCGTCTCTTGCCCGAAACGGCCCAGGACTGGCACCCTTGACGCCGATGTTCAATCCCGTACCCCACCCTTGCGAGGTGCCGTGACCGGCCGGCGCGAACGCACCCGGGGGACCGCGGAGGACCCGGGCCGAACGCCGCTGGTCGGCCGTGGCGACGCGCTGCGCCTGGTCGACAAGACGCTGGACCGGGCCGGCAAGGGCGCCTTCCAGCTGTTGGAGCTGGTCGGCGAGCCGGGAGTGGGCAAGAGCCGGCTGCTGGCCGAGGCGGTGGCGGCGGGCCGTGGCAAGGCGATGCTGACGCTGGTCGGCCGGGCCTCGGAGTTCGAGCAGGACGCGCCGCTGGCCGCGCTGGCCGACGCCCTGGACGACCATCTGGAGACGTTGTCGGAGCGGCAGCTGTCGCGGCTGAGCGAGAACGAGCGCCGGCTGCTGGGCTCGGTGTTCGCCGGCCTGGCCACCGATGCGCCGGCTGCGGCGCCCGACCGCTACCGGCTGTTCCGCGCGGTGCGGGGGCTGCTGGAGCTGCTGGCCGAGTCCGGCGGTCTGGTGCTCGTGCTGGACGACGTGCACTGGGCCGACGAGAGCTCGGTCGAGCTGCTGGACCACCTGCTGCGGCACGCGCCGCGCGGCCGGATCGTGGTGGCGGTGGCCTACCGGCCCGGGCAGGCGTCGCCGCAGCTGAGCGCCGCGCTGGGGCTGGCCCAGCCGACGCGCCGGGTGCGGATCGACGTGGCGCCGCTGACCGAGCACGAGGCCGACGAGCTGCTCGGCCCGGACGTGAACCGCACCCGCCGGCAGGCGCTGTACGAGGCCAGCGGAGGCAACCCGTTCTACCTGGAAGCCTTGTCCCGCATGAACAATCCGCACGTCCCGTCGCCGAGGGACAGCGAGGCGTTCGCGTCGATGACGGCCGAGGTGCCGGAGACGGTCCGGGCGGCGCTGCTGCTGGAGCTGACCAGCCTGAGCGGCATCGGGCAGCTGGTGGCCAAGGCCGCGGCCGTGGTGGGCGACGAGTTCGAGCCGGCGGCCGTGGCGGCGGCGGGCGAGATCGCCGAGGCGGAGGCGCTCAACGCGCTGGACGAATTGGTGGCGCGGGACGTTGTGCGTCCCGACGCGGCTCGCTTCCGGTTCCGGCATCCGCTGGTGCGGCACGCCGCGTACGCCTCGGCCAAGGCCGGCTGGCGGATGGGCGCGCACGGCCGCGCGGCGCATTTCCTACGGGGCAAGGGCGCGCAGCCGCAGATGCTGGCGCACCACGTGGTCAACTCGGCCCCGTTCGGCGATCTGGCCTCCGTAGGCGAGTTGGCCTCGGCCGCGCAGGCGGTCGTGTCCCGTGCCCCGGCGACGGCCGCGCACTGGCTGGGCAACGCGCTACGGCTGCTGCCGGAGAACGAGGCGACCCGGCCGACCCGCTGCAACCTGTTGCTGGCCTTGGCCAACGCCCAGTTGAGCAGCGGTCAGCTCCGTGCCGGCCGGGAGACGGCCCGCGAGGCGCTGGCGTTGCTCCCGTCCGAGGACCTGGCCCGACGGGCCATCGCGGCCCGGCTCTGCGCGACGATGGAACGGATGTCGGGCTCGCGCGAGGCCGCGAAGGCGGTGCTGCTCACCGAGCTGCGCAAGCTGCCGAACCAGCTGGTCGTCGAGGCGGCCCCGCTCTACCTGCGGCTGGCCGTCGAGTACATCGGCACCGGCCAGGCCGCGGAGTGCGCCCGGATGCTGGCCCAGATGGGCAAGCTCGACCACCTGGACCCGGCGACCGCGTTCGCCGCGGCCGGGCTGGGCGTGATGCCGGCCTACATCGCCGGCGACCTGCCCGGCGCGCTGGACCTGCTGGACGAGGTCGACCGGCTGATGGCCCAGCTGACCGTCGCCGAGATCACGCCGTGGATGGACGTCACAGCCTGGCTGTGCTGGGGCGAGCTGATGGTCGGCCGGCACGCCCAGGCGCTGACCCGGCTGGACCGCGTGATCGAGATCGCCCGGTCAACCGGCCAGCAGTTCGTGCTGGCGTATCTGTTGGCGGCCAAGGCTTTCGCCCTCGGCCGGCTGGGGCGGCTGGCCGAGGCCGCGCCGGTGGCCGAGGAGGCGTGCGACGTCGCCCGGCTGGTCGGCTCGGACGAGGCGCTGACCATGTCGCTCACCTCCCAGGCGCTGATCCTGGCCTGGTCGGGCGAGTACCCGGCGGCGTTGAAGGCGGCCAGCGTCGGGGCCAGCACGAACCAGCCGAGCAAGGTCTACTGGTCGGTGCTGGCCGGCTGCGCCCGCAGCCTGGTGCTGATCTACTCCCGTGACCTGCCGGCGGGCCGTCCCGCGGTGGAGGC
Organism: Kutzneria chonburiensis; assembly: GCF_028622115.1. Classification (NCBI taxonomy): domain Bacteria; kingdom Bacillati; phylum Actinomycetota; class Actinomycetes; order Pseudonocardiales; family Pseudonocardiaceae; genus Kutzneria; species Kutzneria chonburiensis. The sequence goes on from NZ_CP097263.1 coordinate 5,722,503, forward strand.
GGCCTGCGAGGCGTTCGAGTCCGGCGGTGTCCGTGACGAGACGCTGCTGCTGATCTGCCTCGAGGCGATGGCCCACGCCGAGGCGATCGCCGGCAACCCCAGCGCCGGGCTGCCGCTGGCCGACCGGGCCGACGCGATCCGGCATCCCGACCACGAGGTGAACGTGGCGGTGGCCGACCTGATCCGCGCGCACGCGTTGAGCGGCACCGATCCGGCGACCTCGGCCAAGCTGGCGTTGCAGTCGGCGGACACGTTGGCCAGCCTGGACTACCGGCTGGAGGAGGGCCGCGCGCGGCTGCGGGCCGGGCAGAGCCTGGCGTCCTCGGGCGACCGCGCCGCCGGCCTCAAGCAGCTGGCCATCGCCGCCGAGCTGTTCGCCACGTGCGGCGCTCGCGGCCTGCACGCCCAGGCCGCCGAGGCGCAGCGCCGCCTCGGCCAGCGAGTTCCCGTGCCGCGGCTGGGCCGTCGGCAGGAGCTGCCGTTCGGCTTGTCGGCCCGCGAGTTCGAGGTTGCCCGACTGGTCGTGGAAGGCCGCACCAACGCGCAGATCGCCGAGCGGCTGTCGCTGAGCCTGCGGACCGTGGAGACCCACTTGACCCGGGTGTTCGGCAAGACGGGTGTGCCGGCGCGCGGCGGACTCGGTCGGGTCCTCGGCCCCCATCTGGACCAGAACTGAGCGGACCGGCGTCAAAAACGGTCACGCAGCGCTGATGGGTCTCGACCTGGGCGTACCTCGTTCAGACCCTGGTCAGCCGCCGCCGAACACCGAATGTCGTGGTTTACCACGATGGAAATGGAGACGCTGGTCCGTCAGGGTGATCTAGACCATCCACCGAGTCGCTGGGGGGCGCGATGAACCGGGAAATCCCGCTGTACACACTCGAGGGTGTACGCGACGCGGACGTCAGCGTTCACCCGGTCACCACGATGGACGGCCTCGGCCTCAACCTCACCCGCTTCCGCCGCGAGGCCGGCGACGACGTGGTGCTGCTGGTGCACGGCCTGACCTCGTCGATGGACATGTTCGTCATGCCCGAGCACCGCAACCTGGTCAGCCACCTGCTGGACACCGGGTTCGGCGAGGTGTGGACGCTGGACTCCCGGATGAGCAACCGGCTGCCGTACAACAAGTCGGCCCACCGGTTCACCCTCGACGACCTGGCGCGCCACGACTATCCCGCAGCGCTCACCGAGCTCCGCCGCCACGTCGGGGGGCGGCGGATCCACGTGGTCGCGCACTGCCTCGGCTCGGTCTCGTTCCTGATGAGCCTGTTCGGCGGCTCCGTCAACGAGATCGCCAGCATGGTGTGCAACAGCGTCGGCCTCACGCCGCGGGTGCCGCTGTGGTCGCGGATGCGCCTGGTCGCCGGCCCGGACGTGGTCGAGTACGGCCTCAACCAGCCCTACCTGGACCCGCAGTGGAGCCAGGCGCCGGCGTTCACCACCGGCTGGGCGGTGTCCAAGCTGATGTCGGTGCTGCACCCGGAGTGCTCGGTGCCGGCCTGCCACATGCTCAGCGCGATGTGGGGCAGCGGCTGGCCGGCCATGTACGAGCACGCCAACCTGCTGCCGGTCACCCACCAGCGGATCGGCGACATCTGCCAGGCCAGCGGCGTGCACTACGACCGGCACGTGCGCAAGATCGTCTTCGCCGGGCACGCCGTCGCCTACGACACCGGCGAGGACTACACCGCCGACCTCGGCGCCGTGCGCACCCCGCTGCTGCTGCTCACCGGCACCCACAACCGGGTGTTCGTCGATTCCCAGCAGGTGTTCCACCGCCGGCTGGAACAGGCCGCGCCCGGCCGGCACGAGCTGCGGTCGCTGCCCGGCTACGGCCACCTGGACCCGTTCATCGGCAGGCACGCCGACCTCGAGGTCTTCCCGCACATCACCGACTTCCTCAAGCGGGCGGCCGCCTGATGGGGGCCGTCGACACCGCCGACGTGGTGATCGTCGGCTCCGGGTTCGGCGGCTCGGTCGCCGCGCACCGGCTGGCCGACGCCGGCCTGTCGGTGGTCGTGCTGGAGCGCGGCCGGGCCTGGCCGCCCGGCAGCTTCGCCCGCACGCCGGCCGACATGCACCACAACTTCTGGAATCCCAAGGGCTCCGACTACGGCCTGTTCGACGTGCTGGAGTTCCGCGGTTTCGACTCCGTGGTCTCGGCCGGCCTCGGCGGCGGCTCGCTGATCTACGCCAACGTGCTGTTACGCAAGGACGAGCGCTGGTTCGTCAAGGACGCGGAGCTGCCCGGCGGCGGCTACGAGTACTGGCCGATCACCCGTGAGGACCTCGATCCGCACTACGACGCCGTCGAGGCGATGCTCACGCCCAGCCGCTATCCGTACGACGACCCGCAGTTCAACTCCGTGCCCAAGGCCCAGGCGTTCCGCGAGGCCGCCGACGAGCTGGGCCTCGACTGGCAGCTGCCGCCGCTGGCGGTGGCCTTCGCGTCCAAGCCGGGTGGGCAGCCGGGCATCAACCTGCCGGTGGTCGAGCCGTCGTACGGGAACCTGCACGGCGTGCCCCGGCTGACCTGCCGGCTGTGCGGCGAGTGCGACTTCGGCTGCAACGACGGCGCGAAGAACACCCTGGACCACAACTACCTGTCCGCGGCCAAGGCGGCCGGCGCCGATCTGCGCACCATGTGCGAGGTGCAGGCGATCCGCCCCGGCGGCCCCGGCTACCAGGTGCGCTACCTGTTGCACGCCATGGACGGCAGCTCGGTGTCCAAGCGCATCGACTGCGAGCGCCTGGTGCTGGCCGCCGGCGCGTTCGGCACCACACGGCTGCTGCTGGGCAACCGGGCCCACCTGCCCGGGCTGAGCTCGGCGCTGGGCACCCGCTTCAGCGGCAACGGCGACATGCTCTCGTTCGCCCTGCACACCCGTCGCGACGGCCGGCCGCGCACCGTGCACGCCAGCCGTGGCCCGGTGATCACCAGCACCATCCGCGTGCCCGACGAGCTGGACGAGGACGGTGGGGTCGGCCGCGGCTTCTACATCCAGGACTCGGGCTACCCGGTGATCCTGGACTGGCTGGTGCAGAACATGGACGTGCGCGGCGATCTGTCGCGTTTGGCCGGTTTCAGCCTGAACCGGCTGCGGGGCCTGCTTCGCTGGGCCGGGCCTGACCACCTCGAGCACGGCATCGGGCAGCTCATCGGCAGCGGCACGCTGTCCAACTGCTCGCTGCCGCTGCTCGGCATGGGCCGTGACGTGCCCGACGGCGTGATGCGGCTGCGCAAGGGCGAGCTGGACGTGTCGTGGACCACCGAGACCAGCCGGTCCTACCTGGACCGGGTGCGCGGCACCATGAAGGACATCACGTCCGCGCTGGGCGGGGAGTACGTCGACAACCCGCTCTGGTTCCGCAAGCGGCTGGCCGTGGCCCATCCGCTCGGCGGCGCGCCGATCGGCCGACACCCCGGTGAAGGAGTCTGCGACCCTTATGGGGAGGTGTTCGGCCACCCGGGCCTGTACGTTGCCGATGGGGCCGCGATGCCGGGACCGGTCGGCGCGAACCCCTCACTGACGATCGCCGCGATGGCCGACCGTCTCTGCGATCATCTGTTGCTCGCGCGCGGGATGTCGGGGAGGTCACCCGCGCGCGGTGGTCCGCGCCGTTCAGGGGGAACGACGCAGACCGCTCCGGCGGCACCGGCCCGTCTCAGCGGGGTCGGACCGGTGCAGCCGCCCTCTCGTTCACCGAGGAGATGGCCGGCCAGGTCACCCTCGGTGAACGAGAGGGGCCAGTTCCGCTGCGGATGCACGTCACCGTGGCGATCGAGGACATGGATGCCTTCCTGGCCGACCCGCGGCACGCCGCGCGGGCCAGCGGCTGGCTGGACTGCCCGGCGCTGGGCGGCCGGCTGCTCGTGGCGCACGGCCTCGTCGAGCTGATGGTTACGGTCGGCGGGCGCCGGCGTATGCACTATCGGCTGCCCTTCGCCGACGACCGCGGCCGGCAGCTGGTGCTCAACGGGCACAAGGAGCTGCGGGCCGGGCCGCCGACCGCGATCTGGCCGGACACCACCACGCTGTACGCCAAGGTGCTGGCCGGCGACGTCACGCTCGGGGCCGGCACGTTGACGCTGGGCCGGCTGGACTTCTTGCGTGAGCTGACCACGCTTCGCGCCGCCAGTCCGTCGGTGCTGGAGCGGTTCGGCACGTTCTTCCTCGGCTCGCTGTGGCAGGTCTACCGGCCGAGGCTGTCGTCGTGAGCGACGAGGTCGCCCTGGTGTTGTCCGGCGGTGGGGCCTCCGCCGCGTACTTCGGCGCGGGTGTGGCGCAGGGGCTGGCCGATGTCGGGCTGCGCCCGACCGTGCTGTCCGGGACGTCCGCCGGTGGGTTGAACGCCGGTCTGCTGGCCGCTGGGCTTTCGCCGGAGCGTCTCGTGGACCTGTGGACCTCGCTGCAAGGTCATGACGTCTACAAGCCGCGGTTGGACCTGTGGCGGCTGTTGCGGCCGGCCGGGCTGGTGCGGCTGCCTACCAGCGACCTGATGGGCTACGCCCTGGACTCCGTCGGCTGGACCTGGCTGCTCGACACCGCGCCGGCCCGTCGCACGCTCTCCCAGGCTCTGGGCGGCGAGGTGCTGCGCATCCGTGACGGCGTTCGGGTGGTCATCGCGGCCGTCGAGGAGTGCAGCGGCGAGGTCGTGCACTTCACCAACTCGGCACCTTCGGGCTCCGGTTTCACCGAGGTCGCGTTGACCGTCGACCACCTGATGGCCGGGGCCGCCGCGCCCATCCTGTTCCCGCCCGTGCCCATCGACGGCCGCAGTTACGTGGACGCCGGCATGGTCGCCAACACGCCTTTGACGCCGGCCTTGGCCTACGGGCCGTCGACCGTGGTCGTCGTGACCTCGTCGTGCGGGCGGCAGTCCGGCGTGCCCGCTTCGCTCGGCGACGCGCTCGGGCTGGCCTTCGAGAACGTGGCCCGCTTCGCCGTGCTGCGGGACTACGAGCACACCCGCCAGCTCGGCGAGCTTCGACCGGGGACCGCGCCCCGGCTCGTGCTGATCGAGCCGGCCGACGAGTTCGAGGTGTCCGGCTTCGCCCGGTTCGACCCGGAGGTCGCCCGGACCGTCGTCGCGCACGGCCGGGACCGGGCCCGCGCGGCGCTGGCCACCGTCACCTCAGGGGGATCAGCATGACCGCCTTCTCGACGTCACGGTGGCCGCTGTCCGCCGCACAGCACGGGATCTTCGCCGGGCACCAGGCCGACACCGGCGGGGCCGCGCACAACGTCGCCGAGTACGTCGACATCGCCGGGACGGTCGACCATGCCCGGTTCGAGGCCGCCACCCGGCAGGCCGTCGCCGAGGCCGAGGCCTTGCACATGCGGTTCGCCGTCTCCGGCTGCCAGGACGTCGTCGCCGTGCGGCCGTTCCGTCTGGAGACCGTGGACGTCAGTGGTTCTGGGGACCCTCTCGCCGCTGCTTTGTCGTGGATGCACGCCGATTTGGCTTCGCCCGTCAGCCTCGACGAGGGTCCTTTGTTCCGTCAGGCGTTGATCGTGGTGGGACCCGATCGGGTGCTGTGGTACCACCGCAGCCATCGCATCGCCCTCGACCGCTACGGGCTGTTTCTCTTGGACCGCAGGGTTTCCGAGCTCTACCGTGGCGTCGGCGGTGAGCCGTTCGACCCCTTACGACCCGTGGTCGACGAGGACGTCGCCTATGCGCTGTCCGCCGGTTGGCGCCGGGACCGCCGCTTCTGGCTCGACCGCTTCGCTGACGCGCCCGTGCCCATCAGCCTCGTCGAGGGCACCGCTCCCCTTCCGCCGGTTTCCTCCGCCGCACCGTTTCCTTGCCCCCCACCGCTTTGGAAGACTGGGCCGAGGTCGCCACCCGTTGCCGCACCAGTTGGTCCGCCGTCGTCATCGCCGCCGTAGCGGCCTATTTGCGTCACGTCACCGGCACTTCCGAGGTGGTCTTGGGTCTCCCTCGCCTCTGCCGCCGCCGCACCGCCGCTTTGAACGTGCCGTGCTCCGTGTCCAACACCATGCCGCTGCGGGTCCTCACCCTCCCGGCGCTTCCTTGACCGAGCTCGCCGGCGACATCGCCGAGGAGGTCAAGGTCTGCCAGCCCCATGAGCGCTACCGCTCCGAGCTTCTCCGCCAGGAGCTCCACGTGCCGCGCCTGTACGGTCCCGTCGTCGACATCAACCCCATCAGCTACGAGCTGGTGTTCGACGGGCAGCCCGCCGTCGCCCACACCCTCTCCACCGGTCCCGTCGAGGACCTCACCATCACCGTCCACGGCGGCCAGGCCGGCACCGGCCCCCGCATCGACTTCGACGGCAACCCGGCGTTGTATTCGGGCGATGATTTGACCGTCCACCAGCAGGCGTTTCTGGACCTACTGGAGACCGCCCCGGCTTTCGCCTAGCTGTAGAGCGGCGCCGGCCCGGCGTCCGCCCGCCGTGCAGCAATCCCGGTGCCGGCTTGAACGCCGATCCCCGCACGGCACACCTCCCGAGCGGAACATACCGGGCACCATCGGTCGGGGTTTCCTTTCACAACGTCAACCAGCCGACTTGTGCCGTGGGGCGACACTCTCCTGGACTGTTCACGTGCCACCCAGCGGGCAACGAAGGCGGCATTCACGCCGAGCGGAACCCCGCCGATGCCGAAACTTCGGTCGACGATGACCGTGGGTGCCCGATACTGCCGGCGTGGATGAGACGGTGTTGACCGAGGACGGCATTCGACTCTGGGCTACGCGTATCGGTGAGGGCGAGCCAGTGGTGTTCTGCCATGGCGGGCCGGGGTTGTGGGACACCATGGCAGATGTGGCGGCCTCCCTGGCGGCGGTGGCGACGGTGTACCGCTGGGACCAGCGAGGGTGTGGCCGGTCGGAGCGGAGCGGGCCGTACTCGGTCGCCCGGACACTGGCAGATCTTGACGCCGTTCGAGCCCACTTCGGGTTGGAACGCATGGCGCTGCTGGGCCATTCCTGGGGTGCCCAGCTGGCTTTGCGTTATGCGCTGGCGTATCCCGAGCGCGTGACCAAGCTGGTGTACGTCTCCGGTACCGGAATCGACCTCGGATCGACGTGGCATGAGGCCTACGAACGGAACCTACGACGTGGGATCGGCGAGCACGTGGCGCGGTGGGAGCTGCTGGGGAGCATGGACCGCACCGATGCCGAGGACCGGGAGCTCTGCGTGTTGCAGTGGTCGGCCGACTTCGTCGACCGGGATCGGGCTCTCCAGCACGCCGACGACATGGCCACCCCGTGGTTCGGGGTGAACTTCGAGTGCAACGCGGCCCTCAACGCCGAGGACAAACGTGACTGGGGCTCGCCGCAACTGCGCGACCGCTGCGCGGCATTGGAGGTTCCGACCTTGATCGTCGACGGCGCGGAGGACATCCGGCCGCGCTCGGCCGTGGACTCGTTGGCCCAGGCCCTACCCGCGGTGTCGCGGGTTTCCCTGACCGGCGCGGGTCATCTGCCCTGGGTGGAAGACCCGACCGGATTCCGGTCCGCCGTCGGCGGATTCCTGTCGGGTTACCGCGCCTGAGAGGCAGCGACAGCCCGATGTGTCACCGCGCCCTGTCTGATTTGCCGCGCCGCACGGGCGGCACCGACCATGGCGCCGGCGTGACGGGTCGACAGATACAGGAGGCGGACCAACCCACGCACTGCGACGCCAGCCATACCGCACAACCGGCCCGCCGCTCGCGCTCGATGGCGTAGGCGTCGCCACCGTGGGCGTTGCCGGTCGCGGTCATCGTGGACACTCCCCTGAAAGGAAACGACAGTACCTACGACCGTAAACGAACCTCTTATGCTGCAACAGTTCTAGTTACGCTGTTGCATAATCTCGCCCGCGGCCCGCGACAACCAGGCGGTAGCGTCATTGCCCCGCAACGACTTCGACAGGAAGTACTCGAAGAGGTTGGCCAGATACGCCAGGTCTTTGGGGTCCCGCACGACAGTCGTGCCGGTCGAGGTCTCGGTCACCGAGATCCGATCGTCGTAGATCACGAAGTAGTTCAACGGCGAAGCCTCGACCACCAGGTCGTGATCGACCGACGGCGCCAGGACAGCCAGGTCGATACTGGGGCAGGTCGACAGCGCAGCCAGGTGGGCAATCTGCCGGGCTCGGACATCCCTCGCTACCCGCGGCCACCGCACCGCCTGCTCGGTCAGCACGAACACGAACCGCCGACCCAGAGCGTCAAGCCCGGCCTGAGCGGCCATCCGCGCCTTGACGGCCTTCTCCACGTTCCGTGCCACCGCCCCCGGCACCACCGGTGTGAGGGTCGCGCGGGCATACTCCTCCGTCTGCAACAGAGCGGACGGGATACCGGGCATGAACTGCCGAACCACCGCCGAGGAGGCGACCAGCGCGGCAATGTCGTCCTGCGTACGCCACAGGCCACGCTCGGCATCGGCACGCTTGGAGGTGTAGCCGATCGATGCGACCCGGGCGAGCCTCATCACCCGCGCCACCGTCTCCGTGGTGGCATTGAGCGCGGTCAGGATGCGCTCGACGTCATCGAGCTTGGGACGGAGCTTGCCGCGCTCGATCCGGGAGATCTTGGATTGGGACATGGTGCAGCGGGCCGCGAGCCGTTCCCCGGAAAGGTTCGCCGCCTCGCGCAACGACCGCAGAGCCTGCGCCAGCTCGTGTTGCTGCTGGCTGTGCCGTTCAGGATCAAGCACGCCGCCCCGCGATCACGTCTTGAACCGACGCGCCCGGCCTCGCGCCACTACCAACAACTCGCGGAGCCGGACCGCTTCCTCGGGGTCGGCGAGAACACGGTCGATGATCGTTCCGTCCGGGCGGAAGTTCAGCCATACCACCGACAACCCGGCCGACCCGTCGCCGTCGGTCTCGAAGACCCAAAAGTCCTGCGGTGGCAACCCGAGTTCTTTCGCGGTGGCCGCCTCGAGCAGGTACAGGACTTCCCCGGCAGCACTGTTGGCAGGGAACGTCCACGCGTGTTGGTACTGCTGGTACTCCGTCAGCGGCTCCGACTCGACCCGCACGCGCCCGATGGTTTTGCCCTCGGCGGTCCAGGCCCGGATACGGTCACCCCAGGCGGCGTTATGCTCCGTCGGACGCGGTTCACCCGCTCGCCACCGATCGATCTTCGGTCGCTCGCTGGCCACGGTGTACGTAGGCTGGGCCTCCAGTCGCCACGCCGACCGGCACCGAGGAACAGGTCGGACAGCTCGGCCGACTCCAATACGGTCACGAGCCGGCGCCCTCGAGGTGCGCGACCGCATCCCGCAGCACCGACAACGGCAACTTCACCGCCATCTCGCCAGGGCCGAGATGCACGCCATCGACCCCCGCGACCGGAATGCCTTGCGCCAGCACCACGCCGGGTTCGTCGGTCGCGTACACCGCCGGACACTCCGACTCGTCGCACCCACTGATCTTCGTCGCCTTCACACCCCCAGAGATACCACGGCAAACGTGCTGGTCAGAGCCTTAGTCGCGGTCACGACTAGAGCGGACCCGAACGGCGTAACCCGCTGGAGGGTGCCGACTCCACGGAAGATGCCCTGACAGTGGGTTGCCGGTCCCAGGGGCGGGTGGGTGGGGCATCCAACGCACGCAAACGCCGGAGATCCTCCGGCACGGCTCTACCTTCGAGCGCTGTAAGACCCTAACCCGGGTTACCTCGTACGTCCTGCGGACCGCAGGACGGCGAGCCCGTTCCGCCCCGCCCGCCCACCGCTGACCACGTCAACCAGCCGACCTGAAGCCCCGAAAGGGCGGGTGGGTGGGGCGCCCGACGCACTCACGTCCCACCCACCCGACGACCGACCCCCTACTCACCCCCGGTTCGGCGAGTGACCACATTGGATGGTGGGCCGTAGTAGAAGGCCCGTACGCGATAAGACGCCGTGTTCTCGTCCGGCAGAGTGATCAAGGGGAAGGAGTTGATGTCCCGGTCCAGCACGGCGACGACCTTGTAGTCTGCGGCGCCGGCGGGCTGATCCTCGAGCAGGTAGCCCTCCTCGTCGGCGGCGTTGTCGGTCCAGGTGAACAAGATGCCGTTGGACTGAAGGACTTTCGCCTTCAGGTCGGTGGGGGCGGCGGCGCCGGTGCGGACGGGGTGGGTGGCCGCCGGCCCGCCGGGCAGGGTGGCGGGGAAGGCCAGTCCTTGCTGTCGTTGCCGGCGGACCCACCGGGCACGGTGACGGTGACGGCCGTGGAAGCGGGACCGTAGTAAGGCCGCAGGCGGTAGTAGAAAGAGGTCTGCGGCATGAGGTCGGGATGGACGTAGGAGTCCTGCCGCACGGGCATGAACTGGAGGGTGGTCCACGGACCGTCCGCGGCGGTGGCGAACTCGATGATGCGGCCGGCGGCCGAGGGATCGGTGCCGGTCCAGTTGAGGCGGATGTCCACGGGGGAAGTCATGGTGGCGGCCAAGGAGACCGGCGGAGCGGCGGTGGAGCAGGCGGTCAGCGCGGCCGAGAAGGCGGCGCAGCACAACACGAGAGCACGTTTCACAGGGGTGGCCTCGGCGATTCGCAGGGAGGGACCGCCCGACCCGCTGAGCCAGGGAACGGGCCGGGCGGTCACCGGCTCACTTGGTCCAGAACTTGATGTTGCTCCACGTCACCGAGATCGGCCCCTGGCCGCTGGCGGTGCGGTACGCCCCGAGCTTGTCGTAGTAGCTGCCGCTCGGACTGGACATGGTGTTCTTCAGCGACCCGTTGATGTAGGTCCGGTGCGACGACCCCACCTGGTTGACGGTATTCACACGAACGGTGGTGCCGACGGTCGCCCCGCCGGAAATGGTGGCGCCACCCTCGACGCTGTACATCCGACCACCGGACTCGACGGCGAGCAGGAAGAACGGCCCACCGGCGAACGTCTGCTTCAGGCTGATCCGACTGCCGCCCATGCTGTTAATTTTGAAATAGCCCTCGAACTGGTGGGTGCCGCCGCTGTAGGTGTCGTAGCGGCGCTCGGCCCGCTGCTCGCCACTGCTGGACGAGCAGGTCAGCTTGAACGTGGAGCCGCTGACCGAGCCACAGCCGACCTGCTGGACGTTGTAGCCGGGGCTCCACGTTTTCCAGGTGCCGCTTTCGACCTGGGCATAGGCGTTCGGGGCGAACACGAGCAGGGATGCGGCGGCCAGAATACCGCCGAGCATGCGAATCCTTCGAGACACGCACAGCCTCCTTCACCCGTATCCGCTCGGAATTTCGTCAGGGCGAGCGGAACCACGGGAAAGTGGTTTATCGGCGGAGGCGAAACGAGTGTAAGCGCGATCACGTCGGCCTCACAAGACCCGCCGGGAAACCGCTGGCACGACCGGCCGGGACGATCGCGGTAATCTCGGACGGTGCTGGTGCTGCTACCCCCGTCCGAGACGAAGTCCGACGGCGGCGCCGGCGGCCCGCTCGACCTGGACTCGCTGTCCTTCCCCGAGCTGACGCCGCTGCGCCGCAAGCTGGCCGACGCGCTGGTGACGCTGGCCGCGGACGTGCCGGCGAGCCTGCGGGCGCTGGAACTGTCCGAGCGCCAACACCACGAGGTGCACCGCAACGCGGCCCTGCTGACCTCCCCGACCGCGCCGGCGCTGTCCCGCTACACGGGCGTCCTGTACGACGCGCTCGACGCGAAAACCCTGTCCAAGGCGGAGAAGTCGCGGGCCGACAAGCGGCTGGCCGTCGCATCGGCGCTGTTCGGCGTGGTCCGCGCGGGCGACCCGATCCCGGCCTACCGGCTGTCCGGCGGCAGCTCGCTGCCGGGCATCGGCACGCTCAGCGCGCACTGGCGGCCGGAGCTGGAGCCGGTGCTGAAAGACGTCGACGAGCTTGTGGTGGACATGCGCTCCGGCGCCTACGCGGCGCTGGCGAAGATCCCGCACGCGGTCACGGTCAAGGTCGTGATGCCCAACGGCAAGACGGTCAGCCACTTCAACAAGGCCTACAAGGGCAGGCTGGCCCGATTGCTGGCCACCGCCCCGAAAGAGGCCGCGAACCTGTCCGGCCTGGTCCGCACGGCCACGGCGGCCGGGCTGACGGTGCGGCAGACCGGCGAGCGCTCGGTTGACCTCGTGGTGACGGACTAGTCGGCGATACAGTCGTCTGATCACGGCTGGAGAGGCGGCATGACGGGCGACGAGGAGCAGGGCGGGGCGATGTACCCCGGCCTCGCCGACTTCGCGCGGCTGTGGGCCGGCGCGGTGCTCCCGACCAGCAACGTCCCGCTGTCCAGGGGCGAGCTCCAGGTCATCCTGAAAGGCTTCGCCGAGCTGCTGACGGCGTCGCTGCGGGCCGGCACCTTCGACCACACGCAGGCCATCGAGGTCGGCCGCGGCCTGGTCGCCACCCAGCTGGTCGGCCCGAAGGCGCTGGACGCCACGATCCGGGTCCTCGGCCGGCAACTGCGGGCGGAGGCCGACGACGACCGGCTGGTGGATCTGCTGGGCGCGGTCGCCGGCGGCTACGTGGACGCGCTGCGCGACCACATCTTCCAGCAGCAGGAAACGTTGAAGAAGGCGGTGTTCCGGGCCCGCGACGCGGCGGAGAAGGCCCTGCGGGCCAGCGAGCGCCGGTTCCGCACGGTGTTCACCGAGTCGGTGGTCGGCATCGCCATCGGCGACATCCAGGGCCACATCGTCAGCTCCAACCTGGCCATGCAGGAGATGCTCGGCTACAGCGCCGACGAGCTGCGCCAACGCACGCCCTACGACCTGATGCCGCGCAAGGACGCCGAGGAGGTCTCCACCGCCTACCGCAAGCTGATCAACGGCCAGTTCACCTCGCTGCGCTCCGAGCAGCAGATGCTGCGCAGCGACAACGAGCCGATCTGGGTGCACATCGCGGTCACCCTGATCAAGGACGAGAACGGCCTGCCGGACTACCCGGTGGTGATGATCGAGGACATCTCCGACCTGCACCTGCTCCAGGACCGCTGGACCCACCAGGTGGCCCACGACCCGCTGACCAACCTGCACAACCGGGCGCTGTTCGTGTCCAAGGTGGAGACGGCGGTCGGCGGACTCGGCCCTGGCGACCGGATCGGGCTGGCCTGCTTCGGCCTCGACGGCATGTCGGTGATCAACGCGGGCGTGTCCGACCAGGTCGGTGACAAGATCCTCAAGACGACCGCGGACCGGCTGCGCACGGTGGTCGGTGACGACAACGGACTGCTGGGCCGGGTCGACGGCGACCGGTTCGCGCTGCTCGCGGTGCGCTCGACCACCCGGGACATGGTGGCGACGGTGGAGCGGGCGATGGCCCGCATCGCCGAGCCGGTGGTGGCCGAGGGCCGTGAATACGCGGTGACGGCCAGCGTCGGCATCGTGGAGCGGGCGGCCGCGGGCTCGGATCCGGCGCAGCTGCTGGCCGACGCCGAGCTGGCCATGCACTGGGCCAAACAGGACGGCCGGGCCCAGTGGGCGCTGTTCGAGGAGGACCGGGGCAGCCGCCAGCGCCGCGACTTCGTGCTGGCCGCGCAGCTGCCGTCGGCCCTGCGCGGCGACCAGTTCACCGTGGAGTTCGAGCCGATCGCCCGGGTCGGCGACCGCGGCCTCGCCGGCTTCTCCACGGTCGTGTCCTGGGACCATCCGGAGCACGGAGTGTTGGCGGCCAAGGACTTCCTGCACCTGGCCGAGCGCACCGGCCACATGCTGCCGCTGGGCAGCTGGACCCTGCGGCAGGCCTGTGAACAGGCCCGGCAGTGGCACGACGAGCACGGCGACCGGACGCCGCCGCTGTCGGTGAACCTGCCCAACCGGATGGTCTGCGACCAGGACATCGTGAAACTGCTTCGCACTGTGGTCGAGGAAACCGGTGCACGCTACGAGCAGCTCGCGCTCGAAGTGGACAACAGCGTGCTGCGCGACCAGGACGGCGATCCGGCCGAGGTGCTGGAAGTGTTGCAGGAACTGGGTTTCCGGGTGCTGGTCAGCGGCATGACGGCCACCGGCTGCCCGCACGGCTTCGCCGACCTGCCGGTGCACGGCGTGAAGCTGGCCCCGCAGTTCGTGGCCACGCTGGGCGTGGACGACAAGCCGGAGCCGTCGGCCGAGCGGGCCATCGGCGGCGTGGTGTCGGCGGCGCAGCTGGCCGAACTGCCCGTGTACGCGGTCGGTGTGCAGGACGAGCGGCATGCCGCGGCGCTGCGTGAGCTGGGCGTGGAGTTCGGGCAGGGCGACCACTTCGGACCGCCGTCGCTGCCGTTCGAAGTGGAACCGATGATCATCGCCGGCAATGTCGACCCCGATTGGTGAGTCAGTGAACCTGCCCGACTGGGCGCCCAAGGGCGTCGACGTGGACAAGGCCAGCGCCGCCCGGCTCTACGACTTCTTCCTCGGTGGCAGCTACAACTTCGAGGTGGACCGGATACTGGGCCGCAAGCTCGCCGAGGCCGCGCCCGGCGTGTACGAGTTCACCCGGCTCAACCGGGCCTTCCTGCGCCGGGCCGTGCGCTACCTGTGCGAGCAGGGCATCGACCAGTTCCTGGACATCGGCTCGGGCATCCCGACTGCCGGCAACGTGCACGAGATCGCGCAGCGGACCAACCCGGACGCCCGCGTGGTCTACGTGGACAACGAGCCGGTCGCGGTCGCGCACAGCGAGCTGCTGCTGGAGGACAACCCCAACGCCGTCGCCTTCGAGGCCGACCTGCGTGACCCGGACAGCATTCTGGGGCACGAGAAGACCAGGAAGATGCTGGACTTCAGCCGCCCGATCGGGCTGCTCTCGGTCGCCGTCTACCACTTCATCCCCGAGGTGGCCGACCCGCAGGCGCTGGCCGCCCGCTACCGCGCGGCCCTGCCCAGCGGCAGTTTTCTCGCGGTCTCGCACGTGACCGAGGACTCCATGGGCGACCAGGTCCGGCAGCTGGTCGACCTGATGCGCGCCAGCCAGAACCCGGTGACGCCGCGGACCAGGGCCGCGTTCACCGCGCTGTTCGACGGATTCGAGCTGGTCGACCCGGGCGTGGTCTTCACGGCCCAGTGGCATCCGGAGTCGCCGGAGGACGTCGGCGAGCACCCGGAGGACTCGGCCGTCTACGCGGCGGTCGGGCGCAAGCCGTAAATCGGTTGCGGACACCGGTGAGTCGGCGGCATGATCCGCGCCGACCCGAATGAGCGTGGATCGACCCGGAGGAGGTGCCTCATGGCAACGACTGCCGTCAGGGGCGTGGCCTGCACCCGTCCCGGCGTCCCGCTGAGGTCCGCGTAGCGAGAACCACGAGGTTCCGCACGGCGAGAACCTGCTCGGTGGGGCGTCTTCCCAGTTCTTTTCTCGAGGAGACCTCACCAGTGCGCGAGCACGACTTCGATTTCGACCTGCCCGCGAAACGACGCAAGCGTCGATTCGACGACGACGAACCCCGTCCCACCCGCGGCGGCCGCCTGACCGAGGAGGCCAGGGGCTGCTCGCCCAGGCGCGCGCCGACGCGATGGAGACGGATCCGCTGCCCGACGGGGCCGACCGCTGGTCCACCTGGGGCGACGGCGACCTGGGCCCGGAGCCCCGGCCGGAGTGGCTGATCACCGAGGCCGCCGCGGTCGACCATGAGCTGGGGCCGGTGAAGACCGGCAAGGAGGCCGACGTCTTCCTGCTGCGCCGGTCACTGCCCGGCAGCGGGCGGACCACGCTGCTGGCGGCCAAGCGGTACCGCAGCAACGAGCACCGGATGTTCCACCGGGACGCCGGCTATCTCGAAGGCCGTCGGATGCGCAAGTCCCGCGAGATGCGGGCCATCGCCACGCGCACCACCTTCGGCCGCAACCTGATCGCCGAGCAGTGGGCGGTCGCCGAGTTCTCCGCACTCAGTCAACTTTGGACGGCCGGCGTGCCGGTGCCGTACCCGGTGCAGCGCACCGGCACGGAGCTGCTGCTGGAGTTCCTCGGCGACGCCGACGGGGCGGCCGCGCCCCGGCTGGCCCAGCTGCGGCCGGTCGGCGCGCAGCTGCGGGAGCTCTGGTATCAGCTGGTCGAGGCGCTGCGGGCGATGGCGTCGAAGGGCCTGGCCCACGGCGACCTGTCCGCGTACAACCTGCTGGTGCACGACGACCGGCTGGTGCTGATCGACCTGCCCCAGGTGGTCGACGTGGTGGCCAACCCGCGTGGGCCGGAGTTCCTGGCCCGGGACGTGCGCAACATCACGTCCTGGTTCGCGGGCAAGGGGCTGCCGGTCGAGCTGGCCGACGCCGACGGCCTGACCGAAGAACTTCTGGCCGAGGCGGGAATGACCTGAGCCGATCGGGTGTTGGTGGTCGATGGTGGCCGCCAACACCTGGTTAGCCAGCTCACTGGCCGGCGGGAGCAGGCGGCCCCGATGATCAGATACACTTGTCCAGCACCGCTGTGGCGCGTAGCCACGCCCACCGTGATCCGCGGTGCGCCCCACCCACCATCGGCGCAGTACTTCGATGCGCCGGGCCCGTCCTTGTGAATCACCGCGACGTTTCCGCGGCGCCTCCCCGTGACGTGCCAACGTTCCGGAAGGTTTTTGTGCCCGCACCATCGTCCGACCGCCGTTACGAGAGCTCTCCGCGCGTCAACGGCTCTTCTTCCTCTTCGCGTGGCAACGGCAACAACGGCGGCTACCGTGGCCGGCCCAACCGCCGCCGCAGCAAGCCCGTCGAGTCCTACCAGCCGATCATCGCCGAGGACATCCCCTCGACGCTGCCGGAGGGCCCGCTGCCCTCGTTCGAGGAGCTCGGCCTGGCCAAGCCCCTGCTGGACGCGCTGACCGCGGCCGGCATCAGCGAGCCGTTCCCGATCCAGGCCGCCACGCTGCCCGACACCATGGCCGGCCGGGACGTGCTCGGCCGTGGCCAGACCGGCTCCGGCAAGACGCTGGCCTTCGGCCTCGCGCTGCTGAGCCGGCTCAACGGCGGCCACGCCAAGCCGCTGCACCCGCGGGCCATCGTGCTCGTGCCCACCCGTGAGCTGGCCATGCAGGTCAGCGACGCCCTCACGCCGTACGCGCGCTCGCTCGGCCTGTGGTGCCGGACCGTCGTCGGCGGCACCTCGTTCACCCGCCAGGCCGACCAGCTGCGCCGCGGCGTCGACCTGCTGATCGCCACCCCGGGCCGGCTGTCCGACCACGTCCGGCAGGGCACCTGCGTGCTGTCCGACGTGGAGTTCACCGCGCTGGACGAGGCCGACCAGATGGCCGACATGGGCTTCATGCCGCAGGTCCGCGCCATCCTGGACCTGGTCGCCCCCGGCGGCCAGAAGCTGCTGTTCTCGGCCACCCTCGACCGGGACGTGGACAAGCTGGTCCGCGAGTACCTGAACAACCCGGTCGTGCACTCGGTGTCGCCGCCCACCGGCAGCGTCACCACCATGGAGCACCACCTGCTGATGGTGTCCAACGACGACAAGCCGGACGTGATCAACGAGGTGGCCGCCCGCGAGGGCCGGACCATCATGTTCGTCCGGACCAAGCACCACGTGGACCGGCTGACCAAGAAGCTGCGCTCCATCGGCGTGCACGCCGGCGCGCTGCACGGCGGCAAGGCCCAGAACGCCCGCACCCGGGTGCTCAACGAGTTCCGGGACGGCACCACCCCGGTGCTGGTGGCCACCGACGTCGCCGCCCGCGGCATCCACGTCGACGACGTCAGCCTGGTCGTGCACGTGGACCCGCCGGCCGACCCGAAGGACTACCTGCACCGGGCCGGCCGCACCGCCCGCGCCGGGCAGTCCGGCACCGTCGTCACCCTGGTCACGCACGACCAGCGGCGCGCGGTGCACGGCCTGACCTCGCGGGCCGGCGTCAAGCCGACCAGCACCAACGTCCGCCCCGGCGACGAGGAGCTGGTGCGCATCACCGGCGCCCGCGTGCCCAGCGGCGAGCCGGTGCCGGAGTTCATCCCCAAGGCGCGCACCGCGCGTCCGGGCGGCGCCGGCGGCGGACAGCGCCGTAGCTGGGGCGACCGCGGCGAGCGGTCCTCCGCCGAGCGCGGCGGCCGCAGCTGGGGCGAGCGTCGTCACGGCGGCGAGCGTGGCAGCCGCGGCGAGCACGGCCACGGCGGCCCGCGCGGCGAGGGTCGCAGCTACGGCGGCGAGCGCCGTCGCAGCTTCAACCACTGACACTAACCCCCGCGAGTCCCGCTTAGCGTCACACCGAACTGCGTGAATCCGTTTCACGCATTGGGTGTGACGGTGGGCGGGACTCGCGGGGTTTGGTGTCAGGTTAGGTGGTCGCCCAGGGCGGCTACGGGGCCGAAGACGATGATCGCCGGCGGGCGGATCTCCTCGGCCACTACCTGGTCGGCGACCTCGGACAACGTCGTGCGCACGACCCGCTGAGAGCGCGTGGTGCCCTCCTGGATGACCGCCACTGGCGTGTCGGCCGGCCGGCCTTCGAGCAGGGCGTCCGCGAAGGCACGAATGCGTTCCACGCCCATCAACAGCACCAGGGTGCCGCGCAGCCGGGCCAGCGCCGTCCAGTCGACCAGGGATCGGGGGTCATCGGGGGCAACGTGCCCGGAGACGACCACGACCTCGTGGGCCACGCCGCGATGGGTGACGGGCACGTTGGCCACGGCCGGCACGCCGAAGGCGCTGGTCACGCCGGGGACGATGGTCACCGGCACGCCGGCCTCGGCGCAGGCCAGCAGCTCCTCGAAGCCCCGCCCGAACAGGTACGGGTCGCCGCCCTTGAGCCGGACCACGAACTTGCCGGCCTTGGCCTCCTCGATCAACGTCGAGTTGATCACTTCCTGGCTGGCCGCCCGCCCGTACGGGATCTTGGCCGCGTCCACCACCCGCACGTGCGGCGGCAGCTCGTCCAGCAGCTGCATCGGCCCGAGCCGGTCGACCACGACGACATCGGCCAGCGACAACAGCCGCCGCCCGCGAACGGTGATCAACTCGGGGTCGCCGGGTCCGCCGCCGACCAGCGCCACGCCGCCCTCACTGGGCTTCTCAGGGTGGTCGACCACCGAGCCGGTGCGCAGGGCGGTGAGCACGCCGTCCCGTACGGCCGCGGAACGCCGGGGCTGGCCACCGGACAGCACGCCGAGCAACAGCCCGTCGTGCTCGCCGACGGCCGGCGTGACGGCGGTGCCCTGGGTGCCGGCGTCGGACCGCACGCAGAAGATGCGCCGCCGCTCGGCCTCGGCCGCGACGGCCTCGTTGACCTCGGTGACCTGCGTGCAGGTGACGACGTACCAGGCGCCGTCGAGGTCGCCGTCGGCGTACGGCCGCTGGTGCCAGGTCAGCTCGCCGGCGTCGGCCATGCCCTGCACGGCCGGGGTGATGTGCGGCGCGATCACCTCGACCGCCGCCCCGGACGCGACCAGGCGGGGCAGCCGGCGCTGCGCCACGGTCCCGCCGCCGACGACGACCACGCGGCGGCCGCTGAGGTCGAGCCCGACCAGGTAGTGCTGCTCAACGGACATGGGCGTCAGCCTGCCATGCGTCGACCAGGGCGTTGACCACGGAACCGGCGATCGCCGCGCCGCCACGCTCGGTGGCCGAGCTGGCCGACGGCAGCCCGGAGCGGCGCAGCGCCGCCTTGGCGTCGACCGAGCCGACGAAGCCGACCGGGATGCCGATCACCAACGCCGGCCGCAACACGCCTGCGGCCGAAAGCCGCAGGATCTCCTGCAACGCCGTCGGCGCATTGCCGACCGCCCACACGGCACCGTCGGGAAAAGCCTTGGCCGCCAACCGAATCCCGGCCGCGGACCGGGTCGTGCCCTCGGCCTTGGCCAGCTCGGCCACGCCGGGCATGTCCAGCCCGATCACGGTCTCGCGCGGCGCGACGGCGGCGGCCAGCATCCGGACGTCCACGACCAGTGGGGCGCCCGCGCCCAGCGCATCCCGCCCGGCGGCCAGCGCGGCCTCGTCCAGCACGAGATCGCCGAGCCAGGTCGGGTCGGCAGTGGTGAGTATCACCCGCTCGGCGACGGCGCGGGTGAGCGGCGGCAGGTGCCCGGTGTCCACCCGGGAGCGCAGGACGGTCAGCTGGTCGGTCACACGGCTCAGGATTTCATGACGATCCGCGCGCTCACGGGCCGGTTGAAGCAGGAGGCGCCGACCAGGCCGTAGCCGTCGACGATGTACACCGTGCCGCTGTGTTCCGTTGAGCCGTCCGAACACAGCACGTCCATGGAAAACCGCCCGGTGCCGTGGCACCAGCCGACGGCCGAGGTCTGGTCGAGACGCGTCCCGCAGTCGTGCAGGCCGGTGTCGGCGGTGGCCACGCCGGCCGTGGCCAGCATCAGCGCGGCGACGAGCAGCGTCCTCATTCCGCCGCCTCCATCTCGACCACCTTGCGGTCCCCGGTCGACTTCTCGACGACCACCGGCGGCGCCGCGAATCGGCGCTGCATCAGGAACGCAGCTGCGGTGACGGCCGAACCGGCCACGAAGGACACCAGGCACCACACGAAAACCTGGCCGAACAACCACATCATCAGGAACTCCTGGTCTTGTCCACGACGACGCCCTGGCCGAACAGCCGGGTCAGCAGCGCGTTCGTGTTGGCCTTGTGCGCGGCGTCGGGCAGCACGCCGTCGAGCACGACCCGGCCGTCCGTCACCGACACCGTCACATTCGAGCCGGGTTCCAGCGTCAGCACGGAAACCAGGGCGGCGGCCGCGGTCGTGGTCATCGCGAAGTCGGTGCCGGGACTGGTCGAGGTGTGGTCGACCAGCGCGCGGCCGTGCGCGTATTCGCCGATCACGTGCAGGAACTGCTTGCGCCACGCGTCCTGCTGCGTGGTCCCGGTGATCACGACCTGCTTGTCGTCCACCGAGATGGTCAGCGGACCCAGCGCCGGGTCGCGCGCGGCCACGGACCGCACGCCGGGCAGCGCCTGCACCGCCTTCTTGGCGTCCGGGATGCGCTCGAACGGCACGCCGACCAGCGTCACGTCCCGGCCGCTCACCACCACGTCACCCGAGCCGGCCAGGGCGCTGTTCGACTCGGCGGTGATCTTTCGCTCGATGTCGTTGCCCTGCACCGCGATGCCGATTAGGGCCAGCGCTGCGGGTACGGCGACAGCAGAGGTCAGCCAGTACCGGGTCCAGGGACGCACACCCTCGGTTCTACTCGCCGGCGACCGCGTTGAGACACAGGCTGGCCGACGGTTCACCCGGCCGTGCGACCCACTAAGGCTTGATGCGCACCGCCGCCACCGTCACGTTCTCGCCCTTGGCCTTGGGCACCACCAGCTCGACCGGACGGCCCTGCGCCATCTCCGCCGCCGCGTACAGCGCGGCCGCCTCGGCCACACTGGGCGTGCCGGTTTCCCGCTGCACCACGGCACTCGGGTTGGGAACGTCCACAGTGGACAGCGTCTCGGCCGGATAGGTCAGCAGGGTCGGCGGATCCTCGCCGACACTGCCCTGGCCGTGCCAGAAGTTCCAGTCCTCCAACGCCTGGAGCACACCGGCCTCGCGCGCCTTGAGATCGATGCTCGCGAACGCCCGCACGGCCCGCAGGTCCAGCCCGAAGTCCCACTCCAGCATGGACAGCACGGAGCTGACCTCGTCACCGGACACGCCCTTGGACGCGCCGACGCCGACCACCAGCGTGCGGGGCACGATACGCAGCAACTCACTGCCGTCCGAAATCTGAGTGGCCAGCCGGTCGTCGATCACGATCGTCCAACGCGCGCCGTTGGAGTGGCCCACGTTGTCCGGCATCGGCGGCAGCGCGAAGCCCATCGGGTTGAGCAGCCGGATCGGCTCCCCGTCCAGCAGCGCCGCCGCGCACTCGGCGATGTCACCGTCCACAGTGGCATCAAGCTGGTCGACCAACTGCTCCAACACCGTGTCGCCGGTGTTGTCACTGCCGGTCGACGCCACCATGGTCAGGCCGAGCACTTCGGCGATCCGGTCGGCCAGCGCGTTGGCCCCGCCGGCACTGCCGCCGGCCAGCACCACCACGAACCCCTCGGTCACGCACACCACGGCCGGCGAGGACTCGTCCTGCACCAGCATCGGCGCGATGGTCCGCACCGCCGCGCCGATCGGCATCAGCAGCACGGCCGAGCCCAGCTTGGTCCACATCCGGTGCACGACCTGGTGCACCGGGCCGTCGCCGACCATGGTGTCCCGGCCCAGCTTGGCCGACAGCTCGACGGCCAGCTTGCGCTGCTCCGCGTCGATGGCGAACAACCCGATCACGACCGCACCCCCCACAACACCGTCACCGGGTTGACCGCGGACAGGCGGCTCGACCCGTCGGGGAGATCGGCCAGCCGGGAGGCGGACAGCTGCACGCCCTCGACCCGATAACCGCTCTCCCGCAACGCATCCCTCGCCGGCGCGATCCGGTCCACCGCGGCCAGCGACACCACCATGCGGGGCGCGCCGACGCTGGCCGCCGCCCGCACCACCTTGGTGCCGCCACCCCCGACGAAGATTGCGTCGGGCTGGGGCAGACCGTGCACCGCGGCCAGGAACTCGGCCTCCACCACGCGAACCTCGACGCCGTGCGTGGTGACGTTGGCGATGATCCGCACGCACTGCACCGGATCCCGCTCGATCGCCACGACGGCCGCGCCGAACCGGGCGCATTCCACTGCCACAGAGCCAGATCCGGCGCCCACGTCCCAGATCAGCGTGCCCGGCGTCGGGGCTAGCTTGGACAGGGCCAGCGCCCGCACCTCGGCCTTGGTGACCATGCCGTCCCGGTGCGCGAAGTCGTCCTCGGGCAGCGCCCAGCCGGCCGTGCCGGGCAGCGGCTCGCCGCCGGCCAGCCAGCCGCGCGGTGCGATACCGTCCGGATCGGCCAGGCACAGCACGACATTCGGCTCACGCCACGGCCTCTTGGGCGCGTCGGCAGCGTCCACAGTGGACACGACCTCGTCGCCGCCGATGTCCTCGGCCACGACGAAGGTGCGCCGCCAGCCGGTCAGCCCGGCCCCCAGTTCCGCCGGCCCCGCGCCGGGCGCGGTGAGCACCGCGACCGCGGGCCGGGCCCGGCAGACGTTGAGCGCCGCCCGCAGGCCGCGGCCGTGCGCGCTGACCACCGTGACGTCGTCCCATGGCCGGCCGACCAGCGCCGCCAGCCGGGCGATGCTGGACGGGGCCGGCACCACCTGCGGCCGGATTCCCTTGTCCCGCAACGCCCGCAGGATGCCGAAGTAGCCGGGGTCGCCGGAGGCCAGCACCACCGCCGGCCCGTGCTCGGCGGTGTGCGCGGCCAACGCCTCAAGCGCCTTGTCCAGCGCCCCCAGCTCGATGGTGGTGGCGCCGTTGCGGACATGCAGGTCCAGGTGCCGACGACCGCCGACGACCAGGGTCGCCTTGTCCACAAGGGCCTCGCCGCCGGGCGGCAGCGCGGCCCCGTCCACCCCGATCACGGTGATCGTCATCAGCTCACCCGCTCTTGCGCGTCCGCTTCGCCTGCGTTGTCTTCTTGGCCGGCTGCTTGTTGGCCGTCCCCGTACGCGCCGTGGTCCGCGGCGCCTGCGCGATCTTGGCCGGCGACACCGACACCTTCTGCGGCTCCTCGGCCGGCATGTCCAGCGCCGCCTGGTCGACGTCCGGCTTGGCCGCCGGCTTGGGCGTCGGCGACTTGGTACGGGCGTCGGCCTGCCAGCTGTGCACGGCCCGCCAGGCCGCCTGCGACGTCTCACCGGACGCCTGGGCCGGCACCTCGCTGCGGGCCGAGGCGATCCGGTTGGTCCGGCCGGCGCGGGCCGACCACGTGCTGCGGCGCGCGGTGCGCTCGCCCGCGTCGGCGGCCTCCTCGACCGGCTCGGCCGCGGCGGTCGTCTCGGCGCGGCGGTAGCGGGCCTTGGCCGCCGGGGCCATCGCCTTGCCGACCAGGAACAGCGTGTGCCGCCACAGCTTGCGCTGCTTGACGGTCGCCTCCAGCTCGCCCAGCGTGGTGTTCAGCAGCAGCTCGTCCGGCCAGGTCGTCTTGTACGCCACCACGACCGGCGTGTCGGCGGCGTAGCCGCCCTCGGTCAGCTCCTCGACCAGCTGCCCGGCGCGGGCCGCCGCCACGAACACGCCCATGGTCGCGCCGTGCCCGGCGAACTGGCGGATCTGGGTGGCGTCGGGCAGCGCCGTGGCGTCCACCCGGGTCAGGATGAGCGACTGGTCGCCGTCGGTCAGCTCGCGGCCGACCGAGGAGACCGCCGCCGACACCGGGGACACGCCCGGCACGATCTCGGACTCGACGCCGATCCGGCGGCAGGCCTCGACCTGGTCGCGGACCGCGCCCCAGAGCACCGGGTCGCCGTTGATCATGCGGACCACCCGGAGCTTGTCCCGCGCGGCCCGGCGGAACAGCTCGACCAGGTCGTCCGCGCCGGAGCGGGACAGGTCGATCAGCTCGGCGTCGGAGCGCACGTGCTCACGAATGCACTCCGCGTCGACCAGGCTCGGGGCCCACACCACCACGTCGGCGTCGGCCAGCCGGCGCGCGCCGCGCAGTGTGATCAGGTCGGCGGCGCCCGGACCCGCGCCGACGAAGGACACCAACCCCGACTTCACAGTTGCTCTCCTCTCCCGCCCCGCGGCGGAAGTATCACGACGGTGGACAAGTACGGCGCAGCAACCGACCCGTCCACTTCAGACAGCGGGAGCACCCGAGCCTTCTGTGTGCCGAGATGCTCGGCGTACACCGAGCGGTCCAGCGCCCCGGCGGCCTCGATCTCGGCGCGGAGCTCGTCGAGTCGTCGGCCGCCCTTGTAGGCGACGACGGTACCGCCACCCCGCAAGGCGGCCCGCAGCCCGGTCAGGTCTCGGGTCACCGGGACCAGCGTGAGCGACTCCGTGCCTTCCACCAGATGGAGTCCGGCGGCGCTGGCGGTGGCCTGCATCGCCGTGATTCCGGGGCTGTAAGCCACTTCCACCGCGGGCAGCAACCGCCGAACGGTGGCCGCGAGATAGGTGAAAGTGGAGTAGACCATCGGGTCGCCGATGGTCGCGAACACCGCGTTGCCGCCGTGCTCACGGAGATGATCGGCCACTCGTGCGCCGGCCGCGTCCCACAGTTCGTTACGACGTTGTTGTGAACCGCGCACGTCGTCGTTCAACGCGAACACCAGTCGCTCCACCGGCGCGTCGGCCGGCAGATGGGCCCGGACCACGGCCTCGGAGCGGCCTTCCTCCTCGGGCGACATGACCGGCACGAACACCCGGTCGGCCTCCCTGAGCTCGCGCAGCCCGGCCAGCGTGAGCAGCTCCGGGTCGCCGGGGCCGACACCGAGTCCGACCAGTCTCACTTCGTGCACCTTTCGACGAACCGCCGGATGGCGAGCGGGGCGCCGGCCGGATGTGTGTGCAGGTAGGACGCGTGTACGCCGCCGTGCACGAAGCCCTCGGGCGCCGCGCCGCGCCAGCGCCAGGCCGGCTGCGCACCGTGCCGCGGGGTGACGGCGGTGCGGTGGAACTCGTGCCCCGTCACCCGGTCCCCGATCGAGTGCAATGTTGACTCGACCGGGGCTAGAGCGTCGCGGTAGCCGAGGGTCAGTCGGGAAGTCATGGTCGCCGTGGCGTCGAGGACCCCACACATCGGCAGGCCGTCCAGCTCGTTCACGAGATAGAGCAGACCGCCGCATTCGGCGTGCACGGGAGCGCCGGTGCGAGCCAGCTCCGTGACCTCCTGGCGGAGCGAGTCGTTGGCCGAGAGCTCGGCGGCGTGCTGCTCAGGGAAGCCGCCGGGCAGCACCAGCCCGGCGGTGTTGTCGGGAAGTTGCTTGTCCCGCAACGGATCCAGGGTCACGACCTCGGCGCCGGCGGCTTTGAGCAGCTCGACATGCTCGGCGTAACCGAACGTGAAGGCCGATCCCCCGGCCACCGCCACCACCGGTCGGCCGTTGACCGGTTCCACGTCCGGACGCCACGGTTCGACGGTCAGCTCTGGTGCTGTGGATGCCAAGGCCTTCACGGCGTCGAGGTCCACGCCGTGGGAAACGGCGTCGGCCATGGCCTCGACCGCTTGCACGGCAACGGATCCGTGCTCCGCCGCGGTGACGAGACCGAGGTGCCGGGACGGCACCTCCAGGCCGCTGCCGCGGCGGACCACACCCAGCACGTCGAGCCCGACCTCGTCGCAGGCGTCCCTGAGAACCTCTTCGTGACGTTCCGAGCCGACCTGGTTCAGGATGACCCCGGCCAGCCGGATCTTGGCGTCATAGCTGCGAAATCCGTGCAGAAGTGCCGCGAGGCTGCGACCCTGGCCCCGGCCGTCGACAACCAGCACGACCGGGGCTTCCAACAACGTTGCGACATGGGCGGTCGAACCCTGGCCATCAGTGCCGATGCGCCCGTCGAACAGGCCCATCACACCTTCGATCACCGCGATGTCGGCACCGGTCGCGCCGTGCCGGAGCAGCGGCGCGATGCGCTCCTCGCCGACCAGCACCGGATCGAGATTGCGCCCCGGCCGGCCGGTGGCCAGCGCGTGATAGCCCGGGTCGATGTAGTCGGGGCCGACCTTGAACGGCGCGACCCGGTCGCCCCGACGGCGCAGCGCCGCCATCAGCCCGGTGGCGACGGTGGTCTTGCCGCTGCCCGAGGACGGGGCGGCGATCACCAGCCTGGCTACCACTCGATCCCCCGCTGGCCCTTCTGCCCGGCGTCCATCGGGTGCTTGACCTTGGTCATCTCCACCACCAGGTCGGCGGCGTCGGTGAGCCGGGCCGGCGCGTCCCGGCCGGTGATCACCACGTGCTGGAAGCCGGGGCGGTCGCGCAACGTGGACACGACCTCGTCGACGTCGACCCAGCCCCACTTCAGCGGGTATGTGAACTCGTCGAGCACGTACAGGCCGTGCTCCTCGGCCTGGATCCGGCGCTGGATCTCACGCCAACCCTCCAGCGCGGCGGCGGCGTGGTCCTCGTCGGTGCCGGGCTTGCGGGTCCACGACCAGCCCTCGCCCATCTTGTGCCACTGCACCGGCCCGCCCTGGCCGGTGCGCTCGTGCACCTCGCCGAGGGCCTTGAACGCGGCCTCCTCGCCGACCTTCCACTTCGCCGACTTCACGAACTGGAACACGCCGATCGACCAGCCCTGGTTCCAGCCACGCAGCGCCAGCCCGAAGGCGGCGGTGGACTTGCCCTTCATCACGCCCGTGTGCACGACCAGCAGCGGGCGGTTGCGGCGCTGCTTGGTGGTGAGGCCGTCCGCCGGGACAACCTCCGGCTTTCCCTGTGGCATGTCAGGCCGCCCTCGTCGCTCGCACCACGCCGGCCATCTGCTCGGCCGACAACTGCTCCAACCGCAGGCACACGCCGCCGAGCGCGGTGGCCAGCTTGTCCACGAGGCCCAGTCGCACGGGCCCGTGCTCGCAGTCGACCACGACTGCCGCGACGCCGTCGTTGGCCAGCAGCGCCGCCGCCTTGAGTGAGTCCTGCACGGGGTCGTGGCCGGGGCGCGCAGCGGTCGCGCGGCCGTCCGTGACGACGACCAGCAGCGGGCGTCGCCGCGGATCGCGCAGCTTCTCGACCGTCAACACCTTGTGCGCCTTGAGCAAGCCGTCGGCCAGCGGCGTGCGGCCGCCGGTGCGCAGCTTCTTCAGGCGCGCCACGGCCGCGTCCACGGACGACGTCGGCGGCAGCGCCACCTGGGCGTCGGTGCCGCGGAACGTCACGACGCCGACCTTGTCGCGGCGCTGATAGGCGTCGCGCAGCAGTGACAGCACGGCACCGCTGACCGCCGACATGCGCTGCCGTGCGGCCATGGAGCCGGAGGCGTCGACCGCGAACAGCACAAGGTTGCCCTCCTTGCCTTCACGCACGGCCAGGCGCAGGTCCTCGCCCTTGAGCCGCAGGCCCGCGCCGTCACGGCCCCGCGCCTTCTGGTGCGGGGCGGCTGCGGTGACCGTGCCGACGAGGTGCAGGCCGTGGCCGTCCACAGTGGACGAGCGCACGGTGCGACCGCCGGCGGCGCGGGCGCGGGACCGGCGGCCCGGAGCCCCTCGCCGACACCGGGGACCTGGAGCAGACGGGCCTTGAACGCCGGCGACGGGGCCGCGGGGGCCTGGTCCTTCGGGGCCTTGCCGTCGCCCTGTTGCGGTTGTTGCTGCGGTTGTTGTTGAGGGCCCTCGGAATCCGGGGGAGCTTCACCGCCGTCCGGGTCGTCGTCGGGGTCTTCGGGCTCCAGCTCCGCGGCGGCCTGCTGCATGGCGTCCTGCAACTGCTGCTCGTCCACGCCCGGTTCGTCGAACGGGTCGCGCCGACGGCGGTGCGGCAGCGCGAGCCGAACCGCGGCCTCGACGTCCGCCTCCGTCACGGTGTTCGCGCCACGCCACACGCAGTGCGCGATGGCCGTACGGGCGACGACGAGGTCGGCGCGCATGCCGTCCACCTCGAACGCCGCGCACACGGCCGCGATGCGACGCAGCTCGGTGTCGGGCAGCACGGCGTTGGGCAGCTCCGCGCGTGCCTTGACGATGCGCACCGCCAGCTCCGCGTCAGCCTCCGCCCAATCGGCGGCAAAGCCCGCGGGGTCCGCCTCGTAGGCGAGACGGCGGCGCACGACCTCCGTACGGGTCGAGACGTCACGTGAGGCCAGTACCTGCACCGTGAGGCCGAAGCGGTCCAGCAGCTGCGGACGCAGCTCGCCCTCCTCGGGGTTCATCGTGCCCACGAGCAGGAACGACGCCGCGTGCGACACGGAGACGCCCTCGCGCTCCACGTGCGCGCGGCCCATCGCCGCCGCGTCGAGCAGCAGGTCCACGAGGTGGTCGTGCAGCAGGTTGACCTCGTCGACGTACAGGACGCCACGGTGCGCCGCCGCGAGCAGCCCCGGCTGGTACGCCCGCACGCCCTCGGTCAGCGCCCGTTCCAGGTCGAGCGAGCCGACGAGGCGGTCCTCGGTCGCCCCCACCGGCAGCTCCACCAGCCGTGACGGCCGGCGGTCGACGCCGTCGGCGTGCGGGCCGTCCGGGCAGTCGGGGTCGGGGTTGGCCGGGTCGCACGCGAACCGGCAGTCCGGCACCACGTCCAACTCCGGCAGCAGCGCGGCCAGCGCGCGCACGATGGTCGACTTGGCGGTGCCCTTCTCGCCGCGTACGAGCACGCCGCCGATGGCCGGGTGCACGGCGTTGAGCAGCAGCGCCAGCCGTAGGTCGTCGTGCCCCACCACAGCGGAGAACGGGAAGCGAGGTGCCATGCCAGGTCCTTCCTCGGGTGTCCACGCCCGGGTCCGGTCGGACGAGGGGCCGAGTTCCTGACTCCCGGGCCGCAGTAGATGAACTGCGGCCAGGTCACAGTGGCGGGACCGTCCCGGGCTCGCACCGGGTTCCTCGCGCACACCTCGCTGTCGGCGGGAGTCTAGTTGGACCCCCGCCGGCAGCCAGTGGCCGATTCAGCCCTTGAGCAGGGCGTTGGCCAACTTGGTGAGGGTGCTCACACCGGCCGTCGGCGCGGTCGGCGCCACGGACGTGACGCTGCGGCTGACGCCGAGCGTCCTGGCGATGATCGCCGCCTCGCCGACCATGCCGGCCTTCAGCGGGTGGTAGGGGTACGCCGCGAACAGGTTGAAGTTCTTGCCCTGGATCCAGGCGTTGCTGCCGGCGCACGCGTCGTGCCCGAGCGACGGCGTGTACGTGTCGACATAGGTTGCGCCACCGCCGCCGGCGGCGGTGGACAGCGCGGCGTTGAGGGCACGCTCGATGCTGTCCAGGTACGGGTAGTCGCCGTCGGCGAACGGCAGCACGTCCGGGCACGTGCCGGTCGGCGGCGCGATCCGCGGGTAGCCGATCACCAGCACCTTGGCGTGCGGCGAGCGCTGGTGGATGCCCTGCACCACGGCCGCCACCTTGCCCTGCGTGGCGGCGATGCTGGCCAGCAGCACGTCCTGGCCGTTCACCGTGAAGTGCGCCTTGCACGGCGCGCCGTGCGGATCCGAGTCACGTAGGCCCGGACAGGTGCCGACGACGTTGCCGAACACGCTGTCGTCGTTGCCGCCGATGCCGACCGTGACCAGGTCGGTGTCCGCACGCAGGGCGTTGAACTGCGGCTTGTTCGTGCCGAACAGCGGCACGCTCTGCGGGTTGGTCATGTTGGTGGTGTCCGCGCCGCCGCAGCTGACGTCCGTGTAGCTGCTGACGTGCAGCGTCGCGGCGAGTAGCGCCGGATAGTTGTTGGTCGAGCGCACGCACCCGATCGGGTCAAGGCGCAGGAACGGGATGAACGGGCCTGAGGTGTACGAGTCGCCGAGGGCGACGTATCGGGAGTAGGACGGAGTGGCCGCGGCGGCGGCCCCGGCTCCCACGGTGACCAGTGACGTGACGACGACTACCGCAGCCGTGAGCACGCGGCGCAGGGTCATGGCTCCTCCACGCTGAGCAGCGAACCGACCGCCCAGTGTGCTCAGTTCGGCCTAGCGGGGGTCAATCCCCCAACACGATCGACGTAAGGGCCAGCACGTTCACCCTGAGTGTGTCCTCCTGGCCCGGCTCGACCATCTCGCTGCGCATGGCGCCGATGATCACCTTGGCCAGGAAGTCGGCGTCGGCGTCCGGCCGGACCTCCGAGATCAGCGCGGCCAGCCGGCCCAGCCACGGCGGCGGGCCGAAACAGGCCACCCGTTCCATCGCCGTCATCAACGGCCGCAGGCGGATGACGATCAGGTCGAACAGCTCGTCGACCAGCCGCAGCGCCCGCTCCCGCGCCGGCACGGACTCGTCCATGGCCCGGGCCTGCACGTCCGGCCACCACTGCTCGGTCTGCTCGTCGACCACTGCCCGGATCAGACCGTCGCGATCGCCGAAGCGCCGGAACAGGGTGCCCTTGCCGACGCCGGCCTCGGACGCGATGGCGTCCATGGAGACCTGGGGACCGTGGACGCACAGCAGGCGGCTGGCCACGTCGACGATCACCCGGTGGTTGCGCACGGCGTCGACTCGCATGGATCCATCTTGCCCCTTGACACGAACGGACCGGCGGTCCGTATAGTGGGCGTCACAAGCGGACCGCCGGTCCGCACGTCTGGGGGACATCATGAAGGCAGTGCGTCAACACAGCTACGGCGGACCCGAGGTACTGGTGCTGGAGGAGGTGCCGGACCCGGTGCCGGCCGCCGGCGAGCTGTTGGTCCGCGTGTCGGCGGCCGGCGTCAACTACGCCGACACCATGCTCCGGGCCCACGAGCCCGACGAGCGTTTCCGCCCACCGGGCGGCTTCCCGGTCACACCCGGCA
Source organism: Kutzneria chonburiensis (assembly GCF_028622115.1). NCBI lineage: Bacteria > Bacillati > Actinomycetota > Actinomycetes > Pseudonocardiales > Pseudonocardiaceae > Kutzneria > Kutzneria chonburiensis. The sequence goes on from NZ_CP097263.1 coordinate 5,753,575, forward strand.
TCGAGGTCGCCGGCACCGTCCTGACCGAGGACTCCCCGTTGGCCGGCCGCCGCATCGTCAGCTTCATCCCGTCCGGCGGCTACGCCGAGCTGGCCGTCGTGCCGGCCGCCGGTGTCATCCCCATCCCCGACGACCTCGACGACCACACCGCGCTGGCCCTGTTCGCCCAGGGCGCGACCGCGGTCGGCGTGATCGACGTCGCCAAGGTCACCGCCGCCGACACCGTCCTCGTCGAGGCCGCCGCCGGCGGCATCGGCACCCTGCTGGTCCAGCTGGCCAAGCGAGCCGGTGCCACGGTGATCGCCGCCGCCAGCAGCGCCGGCAAGCTCGACCTGGCCCGCAGCCTGGGCGCGGACCAGGTCGTCGACTACAGCCGCGAGGGCTGGACCGAGGGGGTCGGCCCGGTCACCGTCGTGCTCGACTCGGTGGGCGGCCGCGTCGGGGCCGAGGCCTACCGGCTGCTGTCCCCGTTGGGACGCATGGTCTTGTACGGCCACGCCTCCGGCGAGCCCACCGCCCTCACCACCACAGAGATCTTCACCGTCGGCGCAGCGGTCATCCCGCTCAGCCTCACCTACGACGCCCGCCTGCTCCCCGACTACACCCGCCAGGCGTTCGAGCTGGCCGGCGACCTCAAGCCGGTGATCGGCGACGTCTTACCCCTGGCCGACGCGGCCAAGGCCCATCGAGCCCTGGAGGAGCGGACGTCCGTCGGCAAGTTGATCCTGGTGCCGTGACCTACTCCCCGGTCAGCGCGGGGTGGGCCGGGTAGGAAACGCCGTCCACGGTGGTGCCGGCGAACTGGATCATTCCCGCATGCGCGTGGGCCGAGTGCGGGAAGTCCAGCGTCGGCTCGGACACCTTGTCCAGGCGGCTGCGCTGCTCCTCGCTCAACGTGACGTCCAGCGCGGCCACGTTGGCCGTGAACTGCTCCAGCGTGCGGGCGCCGATGATCGTGGAGGTGATGCCCGGACGGCCCTGGGCCCAGGACAGTGCGACGGCCGCGCCGCTCACGCCGAGTTCGGCGGCGACCTCGTTGACCGCGTCGATCACGACGTACTCGGCGGCGGTCGGCGGCTGGAAGTAGCCGTGGTTGCCGCGAGCCGCGGTGGTCGGCCGGGAACTGGCGTACTTGCCGGACAGGAAGCCGTTCTTGAGCGGGCTCCACGGCAGCACGCCGATGCCCAGCTCCTGGGCGGCCGGGATGAGCTCGCCCTCGGAGGTCCGTTCCAGCAGGGAGTACTCGAGTTGAAGGGCGGTGATGGGCACCCATGAGCGGAACTTGGCGGTGACGGCCAGCTCGGCCACCCGCCAGGCCGGCAGGTCGGACAGGCCGACGTAGCGGATCTTGCCCGCGGTGACCAGGTCGTCGAGGGTGCGCATGGTCTCCTCGACCGGCATCCTCGGGTCGTAGTTGTGCAGCCAGTACAGGTCGAGGTAGTCGGTGCGCAGCCGGCGCAGCGAGTTCTCCAGCTGCTGGATGATCGCCTTGCGGCCGACGCCGCCGCCGTTGGGGTCGCCGGGCCGGAGGTTGCCGAAGAACTTGGTGGCCAGCACCACGCCGTCGCGCTTGGCCGGGTTGGCGGCGAAGTAGTCGCCGATGATCCGCTCCGAGTGGCCGGCCGTGTAGATGTTGGCCGTGTCCAGGGAATTGCCGCCCCGGTCGAGGTACGCGGCGAGGATGTCGGCCGACACCTCGGGGCTGCTGCCCCAGCCGAAGTCCTCGCCGAAGGTCATCGTGCCCAGGGTGAACGGGCTGACCCGCAGGCCGGACCGTCCGAGGGTGACGTACGAGTCCAGCGACATGACACACGCTCCAGTTGTCTGATCCGATCAGTTGCTGACTCCAGTTCACCAGCGGATCCGGTTCGCTCCTAGAACGATCAGCTCCACGCGTTGCACGATCTGCGCAACTTTGCTGTCATAGGAGTGTGCGGACGACGTTGCGCGAGCTGACCGAGCGGATCACCCGGCTGGAAGCGAGGCCTGCTCGGCCGGTGTGGATCGACGGCATGACCGTCGTCGTCACCACGTCCACGGCCAACGGCACCGGCGGCGTGACCCGGCCGGTGATGGCGTTGGTGGCCCAGGGCGGCAAGCAGACCACGCTGGCCGACCAGGTCTTCGACTACCGGGCCGGGCAGTACCTGATCGCGTCGCTGGAGCTGCCGGTCACCGGGCACATCACCCAGGCCAGCCCGGCCGAGCCGTTCGTGGCGATGGGGCTGCCGCTGAAGAAGTCGGTGATCACCGAGCTGCTCTTGGAGACCGGCGGCGGCCGGGACGACGACACCAGCAGCGGCATCGTCACCGCCGACGCCGACGAGGAGCTGCTCGACGCCGTGGTCCGGCTGCTGCGGCTGCTCGACCGGCCGGCCGACTTCGCGGTGCTCGGCGCGGGGGTCGAGCGGGAGATCCACTGGCGGCTGATGAACGGGCCCCGTGGCGCGGCTGTGCGGCGGATCGGCATGGAGGACAGCCGGGTGTCGCTGGTCGGTCGGGCCACCGAGTGGATCGCCCGGCACTACGACCGCACCATCCGCATCGCCGAGCTGGCCGACGAGATCGGGGTCAGCGTGGCGACCCTCAACCGGCACTTCCGGGCGGTCACCGCGATGAGCCCGCTCCAGTACCAGAAACAGCTCCGCCTCCAGCAGGCCCGGCTGCGGCTGATGGCTGCCCCGACCGAGGTGGCCGCGGTGGGCTACGCCGTCGGCTACGACAGCCCGTCCCAGTTCAGCCGGGAGTACCGCCGCCTGTTCGGCGAGCCGCCCGGCCGGGACATGCACCGCATCCAGGAGTACACCGAGGTCGGGGCCTGACCGACCCGGCCGTGACGGCGGGCCGGTCGGCTGATGCGAGACTGGCGGGCGTGACGACCCCTACGCCCGACGAGGTGTTCGACTGGATCGACGTCCGCGCGCAGGCCCGGCAGGAGGCCGGCCTGGCCCGGCAGCTGCGACCTCGCGCCGCCAGCTCGGACGCGCTCGACCTGGCCAGCAACGACTACCTGGGGCTGGCCCGGGACAAGCGGGTGGCCGGGGCGGCCGCGGCGGCGGCGCTGAAGTGGGGGGCGGGCTCGACCGGATCGCGCCTGGTCACGGGGTCGACGGAGCTGCACACGGAGCTGGAGCTGGAGCTGGCCTCGTTCTGCGGCATGCAGGCGGCGCTGGTGTTCTCGTCGGGCTTCATGGCCAACCTGGCCGCCGTGGCGGCGCTGACGGGACCGGGCACGGCGATCGTGGCCGACAAGCTGATCCACGCCTCGCTGATCGACGGGACGAGGCTGTCGAAGGCCGACGTGGCGGTGATGGGGCACTGCGACGTGGCCGGTGTGACGAACGCGCTGGCCAAGCGTAAGCACGAGCGGGCGCTGGTGGTGACCGACTCGGTGTTCTCGGTGGACGGGGACTTGGCGCCGCTGCCCCAGCTGGCCGAAGCGTGCGGCAAGCACGCGGCGGCGTTGCTGGTCGACGACGCCCACGGCTTCGGCGTGATCGGCGACGCCGGCAAGGGCGCGGTCCACGACGCCGGCCTGGCCGGCTCGCCCAACGTGGTGATGACGCTGACGCTGTCCAAGTCGCTGGGTGCGCAAGGCGGGGCGATCCTCGGACCACGCCGGGTGATCAAGCACATGATCGACCACGCCCGCAGCTTCATCTTCGACACCGGCCTGGCCCCGGGCAGCGCTGCCGCCGCCCTCACGGCGCTGCGCGTGCTCAAGGAGGAGCCGCAGCTGGCCGGTCAAGCCCGAGGGAACGCCCTCGAGCTGACCGAACGCCTCACCGCCGCCGGTCTGCTGGTCAGCACGCCGACGGCCGCCGTGGTCTCGATCCAGGCACCCTCGCCCGAGGCCGCCGTGGCGTGGGCCAACGACTGCCGCACGGCCGGCGTCGTCGTCGGCTGCTTCCGGCCGCCGTCGACCCCGGACCAGATCTCCCGGCTGCGGCTGACGGCCCGGGCCGACCTGTCGCCGGCCGACCTGGACCGGGCCGTCGACGTGATCACCCGGACCGCGCCGGGGCACTGACTAGGTCGTCAGGCAGAGCTCGGCGTAGTCGCCGACGAAGCTGGCGCACCACTTGGCCCCGGCCGCGTGGTCACCCTTCCAGGCGACGGTGTACTCGCCGGGCGAAGTGCGCACCAGGCCCTGAAAGTTGTCCGGGCCCCACACCGCGAACTCGGCGCCATCAGGGTCGAGGGCCTCGGTGCCGGTCATGCCGAACTCGATCACGTCGCAGCTGAGCAGTGCTCGCTTCACGCTCAGCTTGAAATAGGCGTTCGACGTGTGGTTCGGGCGACAGCCAAGGTCGGTGTGGGCGGACGCGGGCGTGGCGCACAGGGCCAGACCGGCGGCGATCACCATGGACAGGGCCAGAACTCTGCTGGCAGACATCGGTCCTCCGTGGACTCGAGCGGTTCGAAACCGCTCCCCGACGCTAGTGACCGGCACCCCTCCCCGCTATCACACAACCGGCTCGACCACTCGTGACCGAACGTCACATGCGCGTCGTACTTGCCTCCCAGAGGCACATGCGGACCGCATGTGCCAAAGGAAGGGTGGGGTCAGGCCAGCAGGCAGAGGGCGGCGGCGTAGCCGACGAAGCTGGCGCACCAGTCGGAGCCCGGAGCGTGGTCGCCGCGCCAGACGGTCTTGTAGACGCCGGATTCGGCGTGGGTGAGGTGCCTGAAGTTGTCCGGGCCCCAGACGCTCAGGTCGGCCGCGCCGTCGGGCAGCGTGTGGCCGATGATGCCGACCTCGGTGACGTTGCAGGACATCAAGCCCCGCTCGACGGTGATGGTGAAGTACGCGTTGGCGGCGGTGTTGACGCGGCACTTGAGCGGGGGCGTGGCCTGCGCCGGGGCGAGGGTGAACGCGGCCGTGGCGGCGATCGCCGCCGACACGGCCAGGGCTCTGCGCAACAACGACATGGCGACCTCCGTGCATTCGGGGAATGAATCCACAGTGGACGCTAGCGAGCGGCAAACCGGTGCGGCATCACGCAAGAGGCTCGTCAGTTGGTGACGGAGCGTGCTAAAGGACCCGACGCATCACGATATGTGGGATGCCGTCCTCCAAGAACTCCTCGCCCTCGGTCACATAGCCGAAGCGGGCGTAGAAGTCCTTCACGGACACCTGTGCGTCGAGCACGCTGGGCGCGTCGCCGATCTCGGCCACGGCGGCCTCCATCAGCCGCCCGGACAGGCCGTTGCCCCGCGCGTCGGCGGCGGTGCAGACCCGGCCGATACGAAACGAGTCGGGCTTGTCCTCCAGCAGCCGAAGCGTGGCCAGCACCCGGCCGTCGTCACCGGCCAGCCAGAAATGCCGGGTGCTGGGCGTCAGATCGCGGTCGTCGAGCTCGGGATAGGGGCACTTCTGCTCGACCACGAACACGTCGACCCGCAGCCGCAGCAGGTCGTAGAGCTGCTGCGGCGTCAGGTCGGCGGCCCACTCGCGGCGCAGGGTGGCGTGAAGCGTCATGCCCCTTGGTATCACGCGCGCAACTGGGCAGACACCTCATCCTGGTAGCTGGTCAGCCGGGTGTAGATGCCGGGCTTGCCCGCACGGGCGCAGCCGTCGCCCCACGACACCACGCCGACCAACCGCCCGTCGACGACCATGGGACCGCCGGAGTCGCCGGCACACGCGTCCCGGCCGCCCTGCGGATAGCCGGCGCACACCATGGAGTTGGCGTCGAAGTCGGACTCCTCGGCGGCGCACGTCTTGTCGGCGACCACGGGCACCTGCACGGACTGGAGCGTCGGCGACGGCCCGGCGGTCTCACCGACCCGGCCCCAGCCGAGCACGGTGGCGACGACGCCGGGGGCGTAGCCCGAGGTGTCGCCGGCGGCGACCAGCGGCAGCGTCCGGTAGGGCACGGTCCGCGTCAGCGTCAACACGGCCACGTCGTACCCGGTGCCGACGTCACGGAACCGGGGCTCGAACCACACCGACGAGACCCGGGCCTCGATGCCGTCGTAGCCCCGCAGGTCGGTGCGGCCGGCCACGACCCGCAGCGAGGACGGCGACTTGGCGGCCACGCCGCTGCTGATCATGGGCGTGGTGACGCAGTGCGCGGCGGTGACGACCTTGGTCGGCGCGACCAGCGTGCCGCCGCAGAAGAACTGGCCGTTGCTGGTGGTCAGCGCGACGACCCACGGCGTCGTGGTGGTGCTGGCCTCGTCGCCGCCGACGATCCGCGGCGAGCCGGCGCCGTCGACGGCCGACACCTGCGCATCAGCGGGCACCGCCGCGAAGGATCCAGCAGTGAGCAGCAAGGCGAGAACGGCGGCCGACCGCCGGACGGAAAAGGGCACGGCGAGCACTCCTACAGGGAGGGGGAGGCCACAGACCGTAGCCGATCCACAACGACCGGTGGGCCGCGATCGAGATCACTCACCCGAACGTGTCAAGGCCGGAAAATTTCCCGTTAGGATCGTGTCAGTACCGAAGATTCGGCCGTCTACGACCTAGACGGCGGAAGTTTGTTCTGCCATACCCCGCTTGGACCGGAGTTTCGCCGTGACGTTCGACGTTTCCACCCTGCCCGCCTTCCTGCTCGCCAGCCTCGTCGTGGTCATCACGCCGGGGATGGACGCGTTCCTGCTGCTCAGGACGTCGCTACGGGCCGGGACGAAGGCCGGGCTGCGGGCGTTGGCCGGCGTGCACACGGCCAGCGCGGTGCAGATCGCGCTCGTCGCCTCCGGGCTGGGCGCGCTGCTCGCCGGTTACCCCGCGTTGCTGCACGTGCTGCGCTGGCTCGGGGCCGCCTACCTGGCGTTCCTCGCCCTGCAGATCGTCAGGGGCCTGCTGAAGCCGCGTCGGCCCGAGTCGGACGAACCGGTCGTCGTGGCCCATCCGTTCCGACAGGGCTTCCTGTCCAACCTGATGAACCCGAAGATGCTGCTGTTCTCCCTGGCGTTCCTGCCGCAATTCATCGGATCGGGTGACGCCGTGCTCCAGCTCGGGGTGCTCGGCGCGGTGTTCCTGGTGCTGGCCGCGTGCTGGGAGGCGACGATCGTGCTGGCCGCCGGCCGCATGTCCCGCCGGCTCCAGCGCCCGGGCGTCACGACCACTCTGGACGCCGTGTCGGCCGCCGCCTTCATGACCATCTCAGTAGGACTGGTCCTGGCGTAAAAATGACGCCCGCCCCGGATTCCCGGGACGGGCGCCACAACCCAGCAGAGTCAGCCGGCGGCGATGAGCTCGTCGATGAGCGGCTCGTACGACGCCACGCGGGTGTAGACGCCGTAGTAGCCGGGGCGGGCACAGCCCTCGCCGAACGACGTGATGCCGACCAGCTCCCCGTTCATCTCGAGCGGGCCACCGGAGTCGCCCTGACACGTGTCGACGCCGCCCTGGGCGTAGCCCGCGCACACCATCGCCGTGGCGCGGTACTCCTGGTACGACTTGCCGCACGTGGCGTCAGCCACCAGCGGGACGGACGCCTCCATCAGGTAGCGCGACACCTCACCGCTCTCCGAGGTGCGACCCCAACCGAGCACCAGGCCCATCGCGTTCGTCTGGTACACCGCAGCGTCCTTGGCCAGCGGCAGCGGCGGCACGTTCACCCTGCGGCTCAACGTGATCACCGCCCAGTCGGACCCGCCGGTCGGATCGCCCCGGTAGGCCTTGGCGACCTGGACCGACGTGGCCGTCACGACCCGGCCGTCGGTGCTCTGCTTGTCCTCACGGCCGACGACGACGCGCAGGTTGTCCGCGCGCTGGTCGGCCATGCAGTGCGCCGCGGTGAGCACCTTGGTGGCCGCGACCACGGTGCCGCCGCAGAACTGGAATCCGGTCGCGTCGGTCAGGTAGACGACCCACGGGAACTCCACGATGCTGGCCCGTTCGCCGCCGACGACGCGGGGACTGGCGGCCGCCGGAACGGCGGCGGCGAGGGCGACTAAGACGGCGCACACCACCACGGTCAGGCGGCTCGACCTGGAGATTCGCATACCGGTAACGGAACAGGGCAGTGCCCTCCGTCACAAGGAAACCCACTCGCCGGGGTGTCACACGAAAGGCGTTGACGACCGTGCGCACCCGGTCTAGCGTGACTCGTGACCGGATAAGAAATCTGGTCACGAGTCAAGGAGGCGGACGATGCCGGGGCAGCACGAGCGTGGGGAGCGGATCCTCGACGCGGCCGCCGACCTGGTCCTGCGCTGGGGCTACAAGCGGGTGACCATCGAGGACGTGGCCAAGCAGGCCGGCATCGGCAAGGGCACGGTCTACCTGCACTTCCGCAACCGCTCCGAGCTGTTCCTGAGCGTGCTGGTACGGGAGTCGGTGGCCATGACGGCCGAGATGCTCGACGCGCTGCGGCGCGATCCGATCATGATGCTGCCGGCCGAGCAGGCACAGATGGTCTACCTGGGCGTGATGAAGCGGCCGCTGCTGCGGGCCATGTTCAGCCGGAACATCGAGATCCTCGGCGACCTGGCCGTGGACCCGGCCATGCAGCCGCTGCGGCGGGTCAAGATCGACCTGTTCGGCGATCTGTTTCACGTCCTGCGCGAGCACGGGCTGGTCCGCACCGATCAGGACATCGAGTCGCAGCGCTATGTCATGTCGGCCATCCAGACCGGCTTCTACCTGACCGGTCCGATGCTGGGCCCGTTCGCCGACACACACGACGACGAGGCCGCGGCCAAGCTGTTGGCCCACACCATCCGCCAGGCGCTGCACGCCGACGGCCCGCCCGACCGGACGGCACTGGAAGCGTTGCAGCCCAAGGTGTTCTCCATGCTCCAGGACTTCCACAACGCCCTCGCGGCGACGGTCCACGGCGGCGCGCCGGAGGACTGAGACAACTTCACAAGCTAGGGGATTCACATGACCACCACGGCGAGGCCCACCCTCCAGGACTTCCTCGACTACCTCGAGGGCCTGCGCAAGGAGGGCCAGGTCGTCTTCGCGGACAAGCAGCAGTCCTGGATGGTGCTCGGCCACCCCGAGGTCAACGAGGTACTGCACAACGCCGCCGTGTTCGGCTCGGACATGTCCGAGCTGGTGCCGATGTCGGAGGATTTCGCCCTGTTCCAGAAGGGCAACTTCATCCAGATGGACGACCCGCGGCACCGGCAGCTGCGGGGCACGGTCAGCAAGGCCTTCACGCCGAGGTTCGTGGCCGACATGGAGCCGGCCATCGACGCGCTGACCCGTGAGCTGCTCGACGCCGCCGGCACCGAGTTCGACCTGGTCGACGCGCTGGCCTATCCGCTGCCGGTGATCGTCATCGCCAACCTGCTCGGCATCCCGACCTCCGATCAGGCGCTGTTCCGCCGCTGGGCCGACACGCTGCTGGACCGGGACATCCCGCAGGACAAGTCGATCGCCGAGATCCGGGCCGAGCTGACCGCCCAGGTGGTGCCGGTGATGCGGGAGATGAACGACTACTTCCTCGCGTTCATCAAGGACCGCCGGCGCAACCCCGGCGACGACCTGACCAGCCAGCTGACCCAGGTCGACGACGACGGCCGCAAGCTGGACGACGAGGAGATCATCGGCTTCGTCGGCCTGCTGCTGCTGGCCGGCCACATCACCACCACGGCCACCCTGGGCAACAGCATCCTGACCTTCCACGAGAACCAGGACGCCATCGCCGAGGTCCGCCGTGACCTGTCGCTGCTGCCGGCGGCGATCGAGGAGGTGCTGCGGCTGCGCACGCCGTTCCCGCGGATCGCCCGGATGACCCACGAGGAGGTCGAGCTCGGCGGCGTGACCATCCCGGCCAAGCAGTTCGTGCTGCCCATGCTGTCCGCGGCCAACCGGGACGAGCGGGTGTTCGCCGACCCGGCGAAGTTCGACCTGCGCCGGGAGTCCAACCACCACGTCACCTTCGGCAAGGGCATCCATGTCTGCCTCGGCGCGCCCTTGGCCCGGTTGGAGGCGCGGGTGGCGCTGAAGATCATGCTGGAGCGGTACGCCGACATCGAGGTCGACGTGGCCAAGGTGGAGGAGCGCAACCCGTTCGTCATGGTCGCCGTGACCAAGCTGCCGCTCGCCGTTAAGCCGGTTTGACCAGCTCATGGCTAATACTGTCGGGCGTGGAACGCGATGTGCTCGGTGAGGGCTACGAGGTTGTGACGCTGCCGCTCGGCGCACTGCCGGCGGGTACCGGACCGGGGGCGACAACGTCGCCCACCTGGTCCGGCATCGGGCGGAGAAGCCGGTGAACGGGGCCGTGCTCTACGTGCACGGCTTCGTCGACTACTTCTTCCAGAAGCACGTGGCCGAGCACTTCGCGGCCGCCGGCTACGACTTCTACGCGGTGGACCTGCGGGCCTACGGCCGGTCTCTGCAGCCGGGACAGGTGCCCAACTTCGTCACCGACCTCACGTGCCACTTCGAGGAGCTGGACGCGGCCGCGCGCATCATCCGCGACGAGGACGGCCACTCCCGGCTGACGCTGATGGGCCACTCGACCGGCGGCCTGATCTCGATCATGTGGGCGCACGAGCGCCGTGACGACAACGTGCTCGACGCGCTGGTGCTCAACAGCCCGTGGGTGGACCTCCAGGAGAACTGGTTCATGCGCACGGTCGGCACCTGGGCGGTGGACGTGCTGGGCAAGGTCAGCCCGACCGCCGTCGTGCAGAACGGGCTGGAGAGCCCGTACGGGCTGAGCCTGCACCGCGACGACAACGGCGAGTGGGAGTTCAACACCGACTGGAAGCCCAAGAACGGCTTCCCGGTGCGGGCCGGCTGGCTGCGCACCATCCGCCGGCAGCACGCCAAGCTGCACCGTGGGCTGGACGTGCGGGTGCCGGTGCTGCTGCTGCGGTCCTCGCACAGCCTGCTCAAGACCAAGGCGTGGGCCCCGGAGGCGATGCGGGCCGACACCGTGCTGGACGTGCGGCAGATGCTGAAGTGGGCGCCGAAGATCGGGCAGCACGTGACCGTGGTGTCCATCGAGGGCGGCATGCACGACCTGTTCCTGTCCCCCGAGGCGGTCCGGGAACGGGCCCTCAAGGAGACAGTCGACTGGTTGGCGGGTCTGAACTCGAGAGACCGGATCGTAGAGTGAGACCCATGAGCACCGGACCGAAGCTGCGCGTCGCGCTGGACGACATTCCGACCTACAAGCCGGGCAAGCCGGCCGTCGGCGCGGACGGCGCTCCGGCGTTCAAGCTCTCCTCGAACGAGAACCCGCACGACCCGCTGCCCGGCGTGCTCGAGGCCATGGAGCGGGCGCTGCGCTCGCACAACCGCTACCCGGACATGGGCTGCTCGGCCCTGATCCCGGCGATCGCGGAGCGGCTGGGCGTGCCGGAGACGCACGTGGCCACCGGCACCGGCGGCGTCGGCGTGATCCAGCAGGTGATGCAGGCCGCGTGCGACGACCGGGACGAGGTCATCTACCCGTGGCGGTCGTTCGAGGCGTACCCGATCATCACCAAGATGGTCGGCGCGCACTCGGTGCAGGTGCCGCTGACCCCGGACGAGCACCAGGACCTGGACGCGATCGCCGCGGCGATCACCGACCGGACCCGGCTGATCGTGCTGTGCAACCCCAACAACCCCACCGGCACCGCGATCCGCCGCGCCGAGCTGGAGCGGTTCCTCGACCGCGTGCCCGGCGACGTGCTGGTGCTGATCGACGAGGCGTACCGGGAGTTCGTGCGCGACCCGGAGATCCCGGACGGCCTGGAGATCTACCGCGAGCGTCCGAACGTGGCGCTGCTGCGCACCTTCTCCAAGGCGTACGGGCTGGCCGGGCTGCGCGTGGGCTACGCCGTCGCGCACGAGCCGGTGACGACCGCGCTGCGCAAGGTGGCCGTGCCGTTCGGCGTGAGCCAGCTCGCGCAGGACGCCGCCATCGCGTCGCTGGCCGCCGAGGCCGAGCTGTTCGAACGGGTGGAGCACATCACCAAGGAGCGCGGGCGGGTGCTGGACGCGCTGCGTGACCAGGGCTGGACCGTGCCGAGCTCCGAGGGCAACTTCGTCTGGCTGCGGCTGGGCGAGCGGACCATGGAGTTCGCCGAGCTGGCCCAGGCCAAGGGCGTGATGGTGCGGCCGTTCCCCGGTGAGGGCGCGCGGGTGTCGATCGGCGAGGTCGACGGCAACGACCTGTTCCTCGGAGTCGCCGGAGCCTTCCGATCTTGATCTGTCACGATCAGGTCCATGCTTTCTCGTCTCGGCCCCTTGCTCTGTGTCGCGCTGTTGGCGCTGCCTGTCACCGCGCAGGCGGCACCGACCGCGCCGTCTCCCGCGTTCAAGTGGGTCACTGAGGCGTCCGCGACACTCGACCACTGGTACAACCCGGACGACGGCCGCTACCGCACGACGCAGTGGTGGAACACGGCCAACGCGCTCCAGGCCCAGCTGGTCGCGTCCAGCCTGCTCGGCAACGACCTGGGCGAGCAGCGTGCGAACAACACGTACAACCAGAACGTCGGCACCTGGTTCCGCAACGACTACTACGACGACGAGGGTTGGTGGGGCCTGACCTGGGTGCAGGCCTACGACCAGACCCGCGAGCAGCGCTACCTGGTCGCGGCCGAGTCGCTGTTCACCGACATGGCCGGCGGCTGGGACCTGACCTGCGGCGGCGGCATCTGGTGGTCGAAGAACCGGGACTACAAGAACGCCATCCCCAACGAGCTGTTCCTGTCACTGGCCGCCGCGCTGGCCCTGCGCACCACCGGTGCGGCCGCGGCCAACTACCAGCGCTGGGCCGAGCTGGAGTGGGACTGGTTCGCGCACACCGGCATGATCAATGCTCAGGGTCTGGTCAACGACGGGCTGACCGACGACTGCCACAACAACGGGCGTACCACGTGGACCTACAACCAGGGCGTGGTGCTGGGCGGGCTGGCCGACCTGTACCGGCTGACCGGCCACCGGGATCTGTTGCAGTCGGCCACCTCCATCGCCAACGCCGCGATGACCAGGCTCACCGATGGGAACGGTGTGCTTCATGAGTCGTGTGAGGCCAAACGGTGCGACGTGGACCAGACCCAGTTCAAGGGGATCTTCGTGCGGAACCTGGTGGCGCTCAACGAGGTCGCGCCGTCATCGGCCTACACCGCGTTCGCCGTGCGCAACGCGCTGGCCGTGTGGAAGACCCGCAACCAGGCCAACCAGCTGGGTCTGTTCTGGAGTGGACCGTTCGACACCGCCGACGCCAGCCGCCAGAGCTCCGCACTGGACTGCCTCAACTCGGCCCTGCGCCTGAGTTAGCCCGGGCTCAGTTAACGCTTGGAAGGGGGCCTTCCTGCACTCGGAGTGGAGGAAGGCCCCTTCCAAGCGTCAGTCCTGCGCCTGAGTTGATTGGCGCGTCAGTCAATTCACGATCGGCTGGGTCAGGGTGTCGATGGTGTCGCCGGGCGGCAGCTCGGCGCTGCGCTGCGCCGGCACCGGGGTCGACTCGGCCCGGTTGATCACGACCACGTTGGCCATCGGGTCGGGCTCGTCGGTCAGCATCGGCGACAGCGAGCGGGCCACCGCCTTGAGCCGGCGCAGCCGCCGCGCCACCAGGAAGCCGATGAACCGCGGCGAGGTGAGCCACCAGCCCAGCAGGAGGCCGGCCGCGGCGATCGCGGACAGCAGGACCAGCTCGAACCGCACGGCGCACCCCTTCCCCAGTGACGGACCCGACCCTGTCTGGTACGGCGGCCGAGGTCCTCGGGTTCACCGCCGCGGCATGGTCTCCGCGGCGGCGAACCCGCTGTGCGCTCCCTGTCATTAAAGGACCTTTGGCGGGGAAATGCGCGTGAAGTCACCGGTCTGGGGTCAAACGGCGCGCGTTATTCCTCCAACTGGCCTTCCAGTTCCAGATAGACCGTACGCAGTTGGTCGAGAACGGTCTCGTCCGGTTGCGACCACAGTCCCCGATCGGCTGCTTCCAACAGGCGCTCCGTCACGCCGCGCAGTGCCCACGGGTTCGACGTGCGCATGAAGTCCTGAACTTCCTTGTCGAAAACGTAGGATTCTGCAAGTTGCGCGTACATCCAGTCGTCGACAACACCGGCCGTGGCGTCGAAACCGAACAGGTAGTCCACTGTGGCCGCCAGCTCGAATGCACCCTTGTAACCATGTCGACGCATGGCCGATATCCAGCGGGGGTTGACAACGCGGGCCCGGAACACGCGCTTGGTCTCCTCGCCGAGGGTGCGCGTGCGGACCGCGTGCGGCACCGCCGAGTCGCCGACGTAGGCCGCCGGGTTGTCGCCGGTCAGCGACCGCACCATGGCCACCATGCCGCCGTGGTACTGGAAATAGTCGTCCGAATCGGCGATGTCGTGCTCACGCGTGTCCACGTTCTTGGCCGCCACCTGGATCCGGCGGTACGCGGTCTCCATGTCGGCACGGGCCTGCGTGCCGTCGAGGCCGCGGCCGTAGGCGTAGCCGCCCCAGGTGGCGTAGACCTCGGCCAGATCGCCGTCGTCACGCCAGTTCCGGGAGTCGATCAGCGGCAGCAGACCGGCCCCGTAGGCGCCGGGCTTGGAGCCGAAGATCCGGGTGGTCGCGCGGCGTTCGTCGCCGTGTTCTTCCACGTCGCGGCGGAAGTGGGCGGCGACGTAGTTGTCCTCGTCGGACTCGTCGAGCCGGGCCACCGCGGCGATGGCGTCGTCCAGCACCGCCACCACGTGCGGGAAGGCGTCCCGGAAGAAGCCGGAGATCCGCACCACCACGTCGATCCGGGGACGCCCCAGTTCCGGAACCGGCACGATCTCGAAGCCGGTGACCCGGCGCGACGCGTCGTCCCACACCGGGCGGGTTCCCAGCAGCCACAACAGTTCCGCGATGTCATCGCCCTGGGTGCGCATGGCCGACGTGCCCCACACCGTCAGACCGACGCTGCGCGGCCATTCCCCGGTGTCGGCGCGATGACGTTCCAGCAACGAATCGGCCAAGGCCGAGCCGACGTCGAAGGCGTTGCGGGACGGGATCGCCTTGGGGTCGACGGAATAGAAGTTGCGGCCGGTGGGCAGCACCGACACCAGGCCGCGGGTCGGAGATCCGGACGGGCCCGGCTCGATGAACCGGCCGTCCAGTGCGCGCAGCACATTCGTGATCTCGTCGGTGGTACGGGCCAGTCGCGGCACCAACTCGTCGCGGGCGAAGGCGAGCACCGTCTCCACTGCCTCGATACGTTCCCCCAGCACGGTTTCCGTGCTGCCCTCGGTCGTCCAGCCGTTGTCGTGCACCGAGGTCACCAGCCGGCGGGCCAGCTCCTCCAGCAGGTCAACCGCATCGGCGCCGGTCTGCGCCGGGCCGTCGACCAGTTCGGACAGTCGGCCGGCCTCGACGCGAGCGCCCGGATCGGCCAGCAGCCGCTCCTCGTCCAGTCCGAAGTGGACGGCCAGCGCGGCCCGAAGTCCCGTGATCGCCCCGACCTTGCCGCCGAACACCTGTCGCGCCCGCAGCACCGCGAGCACGTCGTTGATCAGCTCTTCGCCTTCCGGGGCGCGGCCGAGGATGTGCAGGCCGTCGCGGATCTGCACGTCCTTGATCTCGCACAGGTAGCCGTCGATGTGCATGACGAAGTCGTCGAAGTCGTCCTCGCCGGGCGCCTCGGACTGGTGCAGGTCGTGGTGCAGCTTGGCGCTGGTGACCAGTTCCCAGATCTGGCCGCGCACGGTGGCCAGCTTGGTCGGGTCCAGCGCCTGCACGGTCGCGTACTCGTCCAGCAGCTGCTCCAGCTTGGCCATGTCGCCGTACGTGTCGGCGCGGGCCATCGGCGGGATCATGTGGTCGACCACGGTGGCGTGTGCGCGGCGCTTGGCCTGCGTGCCCTCGCCGGGATCGTTCACGATGAACGGGTAGATCATCGGCAGGCCGCCGAGCACGGCATCCGGCGCGCAGTCGTCGGACAGGCCCAACCCCTTGCCCGGCAACCACTCCAGTGTGCCGTGCTTGCCGAGGTGCAGCACCGCGTGCGCGCCGAACTCGTGCTCCAGCCAGCGATAGGCGGCCAGGTACTGGTGCGAGGGCGGCAGGTTCGGGTCGTGGTAGATGGCCACCGGGTTCTCACCGAAGCCGCGCGGCGGCTGGATCATCAGCATCACGTTGCCGAACTGGAGCGAGGCCACGTAGATCTCGTCGTCGGTGACGTAGAGCTGACCCGGCGCCGCACCCCAGTGTTCCGTGACGCCATCGCGGAAACTCTGCGGCAGCGCGTCGAACCAACGGCGATAGGTGGCCGACGGGATCGTGATGGCCGCGCCGGACATCTGCTCCTCGGTCAGCCAGTCCACGTCGTGCCCGCCGGCCGCGATCAGCCGGTGGATCAGCCGGTCGCCGTCCAAAGTGGACACGTCGAGGCCGCCGAGGTCGTAGCCCTGCTCGGCCATCCGCTTGAGCAGGATCACCGCCGAGGCCGGCGTGTCGAGGCCGACCGCGTTGCCGACGCGGGCGTGCTTCGTCGGGTACGACGACAGCACGATCGCGACCTTCTTGTCCGCGTTGGGCACGTGCCGCAGTCGGGCCAACCCCACCGCCGTGCCGGCAACCCTCGCCGCGCGTTCGCCGTCGGCCACGTACACCGGGATGCCGTCCGGGCCGTTCTCCTTGAAGGAGAATGGAACGCCGATCAGCCGGCCGTCGAACTCCGGGATCGCCACCTGCATCGCCGCGTCCATCGGGGACAGTGCCGCGTCGGACTCCCGCCAGGCCGCCCGTGACGACGTGAGGCAGAGTCCTTGCAGCACCGGGATGTCCAGCTGCGCCAACGCCCCCGCGTCCCAGGCGTCTTCGTCGCCGCCCGCGCTGGCGTCCGCCGCCACCGCCCCGCCGGCCGCCAGCACCGTCGCCACGACCGCGTCGCAGCGGCTGAGGACTTCGAGCAGCCCTTCGGACTCGTCGCCGGCCAGGCCGCGCAGCGAGCCGCAGAACACCGGCAGCACATTGGCTCCGGCCGCCTCCACCGCGTCGGCCAGCGTGTCGACAAATGCCGTGTTTCCGGCCAGCGCGTGCGCCCGGTAGAACACGATGCCGACCGTCGGCCTGCCTTCTTCGTGCCGCCTTTCGCCGTGCACGCCGTAAACGGGCGTTTTCACCGGCGGCTCGAATCCCTCGCCGGTCAGCAACACCGTGTCGGACAGGAAGCCGGCCAGCTGCCCCAGGTTGGCCGGGCCACCCTCGACCAGGTACGCAAGCGCTTGCGTGGCCACGCCGGCCGGCACCGTGGAGACCGCCATCAGCTCCGCGTCCGGCGATGCCTCACCGCCGAGGCACACCGTCGGCTTGTTCGCCGCCAGGACCGCGTCCAGGCCTTCTTCCCAGGCCCGCTTGCCGCCCAGCAGCCGCACCACCACCAGATCGGCGTCTCGGAGCAGCGCCGGCAGCTCCTCGACCTCCAGCCGAGCCGGGTTGCCGACCGTGTAGTCGGCCCCGCTGGCCCTGGCCGCCAACAGGTCCGTGTCTGCCGTCGAGAGCAGCAGGACGCGCGAAGTCATCAGCCGTACCCTCCTCGGGGTCCCGCGCCCCGGGTAGAGACATCACGGCCGGTGGTGGAGTGTCTGGCTTTCACAGTGGCGCGACCGCCCCGGACTCCCACCGGGTTCCTCGCTCCCACCGCCGTCTGGTCGGTTCATGCTAACGACCGAACACGCCCAACCCCGACAGTCGAGATCCACCCCACGCGCCCCCACCCCCACGTGAGTGGCTCATTTGGCGTTTTGCCCCCACGTGAGTGGCTCACATGGCCGCCAAGCGCAAATGAGCCACTCAGGTAGGGAATCAGGGGTTGCCCGGTCACGTAGGGCGTCAGGGCTTGCGGGCGACGCCGCCGTAGGACAGGTGGACCTTGCCCTCGTTCTGGTCGCTCCACTCGGAGCGCCACTGCCGCACCGGCACCACGCCGGGATCGATCAGCTCCAGGCCGGTGAAGAACTTGGCCACCTCACCGTAGGTCCGCGGGTGCAGCTGGGCGCTGATCTTGCGGTAGATGCCCTCGACCTCGCTGACCGCGCCCAGCTGCTCCTCGGGCACGAAGTCGACCGTGGCGTGCGAGACGGCCAGGTAGCTGCCGGGGGCCAGCGCGTCGCGGTAGGCCTCGACCAGGCCGTGCGGGTCGTCGGCGTCGGGCAGGTAGTGCAGCACGGCGATGGCGATCAGGCCGACCGGCCGGGAGAAGTCGATCATCTCGCGGACCTGGGGCAGGCCGAGCACCGAGTCGGGGTGGCGCAGGTCGGCCCGCACCGGCGCGACCAGCGGATTGTCGCCGAGGATGGTCCGGCTGTGGGCCACCGCGATGGGCTCGTTGTCCACGTAGACCACGCGGGCGGCGGGATTGATCCGGTGCGCGATCTCGTGCACGTTGCCCACGGTCGGAATGCCGGAGCCGAGGTCGAGGAACTGGTCGACGCCGGCGGCGACCAGGCAGTTGACCACCCGTCTCAGGAAGGACCGGCTGGCCCGCATGCCGTTGGCCACCTCGGGCATGGCCCGCACGGCCTGCTTGGCGGCGGCCCGGTCGACGGCGAAGTTGTGCGCGCCGCCGAGGAAGTAGTCCAGGATCCGGGCCGGGTTGGGGCGGTCGAGGTCGACGTCGGCCGGTATCCACCGAGGACGGTGCATCCGCGCGACCCCTTCCGACTAACTTCACCCGATCGTGTTAATGGTGGGGGCGCGGTCACGCCCTGTCCACACTCCGCGGGCGAACAACACGCAGGGAATGCGCGGCATCACTGCGCGTTGACTACAGGTGTGCCGCACCGTCAACCACCTCACGAAACGTAGTCGGCGGCCGAGATCGCTCACGGCGAACAGCCGTTCGGGAACAGTTCCCGGCTCCAGTTGGTTGAGCCAGTACGACTCAACCTTGGAGGATGACGTGAGCGAAACACTGGCACTCCCGGTGCTCCCGCTGGACGACGTGGTCGTGCTGCCCGGCATGGTGGTGCCGGTCAAGCTCGCCGACGCGGAGATCCGCGCGGCCGTCGAGGCCGCGCAGGCCGGCGACACCGGGTCGAAGGTGCTGCTGGTCCCCCGCCTGGAGGGCAAGTACGCCAAGGTGGGCACGCTGGGTGTGATCACCCAGATCGGCCGGCTGCCCGGCGGCGAGCGCGCCGCCGTGGTCCGCGGCACCGACCGGGTGCGCATCGGCACCGGCACTACCGGCCCCGGCGCGGCGCTGTGGGTGCAGGCCGAGGTCCAGGACGAGCCCGCGGTCGACGAGAGCACGCACGAGCTGGCCAAGGAGTACCGCACCCTGGTCACCTCGATCCTGCAGCAGCGGGGCGCGTGGCAGGTGGTCGACTCGGTGCAGGGCGTCGACGACCCCTCCGCGCTGGCCGACCTGGCCGGCTACGCCTCCTACCTCAGCGACGAGCAGAAGATCTGGCTGCTGGAGACCGTGGACGTCCGCGAGCGGCTGGAGAAGCTGCTGGCCTGGGGCCGTGAGCACCTGGCCGAGCTGGACGTGGCCGAGACGATCCGCAAGGACGTCAAGGAGGGCATGGAGAAGCAGCAGCGCGAGTTCCTGCTGCGCCAGCAGCTGTCGGCCATCCGCAAGGAGCTGGCCGAGCTGGACGGCAAGCCGGCGTCCGAGGAGCAGGACTACCGGGCCCGGGTGGAGGCCGCCGACCTGCCGGAGAAGGTGCGGGAGGCCGCGCTGACCGAGGTGGACAAGCTGGAGCGGACCTCGGAGCAGTCGCCCGAGGTCAGCTGGATCCGGACCTGGCTGGACACCGTCCTCGACATCCCGTGGAACGAGCGGACCGAGGACGCCTACGACATCACCGGGGCGCGGGCGGTGCTGGACGCCGATCACGCGGGCCTCGACGACGTGAAGGACCGCATCATCGAGCACCTGGCGGTGCGGCGGCGCCGGGCCGACAAGGGTCTCGGGGTCGTCGGCGGCCGGCGCAGCGGCGCCGTGCTCGCGCTGGTCGGGCCGCCCGGCGTCGGCAAGACGTCGCTGGGCGAGTCGGTGGCCCGGTCGATGGGCCGCAAGTTCGTCCGGGTCGCCCTCGGCGGCGTCCGGGACGAGGCAGAGATCCGCGGCCACCGGCGCACCTACGTCGGCGCGCTGCCCGGTCGCATCGTGCGGGCCATCAAGGAGGCCGGCTCGATGAACCCCGTCGTGCTGCTGGACGAGGTCGACAAGGTCGGCTCGGACTACCGCGGCGACCCGACGGCGGCCCTGCTGGAGGTGTTGGACCCGGCGCAGAACCACACGTTCCGGGACCACTACCTGGAGGTCGAGCTGGACCTGTCGGACGTGTTGTTCCTGGCCACGGCCAACGTGCTGGAGTCCATCCCCGGCCCGCTGCTGGACCGGATGGAGCTCGTTCGGCTGGACGGGTACACCGAGGACGAGAAGGTCACCATTGCCCGTGATCACCTGCTGGCCCGCCAGCTGGAGCGGGCCGGCCTGACCGCCGAGGACGTCACCGTCACCGACGACGCGCTGCGCCGGCTGGCCGCGGAGTACACCCGGGAGGCCGGGGTCCGCGACCTGGAGCGGTCCATCGCCCGCGTGCTGCGCAAGGCGGCCGTCGACGAGGGCAAGCTGCCGCTGACGGTGTCGAACGACAACCTGCCCGACTTCCTCGGGCGGCCGCGGCACACGCCGGAATCGGCCGAGCGCACGGCGGTGCCGGGCGTCGCCACCGGGCTCGCGGTCACCGGTGTCGGCGGTGACGTGCTGTTCGTCGAGGCCTCGCTGGCCGACGCGGAGACGGGTTCGACCGGGGTGTCGCTGACCGGGCAGCTGGGCGACGTGATGAAGGAGTCGGCGCACATCGCGCTGAGCTACCTCCGCTCGCACGGGGCCGAGCTGGAACTGCCGGTCGGCGACCTGAAGGACCGCGGCGTGCACGTCCACGTGCCGGCCGGCGCGGTGCCCAAGGACGGCCCGAGCGCCGGTGTCACCATGACCACCGCGCTGGCGTCGCTGCTGTCGGGACGGCCGGTCCGGTCGGACGTGGCCATGACCGGCGAGGTGTCGCTGACCGGGCGGGTGCTGCCCATCGGCGGCGTCAAGCAGAAGCTGCTGGCCGCGCACCGGGCGGGTATCACGACTGTGTTGCTGCCCAAGCGGAACGAGCCCGACCTGGACGACGTGCCGACCTCGGTGCGTGAGCAGCTGGAGGTGCACCTGGTGGCGGACGTCCGCGAGGTGCTGGACATCGCCCTGCAGCCGGTGAACGCGCCGGTGCTGAGCGCCTGACCGACCCCGCCGGCCTTCGACGGCCGGCGGGCCCAGACCAACTGAATGATCGCGTGGCCCGCTCCCCCTCAGCGGGCCACGCTTTTTTCTATGCCCGCCAACACACAGTTCAGCCCGAAGGCGAACTGCTGGTCGTGACTGAGGTCTTCGGCGTCGAAGATGCGGCGGGCCACCAGCGGGTACTTCCCGCTGTCGATGATCACTTCCCGCACGTACGGCGAGACCGCGTTGCGCCACTCGTCCTGGGTCATTCCGGTGCTGCGCACGTCTTCCCGTTCCGACAGCTCGGCCAGCACCGCCCCGTGCACGTAGTTCGCCACCGCCCCCAGCAGGGCCGAGGCAAGCGTGATGTCGTCGGTCGCGCCACTGGCCGCCGCCAGCGCCAAGTCGCTGCGGCGCAAGGCGTTCGGGCCCAGCGACGGCCGGCTGCGCAGCTCGGTCGCCAGCCACGGGTGGCGCAGCATCGAGGCCCGCATGCCGTCGGCGACCACCGTCAGGTCGGCCTTCCAGTCACCGGACGGGTCCCGTAGCTCGTCCTCGCCCTGCACGGCGTCGACCATCAACTCCAGCAGCTCGTCCTTGTTCGTGACGTAGCGGTAGAGCGAGGTCGTGCCGGTGCCGGCTTCGGTGGCCACCCGGCGCATGGTCAGCGCCGGTGTGCCTTCGGCGTCGGCGATCCGGATCGCGACCGTGACGATCTGCTCGACGCTCAGCGCCTGCCGGCGGCGCGGCTCCGCCAGTCGGGTCCAGACCAGCGTGAACGGTGGGGCCATGGCGCTCACCCTACTAACTGGGTACAGTGTTCCCAAGACGGGAACGACGTTCCCACTTCGGAGGGGGAAACATGGACGTAGTGATCGTCGGCGGTGGCACGGTCGGCCTGTGCACGGCCGTGTTCCTGGCCCGACAGGGCGTTTCGGTACGGGTGTTGGAGCGGCGGGCCACCGTGTCCGACCACCCGCGGGCCTTCGGCTTGAACCCACGGTCGGCCGAGATCGCCCGTTGGGCCGGTCTCGAGTACGAGACGGAGGACCGGGTCCCGGGCGTGGCCACCGGGCCGAGCCTGGCTTCGTTGACGCCGCTCAGCGGGCCCATCAAGTTCCCCGAGATCGGCCCGGTGGCTTCAGGTAGTTCACCCCAGCACCGCATCGACCAGGCCGCCCTGACCTTGCTCCGCAGCCTCGGCGTACGGGTCGACTTCAACGCCGAAGTCGTTGGCGTGACCGACGACGGCGTGATCACCACGGCATCCGGCGAGACCGTCACCGCGGACTACGTCATCGCCGCCGACGGCGCGCGCAGTCGGGTCCGCGAACTGCTCGGCATCGGCACGACCGGTCCCGGGGTGCTCGGCGACCACATGCTCAACGTGCTGTTCCGGGCCCCCGGCCTGCCGGCGCCCCGGTACTCGATGACCGTGCTGCGCAACGACGAGGCGACCGGGATCTTGATGAAGGTCGACGACGACGGCCGGTGGATCTTCCATGTGCCCCGCGGCGACGCCGACATGCCGGCGTCCGAATTCCAGCGCCTGATCCGCGCCGCCACCGGCCTTTCCGACCTGGACGTGGACGTGATCAGCAAGCTGCCGTGGGCCTCCACCGCCCATGTGGCCGAGAAGTTCCGCCAGGGCAACGTCTTCCTCGTCGGCGACGCCGCCCACGTCGTGCCGCCCACCGGTGGTTTCGGCCTCAACACCGGCATCGCCGACGGCCACAACCTGGCGTGGAAGCTCGCCGCCGGCGGCAGTGCCTTGCTCGACACCTACGAGCTCGAGCGCAGGCCCGTCGCCGAGTTCACCATGGCGCAGTCCCTGATCCGCGGTGAGCACCGCGAGCTCCATTGGGACATCCGCCCCGAGCGCGCCGCCGACCGTGAGGCCGTCGGCATGGCCAACGCCATGGTGGTCATCGCCGGCTACCGCTACGACTCCCCCGCCGTCATCGACCCGGAACCCATGCCGTCACTGGAGGTTCTCACCCTCGACGGCTCCCCCGGCAGCCGCATCCCCCACCTGTGGGTGTCGCCCGGTCGGTCCACTTTGGACCTGGTCGACGGCTTCACCCTGATCACCGGCACCCGCGCCGGCGCTTGGCTCACCGCCGCCCTCGAGGTCGGCATCCGTTCCCACGCCGTCGAGGGTTGGGCCGACGCCGCCGGCATCCAGGAAACCGGCGCCGTCCTCGTCCGCCCCGACGGCTTCGTCGCCTGGCGCACAAAGGAAGAGGGTTCAGCGGTCGAACTCCGCAAGGCCCTCGACCGGGTCCTCTGCCGCTGACGGCGTTATGCAGGGAAGGACGCCTTACCTGCATTGGACGCAGGTAAGGCGTCCTTCCCTGCATCAGGTCAGCCGCGGAGCTCGGCGTAGTCGACGTCGGTGAGCTCGACGGAAACCTCCCACAGCCGGCGGCCGACCTCGGCGTCGTAGGCGGGCTTGAGGAACGGCTGCTTGACGGGGTAGCCGCGAACGTTGCCGAGGCCGTCGGGGCCGTAGTACTCGCCGCCCTGGGCGGCGGGGTCGACGGCGGCGCGGAGGATGGGCAGTGCGCCGCGGGCGGCGGGCTGGGCGATGAGGGGCGTGACGATCTTCATGAACTGGGCGTAGAGGCCACCGCCGCCGAGCTGGGGGCCGCTGTACTGGAGCTCGGTGGCGCTGTAGCCGGGGTGCGCGCCGATGCTGCGCACGTCGACGCCGGCGGCGCGGAGGCGGCGGTCGAGCTCGACGGCGAAGATGGAGTTGGCCAGCTTTGACTGCCCGTACGCGACATTCGCGCCGTAGCCGCGCTCCAACTGGAGGTCGGCGAAGTTGATCCGGCCCATGCGCGCGGCGATGCTGCTGACGCTGACGACCCGGCTGCCGGGCTTGGACAGCAGGCCGGGCAGCAGCAGGCCGGTGAGGGCGAAGTGGCCGAGGTGGTTGGTGCCGAACTGGAGCTCGAAGCCCTGCTTGGTGGTGTGCCGCCGCGGCACGGCCATCACGCCGGCGTTGTTGAGCAACAGGTCCAACGCCGGCAGCTCGGTCGCCAGCTTGCGCACGGAGTCCAGGTCGGCCAGATCCAACGACACCAGCTCGAGGTTCTCGGCCGGGGCCTGCTGGCGCAGCTTGGCAATGGCCGCCTCGCCGCGCTCCTTGCTGCGCGCGGCCACGAAGACGTGCGCGCCGTGCTTGGCCAGCTGCAACGCCTCCAAGAAGCCGAGGCCGGTGTTGGCGCCGGTGATCAGCGCGGTGCGGCCGCTCTGGTCGGGGATGTCCGCTTCGGTCCAGTGCTGTGCCATCCGTGCTCTCCATGATGCGGGGGCCGTTTCCACCGAGTATGACACTCAGTGCCACCTTTGTCATCTGATGCCTTGGGCTACACTCAGGGTCATGACGGAGGGGTTGCGGGCACGGGCTCGCCTGGCGATGCGGACCGAGATCGCCGAGACCGCCTTCGCCCTGTTCCTGCAGCGTGGCTTCGAACAGGTCACGGTGGACGAGATCGCCGAAGCGGCCGGCCTGTCCCGGCGCAGCTTCTTCCGCTACTTCCCCAGCAAGGAAGACGCCGTTTTCGGCCTGCTCTACGACCTTGGCGAGGAGTTGGCGGCGGCCGTCGCCGCCCGGCCGGCCGCCGAGACGCCGTGGACGGCGCTGAGGGCCGCCTGCGCGGTGATGCTGACGCCGATGCTGAGCCGTAGCGACGAAGCGCTGGCCCTGCTGCGTTTGATCAACGACACGCCGACGCTGCGGGCCCGCCATCAGGACAAGCAGGACCGCTGGCGCAAGCTGCTGATCGACGCCCTGCACGCCCGCGGCGTCGACGGCATCGAGGCCGACGTGCTGGTCAGCGCGGCGCTGGCGGTGTTCGACGTGGTGTGCCGGCAGTGGATCGCCAGCCCGGCCGCCGATCCGGTCGGACTGATGGACGAGGCGTTCGCCGTGCTGACGCCGTCGCGGGAAAGTGTTTGACTTCTGGGCTTAGCTCAGCCAGTCGGACAGCGGCACCGGCGTGAGGCCGTCCTGCTTGGCCCGGTTGACGAAGGCCGTGAAGTCCTGCACGAACGTCTTACGGAAGTGCATGAGCACGATGTCCCCGGCCTTGAGCTGCTTGCCGGCCTGGAACTGGACGACGCCGTCGTTGACCGCGGCGGTCCACAGCACCAGGGCCTTCAGGCCGCAGTCGGCGGCGGCACGCTGGGTGTCGGCGTTGAAGTTGCCGAACGGCGGCCGAAAGAGGGTGGGCCGCCGGCCGAACGCCGTGGCGAAGGCGTCCGAATCGTCGCAGATCTCCTTCTTCTGCGCGGCATAGGACATCTTGGCCAGATCCGGGTGATTCACCGTGTGGTTGCCGATGACCAGATCGTCCTTGTCCTGCAACTGCTTGAAGTAGTCCTCGTGACCCTTCACGTAGTGGTCGTTGAGGAACAGCGTCGGCCGCGCGCCGGAATTCTTGATCAGTTCGAGCGCCTGCGGATCACGCACCGCACCGTCGTCGATGGTGATGAACACGTACTTCTTGCCGCCGGTGTCGATGTGCCGGATCACCGGCGCCTTGCCGCCGGCGATGGCCGGCGCATGGGCCTGGGGCTCGCCGAACGGATACGGCTGCGCGGCAGGGGTCGGCGGCGCCGAAGTGGCGGTCGTCGTGGTCGTGGTGCTACTCGGCGGAGTCGTCGTGCTACTGGTGGTGCCGGCGGACAGGCCCGCGGCCGAGACGTCGGTGCCCGCTTCACAGCCGGCAAGCATCGCAACCGTGACAATGGCGGCAACCGCCGCAACAAGAGCACGCACCGTGATCGACCTTCCACCCCGTAATCGAGCCCCACTCGTATTAGTGACGTTCGATCCGGTGACGAGGTTGCACTGTGTCGACAGGCTGGCGCAAATTGACGGGACTAGGGTTGTCCGGACAACCCAGCGTCATGGAGGCCACACCATGAGTCTCGATCGTCCCGTCAAGCCGGACCCCTACGAGCTCCTGCCCGCGGTCGGCTCGTTCGAGGTCACTTCCAAGGACGTCGCGGACGGCCAGCAGTTGCCCAATGCCCAGGTGTTCAACAGTTTCGGCATGAGCGGTGACAACGTGTCACCGCAGCTGAGCTGGTCCGGCTTCCCGGCCGAGACCAAAAGCTTCGTGGTCACCTGCTACGACCCGGACGCGCCCACCCCGTCCGGTTTCTGGCACTGGCTGGCCGTGAACATTCCCGGCTCGGTGACGGAGCTGCCCACCGGCGCGGGCGCGGGCGACGACTCGCTGCCGGCCGGCGCGTTCCACACCCGCACCGACTACGGCACGAACGACTACGGCGGCGCGGCCCCGCCGCAGGGCGACCAGGTGCACCGCTACTACTTCGTGGTGCACGCGCTCGACGTGGAGGCGTTGGAGGTCACACCCGACGCCTCGGCCGCGGTGGTCAGCTTCAACCTGGTCTTCCACACGCTGGCCCGGGCGATCATCACGCCGGTCTACTCGCACTGACGAAACCCTTACGACACGGGTGGCCGGGGGAATCCCCGGCCACCCGTCCTGTTTGATGGATATGTGCGGCACTTCGACTTGGTGGTAATCGGCACCGGCTCCGGCAACTCGATCGTCGACGAGCGCTTCGCCGACTGGGACGTGGCGATCGTCGAGAAGGGCGTGTTCGGTGGCACGTGCCTGAACGTGGGGTGCATCCCCACCAAGATGTTCGTGCACACCGCGGACGTGGCGGCCACCCCGGCCGGCGCGGCCCGGCTCGGTGTGGACGAGGAGCTGCACGGGGTGCGCTGGCCCGAGATCCGGGACCGGGTCTTCGGCCGGATCGACCCGATCGCGGCCGGTGGCCGCCGGTGGCGGATGGAGGGCAACGCCAACGTCACCGTGTACGAGGGCCAGGCCCACTTCATCGGCCCCAAGACCCTGGACACAGGGACGGGCGAGATCATCACCGCCGACCGGTTCGTGATCGCCGCCGGTTCGCGGCCGGTCGTGCCGGACGTGGCCGGCATCGAGGAGGTCGGCTTCCTCACCAACGAGGACGTGATGCGCCTCGACGAGCTGCCCGCGCGGATGATCGTGCTGGGCAGCGGTTTCGTGGCCACCGAGTTCGCGCACGTCTTCGCCTCCTTCGGCGTCGAGGTGACGCTGGTCGCCCGTTCCGGCGTGCTGCTGCGGCACGAGGACGAGGAGATCGCCGCCCGGTTCACCGAGCTGGCGTCGAAGAAGTGGGACGTTCGGCTCAACGCCAAGGCCGTGCGGGTCGAACGCGTCGACGGCACGATCCGCCTGCACCTTGAGACGCCGCGCGGCGCCGAGGTCGTCGAGGGCGACGTGCTGTTGGCCGCCGTCGGCCGGATCCCCAACGCCGACCTGCTCGACGTCGAAGCCACCGGCGTCGCCCTGCACTCCGACGGCCGCATCGTGGTCGATGAGAAGCAGCGGACCGCCGTCGACGGCATCTGGGCGCTGGGCGACGTGAGCTCCGAGCACCAGCTCAAGCACGTGGCCAACCACGAGGCCCGGATCGTGCAGCACAACCTGCTGCACGCCGACGCGCCCATCGACGCCGACCACCGCTTCGTACCGCACGGCGTGTTCTCCTCGCCGCAGATCGGGGCCGTCGGCCTGACCGAGCAGGAGGCCCGCGAGCGCGGCATCCGCTACGTGACGGCCAGTCAGGACTACGCCGACATCGCCTACGGCTGGGCGATGGAGGACACCACCGGCTTCGCCAAGCTGATCGCCGACCCGGCCACCGGCCAGCTGCTCGGCGCGCACATCATCGGCCCGCAGGCGCCGACCCTGATCCAGCTGGTCATCCAGGCGATGAGCTTCGGCATCAGCGCCCGCGCCCTGGCCCGCGGCCAGTACTGGATCCACCCCGCCATGCCCGAGCTCCTGGAAAACGCCCTCCTCAAGCTCCCGCTGGACTGATTTTCACGCTTGGAAGGGGGCCTTCCTCCACTCGGAGTGGAGGAAGGCCCCCTTCCAAGCGTTCAGATGTAGCGGGGGCGGCCGATGAGCCAGCCTAGGATGGCCTGGGCGGCGAGGATGCCTAGGACCAGGATCAGTGGCACGGTCCAGGATCCGAGCAGTCCGCGCACGAGGCCGGCGGCGAAGGGACCGCCGGCGGCGATCAGGTAGCCGAAGCCCTGGGACATGCCGGACAGCTGCGTGGTCTCGGCCGACGTCCGGGTGCGCAGCCCCATCATCAACAGCACCACGGGAAAGATCGTCATCCCGGCGCCGAGCAGCAGCGCCCACAGCAGCGGCACGGCGGCCGGCGCGAACATCAGGCCGAGCACGCCGATCACCGGCGCGACGGTCAGCCCGACCATCACCGCCGACTGGGCCTTCAGCTTGGCCGCCAGGTGCGGGATGACCAGGTTCAGCGGCACGGCGACGACCATGGTGATGCCCAGCAGCACACCGGCCGCGTCCCGACCGATGCCGGC
Source organism: Kutzneria chonburiensis (assembly GCF_028622115.1). NCBI lineage: Bacteria > Bacillati > Actinomycetota > Actinomycetes > Pseudonocardiales > Pseudonocardiaceae > Kutzneria > Kutzneria chonburiensis. Next base: position 5,782,117 of record NZ_CP097263.1, read on the forward strand.
GTCGCGCAGGATTTCCGGCAGCCAGCCCATGATCACGTACGCGAAGACCGACTGTACCGAGAACAGCAGGGTGAACACCCAGGCCATGGGCACCCGCACCAGGTTCCGGTCGCCGTGCGCGGACCGGTCGACGGCCACGGCCTCGGCGTCGCGGCGAGCGCCGATCAGCCACAGCGCCAGGGCCAGCGCGGCCGGGATGGCCCAGGCGGCCAGCGCCGGCCGCCAACCGCCGGTGGCGGTCTCCAGCGGCGGCGTCACCGCGGCGGCAATGGCGCTGCCGCCGGCCATCGCCGCGCTGTAGACGCCGGTGATGAGTCCGATTCGGTTCGGGAACGACTCCTTGACCACGACCGGCACGAGCACGTTGCACACGGCGATGCCGGCACACGCCACGAAAGTTCCACTCAGCAACAGCGAGGAACCGGCCAACACCCGCACGACGAGACCGATCGCCAGCACGGCCAGCGCGGCGGCGATCGCCGGTCCGCCGCCGATCCGGCGGGCCAGCCAGGGCGACACCAGGGCCGCCAGGCCGAAGCAGATGGACGGGGCGGCGGTCACCGCGCTCGCCCAAGCGGAGGTTGCCGTCAGCCCCCGCTGGACGTCGCCGAGCACCGAGGACAGACTGGTCACGGAAATGCGGAGGTTGGCCGCCGCCAGCGTGACCGCAACCGCCAGCAGGGTGGTTCCGGCCAGCACGGCGTGTCGCGAGTCCGGTTTCGTTGCCGGCTCAAGTAAATGCGCTGTCTGGTTGCGCCGGGTGGCACTCTGTTCGGTCGACGGAGTGCGGTCCGGCACATGCTGCTGGGTCGCCACTGTCACACTATGCCAAACGTAGGATGTCCGGACGAGAGGATGACCCCCGTGCCGTTGGCCACTACTCGCCGCACCGGCCTGGTGGACCAGGTGATCGAGCAGATGCGAAAGGCGATCTCGTCCGGGGAGTGGCCCGTCGGCCAACGCATACCGGCCGAGCCCGAACTCGTCAGCGCGCTGGGCGTCGGTCGCAACACGGTCCGGGAGGCCGTCCGGGCGCTGGCCCATGCCGGCCTGCTGGAGGTCCGCCAGGGCGACGGCACCTTCGTGCGCGCCACCAGCGAGCTGTCCGGCGCGGTCCGCCGGCTGGTCGGCGACGAGCTGCGCGAGGTGCTCGAGGTCCGCCGCACGCTGGAGGTGGAGGGCGCGCGGCTGGCCGCCAAGCACCGCACGCCGGAGGACATCCTCCAGCTCGAGGCCGTGCTGGCCGAGCGCAACCAGGCCGCGAACGAGCAGGCGTGGGAGGCCATGATCGAGCGGGACACCGCCTTCCACCTGCTGATCGTGCAGTCGTCGCACAACGCGCTGCTGACCGAGCTGCACCGCGGCCTGACCGAGGTCGTACGGGCCAGTGTGGCCGCGACGGTCAACATCTCGCCCCGCGAGGCCGGCCAGATCTCGCACGACGGCATCCTGGACGCGGTACGCGCGGGCGACCCGGAGCGGGCCGCCCGTGAGGCCGGCAGCTTCCTGGACGAGCTGCTCGAGCGGCACACCGCCGAACGGGCCTGACGAGCGAGGTCCTACGATCAGGGCAGCAAGGGCAATGATCGTGCCGAAGACCTGATCGTGTGAGGTTCTCGATGGACGTGCGCAGTTCCAACCTGTCCCGGCGGGCCGCACTGACCGGCCTGGGTGGGGTGGCCCTGCTTGCCGCGGCGGCCTGCTCCCCGAGCAAGGAGGCCGCGTCCACGCTGCCCGCCAACCAGGTGCCGCCGGCGCCGGCGAACGACGCGTCGGCGTCGATCGCCGAGCAGCAGAAGGTCATCGACGGCCTCGACAAGCAGATCATCGAGCTGCTCAAGCAGCGCGAGGACGCGGCGACGGCCCTGCAGAAGCTCCAGGGCGGCGCCAGCGGCGGCCGTGACCAGGCGGTCGTCTCGGCCTACGCGGCCGGCGCCGGCGCCAACGGCGCGGCCATCGGCCGGGCCGTCGTCGGCGCGGACAGCACCGCCGCGGGCAACAGCAGCCCGACGGCCACCTCGACCTCGCACTGAGCTCGGCTCGAAGCCCCCGGCGACCGCTCGCCGGGGGCTTCGGCATGTCAGTCGAGCGGCGTCAGTCCAATGGAGGGGCGCCCGGCGGCAGGAACGGCAGGCCGGCCGGCGCGCCGTGCTCGATCAGGGCCAGCAGCGCCTCGGTGTCCAGGTGCTGCTCGACCAGGTCGCCGAGCAGGTCCAGCTGGGCCTCGCGGGCCGCCGCGAACGAGTGCCCGTCGGCGGCCGTGAAACCGTCCCTGCCGGCCGTGTCCGCCGCCCAGCGCAGGAACTCCCGGCGGAAGCCGTCGTTCTCCAGCAGGCCGTGCCAGTGCGTGCCCATCACCGGGCCGTCAACCACGCCCTCGATGTCGCCATCCGACTGTTCGATCAGACCGGCCGCCGCCCCGCGCCGCAGCACCTGGCCGTGGTGAATCTCATAGCCGCTGACCGTGTGCCCCAACGCCTTGCCGACCGGCCGGGTCAGCGTCTTGTCCGCGGCGAACCGGATCTCGGTGTCCAGCAGTCCGAGACCCGGCACCTCGCCCGCGCCCGACTCGACGTCGTCGACAATGGTCTGAGCCAGCATCTGAAAGCCGCCGCAGATACCCAGCAGCGGCAGCCCCCGCCGCACATGCAATCGAACAGCATCCGCGATTCCCGTGCGCCGCAGCCAGTCCAGATCGGACACCGTGGCCTTGGACCCCGGCAGCACGACGAGATCCGCATCGGTGAGCCGCGATGGTTCGGTGACAAAACGAACGGCCACACCGGGTTCGCCGGCCAGCGCCTCCACATCGGTCGCGTTGGAGATGCGAGGCAGCCGCACAACCGCCACCCGCAGCCACTGTTCGCCCACCGGCGGGGCCGGACGGCCGATCACGCCATCGGCCACATAGGACAGCGAATCCTCCGCGTCGAGCCAGAGATCCTGCCGCCACGGCAACACGCCGTACACCGAACGGCCCGTGACCCGTTGCAGTTGGCGCAATCCCGGCTCGAGCAGGGCCGGGTCGCCGCGGAACTTGTTGACCACAAATCCGGCCAGCAGCGCCTGATCCGCCGGTTCCAGCAAGGCCAGCGTGCCGTACAGATGGGCGAAAACACCGCCGCGATCGATGTCCCCGACGACGATGACGGGCAGGTTCGCGGCCCGCGCGAGGCCCATGTTGGCGATGTCGGTGGCCCGCAGATTGACCTCAGTGGGTGAACCTGCGCCTTCACAGATGACGGTGTCGAATTCCGAACGGAGGTCCGCAAGGGCCGTTTGGGCGATCACGGACAGCTCACGCTTACGGTCCCGATAGGACAGCGCGCTGACCTCGCCGACCGCTTGGCCGAGCACCACGACCTGCGAGCTGCGGTCGCCGCCGGGCTTGAGCAGCACCGGGTTGAAGCGGACGCTCGGCTCGAGCCCACAGGCCGCCGCCTGCAACGCCTGGGCCCGGCCGATCTCGCCACCTTCGACCGTCACGGCCGAGTTGTTGGACATGTTCTGCGCCTTGAACGGCGCCACCCGCACGCCACGGCGGGCCAGCCAGCGGCAGATGCCGGCGGCCAGCACGCTCTTGCCGGCATCGGATGTCGTGCCGGCGACGAGCAATGCGCCCACAATGTCCCTCCCCGGGTTCTCGGACTGCCATCATCCTCGTCATGGCCACCGTCGTTCTTGTGCACAGCCCCTATCTCGGCCCGGCGAGCCTGCGGCCGTTGGCCGATGCGCTGGCCGCGGGCGGCGTGGAGTCCTGCCTGGTCGACCTGCGGGTCACCGTCAGCGCCGCGCCCGTGCACCAGCGGCTGATCGGTGCTTTCGCCGACGCCATGGATGAGGTGGAGCTCACGTCTCCGGCCGTTCTGGTCGGTCACAGCGGCGCCGGTCCGCTGCTGCCGGCCTTCGCCGCCGAGCTGGACGAGTTGGTCGCCGGGCTGGTCTACATGGACGCCGAGCTACCCACTCCCGGCCGCAGTTTCCGCGAGCTGGAGCCCGCGTTGTTCGCCTCGCTGCGTGCGTCCGCCCGCGAGGGCCAGCTGCCGCGGTGGTCGGACTGGTTCACGCCCAATCCGTTGGTGGAGTTGGTTTCCGACGAAGCCCTCAGGGCCGAGATGGCCGACGAGGAGCCCGAGGTCGCCGTCGAGTTCCTCAAGGAGCACCGGCCGTCCGCGGTGTGGGACGGGCCCAGCGGCTACCTGATGCTGACCGAGGTCTACGCCGCCCACGCCGCCGCGGCGCGGGACCTGGGCTGGCCGGTGCGGGAGTTGGCCTCCAACCACCTCGCACCGGCCACCGACCCCACCCCCGTCGCCACCGCCCTCACCGAGTTGATCGTGTTGCTGGGGTAGACACATGCGCTTCCCATGTGGCGTCCGGTGCCACATGGGAAGCGCATGTGGCGTTTTTCTAAGCCAGCGCCGCTCGCTCAACGCTCTTGGCGTAGTTGGGCGTCTCCAGGGCGTTGTGCGCGGCTACCACGGCGGTCCGCTCGGCCGACGCCTCCTCGAACGTGACACCGGCGGCCTCCAATGCCTTGAGCAGCGACCGGGTCGGCCGGGCGACGACGCGGTTGGTGAAGGTGGCCCGGTCGGGGCCGAGCGCGGTGACGCTGATGTCCCACACCACCTCCACGGTCTGCCAGCCGCCGGGCGACTGGGTCTCGGAGATCGACACGAGCCGGGTGTGGTGCGGCTCAAGGATTTCCGCCACGTAGTGCTGGACGATCAGCTGCCCGCCGAGCTCCTCGACGTTGATGCTCACGCGCCGGCCGTCGGCGTTGGTGCTCCAGCCGGCGGCGTGGTGGTCGGGCACCGCGCACCGGCGGTACTCCTCGTCGCTGAGCCCGGTCAGCCACGCGCCCAGGTCGATCCGGTCCAGCGGCGCGTCGATCACGGCCGTGGCAGCGGAGTCGAGCAGAATCCGATCGACAACCTCGTCAGACATCGTTGTGCCCCTTCAGTTCTTCTGCCACCACTGGGTGAGGAAGCGCGCGTAGTCGTCGGCCCCCTCCTCCCAGATGAAGTGGCCCTTGTCGACGACGTCCAGCCGGCTGCCGGGAATCCGCTCGCGCAGGTACTCGGCGTTGGCCAGCGGCACGACCGGGTCGAACCGGCCGTTGATGATCTGCACCGGCGTGGTGATGCCGCCCAGCTTCTCCCCCAGCACCGGCAGCTGCCGCCGATAGGCCTGCACGTAAGGGATCTGATCGGCGAAGCGCTCGCCGACATACGCCGCCTCGTAGTCCGCACGAACCTCGGCCGGCAGTTGGTAGCCCTGGATGGCGTCCATGGCGACGTTGAGGATGTCCCGCTGCCCCAAGGCCCGGTACGGCGTCAGGTCCTCGTCGTGCACCCACGAATGCAGCGGTTCGCCGAGCTGGAGCGGAACTGCCGCCCCGCCGGTGCCGACGCTGGCGCTGCGGAAGCGGTCGGGGTGCTCGGCCACGGCGAACAGCACCGCGCTGGTGCCGATGTCCGGCCCGACGACGTGCGGCTCGGCCAACCCGAACTCGTCGGCGATGCGCACGATGAACTCGCCCATTGCCTGTGGCGACAACAGATCCGCGCGCAACTCCGAGTGCCCGAAGCCGGGTAGGTCCACCGCTGTCAGGTGGGCATGCTCGGCCAGCCTCGACCAGGTGGCGTCGTAGGCGTACAGGGTCTCCGGCCACGGCGCGAGCAGCAGCGCCTCGACCTCGCGCGGCTCGGTGCTCTGCGCGTAGCGCACGGACAACCCGTCGATGGTGCGGAACCGCGTGTTGATCTCGCTCATGCCCGTTGTCCTCTCGGCTTGAAAATGACCGGTCGTCTTATAATGACCGTTCGTCTTAGCCTGGGTCAAGAGTCGTGTCCCACGGCACAGGGGATCTACCTGAGTGGCTCACTTGGCCCCTGAAGCCAAACGAGCCACTCACATGGGAAACGCGACGGCACGTGAGTGGCTCACTTGGCGCAGGAAGCCAAATGAGCCACTCAGGTGGGGAAGGAGGGCGGTGGGAAGGAGGGCGGCGGGGAGAAGGGCGGCGGCGTCAGGGCAGCGTCAGGATCTCCGCGCCGCTGTCGGTCACCACGATGGTGTGCTCGAACTGGGCGGTCCACTTGCGGTCCTTGGTGGTGACCGTCCAGTTGTCCGGCCAGATGTCGTACTCGATGGTGCCGAGGTTGATCATCGGCTCGATGGTGAAGGTCATGCCCGGCTCCAGCACCGTGTCGACGCTGGGCTCGTCGTAGTGCAGCACGACCAGGCCGCTGTGGAAGGACCGGCCGATGCCGTGGCCGGTGAAGTCGCGCACCACGCCGTAGCCGAAGCGGTTGGCGTAGGCCTCGATGACCCGGCCGACCACGTTGAGCTGCCGACCCGGCCGCACCGCCTTGATGGCCCGCATGGTGGCCTCGTGGGTGCGCTCGACCAGCAGCCGGGCCTCCTCGCTGACCTCGCCGGCCAGGAAGGTGGCATTGGTGTCGCCGTGCACGCCGCCGATGAACGCCGTCACGTCGATGTTGACGATGTCGCCGTCCTCGATCACCGTCGAGTCCGGGATGCCGTGGCAGATGACCTCGTTCAGCGAGGTGCAGCACGACTTGGGGAAGTTCCGGTAGCCCAGCGTCGACGGGTACGCGCCGTGGTCGCACAGGAACTCGTGCACGACGGCGTCGATGTGGTCGGTGGTGACGCCCGGCGCGACCGCCTTGCCACCCTCCTGAAGCGCCTGCGCGGCGATCCGCGAGGCCACCCGCATGGCCTCGATGATCTCCGGCGGCTGCACCCACGGGTCGGTGTTGCGCGCCGGCGCCGGCTTGTCCACGTACTCGGGACGCGGGATGTTGCTGGGGACGGGTCGCCGGGGAGACAACTCACCGGGCTTGAGAGCGGCACGCACGGGCATGCCATCACCCTACGACCACGCCGCCGGACGCAGTGCCGGACCGGGCGTCCACGGGGCGTAACGGGCTGGTCCCGGTGTGCGATGCATCACTCGACCGTGAGGGGGTGCCGGCCGTGGGCGGCCAGCGGAACACGTTCACCGGCACCAACAAGGGCCAGGTCGTGCAGGCCCACAGCATCGACTACGTCAACATCGAGCGGGCCTACGACGGTCCGGTCGAGGTCGGCGACCTCGAGTTCAAGACCGATCTCCCCCGCACGCTCGACATGGGCGATCCCGGGTGCGTGGGCCGCGAGAAGGAGCTGGCCCGGCTGGTCGAGGCGCTCGGACGGGGCAAGAGCGTGGTCCTGCGCGGCCCGGACGGCATCGGCAAGACCACGCTGCTGCGGCATGCGGCGCACCACGAGCAGCTCACGATCCGGGACATCGACGTCGTCATGTGGACATCGCCGGGACTGCCCGACGCCGACAGCATCCTGCGCGCAGCGCTGGACCAGTGCGCCGACTACCCGTCCGGACGGCCCCCTGTCCCCGGGCCCGTGCTCCGGCGCGCGATGACCGGGCTGCGGGCGCTGGTGATCGTCGAGGATCCGCGGTGTACGGCCGCGGAGCTGGCCGAGGTGCGGGGCGCGATGCGGCGCAGCGTCTTCATCGTCACCACGGACCGCGCCGCTCTCAAGGCAGACGTCGACATCCAGCTGTCCGGGCTGCCGGTGCGGGCCAGCCGGCAGGTGCTGCGCTCGCAGTTCAACGGCCGGCTGCCGGCCGCGACCCGGCAACGGGTCGAGCAACTTTGCGAGGGCTACAGCCACCACCCAGGCAAGGTGGTTCGGCTGGGCCGATACCTGGCCACCGCCCAGGCACAGCGCAAGCTCGTCCCGAAGCTCGACACCGACGAGGCCCAGCTGATCGTGCCGCGGCTCGTCGAATGGCTGGACGAGCCCACCCGTACCGCCGTGCTTGCCTTGGCAGCGCTGGACAAAGCCGAGTGGGGCTGGCCACTTCTGGCCGCGGTGGCCGAGATCCCGACCAAAGCCACGGCGAAGTCGTTGCGTAAGAGCAAGTTGGCGGTCGGCAAGCGCCGCCACCGGCTGGCCGCCGGTGTGGTCGAGCACGTCGAGACGGACGTCGTCGCGGTCACCGGGCGGATTACCGACTGGGTGTGGGAAACCGTTGCCGCGGAAGAGATCGCGGCCGAGATCGGGGTGATCGAGCAGGCGCTGGAGCGCACGCTCCGGGAGGACCCCGAAACCGCGCTGTCGCTGGCCTTCGTCGCGGCGACGAAGCTGGCGGCGACCCGGCACTGGGATGCCTGGGGCCGGGTGCTGCCGCTCGGGCTCAAGGCCGCGATCGCCGCGGATTCGCGGCCCGGCCGGCACTACTTCCGCTACTCCCTGGCCGCCCGCAAGAACGCCGACGGCCGGGTCGAGGAGGCCGTCGAGCTGGTCACGGCCCTGATGAGCGACCGGCTGGACACCGTCGACGACAGCACCGCCGAGCGGATCCGGCGGCTGGCCGACCAGGTCGGCTACCGCGGCACCATGCCGGCGGAACAGGCCGCGGGCCTGATCGGGCTGCTCCGCCAGGCCGTGCTGAAGCTGCCGGAACCGGTGCAGCAGTTCGTGATCAGCCATCCGCAGGCGGTACCGGCCAGCGTGCTGGGTCTGGTGTCGCTGCTGGTCGCGGGCCTGTTCACGGCGTCGTCGGCCCATCAGCCGGACACGAAAGCCATCGCCGACCCCGACAACCCGATCATCACCACCACGGCCACGCCGTCGTCGACAACAGGAATCCCCGGCGGGCCAACGACATCGGGGGCGTCGACCGCCGGGTCGACCGGTACGAACGGCGGCACGCCGATCGGCAATCCGACCACCGACGGTCCCGGCCCGACCACCGGCAACGACGGCTCCGGCGGCACGACCTCGCCGCCGCCGACCACGCTCAGCTGGGGCTTCGTCCGGGACGACATGCAGGACGACAACGGCCAGCCCCGCCAGCTCGACGCCAACGCCCCGGGCAACACGGCGAACGCGGACTGGGGCATCTGGAACATGCAGTCGCCACCGGCCGGACATCCGACGGCGACGCACATCGCCGCCGGCTGGGAGCGGATCATGATGCCCCACGCCGGCACGCCCGGCGGCACGGTCATGGTCACCGCCTTCGACGTGAATCCGACCGGTGTGTTCTGCCAGCCGTCGAGCTGGGGACCGAGCGGCGTTGACGAGATCATCGACGTCCGCTGCTTCACGAAGGCCGGCGCTCCAAGCAACGTGAAGGTCTTCGTGTTCTTCGCCGCCGGCGGCGGCGCCAACCCGATCGCCGGCAGCGGCACCCGCTCGTACGTCGTCGATGACCAGCCCGGAGCAGGTTTCTTCAGCCCGGACTGGCAACACGGCCGCAACGCCGGCAACGTCACCCGCACCGGCACCGGCCGCTACACCGCCGAACTTGCCGGCGCCGCAACGGGTGTCGTCGAGCTGACACCGATCGGGGCCGACCCGAAGCACTGTTCGATCCTCGGCCGCAACGGCGCCGCCGTCGACATCGCCTGCTTCAACCAGGGCGGCGCGGTCGACACGGCCTTCGCCGCCAGTGTCGCCAACCAGCAGAACTTCTTGGACGACAAGCGAAAGCCCGTCGGCGACTACATCGTGACGGCCGACCCCAGCCTGCGGTGGGCCAGTGACGGGCAGTCCACCCGCGTCTCGACCGGCCAGTACCACGTGCATTTCGGCAACGGCTATCTGCCGAGCGCCGCGCACGTCACCGCCGAAGGCGACGGCCGCTACTGCATGCTCACGAACCTCAACGACTACAGCTACAAGGACAACACCCTCGTCTGGGTCGCCTGCTACACCACCGGCGGCACGCTGGCCGACACCAGTTTCGACCTGCTCTACACGTCCACCCGCATCTACTGACTCAGTGCACGGCGCGCAGGAAGTTGCCGCCGACCACCACGGCCGGCGAGGAGCTGCCCGCGCCGACCAGCAGCACCGCGAACGCCAGGTCGCCGCGGTAGCCGACGAACCAGCCGTGCGAGTTGGTGCCGTCGCCGAACTCCGCGGTGCCGGTCTTGCCGGCCACGTCGGGGATGTCCTTGATCGCCCGCGCCGTGCCGTCGGTCACCACGGCCCGCATCATCTGCCGCATCGAGTCCAGCACCGGCCCGGGCACCGGCTGCTGGGCCGGCGTGTTGACCTTGGTCTCGGTGCCGCGGATCAGGCTCGGCGTCGGGATGGAGCCCTTCACCACGGTCGAGGCGACCAGCGCCATGCCGAACGGGCTGACCTGGTCCTTGCCCTGGCCGAAGCCGTCCGCGGCACGCTCGACGGTCGAGGTCGGCACCGGCATCGAGCCGGTCACCGTGGTGACGCCCGGCACCGTGAAGTCGGCCCCGATGCCCAGCTGCTTGGCCGTGTCGGCCAGCTGCTGGCTGGTCAGCTGGGTCGCCGCGATCTGCGAGAATGTCGTGTTGCAGGACTGGGCGAACGCGGTGCGCAGCGGCACCGTGCCGAGGTCGAAGTTGTTCTCGTTGGGGATCACCCGGCCGTCGATGGTGATCTTGCCCGGGCACGGCTGCGGTCCGTCCACGGTCACCTTGCCGGCCTCCAGCGCCGAAATGCCCGTGACGATCTTGAACGTGGAGCCGGGCGGGAACTGCCCGGTCAGCGCGATCAGGCCCTGCGCGTCGGCCGGCGCGTTCTGCGCAACGGCCAGGATCTCGCCGGTCGACGGCTGGATCGCCACGATCGCCGCCGGCTGCTGCACTCCGGCGATCGCCGCCTGCGCGGCGGCCTGCGTGCCGGTGCCGATGGTGGTGGTCAGCGAGGTCGCCGCCTGAGGCTCCTTGCCGGCCAGGTCGGCCACCGTGTTGCCGGCGGCGTCCTGGGTCACCACGTGCCAGCCGGCCGCGCCGGCCACCTGGGCGTTCACCGCGGCGCGCAGCGAGGACAGGAACTGCGGGCCGAGCGACTTGTTCTGGGCCAGCAGCTGGTTCTGGGTGGCGAAGGTGACACCGGGCAGCTCGTGGATCTGCGCCCGAACCGTCTGGTAGTCCGAGTCACGCAGGTTGATCACCGAGTACGCCTGGCCGTCCGGCGTCTTGCTGGCCCCCTCGACGATCGACTGCGCGGTGATCGTGTTGTCGAACTTGTTCAACGCCGCGGCCAGCGCCGTGGCCACGGCGTTCAGGTCGGGCGTCTGCTTGCGGTCGACCGCGATGCCGATCACCGGCGTCGGCGCGAGCAGCGGGGCGCCGTCGCGGTCCAGCACCGGGGCCGGATCCGGCTGCTGCACGGTCAGCGCCAGCGACTGCTGGGCCTGAAGCTTCGGGTGCACGTCCTCGGGCTGCCAGTGCACCTTCCAGTCGCCGCTGGACTGGGTCATGGCCAGCGAGCCCTGATACGTCCAGGTCCGGCCCTTGTCCAGGTCCCAGCTGGCGTTGAACGGCACCGTGGCGGTGTCGCCGTTGGGCGGCTGCGAAGCGGCCGCGTTCAGCGTCACCGCCTTCGGCTTGAGCCCCGTCCGCACCTTGTCCATCAGCGCCTTCGACGCGCCTGCGTCGTCGGTGAGCTGCGCGGCAGCGGCGGTGTCGCCCTTGGCGAAATCGGCCAGGAAGGTCTTGGCGATGTCGTCCTGGCTCGGCTTGGACTCGAACAGCCCGCACGCGCCCAGCGGCAGAACCAGCACGAACGCGAAGACCAGCGGCAGCTTTCTCGGCACGGCCGCAGTATGCCAACCGGACCCGACAAATTCGCGTGATATGGCCGTTCGTCGGCTCAGAACAACACCGTGGCGTACCGGCCGACCTCCGAGAAGCCGATCCGGCGATAGGCCGCTCGCGCCGGCGCGTTGAACCCGTTGACGTAGAGGCTGGCCGTGCGGCCCATGCCGCGGACCAGCCGGTCGGCCACCGCCGCCGTGCCGCTCGCGCCCAGGCCCTGGCCCCGCCGGTCCGGCCGCACCCACACGCCCTGGATCTGCCCGACCTTCTCCGACAGCGCGCCGATCTCGGCCTTGTACACGACCTGGCCGGCCTCGAACCGGGCGAACGCGCGACCGGTGCCGATCAGCTCGGCCACCCGGGCCCGGTAGCCCGCGCCGCCGTCGTCAAGGCGGGGATCGACGCCGACCTCCTCGGTGAACATGGCCACCGCGGCCGGCAGGTAGATGTCCAGCTCGTCCGGCCGCACCGGGCGGACCAGCGGGTCCGGCTTGATCGTCGGCGAGCCGCCCATGGCCAGCAGCGGCTGGTGCGGCCGCACCTCGCGGGCCGGGCCCCACACCGGCTCCAGCTCCTGCCACAGCCCCATCACCAGGTCAGCCGGGCCGACCAGGGAGGAACACATGCGGTGCCGGCGCAGCGCACGGTCGGCGAAGTGCCGCAGCGCGGCCCGGTTGCCGGACAGCGGGATCAGGTTCGGGCCGGAGAAGCACAGCCCGTTCAGGCGACCGCTGCGGGCCGGACGGGACTCCAGGCCCCACAGCTCGCCGCCCAGCCGCCACGGGTCGGCACCGGCGATCTCCACGCGCGCGGCGACCATGCAGGACGCGACCGGGTCCTCGGCGAGGACCGCGCGCACCGCCGACACGTCCCGGTCGTCGAGGACCCGGGCCCCGGCAAGCCTCAACACGCTTCCCAGCCTGCCAGATAACGCAGGCAACCTGCGCGCATGAGCACCCACTTAGCGGATCTTAGGCACCAGATGCGACGAGCCGGGCGGCACCGCCCGGCTCGTCCGTCGATCGGGCGTTCAGGACGCCGTGACCACGGGCGATGCGCCGTCAACCGGCTCCATGTCCTCGGCGATGCGCATGGCCTCCTCGATCAGCGTCTCCACGATCTGCGCCTCCGGCACGGTCTTCACGACCTGGCCCTTGACGAAGATCTGGCCCTTGCCGTTGCCCGAGGCCACGCCCAGATCGGCCTCACGGGCCTCGCCCGGGCCGTTCACCACGCAACCCATGACCGCGACGCGCAGCGGCACCTCCATGCCCTCAAGGCCGGCGGTGACCTCCTCGGCCAGCTTGTACACGTCGACCTGGGCCCGGCCGCACGACGGGCAGGACACGATCTCCAGCTTGCGCGGGCGCAGGTTCAGCGACTGGAGGATCTGCGTGCCGACCTTGATCTCCTCGACCGGCGGGGCCGACAGCGAGACCCGGATCGTGTCGCCGATACCCTGGCGCAGCAGCGCGCCGAAGGCCACCGCCGACTTGATCGTGCCCTGGAAGGCCGGGCCGGCCTCGGTCACGCCGAGGTGCAGCGGGTAGTCGCAGGACTCGGCCAGCAGCTCGTAGGCCCGAACCATGACCACCGGGTCGTTGTGCTTGACCGAGATCTTGATGTCGTGGAAGTCGTGCTCGGCGAACAGGCCTGCCTCCCACAGCGCCGACTCGACCAGCGCCTCCGGCGTGGCCTTGCCGTGCTTCTGGAGCAGCCGCGGGTCGAGCGAGCCGGCGTTGACGCCGATCCGGATCGGCGTGCCGTGGTCCTTGGCCGCCTGCGCGATCTCCTTGACCTTGTCGTCGAACTTCTTGATGTTGCCCGGATTCACCCGCACCGCGGCACAGCCGGCCTCGATGGCGGCGAACACGTACTTGGGCTGGAAGTGGATGTCGGCGATCACCGGGATGGAGGACTTGCGCGCGATGGCCGGCAGCGCGTCCGCGTCGTCCTGCGACGGGCAGGCCACGCGCACGATGTCGCAGCCGGCGGCGGTCAGCTCCGCGATCTGCTGCAGCGTGGAGTTCACGTCGGCGGTCAGGGTGGTGGTCATGGACTGGACCGAGACGGGGTAGTCACTGCCGACGCCGACCGTGCCGACGTGCAGTTGCCGGGTCCGCCGCCGCTCGCTCAGTACGGGAGGAGGCGTCGCAGGCATACCAAGGCTGACAACCATGCTGATCCATTCAGATCGTGGGGGCCTTCTACCCCACCAACTTACCGTCTGAACGGACCAGGAGCCGCACCACGGCTACGTGATGCGACGAACCATTACGCAGTGTCAACCCTTGGTCGACCGAGCGCGGTCACCCCAGCTTGACGGGATTCACGATGTCGGCCGTGATGGCCAACAGGGTGTAAGCGCCACCCAAGAGCACCAGCAAGTAGGTCAGTGGCAGCAACTTCACGTAGTCGACCGGCAGACCGGCCGGTTTGCCGCGGAGCTTGCGCACCCAGTCCCGCACCCGCTCGTACAGGTTGACGGCGATGTGGCCGCCGTCCAGCGGCAGCAGCGGCAGCAGGTTGAACACGCCGACGAAGAAGTTCAGGTTGGCCAGCAGGGCCACGAAGAACCACCACAGGCCGCGGTCGGCCGCCTGGCCGCCGATCAGGCTGGCGCCGACCACACTGACCGGGGCGTTCGGGTCGCGCTCGCCGCCGGCCACTGCGTTGAGCAGCGCCGGAATCTTCGTGGGCAGCGCCTTGAGGCCCTCCCAGACGCCGACGAACAGCTGGCCGGTGAACACGCCGGTGGCGCCGATGGCCGCGCCCGGGCCGTAGGTGATCGTGTATGCCTGGCCCATGCCGATCGCGCCGACCTTGCCCACCGGGTCGTTCGGGCCGAGCGGCTTGGTGTAGTCCAGGATGCGGCTCACCGTGGCGATGTTCACCGTCAGCGTCTGCTGCTTGCCGTCCCGCTCGATGACGAACTGCGTCGGGCCGGAGAGCGGCCGGGTGACCTTCACCATCTCGGTGTAGGTGGAGATCGGGTGGCCGCCGACCGAGAGCACCTTGTCGCCCGGCTGGATGCCGGCGTCCTTGGCCGGGGCCGGGTCGGACGCGGTGCAGTCGCTGTACTTGCCGGTGTCCGGGAACTGCTTGGCCTGGGCGCACGGGCTGATGTCGCCGGCGATGGCCAGGTCCTGGTTGTTGGGCAGGCCGAGCGAGATGGCCGCGACGTAGACGATCAGCAGGCCGATGATGAAGTGCGTGATCGAGCCCGCGGACAGCACGATGACGCGCTTCCAGGTCTTCTGCCGGTAGAAGGCGCGGGGCGCGTCCTCGGCCGGCACCTCGTCCAGCGCGGTCATGCCCACGATCTCGCAGAACCCACCGGCCGGGATGATCTTGAAGCCGTATTCGGTCTCGCCGCGCTTGAACGACCAGATCTTCGGTCCGAAGCCGATGAAGTACCTGGTCACCTTCATGCCGAAAGCCTTGGCCGTCAACAGGTGGCCGAACTCGTGCAGGGCCACGGAGATGCCGATGCCCAGCGCGAACAGCACCACACCCAGGACGTACAGCACCGTTTGTCAGTCCCTTCCCGAGCCGACCGGCCGTGCGACCAGTTCACGCGCTCGCGCGCGGGCCCAGTCCTCGGCGGCCAGCACCTCCGCCACATCGCTGGGTTCCCCGCGCCACTGGTCGGCCTCGGTGAGCACCCGCTCAACAGTGTCCACGATGGAGGTGAAGGCAGCGTTGCCCGCGAGGAACGCGGCCACCGCGTCCTCGTTGGCCGCGTTGTAGACCGCCGGCAGGCAGCCGCCGGCCGAGCCGGCCGAGCGGGCCAGCTCCACCGCCGGGAAGTTCTCGTTGTCCAGCGGCTCGAACGTCCAGCTGGCCGCCTTGGTCCAGTCGCAGGCGGCGGCCGCGCCGGGCACCCGGGCCGGCCAGCCCAGGGCCAGCGAGATCGGCAGCCGCATGTCCGGCGGGCTGGCCTGGGCCAGCGTCGAGCCGTC
Source organism: Kutzneria chonburiensis (assembly GCF_028622115.1). Classification (NCBI taxonomy): domain Bacteria; kingdom Bacillati; phylum Actinomycetota; class Actinomycetes; order Pseudonocardiales; family Pseudonocardiaceae; genus Kutzneria; species Kutzneria chonburiensis. The sequence continues at coordinate 5,797,700 of NZ_CP097263.1, forward strand.
CACGAAGGTCACCATCGAGTGAATTACGGACTGTGGGTGGACCACCACGTCGATGCGGTCGTAGGGCACGTCGAACAGCAGGTGGGCCTCGATCAGCTCAAGGCCCTTGTTGACCAGGGTGGCCGAGTTGGTGGTGATCAGCGGGCCCATCGACCAGGTCGGGTGGGCCATCGCCTGCTCGACCGTGACCTCGTTGAGCTCGTCCCGCCGGCGGCCGCGGAACGGTCCGCCCGAGGCCGTCAGCACCAGGCGGGCCACTTCCGCCTCGGTGCCGCCGCGCAGGCACTGGGCCAGGGCGGAGTGCTCCGAGTCGACGGAGACCAGCTGGCCCGGCTTGGCCGCCTTGAGCACCAGCGGGCCGCCCGCGATCAGCGACTCCTTGTTGGCCAGGGCCAGGCGGGCGCCCGTGGCCAGCGCCTTCAGCGAGGGCTGGAGGCCCTGCGAGCCCGGCAGGCCGTTGAGGATGACGTCGGCCGGGGTGGAGTCGATCAGCTCCTCGTTCGCGTCCGGGCCGGCCAGGATGCGCGGCAGCCGGAAGTCGCCCCGGTTGTAGCCGCGGCGCTGGGCCTCGGCGTACAGCGCGAGCTGGAGATCCTCGGTGGCCGTCGCACGGGTGACCGCGACCGCGTCGACCTCGTGGTCGAGGGCCTGGCGGGCCAGCAGCGCCGGGTCGGAGCCGCCGGCGCTGATGCCGGCGAGGCGGAAGCGGTCTCGGTTGGCGGCGATGACGTCAAGGGCCTGGGTGCCGACCGAGCCGGTCGAGCCGAGCACCAGCACCCGCGGGTTCACGGTGTCCATCGCCGCCCATTCTCACCGATTTCGGGGGCGGCCGGACACCACCGTCGGATGATAACGAGTTGGTAAAAGGTGCGTGGTGATCGTCCGTGGGGGTACATAGGTGCAGCGAGACGGACCGGAGACGCCGGACCGTACCGGTACAAGGAGCGTGACCCTGGTGGGCATCATCGCGTGGATCGTGCTCGGCCTGATCGTCGGCATCATCGCCAAGGCGATCATGCCCGGCCGCGACGGCGGCGGCATCATCCTGACCGCCGTGCTCGGCATCGTCGGCGGCTTCCTCGGCGGCATCATCGGCAAGGCGATCTTCGGCGTCGACCTCGGTGGATTCTTCGACCTGCGCACCTGGCTGCTGGCCATCCTCGGCGCCGTCATCGTGCTGGCCGTCTTCCGGCTGGTGACGGGCCGCAGGTCCCGCGCGTAGGCCGCTACCGGACGTGGCGCCCGGGCGGCCACCCACCCGGGCGCCACGTCACCCCCATGTGCGAAGATTTCGGTTGTCAGCACCCCTAGTACCAGGAGCGATCGTGGCGTCCTCGGAGTTGGAGAAGCGACCGGCCGGCGTCGACCCGCAGGACGAGCCGAGCGCCGAGTGGGGCTGGCACGGCACCTTCCCCAAGGCCACCCGCATCGCCGGCTGGCTCACCGCCATCGCCCTGCTGCTCATGCTCATCGGCAACCACCGTGGGCACATCGAGGACATCTACCTCATCGGCGTCGCCGCGCTGATCGTGATCGCCCTCATCTGGGACCGCATCCGCAGCCGCACCGCCTGGCGCCGCTGACTTTCCGCTTCGAGCAGGCCGTGCCCCATGCCGGGGCGCGGCCTATTCTTTGCCCTTTCCCCGGCGCTTTCCCTTGCGCTCCAGGGGTCCAGCACCATCACGCCGGTGTCGTCGAAGTCCTTCGTGTGGCGGGTGGCCAGGCAGGCCGCGTACTGCCGGCAGACCGCCGCGATCTGCGCGTCCGCCATGCTGATCGGCCGGCCCAGCTCTTCCCGGGCGGTCGCGATCCGGGCGTAGTACTGCGCCGCCCCGCCGTCGAAGGGCAGGATCTGGCCGTACAGGTCTTCCGCCAGCAGCTCCGACACCATCGCCGCCAGCGTCGACTTTCGTTGCCCCTCGGGCAGCCGGGCCACGCCGTAGGACAGCTCCGCCGCCGTCACCGCCGTGATGAACACCTCGTCGGCCGGATAGCGGTCCACCCACCGGACCACCCGTTCGTCCGGCGACTGCCGCATCAGCTCCGACACGACGTTGGTGTCGAGCACGATCATTCGGGAAACTCCGCCCCTCGGGCCGATTCCGTCCGGGCCGGCAGCTCCAGCGGCTCCCCCGCCACCCCGTTGAACCGCTGCGCGATCCGCGTGCCCATGCCCACCGTCGACACCGGCCGGGTCAGCACGTCGGCCAGGATCGCCCGCACCTCCGCCTCCATCGACCGCCCGTTCCCGGCCGCCCGAACCCGGAGCTGCGCCTTCAACTCATCATCGAAGTCACGGATAGTTAAAGTCGCCACACTCCACCTCCGCGCAGTCAATGCAGTCAATGCTAGCACGACCGCCTGCCGATGGACGTGAGCAAAGCTCACACGGGCGCAACCCGGCCGATCAGCCCTCCGCCGCCAGCTGGCCGCAGGCGGCGGCGATCTCCTGGCCGCGGGTGTCGCGCACGAAGATTTCGGTTGTCAGCACCCCTAGTACCAGGAGCGATCGTGGCGTCCTCGGAGTTGGAGAAGCGACCGGCCGGCGTCGACCCGCAGGACGAGCCGAGCGCCGAGTGGGGCTGGTACGGCACCTTCCCCAAGGCCACCCGCATGTCGTCCTCGGTGAGCAGACCGCCGTCCACCAGCCCCCGCTGACACATGAGCGATCACCAAAGCAACAAAACTTTCGTCTATCGCCCACTTTCGAGTGACACGAAAGTCGCTCATCCGCGAAAGTTGTCCAGCAACCGCCACTTTCGCGGCACACGGAACAGCGGCCAACTCGAAAGAAGGCGGTGTGGGTACGCCGACCCTCAGCCCTCCGCCGCCAGCTGGCCGCAGGCGGCGGCGATCTCCTGGCCGCGGGTGTCGCGCACGGTGCACTCCACGCCCTGGTCCTTGACGCGGGCCACGAACTCGTCCTGCACGGGCTTCGGGGAGGCGTCCCACTTGGAACCCGGGGTGGGGTTCAACGGGATCAGGTTGACGTGGGCGTACTGCCCGAGGTGCTTGTGCAGCTTCTTGCCGAGCATGTCGGCGCGCCAGCCCTGGTCGTTGACGTCACGGATGAGCGCGTACTCGATGGAGACGCGACGGCCGGTGCGATCGGCGTAGCCACGGGCGGCCTGGAGGACCTCGGAGACCTTCCAACGGGTGTTGACGGGCACGAGGGTGTCGCGAAGCTCGTCATCGGGGGTGTGCAGCGACACGGCGAGACGGACGTGCAGGCCCTCCTCGGTGAGCTTGCGAATGGCGGGCACGAGACCGACGGTGGAGACGGTGACGGAACGCTGCGAGATGCCGAGGCCGTCGGGGGCGGGGTCACAGATGCGATGCACGGCGTCGATGACCCGGCGGTAGTTGGCGAGCGGCTCGCCCATACCCATGAAGACGATGTTGGACAGCCGGCCGGGGCCGCCGGGGAGCTCGCCGTCACGCATGGCGGCCGCCGCGGAGCGGACCTGGTCGACGATCTCGGCGGTGGACAGGTTGCGGGTGAGCCCGCCCTGCCCGGTGGCGCAGAAGGGACAAGCCATCCCGCAGCCGGCCTGGCTGGAGATACACAGGGTGGCCCGCTCGGGATAGCGCATGAGCACGCTCTCCACCAGGGTCCCGTCGTGGGCCCGCCACAAGGTCTTCCGAGTGGTGCCGTCGTCGCAGCTGAGCTTGCGCACCTCGGTGAGCAAGGTGGGCATCAGCGCGGAGACGAGCCGGTCCCGCGCGGCGGCGGGGATGTCGGTCATCTCGTCGGGGTCGACGGTCAGCCGGGAGAAGTAGTGGTTGGCCAACTGCTTGGCGCGGAACGACTTCTCCCCCAGGTCGGCGACGGCCTGGGCACGTTCGGACGCGGACATGTCGGCCAGGTGCCGGGGCGGCATGGCACGACGGGGGGCATCGAAGACAAGGGGGAGCGCAGTCATAACCCATCCATTCTCCCATGTCGGCCGCTGTGACGACCGTCACTCTATCGGACGTTGTATCGCGATACATCAGCGATATATCGTTAGCGACGTCAGAGAGACACCACAACCCGAAGGGAGCGCATCATGCGCAGCCACTCTCACTTCCGACCGGACCGACACGGGCACGGCTTCGGCACGTTCCCGGGCCAGTTCCCGCACCACACCCCGCCCCGCCCGCCGGAGCCGCCGATGGGCCCGATGCCCTTCGCGGCCGGCGGCCCCTGGCCGGGCGCCCTCGGCGCGATGGCCGGCTTCCGCGGCGGTCGCCGCGGCGGACGGCGCCAGCGTCGCGGCAACGTCCGCGCGGCGGTGCTCGCCCTGCTGGCCGAACGCCCGATGCACGGCTACGAGATGATCCAGGAGCTCGGCCAGCGCACGAACGGCGTCTGGCGGCCCAGCCCCGGCTCGGTCTACCCGACCCTCCAGCTGCTGGACGACGAGGGCCTGATCACGGCCGACGCGGCCAGCGGCAAGAAGCTGTTCACGCTGACCGAGACCGGCCGGGCCGAGGCGGCCAAGCTGGGCGAGGCCAAGCCGTGGGCCGACGCGGTCGGCGAGGCCGACGAGGTCCGCGAGCTGCACACCGCCCTGCGCCAGCTGTTCATGGCGGTGGAGCAGATCACCCAGGCCGGCACCGAGGACCAGAAGTCCCGCGCCGTCGATGCGATCAACGAGGCCAAGCGCCGGATCTACGGCCTGCTCGCCGAGGACGTCGACGCCGATGACGACGGTGAGTGATCACGAAGGCAGGATCAGTCCGGTCGGCTTCCGCCGCACATGCAGGCGGTAGCCGACCGGGATCTCCGTCCCGGCCGTCTCGGCGATCGCCCTGGCGGCCACTGCGGCCGAGAACTCGATACGCAGCACGGCTTCCAGGTCCTCGCGCCGCTCGAACCGCCACACCGTCCGGATCCGCCGTGTGCTGAAACCCTGCTCGTCGAAGAACCGTTGCACGGCAACGGGATCGTAGCCACGGACGTCCTCGCACAGCCAACTTCCGTACGGTGGCGCGGCACCGTCGAGATCGACGACCGCCAACGCGCCGCCGGGCCGTAGCACCCGATCGGCCTCGATCAACCCGGGCTCGCAGCCAGGACCGAAGAAATACGCGGTCCGCGCGTGCACCAGATCCGCGCAGCCGTCGGGCAGCGGCAGCCGTTGCGCCCCACCCTCCAGCACTCGAATGTTCTCTACGGAGCGAGTGCGTTCCTTGGCCCGCTCGACGAGCGGCGGATGCGGCTCCACCCCGGTCACGCTCGCGGCGTCACGAGCGAACGCCGGGAGGTGGAATCCGTCGCCACAACCGATGTCGACGACGTCCGATCCCGCCCAGTCGCAGTCGGCACGCAGCGCACGCCAGATCTCGCCGGTGCTGTCCTGGGCACGGTTCTCCACCGCGTACAGCTCGGGCCACTGCCAGATGTTGGGGCTGGGAAGCACGTGCACGGACGTCAGTCTGGCCCTCATCCGGGCCGCGAGTTGCGGCACCCACGTCATTCCCATGCCGACAAGCCAATCATGTGGCGGCTTGCCATGGGGATGATGCTGCGTTGACCATTGACTACAGGCGGTGAACACGCGAGGAGGTGCCCATGACGCACACCACCGGCATCCTCCCCGGAGCGCCCTGCTGGGTCAGTCTCGACAGCACGGATCCGCCGGCCAGCCGCGACTTCTACGCCGCGGTACTGGGCTGGCGGTACACAGTGGACCGACGCGGCGGCGCGCTGGCGCACGTCGGCCGGGACGAGGCGGCCGCGGGCATCGATCCCGGGCGACGCCACGAATGGCGACTGCACCTGGCGATTCGCAATCCGTGGATCGCCTCGGAACGCGTGCGCCAGCACGGGGGTCGCGTGGTGCGCGGCCCGCTGGAGGGACGCATCGTGATCGCCGAGGACCCCAGTGGCGGCGTGGTCGCGCTGAGCGGGCCGAGACCGGATGTCTCGATGGCGTACGGAATTCACGGCTGCTTCGAGTGGGCCGACCTGAACACGCGGGACGGCCACCTGGCTGACAAGTTCTTCCGCGGCCTGTTCGGCTACAGCCAAGGCCAGGTCGGCGACGGCGTCGACCTGGACTACACGGTCTGGTGGCTGGGCAACCGGGCCGTGCTCGGCCGCTACCGGATGGACGCCGAGTTCCCGGCCGACACCGCGCCGCACTGGATGGTGTTCTTCCGCGTCACCGACACCGACGAAGCGGCCAGCGCCGTCCGCCGGCTGGCCGGAACCGTTGTGGTGGAACCGTTCGACTCGGCATACGGCCGGGTGGCCGTGCTGTGCGACCCGCAGGGCGCGCCGTTCTCGGTGATCGAGCCGCACGAGGAGGAAGAGGAGCCCGTCGACCCGTACGACGACTAGGTGTTCTGACCCGTGAGGTTGGGAACGCGGCTGGCTGGGGGTAGGCCCTTGAGCGCGGTGTGGCCGCGGTGGTGATTGTAGGTGTGTAGCCACTGCGGCAGGGCCTGGCGGCGTTCGGTCTCGGACCGGTAGGGGCGGGCGTAGGCCCATTCGTCGAGCAGGGTGCGGTTGAACCGTTCCACTTTGCCGTTGGTCTGGGGCCGGTAGGGGCGGGTGCGTTTGTGGGTGATGTCTGCGGCGGCCAGGGTGTCGCGCCAGAGTCGTGAGCGGTAGCAGGACCCGTTGTCAGTGAGTACCCGTTTGACGGTGATTCCGTTGGTGTGGAAGAAGGTCTGCGCCCTCTGCCAGAACGCGGCGGCGGTTTCCTTGGTCTCGTCGGGCAGGATCTCGGTGTAGGCCAGACGGGAGTGATCATCGATCGCGTTGTGCAGGAATCCGTAGCCCAGCAAGGGGTTGCGGTAGGCGCTGCGGGTCGCGGTGGCGGTGCGTTGGCTGTTGCGGCCGCCGATCTGACGGCCGTGCACCCGGTGACCGCCGCCGTCGGGGATGTTGCCCAGCTTTTTGATGTCGACGTGGATCAGGTCGCCGGGAGCGTCGCGTTCGTAGCGGCGGATGGGTTGCGCGGTGGCGCGGTCCAGATGCGTCAGGCGAGCCAGGCCGTAGCGACGCAGCACCCGGTGCACCGTAGCCGGGTTCAGGCCGAGCAGGTAGGCGATGCGGGCCGGTCCCCAGCGGCGTAGTACGCGGACCTTGATGATGCGGCGTTCGGTGCGGGTAGGGGTACGGCCAGGGCTGGTGCGAGGACGGGAGGACCGGTCGACCATGCCAGCGGCACCGAGTTGGCGGTAGCGCCGCGCCCAGCGTTGAGCGGTGCTGACCGAGACCTGGAACCGGTCGGCCGCTGGTCGCAGTGGCCAACCGTCGTCCACGACGCAGCGGGCCAGCCGCAGCCTGCCCAGCTCGGTCAAGGGTGCGTTACGGTGGGGCATGAGGGCCTCCGGGAGCTCGGTGTAGACGTCGCAATCCACACCGAACCTGGAGGCCTTCCCTCATTTCAAGATCATCGGTTCACGTGTCTGCCCGTTCGCAACCTCCCAAGGCAGTACAACTAGGCCAGCAGCCGGCCCCGGCCGTGGTCGACCGCCCAGGCGAGGGCGCCGCGCATCGGCGCGGCGTCGCCGAACTCGCCGGCGGCGACGCGAACCGGGGCCGGTGTCGCGCCGTCGATGGCGGTCCGGATGTGCGGCAGGATCTCGGGATGCCCGCCCAGCGGGCCGCCGAACAGGACAAGTTCCGGGTCGAACACCGTGCACGCCGAAGCGACCGCGCGGCCGATGGCTCGGCCGAACTTCCGGTGATCGCCGGCCAGCACGGTCGGCACGTCGATCGCCGGCGGCGTGCCGAATCCTTGGCGTAGCAGGGAATCCGTCAGCGTGAGGTCGTCGTCGGCCTTGAGGTAGCCGATCTCACCGGCCAGCCCGTGCGCGCCGCGAACGAGCTGGTCACCCAGGTACAGGCTCATGCCGATGCCCGCCCCGACATGCACGTAGGCGAAGCTCGCCGCCGACTTGGCCGCGCCACTGCGGCGTTCGGCCAACGCCGCCCAGTTGACGTCGTTGTCCACCATCAGCGGCACGTCGACCACGTCGGCCAGACGGACGAAGCCCTCGGGGTACGGCGATCCCGGCAACGCGATCACCTCCCGGGTGGCCGGGTCGACCGGGTTGGCCACGGCCACGGCGACCGCCCGCAGCGGGCCCTTCGCCTCGATGCCGGCGATCGTCGCCCGCACCTCGGCGACAAGGTCGGTCCCGGGCACCACGCGCCGCTCGGTCAGCACCGTCCGCCGCAGGTCGTACGCGATCGCGTGCACGCCGAACTGGTTCAGCTCCAAGGCGATCACGTGACCGGTGTCGGCGCCAAGCTCGTAGAAGGTCGCGATGCGCCCCCGCTGGCCGGTTTCCCGCGATCCGGTGGCCGTGAGCAGGCCGGCTGCTTCCAGCCGGCGCACCGATTCGGAGATGGTCGGGCGGGAGATGCCGGTGCGGTCGGCCAGATCGACGCGGGTCACCCGGCCGTGCTCGAAGACGTCGTCCAGCACGGCCCGGTCGGTCAGCTCCCGCAGCATCTGCAGGCGCGGCAGCGGCCGGGCGTCGGTGTCTTGTGGCTGGCTGGCGATGGGGCTACGGTAGCAAAATGTTCTAGTTAGGAGTCCTAACCAAAAGGAGCTGACGTGGTCTCCACCCTGCCGAGCGACGTGCCCGCCGCCATCCGCGACACCAAGGCCCGGCTGCGCGCCGGCATCGGCGACGTCGCCGGCCTGCTCGCCGAGATCGAGAAGGACATGCTGGCCGAGGTGGAGGCGGTGCTCGCCGCCGGACCCGCCGCGTTCCCCGTCGTGGCCTACGACGACGTCGCCGCCGGCACGGTCCCGTCCGCCACGCTCGATGCCATCCGCCGCCGGGGCTGCGCCGTCGTCCGCGGCACCTTTCCCCGTGCGCAGGCCGAATCCTGGGACGCCGAGCTGGCCGATTACCTGGCCCGCAACAACTTCGCCGCCCGCTACGCCGGACCCGCCGACGACGTGTTCGGCGGACTGTCGTCCAGCAAGCCCCAGATCTACCCGATCTACTGGTCACGGCCGCAGCTGCAAGCCCGCCAGTCCGAGCGCATGTCGACCGTGCGGACGTTCCTGAACTCGTTCTGGCGCAACGAATCCGAGGGCCGCGTCTGGTTCGACCCGACGCTGGACACCGGCTACCCCGACCGGATCCGCCGCCGCGAGCCCGGATCCTCGTCCAAGGGCCTGTCCGCGCACACCGACTCCGGCTCGGTCGAACGCTGGCTGCTGCCGGCCTACCAGCAGGTCTTCCGGCACGTCTTCAGCGGCCGCTGGTCCTCGTACGACCCTTGGGACGCCGCCCACCGCACCGAGGTCGACGAGTTCGAATCCACGGTCATGTGCTCGTCGTTTCGCACGTTCCAAGGCTGGACCGCGTTGTCCGACATGCGGCCCACCGACGGCGTGCTGCACGTCGTGCCGATCCCGTCAGCCATGGCCTATCTGCTGCTCCGCGCGTTGCAGGACGACGTGCCGGCCGACGATCTCTGCGGCGCCACCAACGGCCGCGTGCTGGCCGTCACCGAGCAGTGGCACGCGCCCCTGCTGCCCGCGCTGACGCCCATTCCCGCCGTCGAGCCCGGCGACACCGTCTGGTGGCACTGCGACGTCATCCACTCGGTCGCCGATGTCAGCGACCAGGAGCGCTGGGGCAACGTCATGTACATCCCCGCCGCACCCATGTGCCCCAAGAACGCCCGCTACGCCGCCGACTGCGGCCGCCGTTTCCTGGCCGGCACCAGCCCCGCCGACTTCGCCGCCGAGGACTACGAGGCCACTTGGCCCGACCGCGCCACCCTCGCCGACCTCACCGCGATCGGCCGGGCCCAACTCGGCCTCTAGGCCGGGATGAACAGGCGCAGCAGCAGCCAGGCCACCACCGCGGACGGCAGCAGCGAGTCCATCCGGTCCATGAGGCCGCCGTGCCCGGGCAGCAGATTGCCCATGTCCTTGATGCCGAGGTCCCGCTTGATCAACGACTCGACCAGGTCGCCGACGGTCGAGGTGATCACGAGCGCCGCGCCGAGCAGCACGCCCTGCCACCACTGGCCGTGCAGCAGCAGGGTGACGGTCAACGCGCCGCCGACGGTGCCGGTGATCATGGAGCCGGCGAAGCCCTCCCAGGACTTCTTCGGGCTGATCAGCGGGGCCATCGGATGCTTGCCGAACAGCACACCCGCCGCGTAGCCGCCGGTGTCCGAGCAGACGACGCCGATGAGGAAGGCCAGCACCCGGTACACGCCGTCGGCCGGCACCACCAGCATCGCCGCGAACGAGGCGAACAGCGGCACATAGGCGGCGACGAAGATCGAGCCGGTCACGTCCCGCACGTAGCCGGACACGCCGTCCCGGAACCGCCAGATCAGGCAGCCGAGGATCGTCACCACGAACGCCGCGAGCAGGCCGACCCGCTCGAACGGCCAAGAGAGCCAGACCATGGCCTGCCCGCCGACCAGCACGGGCACCAGCGCCACCTTGATGCCGCCGGCCCGCTGCATCGCGCCGGCCAGCTCGACCGTGGAGATCGCGACCGCGATGGCCACGATCCCCACGAACGTCTGGGGCACGGTGAACAGGCAGACCAGGATGACCGCGCCCAGGCCGCAGCCCACCGCGACGGCGGCCCACAGGTTGCGGCCCGCCCGCGATGTCTTTGCCGGCGGCGGGTCGCCGGGGTCGCCCGCGGACGAGTCCTGATCGCCCCGCCGGCCACGTGTGGAAGTCACGTCCGTCGAACTCTCTCCTACCGGCCGGTCGTCAGACCTCCAGCAGCTCGGCTTCCTTGTGCTTGACCAGCTGGTCGATCTGCGCCACGTACTTGTCGGTGAGCTGCTGGAGTTCCTTCTCCGCGCGGTTTACGTCGTCCTCGCCGGCCTCGCCGTCCTTGGCGATGCGGTCCAGCTCCTCCTTGGCCTTGCGGCGGATGTTGCGCACCGCGACCTTGGAGTCCTCGCCCTTGCTCTTGGCCACCTTGACCATCTCCCGGCGGCGCTCCTCGGTCAGCGCCGGGATCAGCACGCGGATGATCGAGCCGTCGTTGCTCGGGTTGACGCCGAGGTCCGAGTCGCGGATGGCCTTCTCGATCTCCCGCAGCTGGCTGACGTCGTACGGCTTGACGACGGCCATCCTGGCCTCGGGGATGGTGATGCCGGCCAGCTGGTTCAGCGGTGTCGGCGAGCCGTAGTAGTCGACGACGATGCCCTGGAACATGGCGGCGTTGGCCCGCCCGGTGCGGACCGAGGCGAGATGGTCCTTGGCCACCGACACCGCGGTTTCCATCTTCTCCTCGGCGTCGAGAAGGGTCTCGTCGATCACGGCTGCTCCTTAACGATGCTGCTGGCCGGTTGCCACTTTGCCGGTGCCCACGATCCCAGCGTCAGGCCGAGGGCCTGGAGTCAGGGGTGCTCACCACGGTGCCGATCCTCTCACCGCGCACCGCGCGGGCGATGTTCCCCTCGGTGAGCAGGTTGAACACGATGATCGGCATGTTGTTGTCCTTGCACAGCGCGAACGCCGTGGCGTCGGCGACCTCGAGCCCGCGTTCGAGCACCTCCTGGTGCGTGATGGTCTCGAACTTGCTGGCGTTCGGGTTGCGCCGGGGGTCGGAGTCGTAGACGCCGTCGACCGCCTTGGCCATCAGCACCACGTCGCAGCCGATCTCCAGCGCGCGCTGGGCGGCCGCGGTGTCGGTGGAGAAGTACGGCATGCCGACGCCGGCCGCGAAGATCACGCAGCGGCCCTTCTCCAGGTGCCGCTCGGCCCGGCGCGGGATGTAGGGCTCGGCGACCTGGCCCATCGTGATGGCGGTCTGCACCCGGGTGTCGATGCCCTTCTTCTCCAGGAAGTCCTGGAGCGCGAGGCAGTTCATCACGGTGCCGAGCATCGCCATGTAGTCGGCCCGGTCCCGGTCCATGCCGCGCTGGCTGAGCTCGGCGCCGCGGAAGAAGTTGCCGCCGCCGATGACCACCGCCACCTGGGTGCCGCCGCCGACCACGTCGGCGATCTGGCTGGCCACGGTGTGCACCACGTCCGGGTCGACGCCGACGGCGCCGCCGCCGAACATCTCGCCGCCCAGCTTCAGCAGCACCCGGCGGTAGCCGTTGCCCTCACCGGCGGTGCGGTCCTTGGTCGATCGGTCCTGGGTCAGCGACATCGGTTTCCTCTCGTCGTCCGCGGGGTGGTCCAACGCCAGGTAATTCCACGCCGGTCAATTCCACGCCGGGTAATTCCACGCTGTGTGGTCCTGGCGTGCGAAAGCGGGGCCGCCACGTACTGTGGCAGACCCCGCCTTGCGCCGGGCCTCAGCCCTGGCCCACCTCGAAGCGAGCGAAGCGAGTCACGGTGACCCCGGCCTCGTCAAGCAGGGCCTTCACGGTCTTCTTCGAGTCCTGCACGGACGGCTGCTCCAGGAGCACCACGTCCTTGTAGAAACCGTTGACGCGACCCTCGACGATCTTGGGCAGCGCCGCCTCCGGCTTGCCCTCCTCGCGGGCGGTCGCCTCGGCGATGGAGCGCTCGTGCTCGACGATGTCCGCCGGCACCTCGTCCCGGGTGACGTACTTGGCCTTCATGGCGGCGACCTGCATGCCGACGCCCTTGACCGCGTCGCCCTCGGCGCCGGTGTACTCGACCAGCACGCCGACGGCCGGCGGCAGGTCGGCGGAGCGGCGGTGCAGGTAGACGCTGGTCTGGCCGTCGAAGGCGACGACCTTGGCCAGCTCCAGCTTCTCGCCGATCTTGGCCGACAGCGCCTGGACGCCGTCGGCGACGGTGCCGTCGCCCAGCTTGGCGGCGGTCAGCGCGGCCACGTCGGTCGCGCCGGAGTCCTTGGCGGCGGCGACGATCTTGGCCGCCAGCTCCTGGAACTCCTCGTTCTTGGCGACGAAGTCGGTCTCGCACTGGAGCTCGATCATCACGCCGCCGTCGGCCGCGACCAGGCCGTTGGCGGTGGCCCGCCCGGCGCGCTTGCCGACGTCCTTGGCGCCCTTGATGCGCAGGATCTCGACGGCCTTGTCGAAGTCGCCGTCGGACTCCTCAAGAGCCCTCTTGCAGTCCATCATGCCGGAGCCGGTGAGCTCGCGGAGTCGCTTCACGTCGGCCGCGGTGTAGTTCGCCATCGTGCGGTGTCCGTTTCCTTCTGCGGGTACGCGCGGGTAGTGCGAGGGCACACGCCCGCCCGCGCTCGTCACGCGGGCGGGCGGGTCGCCGGTCAGGACTGGGCGGTGACCTCGGTCGCGGCGGCCGGGGCGGCCTCAGCGGCCGGCGCCGGCGCGGCGGTCTCGGCGTTCGCGCCGACCAGGAGCTCCTGCTCCCACTCGGCCAGCGGCTCCTCGACCGAGCCCGGCTTGTCGGCCGGCTGGGTGCGGGCGCCCGAGCGGGCGATCAGGCCGGCGGCCGCGGCCTCGGCGACCACCTTGGTGAGCAGGGTGGCGGAGCGGATCGCGTCGTCGTTGCCCGGAATCGGGTAGTCGACCTCGTCCGGGTCGCAGTTGGTGTCCAGGATGGCCACCACCGGGATGTTCAGCTTGCGCGCCTCGCCGACGGCGATGTGCTCCTTCTTGGTGTCCACGATCCAGACGGCGCTGGGCACCTTGGACATGTCGCGGATACCGCCGAGGGTCTTCTCCAGCTTGTCCTTCTCACGGGTGAGCATGAGGATCTCCTTCTTGGTGAGACCCTGGAAGCCACCCGTCTGCTCCATCGACTCCAGCTCCTTGAGCCGCTGGAGGCGCTTGTGCACGGTGGTGAAGTTGGTGAGCATGCCGCCCAGCCAGCGCTGGTTCACGTACGGCATGCCGACCCGCAGCGCCTCGTGGGCGATCGCTTCCTGCGCCTGCTTCTTGGTGCCGACGAACAGGATGGAGCCGCCGTGCGCGACGGTCTCCTTGACGAACTCGTAGGCGCGGTCGATGTACGACAGCGTCTGCTGCAGGTCGATGATGTAGATGCCGTTGCGCTCGGTGAAGATGAAGCGCTTCATCTTCGGGTTCCAGCGCCGGGTCTGGTGCCCGAAGTGGACGCCGCTGTCGAGCAGCTGCCTCATGGTGACGACGGCCATGGCCGGTTGCACCTCTTGGTGTCGTGCGCGCCGGGTGGCGCGCGGTTCGGTTGACGCAACGGGTCGGGTGACCCAGTGCCCTGGTGCCTGGCCCACCGCCCGAACCCGCCGGCCGCGCCACCTCTCGCGAGGAGCCACTGCCTTCGAGACCGCCGGACGGCGTTCACCCCGTTGATCAGGGGTAAGCGCTGGCACGCGAAGTCGACCCGCGATAGACAGGTCGCGGGGCAAGCATACGCCCGAACCCCGCCAACGCCCGAATCGGGCTCCCGGTTGTCCACAGCCCCCAGGCCGCCACCCGGGTTGTCCACAATTCGATCATCGCCGCCGACCGCCCCGGTCGCGGAGGTGGACGCTGGCCCCATGCCCGCCCTCGCCACCCTCGCCCTGGCCACCCTCACCCAGGCCACCACCGTCCTGGTCGCCCTCTGCGGCTTCGCCCTGGCTGCCGGTGTCCCAGCCGCCGATGCGCTCCCAGCCGCGACGCTCTCTCCCTCCCCATCACCCCCTTCTCTCTCCGCTTCCCCAACTCCTTCACCTCCCTGTCCTTCTCTTTCGCCCACTGCCCCGCCTGCCGGCCCTTCGCCACCCGCGCCTTCGCCTTGCTCCCATCCACTGCCCCCTCTTTCCCTCCTTTTCCTCGCTACGCGTGGCCAATCGCGCCGCCACATCAGGTGCTGCGGCGGTTCCAGCTCCCTTCGACCCCGTACGGCCCTGGCCATCGCGGCGTCGACCTGGGAGGGACCGACGGCGAAGCGGTGCTGGCGGCGGCGGACGGGGTGGTTTCCTTCGCCGGCCCGGTGGCAACCCGGGGCGTGGTGGCGGTGACCCACGCGGGCGGCGTCCGCACCACGTACGAGCCGGTCCGGCCGGAGGTGACGGTCGGACAGTGGGTCCGCCGCGGCGAGGAGGTGGGGCGGCTGATGCCCGGTCACGAGGGCTGTGCGACGGCCTGTCTCCATTGGGGTGCGCGGCGAGGCGGTGAATACCTGGATCCGTTGCGGCTGCTGTCGACGCAACGCGTACGGCTGTTGCCATGGCGTGAGCCACCGCTGACAGGAGGGACCTGAATTCGCTGTCGAATAGCTGTCGATCGGCCCCCAATTCCCCCAAATCGGTCGCGCACAGCAGGTTCTTAAGTTGCTCCCAAGCGACTCACATCGACCAAGTCAAGAATCGATCAGGTCATCCCACACCGTGAGGAGGCCGCATGGCAGTGGTGTCCCGGCTGCTGACCGCACGGGCGCAGGAACGGCCAACGTCCAAGGCGTTCGTCGTTGGCGCGGACGGCCGGTCGTTGACCTGGTCGGAGCTGGCGTCGCAGGCGGCGCTCTGGCGCGCGGCCGGTCGTGCCACGGCATTGCCGCAGCGGGCCCGGATCGGGCTCGTGGCCACCGATCCGCTCGCGTTCACCGCCGCTTATCTGGGCGTGCTCGCGGCCGGACTGACGGCGGCGCCGCTCGATCCACGGCTCACCGAGTCGGAACTGTCCACTGCGATCTCGCGACTTCGCGTCGATGTGATCGCCACCGACGAACCGGACGCATTCGGCCCGGAAATCGAATTGTGGTCACTGACCGAATTGGGTCCGGTTCCGGTGCGGTCGGCGAACTCGGCCGCTCGGCCGAGTGATGGTGCCGCACTTCGTCCGGCGGTATTGCTGGCCAGTTCCGGCACGACGGGCGCGCCCAAGGGCATTCCGCTGTCCGAATGGCAGCTGATGCACGCCGCACGGCGGGTCGCCCGCCATCACGGGTTCGGCCCCGACCAGCGCGGCTACACGCCGCTGCCGCTGTTCCACGTGAACGCGCAGGTGATGGGCCTGCTCGCCAACGTCGTCAGCGGATCCTCGCTGGTGGTCGACCGCCGGTTCGACGTGAAGGCGTACTGGGACCGTGTCGAGCAGTGGCGGCCGACCTGGCTGAACGCCGTGCCCGCCATCCTCGCGTCGCTGGCCGCCGCGCCCGCGCCGGGTGAGGACGTGGTGCGCGGCATCCGGTTCGCGCGGTCGGCATCCGCGCCGCTACCGGAGCACACGCTGCGCGCGTTCACCGAGCACACGGGAATCGGTGTGCTGGAGACGTACGGCATGACCGAGGCGGCCGGGCAGATCACCGCCAACCCGATCGAGGCTGCCGACCGTCGCATCGGCTCCGTCGGCCTGCCGGTCGGGGTCGGGTTGTCCGTGCTGAGCCCCGACGGCCGCCCGGTCGCGCCCGGTCAGGAGGGCATGATCGCGCTGCGGGGTCGGCAGGTCGTCAGCCACTACCTCGACCTGTCGGCCGACGTTCCCGAGCGCACCCGGCCGGCCCGCGACGCTCGCGGCTGGCTGCTCACCGGCGACCTCGGGGTTCGTGACGAGGCCGGCTTCGTCCGGCTGGCCGGCCGCGCCGACGACGTGATCAACCGGGGCGGCGAGAAGATCCATCCGTTGGAGATCGAGAACGTGCTGCTCGGGCACCCGGCCGTGCGGTCAGCCGCGGTCGTCGGCGCCCCGCACGAGCGGCTCGGGCAGGTGGCCGTCGCCTTCGTCACCGCCGATCCCGCCGCACGGGCCGAGGAACTCGCCCGTGACCTGCACGAACTCTGCGAGCGGGCGCTGACCCGGTACAAGCGCCCGACCACCATCGAGGTCACCGCCGAGCTGCCGACCGGGCCCACCGGCAAGGTCCTGCGCCGCGCGCTGCGGGCCGAGCTGGCGACCGCCGGGGGCGCGCGATGACGTCGTCGAACAACCGTTGCGAGTCCAGGAGGCACCGCATGAGCAGGGCGTGCACGGCACCACCATGATGATCGACCCCGGCCTGCCGACCGGTGTCTTCACCGACGTCATCCAGAGCCACGGGCACCTCGTCGACCTGGTCAAATTCGGCTGGGGCACCGCACTGGTCACCAAGGACATCGACCGCAAGGCGGCCGTGCTCCGCGAGTCCGGCATCGACTTCTACTTCGGCGGCACGCTGTTCGAGCACGCCGTGTGGACCGACCAGCTGGCCGACTACCTCGCGTTGGTCGACCGGACCGAGGCCACCCACATCGAGGTCTCCAACGGCACCATTCCCCTCGACCAGCGCAGCAAGGCCGACTACGTGCGCCGGATGTCGGCCCACCGGCCCGTGCTGTCCGAGGTCGGCTACAAGGACGCCGACCGCTCCGCCCTGCTCACTCCGGCCGACTGGGTCGAGGCCCTGCGCGAGGACCTCGACGCCGGGGCGGCCATGGTGATCACCGAGGCCCGGGAGAGCGGCCGCAGCGGTATCGCCAACTCCGACGGCCAGATGCGCACCGACGTCCTCGGTGCCGTGCTCGACGCCCTCGATCCCGCCACCGTCATGTTCGAGGCCCCGACCAAGGAACTCCAGGTCGAGCTCATCCGCACCGTCGGCCCGCAGGTCAACCTGGGCAACATCGCCACCCACGACGTCGTCGGCGTCGAGACGCTGCGCCGCGGTCTCCGTGGCGACACCCTGCTGGCGCTCACCACCGGCGTCGCCAGCGCCCGCTCGCTCAGCCACTCCAACTAGCGGCTTCTGCTACCGAAACCCTTACACAACAAAGGAAAGACGAGGATGCGCAACCAGTACGACGCCTGCCACATCGCCGTCCCGGCCCGGGACCTGGACGAGGCGCTGGAGTACTACGTCTTCGGGCTGGGCGCGAAGCTGGCCCGCCGCTACGAGGACCGGATCACCCTGGACTTCTTCGGCGACCAGTTGGTCTGCCACCTGTGCGATGACGTGCCGGCGGAGGCGGTGGCCTATCCACGGCACTTCGGCGTCAGCTTCGCCCAGGCCGAGGACTTCGACCGGCTGGTGCGGCTGGTCGAGCACCGCAAGCTGCGGGTGCTGTCCGGCCCGTCGATCCGCTTCGAGGGCACGGCCGAGCAGCACCGCACGCTGTTCCTGGCCGATCCGTCGAACAACGTGATCGAGTTCAAGAACTACGACGACCCCCGCATGCAGTACTGATGACCGACGTGACGACACGCCCCTCGGTCCTGCACCTGGTCCGCCACGGCGAGAGCACATGGAACCTGGCCGGCCGGATCCAGGGCCAGTCGGCCGAGGCCGGCGGCCTCACGGCGGCCGGCCGGGCCCAGGCCCAGCTCACCGCCGACCTGCTGGCCGAACGTCCCGTGCGCCCCACCGCCGTCATCGCCAGCGACCTGGTCCGCGCCCGCGAAACGGCCGAGATCATCGCCGCTCGCCTCGACCTGCCCCTGGAGTTCGATCCCGAGATCCGCGAGCAGAACCTCGGCGTGCTGGAGGGCCAACGGCTCGACTCGCCGTTCGCCGACGACCCGACCGCCCAGGACACCGTCGACCGTCTGTGGCGCGAGCCGTTCCTGCGCCCGGACACCGGCGAGAGCATCGCCGACATGTACGACCGGGTGCACCGCGCCTTCCGCCGGCACGCCGAAGCCCGTCCCGGCCTCGACATCGTGCTGGTCACCCATGGCGGCCCGGTGCGCATGGCCGCCACCGCCGAGCCACCGACGCCCGGCGTCCCGGTCCCCCGCATCGGCGTGGACAACGCATCGGTCACGTCGATCACGATCAGCGCCGTGAGCTGACCGCGTCGGCTCAACTCTCCGACTGCTCGGCGAGCTTGGTGCGCAGGCGGAGCACGGCGCGGGTGTGGAGCTGGCACACCCGGGACTCGGTGACGCCGAGGACGCGACCGATCTCGGCCAGGGTCAGATTCTCGAAGTAGTAGAGGGTGACCACGATGCGGTCGCGCTCGGCCAGCTGGGCGATGGCGTCGGCGAGCTGGCGTCGGCTGTCCTGGTCGACCAGGTTGGCGACGGGATCCTCGGCGTAGTCGTCGGGGAGCGTCTCGGCCAGGGAGGCGGTGCCGCGGCCGGCGGCGATCAGCTCGTCCAGCGCGACGACGCTGGTCAGCTGGAGCTGGGCATAGAGCTCCCGCAGCTCGCTGATGGTGATGGACAGCTCGGTGGCCAACTCGGAGTCGGTCGGGGTGCGCTGCAAGCGGCCACCGAGGCGTTCGAGGGCGCGCTCGACGTCGCGGGCACGACTGCGGACGGAACGGGGCACCCAGTCCTGGGAGCGCAGGTCGTCCAGGATGGCACCACGAATGCGCTGCATCGCGTAGGTCTCGAACTTCAGGCCACGCTCGGGCTCGAACTTCTCGATGGCATCGACCAGACCGAAGATGCCGGACTGGATCAGGTCGCCGACGTCCACGTGTGCCGGAAGGCCGGTGCCGACCCGGCCGGCGACGTACTTGACCAGCGGCGCGTAGTGCAGCACCAGCCGGTCCCGCAGCTCCTGGGCCCGGCTCGCGCCGTAGCTGCGCCACAGCGCGACGATGCCCGCTTCGACGTCGTCGGCCGTGCGCTGGTCACCGGGAAGGACCCCGTCGGGCTGGCCCGCACCATACGAGCCCCGCGAGCCACCGGCGGCCGAGCCGTGGCTGCCGTTGCGCATCGCTGTCGTCTCCGGGGCGCGTGTCTCCAGGGAGGGCACGGTTGCCGTGCGGGAACCTCCCCCGGCGTCCTCAGGAACGGGGGTGGGTTCGCTCATGGATCGCCTTAAGCCGTTCGACGGTGACGTGGGTGTAGAGCTGCGTGGTGGCTAGCGTAGCGTGACCGAGCAGCTCTTGGACGGTCCGCAGGTCCGCTCCCCCTTCCAGCAGGTGCGTTGCGGCCGAGTGCCTTAGGCCGTGCGGCCCCGTGTCGACTGCTCCGGGTACCGCACCGACGGCACCGTGCACGATCTTGCGGGCGGTCCGCTGATCGAGCCGGCCACCCCGCGCGCCGAGCAGCAGCGCGGCCGGCGAACCGGGCCTGACCAGGGCGGATCGCCCTTCGTCGAGCCAGCGACGCAGCGCCCGCTCGGCCGGTGCGCCGAAGGGCACGACGCGTTCACGGTTGCCTTTGCCGAGCACGCGAATCACTCGGCTGGAGTAGTCCACATCGGCCAGGTCCAGGCCGCACAGTTCCGACACCCGGACGCCGGTGGCGTAGAGGAGCTCCAACAGAGCTTGGTCACGCAGAGCAACCGCCGCGCCTTCGGCGGCCCCGCTCTCGGCGGCCGCCAGCATGGCGGCGGCCTGCTCCTGCCGCAGCACCCCGGGCAGCGTCCGATGCGGCCGCGGCGCCATCAGCAGCTGCCCCGGATCGGTCGCCAGGTGCCCACGCCGGCGCGCCCACGCGGTGAACGTCCGGGCCGCCGCCGACCGCCTGGCCAGCGTCGACCGGCTCGCCCCGGCGGCGCGAAGCCCACCGAGCCAGCCGCGCAACGCCGCCAGATCGATGTCGGCCACCGCGACCGGCAGCGACCCTTCCTCGGCACCAAGGCCGTCATCGCCCACGGCACTGCTATCGCCGTCACGCTCATCGGCGTCACGGTTGCCGACGGTCGCATTGCCGGCGTCAGCGTCCGGCGGCGTGGCCGGGGCCAGATGTCCCAGCAGGGACACCACATCGCCGAGGTAGGCGCGCACGGTGTGCTCGGAAAGGTTGCGCTCCAGCCGGAGGTGCCGCTCGTAGTCCGCGAGCACCGCCTCGACGTCAGCGGGCAGCCGCTGGCGGAGCCGGATCAGCTCCGGCCCGGCCGGCCGTCGTGAAGAGGGCATCGAACGCGTGTCACATCCCCGCGAGCGGCGAGGCGGCCTGCGGCCTCAGCGAGACGACCCGCCCGATTCCGTGATGTCCACCCGCGCGGATGACCCTCGTGTGACGGCACATAGCCCAACACGGTGCGCCGCAACCCGTTCGTGGTCAAGCATCGCCACACCCGTTGGAGTGGCCTCTGCCCGTTCATCCCGTTCCGCGGCACCACCCCGCTTCACACTTTTGGACTAGCCCCAACAACTCCAGTTCCGGCAGCAACGCTCTGACCCGCGACAATGGCACGCCGGAACCGACCGCGATGCGCTCGGCGCTCAGACCGCCCCGCGATGGCAACTCCTCGTGCACGCGCAGCATCACCCGATCGAGACCATCGGTGGACCGCGCGGGTTCATCCGATCGAGTAGTTGCGTCCACACCGATCCGTCCGGCATCGGCCATCACGTGCTCCGCCGAGCACACCGCGGTCGCCCCGGCCGTGCGCAACAGGTCGTGGCATCCGACCGACATCGCCGAGGTGACCGGTCCGGGCACCGCCATCAGCGGCCGACCGAGCGCACTCGTTGTCGCGGCGGTGTTTCTCGAACCGCTTCGACGGCCCGCCTCCACCACGACCGTGCCCCCGGCCAGCGCGGCGATCAACCGATTCCGCACCAGGAAACGATGTTTGGCCGGCCGCGTGCCCGGCGGGTACTCGCTGACCACCGCGCCCTGACCGATGATCCGGACCAGCAGGTCCGTGTGGCCCACCGGATAGGCCACATCGACGCCGCAGGCCAGCACCGCGATCGTGGCCCCACCGGCTCGCAGGGCTCCCCGGTGCGCACTGCCGTCGATCCCGTACGCCGCACCGGAAACGACCGTCACGGACCGCTGGGCGAGGTCATAGGCGATCTCCGCGGCGACCTGCTCGCCGTAACTGGTGGCAGCCCGGGCACCGACCACCGCCACCGCCTCGTCAACCAGTTCATCGAGCCTGGCCTCGCCACGCACCCACAACCCCAACGGCTCCGTCAGGCCCGGCACGTCCCGGGCGGCGGCGTTGGCCAGGGCCAGCAGCTGCCAGCCCGGCCATTCCCCGTCCTCGGGGATCACCAGCCGGGCCTGCCGGATCGCGGCCTGTTCCAGGTCCTTCGTGGCGAAGTCCAGGTGCCGGCGGGCCGCCGTCTCGTCGATGGCCGCCTTGCCGGCCCGGACCAGCTCGGCGGCCCGCACCGGCCCGAGGTCGGCCACCAGGGAGACCACCTCCGGCGCCGGTGGCTCGGCGACCCGGAGCAGGTAAGCCCGGGCCAACCGGACGTCGTCGATCATCACGCCGCCCTCCGGTCCCGGAACTCCAGGGCGGCCCCGACGTCGTCGCCGTCGGGACGGTCCTTCGCCGCCAGGTCGGCCAGCGTCCACGCGATGCGAAGGCACCGGTCGGCACCACGGGCACTGACGAAGCCGGTCTCCAGGCCCCGGTCGAGCAGCCGCATGGCCTTTGCCGGCAGCCGGAAGTGTCGCCGCAGCGCCGGGCCCGGCACCTCGGCGTTGGTCTGCCAGCCGTGCTCGGCCCATCGTTCTACGGCTCGCACGCGCGCCTTGGTGACCCGCTCCCGCACTGTTGTGGACCCTTCCGGCGGCCCGAGGTCGCTGTCGTCCATGGCGTGGATGGGGCGCATCCGCGTGCGGATGTCGATGCGATCCAGCAGCGGGCCGGAGAGCCGCGAGAAGTACCGTCGCCGCTCGTTGGGCGAGCACCGGCAGTCGACCTCCCGGATCGGCGCGCACGGGCACGGGTTTGTCGCCAGCACCAGCTGGAACCGGGCCGGATAGCGGGCGACGCCGTCCCGACGGGCGATCCGGACCTCGCCCTCCTCGGTGGCGGTGCGCAGCGCCTCCAACAGCGGAGCGCCGAATTCACAAGCCTCGTCAAGGAAGAGCACCCCTCGGTGGGCCATGCTGATCGCGCCGGGACGAGCCATGCCGACGCCGCCTCCGACGAGCGAGGTCAGGGACGCCGAGTGGTGCGGGGCGATGAACGGCGGCAGCGTCACCAGCGGGATGTCGGTGGACAGCGCGCCGGCTATGGAGTGGATGGCCGTCACTTCCAGCGCCTCGTCCGGCCTGAGCTGCGGCAACAGCCCCACGATGCGTTCGGCCAGCATGGTCTTGCCGGTGCCCGGCGGCCCGACGAGCAGCAGGTTGTGCGCCCCGGCCGCCGCGACCTCCAAGGCCCAGCGGGCCTCGGGCTGACCGACGACGTCGACAAGATCGAGCACCGCCGTCCTGGTCACCGGTTCCACCGGACTCGGTTCGACCAGATCGGACGGCTCGTCCTTCAGCCACGACAACACATCCGCGAGGCGGTAGGCGCCGAACGCCTGGATGCCCTCGACCAGCGCGGCCTCGGCCAATGACTCCCTGGGCACGACCGCACACTTCAGTCCGGCCCGTTTCGCGGCGAGCAGTCGTGGCAGCACGCCGCGCACCGGTCGGATTCGACCGTCCAGGGCCAGTTCGCCGATCATCACGGTGCCGACCAGCTTCGTCTGCGGCACGCTGCCGGCACCGGCGAGCACCGCGCAGGCCAGGCCGAGGTCGTAGCCGGAACCGCCCTTGGGCAGATCGGCCGGGGACAGCGCCAGCGTGACCTGGTCCGGCCATTCCAGTCCCGAGTTCCGGACCGCCGCCCGCACGCGGTCCTTGGACTCGTTCAGGGCGGTGTCGGGCAGGCCCAGCAGTTGGACTTTGGGTTTGCCGTGGCTGACGTCGGCCTCGATCTCCACCGGCACCCCGTCCACCCCGAGCAGCGCCACGGACCACGTGCGCGACAACGACATCAGAACGCTCCCCGGAGATGCTCGAGGCGCGCCGGCCCGTGGCCTGGCCAGAGAATGGAGATGATGTCGAAACGCGTGTCGCAGTAGCGAATGCGATGCGCCGCGCGCCATCGGTGGGTGACTCGGCGGATCCGGGTCGCCTTCACGTAGTCCACCGCTTCGGCCGGCTTGCCGAAGGCCGTGCCCGAGCGCGTCTTCACCTCGCACACCACCAGTCGGCCCCGGGCGTCCACGGCCACGATGTCCAGCTCCCCTTCGGGACATCGCCAGTTTCTGGACAGCACCACCAGGCCTTGGCCCTCCAGGAAGAAGGCGGCCAGGTCTTCGCCCTGCCGCCCCAGTTCGGTCGGGGTGAGGGCACTGCGTCGATCGCGGGTCATGCACTCGACACTGCTCCGAACGCCGCAGTCATCGCGACGCCATTCGGACATCTGTGGACAACTCGGAGTTGTCCACAGGACCCGGCCGAAGCGCCTACCCGCGCCGGAATTCTATGGTTGGGTGGGCGGGGGGCCGTGGCGTGACACAGCGAAAGGGGCCCCGCCCGTAGGCAGAGCCCCTTTCCACGCATCCGTCAGGTGGCGGGGCCGCCGCCGGCGCCGAAGGGGCCGTCCTCGGGCAGCCGCAGGTCGGGCTTGTCGAGCTCCTCGACGTTGACGTCCTTGAAGGTGATGACCCGGACGTTCTTCACGAACCGGGCAGGCCGGTACATGTCCCACACCCAGGCGTCGGACATCCGCACCTCGAAGTAGACCTCGCCCTCGGCGTTGCGCACCTGGACGTCGACGGCATTGGCCAGGTAGAACCGGCGCTCGGTCTCCACAACGTAGGAGAACTGACCGACGATGTCGCGGTACTCCTTGTAGAGCTGAAGCTCCATCTCGGTCTCGTACTTCTCGAGATCCTCCGCGCTCATCGGACCCGCGTCCCTCCTCGTCGTGAGCCAGGTACCCCGACCTCCGGGGACGCTCCATTCTGAACCACGCGGCGTGCCACCTCGTGCGGAGGGCACATGTTGTGCAGTCGACCGGCCGCGGCGACGTTCACGTACGACCAGCGGTGCTCGGCGGTCGGACCGTGCTCGTTCAGGGCGGCGGTGTGCTCAGCAGTGCAATAGCCCTTGTGCACGTCGAAGCCGTAACACGGCAGCTCCTCGTGCAATTCCGTCATGATCCGGTCCCTTGTCACCTTGGCCAGCACCGACGCGGCGGCCACGCAGGCGGCCACCTGGTCCCCCTTGATCACGGCCGTGCTGGGCGCGGTCAGCCCGGGCACCTTGAACCCGTCGACCAGAACATAACCCGGATGGGTGGTGAGCTGGGCCACGGCGCGTCGCATGCCCTCGATGTTGGCCACGTGCACGCCGATCCGGTCGACCTCGGCCGCCGGAATGACGATGACGGCGAAGTCGACGGCCCGGGCCAGCACGAGGTCGTACATCCGCGCCCGCGCGAGCTCGGTGAGCAGCTTGGAGTCGGTGAGTCCCTCGAGCTTGCGGGCATCGCCGGGCCGGAGCACGCAGGACGCGACGACGAGCGGGCCGGCGCAAGCACCACGGCCGGCCTCGTCCACGCCGGCCACGGGGCCTAAACCACGCCGGTCCAACGCCGACTGCAAAGCCCAGTTGCCCGTGCTGCCCCGGATCACCGCCCGCTGCGGCCTGAGCGCGTCGCCCGCGACTACCACCTCAGCGGTCGCCCCGGGCGAACAGTCCGAACAGCTTGCGCCGTATCCGCCGGCCGACCCACAGAGTCGGGAAGGCCGCGGCGAAAGCGACGCCGGCGGGCAGCCCCTCCTGCCAGGCGGGTGCGTGCAGCGCGGAGGCCTGGGCCTGCGGGTCGACGGTGGTCACGCCGCCCCACCGGCTCGGCGGCAGCACGACCACCCGGGCCTTTCCGATCACGTTGGCCACCGGCACGGCACCGGCCAGCAGGTCGCCGTGACCCTGCAACCGGGAGTCGTCGGAGTTGTTGCGGTTGTCGCCCATCACCCACAGCTTGCCGTCGGGCACCTTCACCGGCCCGAACGTCATCTGCGACGGCGGATAGTCGGGGCGCCAGTAGATGTACGGCTCGTTGAGCGGCTTGCCGTCGACCACGACCCGGTTGTTGTCGCAGCACTGCACGGTCTGGCCGCCGACCGCGATGACCCGCTTGATCAGGTCGTACTCGTTGGGCGGGTACAGCGAGATGGCCGACGCGAAGTTCTCGAAGCCCCTGATGATCGCGTTGCTCGACTGCTGGGCCTGGAACTCGCTCTTGTCCCAGTTGTCCGGCGCCTTGAACACGATCACGTCGCCCGGGTGCACGTCGGCGAAGTTGTAGGTCAGCTTGTCGACCAGCACCCGGTCGTCGGTGCAGCCGTCGCAGCCGATGAGCGTCATCTCCATCGACTCGGACGGGATGACGTAGACGCGCGCCAGGAACGTCTGGATCAGGATCGTCAGCACCAGGGCGGTGACGATCAGGATCGGCAGTTCCTTCCAGAACGACCGCTTCTTCTCGGGCCTGCGGCGACGGCGGGTGCGCGTCGTGGCGGCGCCCTCGAGAAGGCCCGGCTCGGCCTGCTCGGATTCGGAAGAAGTCGCGGTCGGTTCCTCCGGCTCCGGGTTGCTCTGCTGGTTCTGCGAGGGCACGACGTCGGTCACCGGGCCAGGTTACGCTAGCGCCGGTGGGGTCGAGGTACAGCTGGCCGTACGGTCCCCTACACGGGTAGTAGCGAATTCGCCCAATCCCGGCGACGCCACCACAGCAGCACCAGACCACCGGCGGCGACCTGCGGATCGTGGTCGGAGATGAAGCCGAAGCGCCCCGGCGGCAACACGATCAGCCGGGCCTTGCCGATCACGTCGGTGATCGCGATGGTGCCGTTCACCCCGCCGCCGCCCTGGAACCGGGAGTCGTTGGAGTTCTGCCGGCTGTCGCCCATCACGAACAGCCGCCCCGCCGGCACCTTCACCGGCGCGAAGTCGTCCATCTGCTGCTTGGCGCCCGGAATGAAGTAGATGTACGGCTCGTCCAGCGGCTTGCCGTCCACCAGCACCCGGTGCTGCGCGTCGCAGCACTGCACGGTCTGCCCGCCGACGGCGATGACCCGCTTGACGAAGTCCCGTTCGTCGACCTGGGCCAGCCCGATCAGCGAGCCCAGCCACTGCAAGCCCTGCACGACCGGGTTGTCGGAGTGCTCGGCGGTGAAGTCGTTGTGCGTCCAGGCTTCCGGGCCGCGGAACACCACGACGTCACCGGGCGACGGGTCGCGGAACCGGTAGACGACCTTGTCGACCAGCACCCGGTCGTCGGTGCAGCCGGCACAGCCGTGCAGCGTCTGCTCCATGGAGCCGGACGGGATGACGTAGACCTTGGCCAGGAAGGTCTGGATCAGGACGGTCAGCACGAGGGCGATCCCGATCAGGATCGCCGTCTCCTTGACAAAGGAGCCGGCGCGCTTACGGCCCTTGCCGCCATCCGAGGATGGCGGCAAGGGCCGTTCCGCGTCGTCGCGCTCGTCCCGGGCCTCGTCGGTGCTCACCGGGGCGATACGAGAGTTCGATCAGGAAGAAGCCTTGGCCGGGAGCGCGTCCCGCTTCTCCTTGATCTTGGCGGCCTTGCCGCGCAGGTCGCGCAGGTAGTACAGCTTGGCCCGGCGCACGTCACCGCGGGTCACGCGCTCGATCTCGGCGATGTTCGGGGAGTGCACCGGGAAGGTGCGCTCGACGCCGACGCCGAACGAGATCTTGCGCACGGTGAAGGTCTCGCGGATGCCGCCGTTCTGCCGGCGGATCACGACGCCCTGGAACACCTGGACGCGCTCGCGCGAACCCTCGATGACGCGGACGTGGACCTTCAGGGTGTCGCCCGGACGGAAGTCCGGGATGTCGGAACGCAGCGACTGAGCGTCCAGAGCGTCCAGGGTGTTCATCGGTGGTCCGTCCTCGTCCTTCGGGTGTCTTCGTACAACCCCCGCGAAACGCACGGACGAACTCCACTGCCGGGAATCCGGGTGCTGGTCCTGCCTGGGGGTCTGGCCCAACTGGCGCACTCCAGCCGTGTTGGCCGGGTGCAGCAACCTGTCCAGTGTGCCAGACGGGCCCGGCGGGCCCAAATCGGGGGTTGCGGGGTCGGGGGTCAGGCCTGGTCAGGACCGCGCAGGCGGTCCAGCAGGGCCCGGTCGTGCTTGTCGAGCTGGTCGTCGCCGAGCCGGTCGAGCAGCTCGGGACGGCGATGGAAGGTGCGTTCGAGGGCCTGGTCGCGCCGCCACCGGTCGATCAGCTTGTGGTTGCCCGAGCGCAGCACGCTCGGCACGGCAAGATCGCGCCACACCTCGGGCCGCGTGTAGCTGGGGCCCTCCAGCAGGCCGTCGGAGAACGAGTCCTGCTCGGCCGAGGCCGGATTGCCCAGCACACCAGGCAGCAGCCGGGCCACGGCCTCGACCATGACCAGCACCGCGACCTCGCCGCCGACCAGCACGTAGTCGCCGATGGAGACCTCGTCGACCTGCATCCGGCCGGCGGAGTCGTCGACGACCCGCTGGTCGATGCCCTCGTAGCGGCCGCAGGCGAAGGCCAGCCACGGCAGCGTGGCGTACTCGCGGGCCATCTCCTGCGTGAACGGCCGGCCCGCGGGCGTAGGCACGATCAGCCGGGGCAGCGTGCCATCGGCCTCGGGCGCACACACGGTGTCCAGCGCCTCGCCCCAGACCTGCGGCTTCATCACCATGCCGGGCCCGCCGCCGTAGGGACTGTCGTCCACGGCCTTGTGCACGTCATGGGTGTAGTCGCGCAGGTCGTGCACGTCGACGCTGATCAGCTTCTTGTCGATGGCCTTGCCGAGCAGCGCGGCCCGCAGCGGCTCGAGGTACTCCGGAAAGATGGTGAGCACGTCGATGCGCATCACGCGTCCAGCAGTCCCTCGGGCGGGTCGATGACCACGCGGCCGGCCGCTACGTCCACGGTCGGCACGATTTCTGTGACGAACGGCACCAGTGCCTCGCTGCCGTCGTCGCGGCGCACGGCCAGCAGATCGCTGGCCGCGGTGTGCAGCACCTCGGCGACCACGCCGACGCGAACGCCGTTGGTGTCCACCACCTCGAGCCCTTCCAGCTCGTGGTCGTAGAACTCCTCGGGATCCTCGGACGGCGTGATGTCGGCCGCGTCGACCAGCAGCAGCAGGCCGCGCATGGCCTCGGCCGCGTCCCGGCCGGCGACACCCTCGAACGTCACCAGCAGCCGTCCGGTATGAGGCCGGACGGCTGCGATGGTGATCGTTCCGGACTTGCCGTCACGCGCGCGGGTGCCCAGCGTGGACCCCGGCGCGAACCGCTCCTCGGGGGAGTCGGTGTGCACGTCCACGACGAGCTCGCCGCGGATGCCGTGCGGCTTGACGACCCGTCCGACCACACGAACGTCGGGACTGCTCAACGGTCGGTGTCCACCACGTCCACCCGCACGCCGCGACCGCCGATACCGGCCATCACGGTGCGCAGGGCAGTGGCGGTCCGGCCGCCCCGGCCGATCACCTTGCCGAGGTCGTCCGGGTGGACGTGCACCTCGAGGGTGCGACCGCGACGGGTGGTCAGCAGGTTGACGCGAACATCGTCGGGGTGATCGACAATGCCCCGGACGAGGTGCTCGAGCGCGTCCGCGAGCAAACTCACGCCTCGCCGCCCTCGGACTTCTCCTCAGCGGCGGCCTCGTCCTTGGACTCGGCCTTCTTGGCGGACGCCTTCTTCTTCGGCGTGGTGGCCTCGGTCGTCGGCTCCTCGCCGGCGGCGGCCAGCGCGGCGTTGAACAGCGCCTGCTTGTCCGGCTTCGGCTCGCGGTGCTTCAGCGTGCCCTCGGCGCCCGGCAGGCCCTTGAACTTCTGCCAGTCGCCGGTGATCTCCAGGATGCGCTGCACGGGCTCGGTCGGCTGCGCGCCGACGCTCAGCCAGTACTGCGCCCGCTCGGTGTCGACCTCGATGAAGCTGGGCTCCTGCAGCGGGTGGTACTTGCCGATCGTCTCGATCGCCTTACCGCTACGACGGGCACGCGAGTCGGCGATGATGATCCGGTACTGGGGCTGGCGGATCTTGCCGAGCCGCTGCAGCTTGATCTTGACGGCCACGGGTAGTGGTACTCCTCAGGCTCTCGTTGCTCCGGGTCGAGCACGGGGGACCGCGTGGGGACACGATCTTCGCGCTCAGGTTTCAGGACGCCACGGCACAGCGAGAGGGACCGGCAATGGCGGACAGCCGTCCATTCTGCCAGACGGGGACGTGCCGACACCAATCGGCCCCGCGAGGCCGCCGCCGGTGCCTGGACCGCGGCGGTTGCTCGATCGAGTCTGTTCATCGATCGAGCAACCGCAAGGGAAGGCACCGGCCTCATGGGCGGCCGAGCTCCGCGCGGGACGCGCGGCACGTCACTGCCTCACCGCCAGATACCGAGGGACATCAGCAGGATGCCGAGTGCCGGCACGAAGTTGTTGATCTGGTGGGCGACGATGCTGGCCGGCAGGCGGCCGGTGACCAGCCGGGCCCAGCCGATGGGGATGGCGATGACCAGCAGCAACGAGGTGCGCAGCGGCTCGAGGTGACTGACCGCGAAGATCGCCGTGCTGAGCACGAACGCGGCCCAGCGGCTCCACTGCAACCGCTCGATGGCCCCCCACAGCAGCCCGCGGAAGATCATCTCCTCGCAGGCCGGGCCGATCAGCCAGGTGTAGACGAACATCACCACGCCCAGCACCAGCGGCAGCGGCTGGGTGTCGGTCACCGAGGCCAGCGCCGACGACGGGTCGAGCTTGCCGATGGTCCGAGCCCAGATGACGGCGGCGATGGCGGTCAGCACCAGGCCGGCCGCGCCGAGCTTGAGGCCGGCCCGCACATCCGGCCAGCTCCACTGCAACCGCAGGTCGATCACGGGCCCGTTGCCGCGCAGCAGCGTGGCCAGCACGGCGACGCCGGCGGCCAGCATGGTCGGCAGGACCGTGACGACGACGATCACGATCGGCCGGGCCGGGCCCGCGAGGTCGTCCGGGCCGGCGGCCGCGGACAGGAACACCGCGGACAGGACGAGCACCACCTCGGCCAGCACGAAGGCGCCGAAGCCCCATCGGTGGGCCGGCGGTGAGTCGACCTGCGCTGTCGGTGGTGTCACCGGCCCTCCTCGGTCCGACGCCTGACGAATGTAGTCAGATCCCCACGATCGTGAAGATCCCTGGCAGCAAGTTGTTCGTGGCGTGGGCGACCATGCTCGCGCCGACCCGCCCGGTGACCAGCCGGGCGCCGCCGATGGCGATGCCCTGGGCGAACAGCGAGGCCAGCCGGGCCGGCTCCAGGTGGATGAAGGCGAAGACCAGCGCGGTGAGCACGAGAATGGTCAGCCGCGGCACGCCGTAGTGCTCCAGCGCGCCCCACAGAGCGCCGCGGACCAGCAGCTCCTCGGTGATCGGGGCGCCGATCACCAGGAACAGCGAGTACCCGACCAGCCAGCCGTCGAGATGGCTGCTGACCGGCGAGGTCGTCGGCGGGATCAGGTGTTGGAGCAGCAGCGAGACCAGCAGGCCGGCGATGAGCGACCCGATGCCCCAGCTCAGGCCGACCTGGAGGTCACGGCGGTTGGGCACGAACCCGAAGTCCTTGACCCCGCCGCGGCCGTACCGGCGGGAGAACCACCACGGCACCAGGCCGAGGAACAGGTTGGCGACGAACGGCACCACCAGCCGCACGCCGGAACGTGGGCCGTCGGGGGCCGGCAGGAAGCCGATGATCAGCAGCGAGACCAGGTAGTACAGGCCGAACCCGAGCAGGAACGCGGTCAGGCCCCAGGAGAGGTCGGCCGGCGGATCCTGTTGTCGCTGTTCGTCCACCGGCACTCCCCAGTCGCTAGCGAACCACCCGTCCACGCAGCATGATCATGGCCGGATCACGCAGCACCTGGAGATCATCTCGTGGGTCGTCGGCGAATACCAGCAGGTCAGCGGGTGATCCCTCGGTCAGTCCCGGCCAGCCCAGCCAGGATCGGGCGGCCCAGGAGCCGGCGGCGAGCGCCTGCTCGCGGCTCATCCCGGCCTCGTGCAGGGCAATCACCTCGTCGACGAGACGGCCGTGCTTGATGCCGCCGCCCGCGTCGGTGCCGGCGTAGACCGGCACGCCGGCCTCCACCGCGCTGCTCACGGTGTGTCGCACGCGGGCGTGCAGTTCACGCATGTGGGCGGCGTAGACCGGGTACTTCTCGGCACCGTCCGCGATGGCCGGGAACAGCTCGATGTTGATCAGGGTCGGCACCAGCGCGGTGCCGCGGGCGGCCATCTCGGCGATCGTGGCGTCGGTCAGGCCGGTGCCGTGCTCGATGCAGTCGATGCCGGCGTTGATCAGGCCCGGCAGTGCGTCCTCGCCGAACGTGTGCGCGGTGACCTTGGCCCCGGCCGCGTGGGCGACGTCAATGGCCTCCTTGAGCACCTCGTCCGGCCACAGCGGGGCCAGGTCGCCCAGGTCGCGGTCGATCCAGTCGCCGACCAGCTTGACCCAGCCGTCGCCGTACGCCGCCTGCTCGGCGACCGCGGCCGGCAGCAGCGACGGGTCCTCCAGCTCGACGCCGAGATGCCGGATGTAGCGCCGCGGCCGGGACAGGTGCCGGCCGGCCCGCACGATCCGGGGCAGGTCGAGCCGTTCCTGGAGCGGGCGGGTGTCGATCGGCACGCCGCAGTCGCGGATCAGCAGCGTGCCGTTGTCGCGGTCGAGCTCGGCCTGCTCGGCCGCCTCGTCCAGCGTGGTCCCGCCGTTCGGGCCGAGGCCGACGTGGCAGTGCGCGTCGACCATGCCGGGCAACAGAAATCCACCGTCCACGATGGTCTCCGCGCCCGGCACGAGCTTCGTGCGCACCCGCCCGTTCACGACCCAGAGGTCGCGTTCCTCGCCGTCCGGCAGGACGACGCCCCGTAGATGGAACCCGCTCACTGGTCCTTGCCGAACTTGAACTTCTTCGGGTCGAAGCCGGGCGGCAGCTGGTCGAGACCGGCCAGGCCGGGCGGCAGCTCCTGCAGGCCCGGGGGCATGTTGGACAGGTCGGGCATGCCGGCCGGGAACCCGCCGGGCAGCCCGGGGAAGCCGCCGCGCATCTTGGGCTGGGTCGGGCCGCGGTTGCCCTTGCCCTTCTTCCCCTTCTTGCCCTTGCGGCTGCCGCCGCCACCGCCGAAGCCCATCCGGCCGGCCATCTGCTTCATCATCTTGCGGGCCTCGAAGAAGCGGGTGACCAGGTCGTTCACCTCGCTCACGGACACGCCGGAGCCCTTGGAGATGCGTAGCCGCCGCGAGCCGTTGATCATCTTCGGGTCGGCCCGCTCGGCCGGCGTCATGCCGCGGATGATGGCCTGGAGCCGGTCCAGCTTCTTCTCGTCGAAGTTGGCCAGCTGGTCCTTCATCTGGCCGGCGCCGGGCAGCATGCCCAGCAGGTTGGCGATCGGGCCCATCTTGCGGACCGCCAGCATCTGCTCGAGGAAGTCCTCCAGCGTCAGCTCGCCGGTGCCCAGCTTGGCCGCGGTCTGCTGGGCCTTCTCCTGGTCGAAGTGCTGCTCGGCCTGCTCGATCAGGGTGAGCAGGTCGCCCATGCCGAGGATCCGGCTGGCCATCCGGTCCGGGTGGAAGACGTCGAAGTCGTCCAGCTTCTCGCCGTTGGAGGCGAACAGGATGGGCTGGCCGGTGACCTCGCGCACGGACAGCGCGGCACCGCCTCGGGCGTCGCCGTCGAGCTTGGTCAGCACGACACCGGTGAAGCCGACGCCGTCGCGGAAGGCCTCGGCGGTGGTCACCGCGTCCTGGCCGATCATCGCGTCGACCACGAACAGCACCTCGTCGGGCTGCACGGCAGCCTTGATGTCGGCGGCCTGCCGCATCAGCTCCTCGTCGATGCCGAGGCGGCCGGCGGTGTCGACGACGACCACGTCGTGCTGGGCCCGCTTGGCCTCGTCGAGGCCGGCCTTGGCCACCTGCACCGGGTTGCCGACGCCGTTGCCCGGCTCGGGGGCGAAGACCGGCACGCCGGCCCGCTCGCCGACCACCTGGAGCTGGGTGACCGCGTTGGGGCGCTGGAGGTCGCAGGCGACCAGCATCGGCGTGTGGCCCTGCTTGCGCAGCCACGCCGCCAGCTTGCCGGCCAGCGTCGTCTTGCCTGCGCCCTGGAGGCCGGCGAGCATGATCACCGTCGGCGGCGTCTTGGCCAGGTTCAGCCGGCGCGTCTCGCCGCCGAGGATGCCGATGAGCTCCTCGTTGACGATCTTGACGACCTGCTGGGCCGGGTTGAGCGCGCCGGAGACCTCCGCGCCCTTGGCCCGGTCCTTGACGCCCGCGATGAACGTGCGCACGACCGGCAGGGCGACGTCCGCCTCCAGCAGGGCGATCCGGATCTCCCGGCAGGTGGCGTCGATGTCCGCGTCGGAGAGGCGACCCTTGCCACGCAGGTTCGCCAGTACCGACGAGAGCCGGTCAGAAAGGGTGTCGAACACGGTCCGCACGACCTCGCAGCTAGACGGTGGTGTTGCGTCGAGGGTAGCCGGAGCGGTACCCACGAGTCTCATGAGCGCCACGATGCCGGCCGGACGGCTCAACCTCCGCACCCTCGAGTTCGCCGTCGAGGAGGTGCCGGTGCCGACGCCGGGGCGGGGCGAGGTGCTGGTGAAGGTCGAGGCCGCGGGCGTGTGCCTGTCCGACATCCACCTGATCGACGGCACCTTGCGGCTACCCGGCAACGACCTGGAGAAGGTCACCCTCGGGCACGAGGTCGCCGGCACGATCGCCGAACTGGGCGAAGGGGTGCGTGAGGACGTCTACCCCGTGGGGCAGCGGGTGCTGCTGCTGGCCGGCATGGCGTGCGGGCGGTGCGCCAACTGTGTGCGGCAGCGGCCCGGATGTCTCAACGGGCTGACGCGTGGCGTCCAGTTCGACGGCGGTTGGGCGCACTACACGCTGGCGCGAACCGCCACCGTCTACCCCATTCCCGACAGCCTGCCCTTCGAGCAGGCGGCGATCATCCCCGACGCCGTCTCCACCCCGTACGCCGCCATCACGCAGACCGCCGCCCTTCGCCCCGCGCAGTCCGCCGGCATCTGGGGCGTCGGCGGTCTCGGCGCTCACGGCGTGCAGATCCTGCGCTTCGCCGGCGCCGCCCCCATCATCGCCGTCGACCCTTTGCCGCACGCCCGTGACCGCGCCCTCAAGCTCGGGGCCGACGTCGCCCTCGACCCCATGGCCGCCGACTTCCGTGAGCAGGCCTTCGCCGCCACCGACGGCCTCGGCCTCGACTACGCCTTCGACTTCGCCGGCGTGCCCGCCGTGCGCGTCCAGGCCGACAGCGTCCTGGCCCGCAACGGCGCCGTCGTGCTCGTCGGCCTCTCCGGGCAGGCGCTGTCCCTCCCCGACGACACCGCCTTCAGCGCCGCCAGGCACCGCCTGCTCGGTCACTACGGCGGCCTGCCCGTGCACCTCGAGGAGCTCATCAAACTCGCCGCTCACCGCCGTCTGGACTTCTCCGGCTCGATCAGCGGCACCTTCCGCTTCGAGGACGCCGCCGAAGCCGTGCGCCAGCTGGCCGAGAAGGTCAACGACCCCATCCGCCTGGTGCTGACGCCCTGACGGGGTGTAGAGAAGCTGGCATGCCCAGAGGGGGATTCCGCGCTCTTGTCAGCGACGAGGAGTGGACCGCGCTGTTGGCGGCGGGCCACCCTCGTCCGTTCCCGCGAGGCAAAGAACTCGTACGGCAGGGTTTCTGCGGCGACTATCTGCTGGCCTTGACCCACGGCCGGGTGCAGGTGCTGCGGTCGGAGGCGGGCGGCGAGCAGAACCTGCTCGTGGCGTTGCGGGCCGGCGGAGACCTGATCGGTGAGATGGCCGCACACGGTGGCGGCGGCGTGCGCAGCGCGACCGTTGTCGCCCTTGACGACTGCCGGGCGCACACCGTGCCGGTCGAGGCGTTCGATCGGTTGCCGGCGGCGCGCAAGCTCACTGACTACGTGGTGCTGAAGCTCTCCGAGAGCGTGCCGTTCCGCGTGCAGCTGGTGCATTTCAAGCCGCAGCAGCGGATCGCCCGGCTGCTGGCCGAACTCGTCGCACTCGCCGGACCTGAGCTGGCACATCCGATGCTGATCCCGTTGTCGCAGGAGCAGATCGCGACCGCGCTCGGCGTCGCCCGCAGCTCGGTCAGCGCGTTCATCGCCGACCTGCGCCGGGACGGTGTGCTCGGTCCGGGTCCCCGCTTGACCGTCGCCGATCCCGAGCGCCTCCTGCACTACACGTCCGAACGAGTGTGATGCGCAGCACAGCGTAACTGTCCGTCGGCGGACAACGACGCCTTCTGGCGCGGACGAGGCTCGATGCCGACCCGCCAAGAAGGAGGATGCCGATGGCCCACAAGACTCTGCCGCCGTACCGAGCGATGCTCGTGGTGGACCTCAAGGACTTCAGCGGTGTGCCCGCCGCTGAGCAGGGAGCGGTCGGCGGTCGGATCCCCGACCTGCTGCACGACACGTTCCAGCGCATGGGCCACGGCTATCTGTGGACCGAGGCCAAGTTCCCCGACCACACCGGTGACGGGTACGCGATGGGTTTTCGCACCAAGCACCTGCCCATCCTGGTCGACAGCTTTTCCTCTACGTTGCAACAGGAACTCGCCGATCTCGGACGGCGAACCGGTGTCCCGCAGCGGATGCGGGTGAGTCTCAGCGTCGGTCCGCTGACCGACAACTCGGGCCCGCGGATCCGGGACGGCCAGGGGGCGGCCCGGATCGAGACCCACCGGCTGCTCGACTCCGAGCCCGTGCGCGACCTGCTCACCCGGTCCAATCCGCAGGTCACCCTGGTGGCCACGATCATCTCGGCCCGGGTGTACCAGGACGTTGTCGTCGGCGGGTACTCCGAACTGCGCGCTGACCACTTCGTCGCGGCCCCGGTCAAGGTGAAGTCCTACGAAGGCAACGCATACCTGCAGGTGCCGCTCCCGTCTGGCGATCTGCTGGCGAACGGGTTCGCGCCGGTGGAGCCGCCCCGAGCCGGCGACCCTGTGGCCGATTCCGGCGAGCATGCGTCGGTGCGGATGGGCAACGTCAGCGGCAACCGGGGCACCGTGATCGGCAGCAGTCGAGGGCCCGTGCAGACCGGCAACGGCGTGCAGGTCAACGACTCCACGATCCACGGCACCGTCATGCGTGACAAGAGGAGCGGGCGGAAATGACGTCGCCGTCCATCGATCACAACACGGGCACCGTGATCGGCAGCAGTGAGGGGGCCGTGCAGACGGGCAACGGCGCGCAGGTCACCAACAGCGAGTTCGACGAACTCTCCATGGACCGGGTGGCCGGCGACAAGTTCACCGCCGACACCATGCTGGTGCTGCAGATCGCCGGCCAGGAGACGAATCGCCGCGTACGGGCGATGCAGTGGTTCTCCGCACGCCGGCTCTCCTCGCTGTCGGCCTGCTTCGTCGAACCAGAGGGATTCAGCCAGGCGCAGACGGTTCTGGTCGAGAAGCGGGCCGTGCTGGTCGCCGGGCCCGCGGGCAGCGGCCGACTGACCGCGGCGGCGATGCTCCTGCACCGCGTTGGCAATGCGAGCCGGATCCGACAGGTCGACATCGACCTCGGCGACGAGGACCAGCCGGTGCTCGACACCGGTCAGGTGCAACCGGGCGAGTCACTGCTGCTCGATCTGTCCACACTAGACCTGCCGGACTTTCTGCGGGCCAGCCGCGAACTGGGCGCGGTGGTGGACCGGGTCGCCGAGGTCGGCGGGCTGGTGGCCGTGGTGCTGCCCGACTACGAGCGGCAGGTGCCCAGCTCGAATCTGCGCGGGCTCCGCGTGGAACTCCGGTTGACCTCCAGCCTGGCCCGCCAAGTCTTCGAGTACCACCTGAAGGCCCGCGGCGTGTCGCCCGGCGGCTCGAATCCGTTGCTGGCGGCGATGTTCGACCGCCCGCGAGCCGGTGAGCTGGCCGAACTGGCCGATCTGGTCACGGAGTCCGGAGGCATCACCGGCAGCTGGGACGAGGCGCTCGTGGTCGCGCTCGGCACGCTGTCCAACTGGTCGGCTGAGCTGACCGAGACGTTCGCCGCCCACCCCGACGCGGCCTGGCGCAGCCTGCTGCTGGCGGCGGCACTGCTGGCCGACTGTCCGCCGGACGCTGTCTTCGAGGCGGATCGGGAGCTGGTCCGGCTGCTTGACTTCCCGGATGTCGACGAGCATCCGTTCGCGCGTCCCGGGCTGACCGAGCGGCTGGCCGACGTCGGCGCCGAGATCGTGGATGAGCAGGTGCGGTTCTCCCGCCCGCGCTACGCGGACGCCGTGCTGACCCACGTGTGGCGGAACTTCCCCGGCTTGCGGCCGACGCTGGCCGGGTGGATCGAGCAGGTACCCCGGCTGGCCCGGACGAGCCTGGTCGATCACGATCGGACACTGCTGGCCGAGCGGTTCACCACGTTGTCACTGCGGCACGGCATGATCGGCGACCTGCTGCAGACCGCACGGCGTTGGGCGAGCGTCGGTGACAACAGGACCACTGCCCTCGCGGTGCAGGTGCTCGGCCGAGCCGTGCTGGATCCCATCCATGGCTGGCAGTTCCGCCGCCGGGTCTACGCCTGGGCGCGGGACAGCTCGGTGTCCCCGAGGTTGGCCGGCGTAGTCATCGCTGTGTGCGAGAGCGTGCTGGCGACGGCCCATCCGGAGGCCGCGATGATCCGGTTGCACCACCTGACCCGGCACCGCGACGAGACCGTCGGATCGGCGGCGGTCGAGGCGCTGCTGCGGCTGGTGGTGGGTCCGCAGTCGCACCGGTGGCTACTCGGTCGCGTCGTCGCTGGGTTGGCTGACGGGGTGCCTGGCCGTGACGTCGAATTGTTCGGACGCCTCGTCGATCCGGCGCGGTCGCACAGCCCGGAGGAATGGGACCTGATCAGGGTCGGCTGGCACGGGGCGTTGGCACGGCCGGAGAGCGTCCCATTGCTCACGGCCTGGCTGTCGACCGCGACCGAGGAACAACTGGATCTGCTGGTCGACGCCTGCGAACACCAGGTCCCGCTGCTCGGTCGCTTGCGGGCGGCCGCCGTGGCCTGGGTCGGTCAGGACCCGGCGTTCCGGCGCCGGATCGGCGAACTGCTCGACACGAAGATCGATTCTGCGATGGGTCTGACGCGCTCGGCGTCCGGCTGGAAGGAATGACCTCATGTTCCGTGAGTTCTTCGCCCGGGTGCGGGCCGAGGCCGAGGCCCAGCGCGTCTCGCGGGTTCGTGTCGACAACGTGCCGATGCGGAGCCTGACCGAGCCGTACAGCTTCGAGTTCTCCTGCACGATCGAGTACGTGCTGGCGCGTCGGGGGCAGCTCCACCGCGCACTACCCGAGGTCGCGAAACACGGGATCCTGCAACGGGTCGCCCGAGTGGCGCTGGGCACGCGCCTGACCGAGGCCGCCCTGCTGCAGACCCACCTGGCGGCGGAACTGGGCCTTGGCAGCCTTGAGCCGACCGGCGAGCTGCGCGTGTGGGCGACCGACGTCGTCGTCACCGCGGCGGAGGCCGATGTCCAGGCCGTCCATCAGCGGCACGAGCTCCAGCGCAAGATGCAGGTGTGGCAGTACGAGCGCGAGATCGAGCGTAAGGCGCGTGACTTCACCGCGGAGATGCTCGCCGAACCGAACCTGGCGGTCGCGTGGTGGTTGTCGCACAATCCGCAGCAGGTGACCCAGGCCCTTGGCATGGTCGAGCCGATCGCCCGGCTCAGCGCGATCATCCACGGCCGGCCGGCGACTGATGCCGTCGAGCTGACCACCGAGGACCAACTACTCGCCGCCACCGAGACGCTGTTCGCCGGTCTTGACGAGTGGAGCCGGGCGCTGCTCGGTGATCAGCTCGCCAAGACGTTGGCCGCGTTCGGGCAGGTCGGTCTGGCCGACCGGGTCCGCCAGCGGCTGGACACACCGGTGACCTGAGGTCCCGGTGTGTCCAGGCGGGCTACCCCTCGCGGCGGCCAGGACGGCGCGTTCGATGTCGCGGCGGCGGGTGGGGTCGAGGGGGTCGCCGTCCTGGGGGACGAGGCAGAAGGAGTCGACGACGGTGCCGCCGAGGGTGGCGACCTTGGCCCACCGCACGTCGAGCTTGGCGCCCTCCAAGGTGGCGGCGAGGCGGTGGAGGAGGCCGATGCGGTCGGCGGCGCGGAGTTCCATGACGATGGCGCCGGCGGCCTCGTCGTCGAACCAGAGGACGCGAGGGGGCGGGGCGTCGGTTGGGGGACCGCCGTAGTCCCGTTCCTTGGCGGAGAGGCGCTCGGACAGGTGGAGCTCGCCGGCGATGGCCCGGGTGAGCTGCTCACGGATGAGGCCGGGATCGGGGAAGGAACCGAAGCGGGGCGACACGGAGAAGACGTCTACGGCTACGTCGGAGTGGGAGCGCAGGGCGGCGGAGTGGACTTCGAGGGAGTTCAGGGCCAAGACGCCGGCGGCGCGGGAGAGAAGGCCGGGACGGTCGGGGGCGACGACGGTGACGACGGCGGTCTGCCCCTCCTCGGCGATGAGCACATCGGGCTTCCCGGACAGGGAAACCTTCTGCGCCAAGGACTGCTGGGAAGCGTCGAGGGGCTCGGGCCGCGGCGAAGGCTCGCCGGCCATGGCGGCGCGGCATCGGCGAACGAGGTCGGCGATGAGACCGGACTTCCAGTCGGTCCACACGCCGGGACCGGTGGCCAGGGAATCGGCCTCGGCCAAGGCGTGCAAGATCTCCAAGAGGGCCGGGTCGCCGCCGAGGGTCTCGACGACGCGGGTGACGGTGGCCTCGTCCTCGACGTCACGGCGAGTGGCGGTGTGCGGCAACAACAGGTGGTGCCGAACGGCGGCCGACAGCACCTGCACGTCGTTGGGCCACAACCCGAGGCGCTCGCCGATCTGGGTGGCCAGGGCGGCCCCGACCTCGGAGTGGTCGGCGTCCCGGCCCTTGCCGATGTCGTGCAGCAAAGCGGCCAGCAGCAACAGGTCCGGCCGGGAGACGGTGGTCGCGAGACGAGCGGCCTGGGCGGTGGCCTGCACGAGGTGCCGGTCGACGGTCCAGGTGTGCGCGAGGTCCCGCGGCGGCAGGTCGCGAACGGCGCCCCACTCGGGGAAAAGCCGGCCCCACAAGCCGGTCCGGTCGTACGCCTCGACGACGTCGATCAGACCGGGACCGGTGCCCAGCAGCCCCAACAGCTCTTCCCGGGCCTCCCGAGGCCACGGCTTGCGCAGCTCGGGCGAGGAATCGGCGAGACGGGTCAGAGTTCCCGGCGCGATGGGGGTGTTGGCCCTGGCGGCGGCGCCGGCGACGCGGAGCAGCAGCCCGGGGTCACGGCTGGGCACGGCATCCCGAGCCAGGGCAACCTCGTTGCCGTGCAGGACAACGCCGTCGTCCAACGGCCGCCTGGCCGGGCCACGCCGCAAAGCCGACCGCCCGAACGCGCCGATTCCCTTACGGGGAGCGGCAGCGCGAGCCGAGCGCAAAGCGACGTCCACGGCGTAGACGACGGTCCGCCCGGCCGAGGACAACGCCCGGGCAAGGCCGAAACGGTCCCCCATGGACAGTGCGGTGGCGACCTCGTCGCCCTCCTGCGCATGCAGCACGTCACGAGATTTTCCGCTGGCGCGCCGCAATTCCGTACGGACGTCGAGCAGCAACTCCCGCGCCTGCTCGACATCGGTCCCGGGCCGGTCGATGACCTGGGCGACGGCCAGGGCGTCCACGAGCTGGAGATCACGCAGCCCGCCGCGCCCGTGCTTGAGGTCGGGCTCGACCCGGTGCGCCACCTCGCCGGACGACGCCCAACGCCGCTTGGCCTGGTCGGCGAGCTCGTCGAGACGGTCCCTGATCCCGGCCCGCCACTGCTGCCGGGCGGAAGTGATCAGACGCTCGGCGACTTCTTGATCGCCGGCCAGGAATCTGGCCTCCAGCAAGCCAAGTGCCACCCGCAGGTCGCTGCCGGCTACGCGCAGCGCCTCGCCGACGGTCCGCACGGAATGGTCCAGCCCAACACCGGAGTTCCACAGCGGGTACCACAGTTTCTCGGCGACCGTGTCGATGTCCTTACGTCCATTGTGGACGAGAACGAGGTCGAGGTCCGAACCCGGCACGAAGTCCCTGCGCCCCAAGGCCCCTACGGCCACCAGGGCGGCCCCGCTGCCCACGCCGGCGGTGCCGGCGTGGGCAGTGAGCCAGAACTCGTGCAGGTCGACCAGCGCTTCTCGCAGCGCTTCCGCCGGCAGTCGCCGGTGACCCGGTGCGGGCTTGAGCAGGAGATCCCTTGCCCGCACCAGGTCATCGGCGGTGACAGCCCCCAGATCCGTCATGCCAGGCCTTTCACAGAGCGTCGTTGCCGCGTTCCCCGGTCCGCACCCTGACCACGGTCTCCACCGGCACGACCCAGACCTTGCCGTCGCCGATCTTGCCGGTGCGGGCCGCCTCGACGACGGCGTCCACCACCTTGTCCGCGCTCACGTCGTCGACCAGCACCTCGACCCGCAGCTTGGGCACGAAGTCGACGGCGTACTCGGCGCCGCGGTAGACCTCGGTGTGGCCCTTCTGCCGGCCGAAGCCCTGCACCTCGCTGACCGTCATGCCCAGCACGCCCAGCCGTTCCAGCGACGCCTTCACGTCGTCCAGCACGAACGGCTTGATGATCGCCGTCACCAGCTTCATGACTTGCTTCCCTCCAGTACCGTGCTGACGCCCGACACCTTGCCCGCGATCCGGCCGCCGCCGGAGATGCCGCCGAACTCGTAGGCGGTCTCCGCGTGCTCGCTCTCGTCGATGCCGGTGACCTCGGCCTCGGCGTCGACCCGGAACCCGATCGTCTTCTTGATGACCCAGCCGATGATGAAGGTGAGCACGAACGAGTAGGCCAGCACCGAGAACGCGCCGATGGCCTGCTTGCCCAACTGGGTGAAGCCGCCGCCGTAGAACAGGCCGTCGGCCCCGGCGGAGTTGACGCTGGTGGTGCCGAAGAAGCCGATGAGCAGGGTGCCGACGATGCCGCCGACCAGGTGCACGCCGACCACGTCGAGGGAGTCGTCGAAGCCGAGGCGGAACTTCAGGCCGACGGCCAGCGCGCAGACCACGCCGGCGATCAGGCCGATCGCCGCCGCGCCGAGGGGATTGACGAAGGCACAGGCGGGAGTGATGGCGACGAGACCGGCGACCGCGCCGGAAGCCGCGCCCAGGGTGGTGGGCTTGCCGTCACGGACCTGTTCGGTGATCAGCCAGCCGAGGACGGCGGCGGCGGTGGCCACGGTGGTCGTGGTGAAGGCGACGGACGCGAGGTCGCTGGCGCCGAGCGCGGAGCCGGCGTTGAAGCCGTACCACCCGAACCACAGCAGGCTGGCGCCCAGCAGCACGAACGGCACGTTGTGCGGACGCATCGGCTCCTTGGGCCAGCCCTTGCGGCGACCCAACAGGATGGCCAGCGCCAGGCCCGCGGCACCCGCGTTGATATGGACCGCGGTACCACCGGCGAAGTCGAGTGCCTTGATCCGGTTGGCCAGCCAGCCGCCCAGGACCGAGCCGTCCGACGAGTCGAAGGCGAACACCCAGTGCGCCACCGGGAAGTAGACGATGGTGACCCAGACCGCCAGGAAGATCACCCAGGACCAGAACTTGGTCCGGTCGGCGATCGCGCCGGAGATCAGGGCCGGGGTGATGACCGCGAACATCAGCTGGAACATGACGAACGCCAGCACCGGGATCTGATGGTCCTTCGGCCCGGTCAGCTGCCCGACGGTGCCCGCGAGCCCCGCGTTGTCGAAGTTGCCGAACAGGCCCGAGAACGCGTCGTTGCCGAAGGCCTCGCTGTAGCCGTAGAGCATCCACAGCACGGTGACCACGGCCAGCGCGATGAAGTTCAGCATGAGCATGTTCAGCACGCTCTTGGAGCGGACCATGCCGCCGTAGAAGAACGCGAGTCCCGGTGTCATCAGCATGACCAGCGCTGCGCTGGCCAACACCCAGGCGGTGTCTCCTGTGTTCACATCGTCCTCCCGTGCGGGCGCCAGTTGCACGGAAGCTTCACCAGCGGCTGTTTCACGGGCCTTCGCGTCATGTTTCGCGGGCGTGAACTGTCGGCGGTGCGGTGTTAACAGGGCATTTCCGCCGGCCTACCCGTCCGGTTTCGGTGACGTTCCGTCAGCGTCCGGGCAGCTGTGCGTCGCCCAACTCAGGCACTGACCGCCTCGGACGGGGCACCCCGTACCGCACGGTGGCGACGGGTGATCATCGTGACCAGGCCCAGCACGAGCAGGTTGGCCAGCAGCGCGACCACGCCGGTGTTCAGGTCCTTGAGCGGCTGCGGCAGCCACGGGGCCAGGCCGGTCAGCGTCGCCCCGCTGATGGTGAACGCGGCGACCACGGCCACCCCGACCACGATGCCGGCGGCCGCGCCGGCGGTGTTGACCAGCCGTCGGCGGCACAGGCTGAGGACCATCGCCGGGAACAGCTGCGTGACCAGCGAGTAGCCCATCAGCAGCAGGGAGACGATGGTGTCGCCGCCGTTGAACGTGAAGTACAGGGCGACCAGCGCGACCACCGGCACCAGGATCTTGGCCAGCACCGCGGTCTGCCGGTCGGTGGTGGCCGGCCGGGCCACCCGGTAGATGTTCTTGGCCAGCATGGTCGCCGCGGTCATCAGGATCAGCGAGCCCGGCACCAGCGCCGTCAGCACGCCGGCGCCACCGACCACGCCCACGAACCACGGGTCGAAGGTCTTGGCCGTGATACGCAGCAGCGACAGGTCGCCGTCGCTGCCCTTCAGCCCCGGCACCACCAGCACGGCGGCGAAACCGGCGAAGAACACGAACAGCAGGATCAGCTGGTACAGCGGCAACACGACGGCGTTGCGACGGAAAACGCGCTCGTCACGGGCGGTGTAGACGGCGCCGAACGAGTGCGGCCACATGTAGAAGCCGAACGCCGACAGCAGCACCGTGGACACGAACCAGCTGGGGCTCATGCCCTTGGACGGCAACGTGAGGAAGC
Source organism: Kutzneria chonburiensis (assembly GCF_028622115.1). Classification (NCBI taxonomy): domain Bacteria; kingdom Bacillati; phylum Actinomycetota; class Actinomycetes; order Pseudonocardiales; family Pseudonocardiaceae; genus Kutzneria; species Kutzneria chonburiensis. The sequence continues at coordinate 5,842,120 of NZ_CP097263.1, forward strand.
CGGGCTTGGCCGCGTCGATGGCGTGGAACATCGCCCCGAAGCCGCCGAAGTAGTGCAGCGGCAGGTAGATGCCGAGGAACACGACGACCACCAGGATCAGCACGTCCTTGAGCGCCGCGGTCCATGCCGAGCCGCGCACGCCGGAGATCGTCACGTACGCGGCCAGCACCACGGTGCCGGCGATGATCGCCGCCGCGTACGGGATCCGGCCGCCGGAGGTCTCGGAGACGATGATGCCAAGGCCCTTGAGCTGGAGCACCAGGTACGGCACGAGCGCCACGACGCCGACCAGCGACACCAGCACGCCGAGGCCGGGGCTGTCGAACTTGGCCGTGAAGAAGTCGGCCTGGGACAGCAGGCCCTTGCGCTTGGCGTAGCGCCACAGCGTGGGCAGCAGCCAGTACGACATGACGAACGCGATGGAGCCGTAGCACAGGATGTAGAAGGCCGGGCCGCCCTTGCCGTAGGCCCAGCCGGACCCGCCGAGGAAGGTGAAGGTCGTGTAGATCTCGCCGGCCATCAGCAGGAACACGAAGACCGAGCCGAAGCCCCGCCCGCCGACCGACCACTGCTCCAGGTCCATGTCACGGCCGCGGCGGGCCTGTAGCGCCAACGCCACCGCGACCAGCACGGTGGCCACGACCACCAGCAGCGCGGTCACTCGCCGCTCCGGTTGGCCGGGTCGAGCTTGTAGATCACGGCCAGCACGACCGAGGTCAGCACGACCCAGGCCAGCATCCAGAACAGGATGAACGGCAGGCCGAGCACGTACGGCTCGGTCCGGTCGGCGAACCAGGCGCCGCCGAGCATTCCCAGCACCGGCAGCACGCCCAGCAGGTGGCGTGGTCGCATTGAGCCTCCCCGCAGCCCGGCAATTCCGCGATACGGAACCCCTCTACCAGGTTTGGGGGGAATCCAACGTCGACCTCGGACGGTGTGTCAAGACCTACCCACCGAGCGTTACACGACCGACCATCGGATGTCAGCCGAGCAAGGCATCGACGACCCGCGGCGGAACGGGCCCGAAGCTGTGAACGGACCATTCCCAAACTCCGAGTTGAGGAATGGTCCGTTCCGAAGACCGGAAGCCGCTCGTCAGCCGAGCAGGGCGTCGACGAACGCCCCGGGCTCGAACGGGGCCAGGTCGTCCGGGCCCTCGCCGAGGCCGACGAGCTTGACCGGGACGCCGAGCTCGCGCTGGACCTGGAACACGATGCCGCCCTTGGCCGTGCCGTCGAGCTTGGTCAGCACCACGCCGGTGACGTCGACGACCTCGCCGAACACCCGGGCCTGGGTGAGCCCGTTCTGGCCGGTGGTGGCGTCCAGCACCAGCAGCACCTCGTCGACCAGCGCCTGCTTCTCCACGACCCGCTTGACCTTGCCCAGCTCGTCCATCAGGCCGGTCTTGGTGTGCAGCCGGCCGGCGGTGTCGACCAGGACGGCGTCGACCTTCGAGTCCACGCCCTGCTTGACGGCGTCGAACGCGACAGCGGCCGGGTCGGCCCCTTCGCGACCGCGCACGATTTCCGCCCCGACCCGGGAGCCCCAGGTGGCGAGCTGCTCGGCGGCAGCGGCGCGGAAGGTGTCGGCGGCGCCGAGCAGCACGGTGCGGCCGTCGGCCACGAGCACGCGGGCCAGCTTGCCGGTGGTGGTGGTCTTGCCGGTGCCGTTGACCCCGACGACCAGCAGCACGGCCGGCCGGCCGTCGTTGGGCAGCGCCCGCACGGACCGTTCCATGTCCGGGTGCAGCGCCTCGACCAGCACCTCGCGCAGCAGCGCCCGCGCCTCGGCGGCATCACGCACGCCCTGCGAGGCGATCTTCGTACGGAGCGAGGCGACGATCTCGGCCGAGGTGGCGGCGCCGAGGTCGGCCATCAGCAGCTGGTCCTCGATCTCCTCCCAGGAGTCCTCGTCGAGGTCGCCGGCGCCGAGCAGACCGAGCAGGCTCTTGCCGAACATCGTCTGGGAGCGGGCCAGCCGGCCGCGCAGCCGCTGCATGCGACCCTCGGTCGGTTCGATGTCATCGAGTTCCGGCTCGACGGCCATCTCCGGTTCCGGCAGGTCGACGTCGACCAGGGTCCGGCGCTCGGAGTCGCGCGGCACCGAGGCGTCGTCGCCGACGCCGGGCTGGCCGTCGACCTCGGTCCGGTCGGCCACCGGATGCTCGACCGGCTCCCTGACCGCCGTGCCACCGCCCGTAGACCCGTGGGGGGCGGAGCCTTCGCGCGCGGACAAACTGAAGCCGCCGTCGGCCTGGTAGCCGCCGCCCTTGGGCTTGTCCAGCTCCTCCTTCTTCGTCATGTCGATGCGCCGCCGGCGGGCCAGCACGAGCCCGACCACCAGGGCGACGAGCAGGACCGCCAGCACGACGGCGCCGATCACGATGAGCTGGGTAGGAGTCACGTCATCCATCCTCGCATTCAGGCCCTTGCCAACATCTAACGCATCGACGTCAGGTTTGGTAAGAAACATGCATGAAGGTCCTCGGCCTGCTCTCCGGCACGTCCATGGACGGCATCGACGCCGCCGTGGCCGACCTCCGCCTGGCCGGGGACACCGTGGAACTCACGCCGTTGCATGCCACTGCCATTCCTTACCCACAACAGCTGCACACGGAACTGCTCGGCGCGCTGCCGCCGCAGGACTGCACCGCGGCCAAGCTGTGCCAGCTGGACACGTGGGTCGGCCAGGCGTTCGCCGATGCCGGTACGCAAACGCTTGCCGCGCATCCGGACCTGGAACTCGTCGCCTCGCTCGGGCAGACCATCTATCACTGGGTCGACGGTGACCGCTGCAACGGCACGCTCCAGCTCGGCCAGCCGGCGTGGATCGCCGAGGCCACCGGGCTGCCGACGGTCGCCGACCTCAGGGCCCGTGACGTCGCGCGCGGCGGTCACGGCGCGCCGCTGGCCGCGATCCTCGACGCGCTCTGGCTCGCCGGCCGTGACGACCGCACCTGGGTCGCCCTCAACCTCGGCGGCATCGCCAACATCACCGTCGTCGCGCCCGGTCAAGCCCCGATCGCCTACGACACCGGCCCCGGCAACGCGCTGCTCGACCTCGTCGCCCGACGGGTCGGCCTGCACCAGGACGAGGACGGCGAACTCGCCGCCGACGGGACCGTGCAGCAGGACCTGTTGGAGCTGCTGCTGCACGAGCCCTACTACGCGCGGCCGGCGCCGAAGTCGACCGGCAAGGAGCTGTTCCACGTCGGCTATCTCGACGGCACCGAGCACCGGGTCGTCGAGGACGTCATGGCCACCATGGTCGAGCTGACCGCGATCACGGTCGCTGACGCGTGCAGGAAGCATGGCGCGGACGTGGTCGTCGCCTCCGGCGGCGGCGTGCGCAATCCGACGCTGATGCGAGCCCTGCAACGCCATCTCGCGCCGGCCGAACTGTGCGTGAGCGACGACTTCGGCCTGCCCAGCGACGCCAAAGAGGGCTACCTCACCGCCCTGCTCGGCTTCCTGACCTGGCACGGCGTGCCGGCCAACGGCCGACTGCTCGGCTCCGTGACACCCGGCCGCGAGCCGCTGCGCCCGCCCCTGCCGCCCGAGGTTCCCGTGTCCAAGCTGCGTGTAGTGGAGGTGCCCGATGCATCCGGCTGACCTGGTCATCATCGTGCTGTACCTGCTCGCCATGCCGGTGATCGGCCTGCTGCTGCGAGGAAAGCAGCGCACCGGCGCGGACTACTTCGTCGGCGGCCGGAACCTGCCGTGGTGGGCGGTGTGCCTGTCGGTGGTGGCCACCGAGACCTCGACGCTGACGGTGATCAGCACACCGGGTCTGGTGTGGGGCACCGGTTTCACCTATCTCCAGCTGGCACTGGGCTACATCATCGGCCGCTTCCTGGTGTCGATCATCCTGCTTCCCCGCTACTTCAAGGGAAATCTCGTCACCGCGTACGCGTTCCTGGGCGAGCGGTTCGGCACCGCCGCGCAAGGTGTCGCGTCGCTGGCCTTCGTCGTCACCCGGCTGCTGGCCGAGGGCGTGCGGCTGTTCGCAGGCGCGATCCCGATCCAGGCCATCCTGGCCAGCTACGGGATCCACACCGCCTACTGGCACATCGTCCTCGGCCTGACCGTGTTGACCGTGATCTACACGTACGTCGGCGGCGTGCGGTCGGTGGTCTGGGTCGACGTGGTGCAGCTGGCGCTCTACCTCGGCGGTGCGCTGGTGGCGGTCGGCGTGCTGGCGTCCCGGCTGCCGGACAACTGGTTGTCGGTGGCTGCCGCCGGGAATCGGTTGCAGTTCTTCGACTTCACGTCCAATCCGCTGTTCAGCCAGTACGCGTTCGTGACGGCGATCGTCGGCGGCGCGGTGTTCGCGATGGCCTCCCACGGCACGGATCAGCTGATCGTGCAACGACTTCTGGCCACGCGCAGCCTCCGTGACGGCCAGAAGGCGCTGATCGGCAGCGGCATCATCGTGTTCATCCAGTTCGGACTGTTCCTGCTCGTCGGCGCCGGCCTCTGGGTGCTGTACCACGGGGCTTCCCCGACTTCGCTGGGGCTGACCAACACCGACGGCTTCTTCTCCAAGTTCATCGTCGAGGACCTGCCGGTCGGCGTGGCCGGCCTGCTGATCGCCGGCATCCTGGCGTCCACCATGGGCGCGCTGGCCTCGGCGCTGAACGCGTTGTCCACCTCGACCGTCACGGATCTCTACGAGCGGTTCCGCAAACAGCCGCTGCCCGAGGATTCGGCGTTGCGGCACGGGCGGATCTGGACGCTGGTGTGGGCGGCGGTGTTCGTGGTGTTCGGCTCGATGTTCTCCAGCACCAAGGGCCCGGTGATCGAGCTGGGCCTGGGCATCACCGGCTACACCTACGGCGCGCTGCTGGGCTCGTTCGCCTTGGGACTGCTGGTGAAACGGGCCGCGCAGACCGACGCGGTGATCGCGTTCCTGGTGACGGTCGCGGTGATGGCGGTCGTCGTGTCGCTGAAGTTCACCGTCGGCGGCAAGTCGGTCGGACTGGCCTTCCCCTGGTACACGCTGACCGGCGTGATCATCACGCTGATCGTCGGCGGTCTGCTGTCGCTACGGCATCGGGCTCCGGTGCTGACCGGCTGACCGCCCAGCCCGCCAACGCCGACACCACCTGCATGACGCCGACGACGGCCAGGACGCCGGCCGGGCTGAGGACCGTCCGCAACGGACCGACGAGGGCGGCGCCGAGCGCGTAGGCGCCGGTCTTCATGCTGGCCCCGGTCGCACCGACCTGGCTGAGCAGCCCCGCCGGGCTGTACCGCTGGCGCGCGGCCAGCAGCGCCGGGAACTCCGGCCCGAGGGCCAGGCCGGCCAACAGCGCCAGCGCCAGCAGCACGGGGAACGTGCCGGCCAGCGACCAACTGGTCAGCACAACGCCGTAGAGGGCCATCGACGCCAGCACGATCCACCAGCGGTCCTGAAGCCGGATCAGCGCGATGTTCGTGACGACGCAGCCGATCTCCAGCGCCGTGAGGACAAAGCCGGCCGAGCCCTCGCCCCCGCCGAGCTGCTCGGTCCGCTCGGTCAGCGCGACGATCAGCAGGCCCATCGAGCCCCAGCCGAGCGTGGTGGCCAGCGTGACGGCGCGCAGCCTCGGCGTGCGGATCATGTGCCGCAAGCCGGTGAGCACCGGCTGGCGGCCGTGCGGGCTGGCCGGCACCGGCGCGATGAACGCCAACGCCAACACGCTGCCCAGTGCGGCGGCGGCGATGGCCAACACCGCCCCGGTCGGCGAGATCAACTTGGCCAGCAGGCCCGCGGCAGCCGGGCCGGCCATGGCCGCCGCGCTGAACGACAGTGAGTCCATGGAGTTGGCCCTGGCCAGCCGGTCCGGGGCGACCAAACCCGGCACCATCCCGGAGAAGCCGGCGCTGGTCATCGGCAGCGCCAGGCCGGCCAACACGGCCAGCGGCGGCCCGGCCCAGCTCGGCGTGACGACGATGCCGACCATGGCGACGACCAGGGCCAACTGGTTGGCCGCCAACAGGGCACGGCGATGCCGCGTGCCGTCCAACCAGGACCCGAGCAGCGGGCCGGTGAGCATGGACGGGAGGGCGTAGGCGGAGAGCGTGAGCCCGGTCAGGGCAACGTCGGTACCGCGGGTCAGCAGGTAGACCGCGAGGGCCGTGCCGACCATCTCGTCACCGAGGCGGGCCAGCGTGGCCGCCGTGTAATAGGCCCTCACCCAGTCTGTGTACTGCTCACAACGCAGTTTCGGCCAGCGCTTTTCGCCCGGTACAGGGCGGTGTCCGCGGCCAGCAGCAGCTTCTCCAGGGTGTCGCCGGCGCGCGGGTGCACAGCGCAGCCGATGGACACCGTCAGGCCGTCGACCTCGGCCTGTGTGCCGTCGATGGGCACGCCGACGATCATCGTGGCGATCGCGCCGCGGATCCGCTCACCGGCCACCACCGCGCCCGACTCGGAGGTGCCGGGCAGCAGGATGGCGAACTCCTCGCCGCCGAAGCGGCCGACCACGTCGTAGTCGCGGACCTGCCCGCGCAGGGTGTCGGCGACCGCCTTCAGCACCACGTCGCCCGCCACATGGCCGTAGGTGTCGTTGACCCGTTTGAAGTAGTCGAGGTCGACCATCAGTACGCCGAAAGTCCTATTCTCGCGTATCGCTCTGGCGTATTCACGTTGTGCCGAATCGTGCCATGCAAGTGCATTAAGCAATCCCGTTTTATCGTCGGTGCTCGCCGCGACTTCCAACTGCTTCACCAGGACACTTCTGTGCAACATCAACAACGGCGGCAGCACGAGGACAACGAGGACGGGTTGGTAGACCAAAGCCAGGGCGGCGAGACCACCGAGACACAGCGTTACCGTTTCGAGTGCGTTGTCACTCCAGGTGCCGAACAACGCCTGTCTCGACCGTTTCCGGCCGTACAGGAAAATTCCGGTCGCGGCCAAGCAAGCATTGACCAATTCGAACACCAGAGCGGCTGTCAGCACGATCGCCGCGGCCTGCCAGGTCGAGGGCGCGCCGGCGTCCAGCGAGCCGAGACCGGTCACGCGCAGCACCGACGAGGCGGCGAAACAGGACAGCAGCGCCCAGGCCGTGCTCACCGCGACCCGGTGCGGCGGACGCGCCCGCACGTGCCGCCAGACGCGGATCCACAGGTGGAGGTACAGAAGTCCGGCCAGCAGCGACACCATGGCCGGGGACAGCAGCACCGCGCCGGCCAGGTACCAGACCGAGGTCATGTTGATGTGCGTCTCGCCGGACATCCAGCGCCGCATCCGCTCGATCCGGGCCGACAGCTCGGCCTGGCCGATGCCGAGCACCAGCAGCACGCCGAGCCAGCACCAATCCATTCCGTGCTGAGGAAACCGGGTGGCGTCCGAAATCGGCAGCACCACAGCGGCGATCTCGCAAGCAAGTGCGAATGCCAGCCACGCCGGCGACTGCTTCCACACGTCCCAGTTCGGCACCGCGGCGCTCACGTCACGGAAACGTGCGATACTTGTGCGCAAGGCGATACCGAGAAGTGCCATAATCTAACTCGACACCCCCTCTAGTTCGACCGCTCCGCATCGACAACCACCCGACGTGTCTGCCGTCAGCGTAGTCGGCCGTGCGTCACGTGTACCCGGAGGAGGCGACCGACCATGGCGACTCGCGAGGGCTGAGCTCCCCATTCTCGCGCAGACGGCGGCCCGGCGCCGGTCCCCGGCCGACGGATACCCGCACCGTCCGTCTTCACACTCCGTCACCACGAAGCAGGTCGACGGCCTCCCCCGCCTCGGGCACCCCGAGCGGGCCCAGCACCTGCGCCGCCCGTTCCCACGCCTGCCTGGCCGCCGCGGTCGCGCCCTGCGCCCGGCGCCCCCGACCAGCCGTGAGCAGCGCCCTTCCCTCGACGAGGCGCTGGCCCGTCCGCGCGGCCAGCGCCGCCGCGGCCTCGGCGCGATCGACGGCCGGGCCCGATTCGCCCGACGCCAACTGAATCTCGGCGATCACGTGCAGTGTCGCCGCCTCGGCGCAGCGCATGGTCGCCGCGTCGCCGATGTCCAGCGCCTGCCGGGCGTGCGCCAGGGCCGAGGCCGGCTCGCCCAGCGCGAGCTTGGCCCGGGCCAGGCCCAGCTGGGACTGGAGCTCGCCGCTGCCGAACCCGACGCCGCGGCTGAGCTGCAACGCCTCGCCGTGCCGGCGGACCGCCGACTCGGGCCCACCGGTGGCCAACTCGATGGCGCCCAACGTGTTGAGCGCGTTCACCGTCGCGCCGCGCGCGCCGGCGCGGACCGCGAGGGCATGCGACTCCTCGGCTTCGCGCCGCGCCAGCTCGTGCCGGCCCATGTCCAGGTGCACCCCGGCGCACGTGTCCAGCACGTCGAACTCGTCCTCGCCGCCCAGCTCACGGCGGACCCGCAGCGACTCGGTCATCTGCGCGATCGCGTCGGCGTAGCGGCCGAGCTCCCGGTAGGAGTTGGCCATGTTGTTGCGCACCAGGGCCTCGCCGGCCGGCGAGGCGATCTGCCGGTAGCCGTCCAGGGCCTGCTCGAGGAACGCCACCGACTCGTCGAAGTGCCCGAGGTCGAAGTAGATGTAGCCGAGCCGGGACAGTGTCTTGGCCTCGGTCTCGGTAGCCCCGGCGGCGCGGGCCAGCGACAGCGCGTCGGTCGCGTTGGGCGCGGCCCGCTCCGTGACGCCTAACTCCGCGTGGGTGGCGGCCAGCGCGCTGAGCGCGGCCGCCTCGCCGGCGGTCGATCCCGTCTGCCGGAACAGCTCGACGGCCTGCTCCAGGTGGTCGAGGGCCGGCCGGGTCTGGCCGAGGGCGGCGTGCGCCGTGGCCAGGCAGTAGTTCGCGGCGGCCTCGCCGAAGGCGTCGCCGAGCTGGGCCGCCACCCGGCGACCGGCCTGGGCCGTGGCCACGGCGTCGACCGAATGCCGGTTGGTGACCAGGTACCGGCTGATCACCACGGCCAGCTGCCAGCCCATCGGCAGCCCGGCATCGGTGGCGTCGCGGACCAGCGCGACCATGGTGGCCCGCTCGTCGTCCAGGAACTTGGTGACCAGGTCGCGATCGGTGGTCCGGCAGATCACCGCGCCGTCGACCGGCTCCGGCAGCCCGATGTCGAACGGCGGCGCGAGACTCAATGACCGGACGGCCTGCGCCGCGGTGTGCAGGAAGCTGTCCCGCAGCCGGGCCAGCGCCGGGTCGCGCTCCCCGGGCTCGGCGAGCCCGGTGGCGTAGCGGCGGACCGAGTCGGGCAGGTGATATCGGCCGGGCGTGTGCTGGTCGATCAGGTGGGTCCGGTCGAGGACGTCCAATGCAGCCTCGGCATCGTCGTGGTCCAGGACCGACAGCGACGCCGTGGCCAGCATGCCGAACTCCAGGATCGGCGCGGCCCCGAGCAGCCGCAGCATGCGCGCGGCCGCGGCCGGCAGCATCTCGTAGGCGAGGTCGAAGGTCGCGTGCACCGCCGCTTCCTCGTCCTCTTCTACGTCCAGGGCATTCATCAGGCTGCCCTTGCGCAGACGGCGGACGTAGTCGGTGACGGGGCCGTCGATGATCGACCCGGCGGCAATGCGCAGGGCCATCGGCAGATGCGCGCACAGCGTGGCCAGCTCGGCGACGGCCGCCGGCTCGGCCCGCACCATCCGCTCGCCGAGCAGCGCCGCCAGCAGCGCCCGGGAATCCTTGGCCGCCAACACGTCCAGGCTCAGCGGGCTCGCCCCTTGCAACACGATCAGGCCGCGCAGGGCGTTTCGGCTGGTGATCAGAACCGCGCAGCCCGGCTCGCCCGGTAACAGCGGGCGGACCTGGTCGGGGGTGACAGCGTTGTCAAGGACCAGCAGCATGCGCTTGCCGGCCAGCTGCGAGCGGTAGAGCGAGATCTGCTCGTCTTCGTCGGCCGGGATCTGGTGTGGGACAACGCCCAGCGCGCGCAGCAGCCGGGGCAGCACCTCGGCCGGCGTGAGCGGATGGGCCGGGGCCTGACCGCGCAGGTGCACGAACAGCTGGCCGTCCGGGAAGCGCGCCCGCAAGTCGGTCGCGGCCCGCACCGCCAGCGCCGTCTTGCCCACGCCTGCCGGGCCCGACAGCGTCACGACCGGCACCGCGAGGTCCAGCTCCGCCGGCGCCAGCAAGGCCTTCAGGCGGGCCAGTTCCGTTTCCCGTCCGACGAACTCGCTGCCGTGCGCCGGCATTCGGAACACCGGGGCCTGGGCGCTGATGCTCGGCTGCGGCGGGGCCAGCTTGGCGTCGCTGACCAGGATCGCCTGGTGCAGGTCGCGCAGTTCCGCGCCGGGCTCCACCGCCAGCTCGTCGGCCAGCAGCCGTCTTACCTGGTGGTAGATCGTCAGCGCTTCGGCTTGCCGGTCCGAGCGGTACAGCGCCAGCATCAGCTGGGCCCAGAACCTCTCCCGCAGCGGGTTCGCCGTCGTCAGCGCGCGCAGCTCCGTGATCAGCTCGTGGTGCCGGCCCAGCGACAGTTGCGCGTCCAGCCGCAGCTCCGCCGCCACCAGCCGGCGTTCGTCCAGCGCCGCCGCTTCGTGCTGTCTCAGCCTCGGACTCGGCACATCCGCCAGCGCCGGCCCTCGCCACAGCTCCAGCGCCGCCGTCAGCAGTTCGATCGCCCTGGCCGGCTGCGCCGTTCGGGCTTGCGCCAGCAGCAGGTCGAAGCGCCCCGCGTCCACGTCTTCGGCCGGCACGTCCACCCGGTAGCCGTCGGTCACCGTCGTGATCAGTTCCGGCACCCCGACGGCTTGCCGCAGCCTCATCACGTAGGCCCGCAGCGTCGTCCGGGCCCCGTCCGGCGGGTCTTCGTCCCACAGGTTGTCGATCAGCTCTTGCGCACCGACCGTGCGGCCCGTGTACAGCAGCAGGGTCGCCAGCACGATGCGGTGTTTGCCCGCCCGAACCGGCACCGGCTCCCCGTCCTCCGGCACCAGCTCGACCGGGCCGAGCAGACGGAACCTCATGCGCATCGACCCTCCCCTCGGGTCGATCGTATTGGTCCGGTCACGCCCCCGGTTTCACATGTCCCTCACAAGCCCGAATCGTCCCCATTTCCCGACTACCGCTCAGGAAATTCCCGACGGGCGCGGAGGTTCGGACCCGAACGTCCGGTCAGTCCGGGTACCGCTCGTCGGTCGTGGCCTCCGGGGCAACGCCATCCGCCGGCTCCTCCACGACGGACTCGGCAACCGGCTCCGACACGGCCTCGGCGACGGGGTCCGCCTCGGCCACTGGGCCGGCCTCGATCACCGGTGCGGCGGCGGGCTCGACCACGGCCGGGGCGGGCTTGTCGGGGGCCTTTTCCATCTTGCCGCCGCGCAGGCGCTGCGAGATGACGGCGCTGATGCCGTCGCCGCGCATGGAGACGCCGTACAAGGCGTCGGCGATCTCCATGGTGGGCTTCTGGTGGGTGATGATCAACAGCTGGGACTTCTCCCGGAGCTGCTCGAACAGGGAGATGAGGCGGCGCAGGTTGGTGTCGTCGAGCGCGGCCTCGACCTCGTCCATGACGTAGAAGGGCGAAGGGCGGGCGCGGAAGATGGCGACGAGCATGGCGACCGCCGCCAGGGACTTCTCGCCGCCGGACAGCAGGGACAGGCGCTTGACCTTCTTGCCGGGCGGGCGGGCCTCGAGCTCGATGCCGGTGGTCAGCATGTCCTCGGGCTCGGTCAGCACGAGCTTGCCCTCGCCGCCGGGGAACAGCACCTTGAAGACGACCTCGAACTCGCGGGCGACGTCCCAGTAGGCCTCGGTGAAGACCTCGAGGATCTTGTCGTCGACCTCCTTGACCACGGTGAGCAGGTCGCGGCGGGTGGCCTTGAGGTCCTCGAGCTGGGTGGAGAGGAACTTGTACCGCTCCTCGAGGGCGGCGAACTCCTCCAGGGCGAGCGGGTTGACCTTGCCCAACTGGGCCAGGTCGCGCTCGGCCCGCTTGGCCCGGCGGGCCTGGACGTCCCGGTTGTACGGCATGGGCTGCGGCGCGGTGACCGTCTCGCCCTGCTCCTTGGCGGCCTCGTACTCGGCCAGCTCGGTCGGCGTGGGCGGCACCATGACGTCAGGCCCGTACTCGGCCACCAGGTCGTCGAGACCGATGCCGTACTCCTCGGCGATCTTGGTCTCCAGCTGCTCCAACCGCAGCCGCTGCTCGGCCCGCACAACCTCGTCGCGGTGCACGGCGTCGGTCAGCTTCTCCAGCTCGGTAGTCAGCTCACGAACACGCCCGCGCACGGTGCCCAACGCGGCTTCACGGTCGGCGCGACGGGCCTGCGCGGCGTCGCGGTCGGCGGCGGCGCGGTGCAACGACGACGCGATGCGGGTCAGCGCGGTCTCACCGCCGGACACGACGGCGTTGGCCACGGCGGCGCCGCGCACACGAGCGGCACGGGCGCGCTCGGCGCGTTCACGGGCCTCACGCTCGGCACGGGCGGCGCGGCGCAGCTGCTCGGCCTTGCCCTGCAACGCCCGCGCCCGCTCCTCGGCGGTCCGCAACGACAGCCGGGCGTCCATCTCGGACTGACGGGCGTGGTTGAGCTGGTTGGCGGCCTCGTCGCGCTCGGCGGTGTCGGGCTCCTCCTCGACCGCCTCCTCCTGCACGGCGGCGAGCCGTTCCTCCAGCTCGGCCAACTTGCCGACGGCGTCCTCACGGGCCTGCTCCAGCTTGACCCGCTGGCCGCCGATGCGCTCCACCTCAGCCTCGGCCGACCGCACGGCCGCCTTGAGCCGGTTGATCCGCTCGCTCGACCGGGCCCGCCGCACCTTGGCCTCGTTGAGCTGCTCCTTGAGCTCGGCGACCTCGTTGCGCCGGGTCTGCTGCTCGGCCCGGGCCCCGGCCAGCGCAGCGCCGGCGTGCTCGAGGGCCCGCTCGGCCGCGCCCAGCTTGTCCTGCGCCTCGTCGACGGCGGCCTGCACCTCGATCGTGCTCTGCGCCCGCCCCGAACCGCCGATAGCCCAGTCGGTGCCGAGCACATCGCCCTCACGGGTAGCGGCGCGCAGCCCCATCGCCACCAACGACCGTGCGGTCGACAGGTCGTCGACGACGGCCATCTTCTCCAGCGCACGCTCCACGGCCGGCCGCAGCGCCTCGGGCGCCCGCACACAGTCCACGGCCCAGCGCGCACCCGGCGGCAGCATCGGCCAGGACGAACGGTCCGGCACCGGTCCCCCGGCGCCGATCAGCAGCCCGGCACGACCGGCGTCAGAAGTACGCAACAACTCCAGCGCGGCGACGGCGTCCGAACCACCGTTCACGGCGATGGCGTCAGCCACCGGACCGAGCGCGGCGGCCAGCGCGACCTCGGCGCCGGCCTCCACGGTCAACAGCGCGGCCACGGAACCCAGCAGGCCCGGCAGCCGGTCGCCGGCCGCCAGCAGCGCGCCGGCGCCGTCCTTACGGGTCAGCCCCAGCGACAGCGCGTCGACGCGGGCCTTCCAGGACGAAATCTCCTTGTCGGCCGAGCGCTCGGCCTTGACCAGCTCCTCGACCCGGGACCGCGCCACCTTCTCGGCCTCGACGGCCTGGGTGTGCCGGTCCTCGACGCCGGCGTCGCCCTCGTCCTCGGTGCCGGTGACCTCTTGTTCCTCGGCCAGCTCGATACGGGCGATCTCGGCCCGCTCGCCGGCCTCGGCCAGCGAGGTGGACATCCGCTCGATCTCGTCGGCGGTCGCGTTGTTCTTGCTGCGCAACGCTTCCACCTGGCCGGTCAACCGGGCCAGGCCCTCGCGGCGGTCGGCGATCAGCCGCACCGCGGCCAGGTGCGCCTTCTCGGCCGCGGTGACCATGCGCTCCAGCTCGGACCGGCGCTCGCTGCTCTCGGCCAGCACGATCCGGGCCTCGGTGACGGCCTCGTTCAGCTCGGCCTCACGCTCGGCGGTCTGCTCGGCCTCGGCGTCCAGCTCGTCGGGGTCGCGGCCGCCGCGGAAGCCTCCGGCGGGGCCGACAGGTGCCGGGCGCGCTCCATGGCCAGCCGCACGGTGCCGCGCAGCCGCTCCTCCAGCGCCGACAGCCGGTACCAGGTCTCCTGGGCCTGCTGCAGGATCGGCGCGTCCTCGGCGACCAGCTGCTCCAGCTCGGACTGCTTGGCCGAGGCCTGCTGCACCAGCTGCTCGACCTCGGTGCGCCGGGCCCGTGCCGCCGCCTCGTCGGCCTCGTCACGGTGCAGGTCGCCCCGCTGGGTGACCAGGTCGTCGGCGTGCAGGCGCAACCGGGAGTCACGCAGGTCGGCCTGCACGGCCTGGGCCTTGCGGGCGATCTCGGCCTGCTTGCCCAACGGCTTGAGCTGGCGGCGCAGCTCCGCGGTGAGGTCGGTCAACCGGGTCAGGTTGGCCTGCATCGCGTCCAGCTTGCGGAGCGCCTTCTCCTTGCGCTTGCGGTGCTTGAGCACGCCGGCGGCCTCTTCGACGAAGGCGCGGCGCTCCTCGGGCTTGGACTCCAGGATCGCCGACAGCTGGCCCTGGCCGACGATCACGTGCATCTCGCGGCCGATGCCGGAGTCGGACAGCAGCTCCTGGATGTCCAGCAGACGGCAGGAGTTGCCGTTGATCTCGTACTCGGTCGCGCCCTCGCGGAACATCCGGCGGGTGATCGAGACCTCGGTGTAGTCGATCGGCAGCGCGCCGTCGGTGTTGTCGATGGTCAGCGTCACCTCGGCCCGGCCGAGCGGCGCCCGCCCGGCGGTGCCGGCGAAGATGACGTCCTCCATCTTGCCGCCGCGCAGGCCCTTGGCGCTGCCCTCGCCCATCACCCAGCGCAGCGCGTCCAGCACGTTGGACTTGCCGGAGCCGTTGGGGCCGACGACGCAGGTGATGCCCGGCTCGAAGCGCAGCGTCGTCGCCGAGGCGAAGGACTTGAAGCCCTTCAGCGTCAGGCTCTTCAGGTGCACGTCGGTTTACCTTCTTGGCGAGCTTGCTCCGGCCGGGTTATCGGCAGAGGGTACCCGGCGCGCGGGCGGACCAAGCGCACGCTGGGCCGAATGGTGAAAAATGAACTGATACGGGCCAATTCCTGGTCAGTTCTTGACGAAGGTGGTGACCGGGGTCACGGTAAGCGATGTCCCGGCTACTCAGGAGAACTCCGCCATGCCCAGATTCCTCGCCGTGGTGGCGACTTCGGCCAGCCTAGTGCTGCTGACACCGTTCGCCGGCACGGCCCCGGCGACTCCGGCTACCCCTCCGACCGACAGCAGGTCTACGACGCCGCGGCCGCCGAGTTCGGCGTGCCGGCCGAGGTCCTCCTCGGCGTGTCGTACCTGGAATCGCAGTGGAACACCTACGCCGGCACGCCCAGCGTGGCCGCCGGCTACGGGCCCATGCACCTCACCGACTTCGCCACCGCGAACACCGGGCAGCGCCCCGAGTTCGAGGACAGCGACGGACGCGGCGACGACAGCCGGCCGATGCTGCACCCGGCCCCGGTGCCGACTGACGTGCCGGCGGCGGCACTCCAGACGGCGCAGCAGGCCGCCCAGCTGGCCGGTGTCAGTGCGGAGGCCGTGCGCAGCGATCCACGGCAGAACATCCGGGCCGGGGCCGCGCTGCTCGCGTCGTACCAGAAACAACGCAGCGGCAACGCCGGTGACTGGTACGCGGCGGTCGCGAAGTACAGCGGCGCCACCGACAGCGGGTCCGCGGCAGACTTCGCCGACGAGGTCTTCCAGACCATACGACAGGGTGAAACCCGTACCACGGACGACGGACAGCAGGTCACGCTGCGTGCCGACGCCGCGGTCGCGCCGGACACCGGGCAGCTGGCCGAACTGCACCTCACGCCGACCAGGTCGAACGGCGCCGAGTGCCCCCGCGGCGTGTCCTGCGAGCTCGATCCCGCCGCCTACGCCCAGTACGGCCCCGGCCCGGATGACTACGGCAACCACGACACGTCGAACCGCCCGGCCTCGCAGAAGATCGACTACATCGTCATCCACGACACCGAGGCCACCTGGGACACCACGCTCAAGCTGATCCAGGACCCCAAGTACGTCAGCTGGAACTACACGATCCGGTCCCAGGACGGGCACATCGCCCAGCACGTGCTGGCCAAGGACGTGGCCTGGCACGCGGCCAACTGGTACATCAACTCCCGGTCGATCGGCGTCGAGCACGAGGGCTTCCTGGCCGAATCCGGTTGGTACACCGAGGCGATGTACCGCGCCTCGGCCAAGCTCGTGCGCTGGCTGGCCGCGAAGTACCAGATTCCCTTGAACCGCCAGCACATTCTCGGCCACGACAACGTGCCGGCCATCACGCCGACCCTCATTCCCAAGCAGCACACCGATCCCGGCCCCTACTGGGACTGGGACCACTACATGGCGCTGCTGGGCGCGCCGCGACCGCTGCCGCTGCCGGCGCCGCCGTTCGGCATGCTGACCATCCACCCCGACATGGCGACCAACAACGTGCCGTTCACCGGCTGCGTGAAGTCCGGCGTCGCCTGTCCGGACCGGGGCGCCAGCGAGGTCGTGCTGCACTCGCAGCCCAGTGACAGCTCGCCGCTGCTCACCGACATCGGCCTGCACCCCAGTGGCACGCCGCAGACCATGGACGTCAACGATGTCGGCAGCCGGGTGTCGGAGGGACAGCAGTACGCCATCGCTGATCGTCAGGGCGGCTGGGTCGCCATCTGGTACCTGGGTCAGAAGGGCTGGTTCCACGCCAAGGACGCCGTCTTCGCCGCCGGCGTGGTCGTGGCTCCCAAGCCCGGCAGGGCATCCGTGCCGATCTACGGCCGCGCCTACCCGGAGGCATCGGCCTATCCGGCCGGTGCGACGCCGCAGGACATCGTGCCGATGACGTACGTGCTCAGCGCCGGGCAGCGCTACGTGTTCGGCGGGGTCGCGCCGTCGCAGTACCTGGCCACGGTGTGGGATCCGACCGGCACCGTGAACACCAAGCCGGTCAACGGAAAGACCCGCTACTACGAGATCCAGTACGGGCACCGCGTCGAGTTCGTCAACGCGGACGACGTGCTGCTCCTGCCGGCCTTCTGAGACAGGGGAAAGGGCCGGCCTCTGGCTGAGGCCGGCCCTTGTCCCTCTACCCCGTCAGGACTTCGGGGTCAGGTCCACCAGGAACTTCTGGTCGACGGTCACCACGTCCATCCGGTCGATGTCGGCGATGTTGTACGACGTCGCCGTCGGCACCTGGCTGTCCGTCTCGGTCCCGTTGCGCCACCAGCCGACGCTCTGGGACTGACCGTTCTTGTTGTGCACCATCAGCTGGCACACCTGCCCGGCGGGCAGGTTGGCCACCTTGAGGTTGATCGCGGTGCCCCAGGCCTTGCTGGTCAGGTCGGCGCTGGCGGTGACCTTGCTGGTCTGGTCGGTCGCTTGCCACACCGCGGTCGGCGCGTCGGCCTGCGGCGGCCCGCTGGCCAGCGAGCGCTGCACGAACACGGCGCTCACCGCCACCGCCGCCACCAGCACCGCCGCCATCGTGATGAAGTTGCGACGGCTGGTGCGCTTGTCGGTCTCCCTGGTGCGCCGGCGATTGGCCGGGCCCTTGGCCTTCGGTTGCTGCGCGGGCGGTTCCGGTCGCACCGGGGCGGCCGGCCGCTGCGGCGGCCTCGGCTGCTCCGGCACCGGCGGCACCAGATGCCGGCCCGGGTTCGGGTCGTTCATCCGGCCCATGCCCGGCATCTGGCCGAAATCGGGTTGGGGGCGGTTCTTCGGCCGCGGCAGCGGCATCGATGGATGCTCCGGCATACCGGGATCGCCCGGTGGGCCGAGGGAACTCGGGTCCAGGTCGAACCCGTCGATGTCCTCCAAGTCTGCCAAGGAGATCCGCCCCAGCAGTCCGGGCAGCGGTGAGAACCGCACCAGTTCCTGCTGGCAGAACGGACATCCGGCGAGATGGCGCTCCATCTGCGAGCGCTCCCCCGGTTCGAGGGAGCCAAGCACATAGACGCCAAGGGATACTGAGTGCTGGCAACTCATAGCTCGGTCACCCCCCGCTCCTCCAGTGCTCCCCGAAGCGCGCGCAACGCGTAGAAGCAGCGCGACTTGACCGTGCCCGCGGGGACGCCCAGCACAGTTGCAGCCTCGGAGACGGTCCGACGGCAGTAGTACAGCTCCACGATGACCTGGCGATGGTCATGACTGAGCGACCGCATCGCCTCGGCAATCTGCCAGGCCTGCAATACGTGATCCAGTTCGTCGGAGCCCGAGGGCAGCTCATCGGTCTCCAGCGGAACCTCGGGTGCTCTGGCCTCCTTGCGGCGGTGACCGGAGATGATGAGGTTGCGCGCGACCGTGTACAGCCACGGGCCGGCCTGCTCGGGTTCCAGCGAGTCAGCGTGTTTCCACGCGCGCAGCAACGTCTCCTGCACGATGTCCTCGGCGTACTGGTAGTCGCCTCGCACAGCTCGCAACACGTAGCCGAGTAGCGGCCGCCGGTAGCGGCCGTACAGCTGCCGTGCCAACTCGTCACTACGATTCGCGCTCTGACCCACGAACGTCCAATACGGAGCCGGGTCGTGGGCGGTTCAGCGTTCTTCAAAACCTTTTGTGACACCCCTGGCCTCCGACCATCGCTCGACGACGAGATCCACACGTCCAGGGGTGTCACCGGAGTTCAACGCGGCCAGCAACTTCTGACAGGAGTCCCGTGGTCCCTCGGCCACGACCTGCACGCGGCCGTCGGCCAGGTTGGTCGCCGCGCCGTCGAGACCGAGCTCCAGCGCCCGGCTGCGGGTCCACCACCGGAAGCCGACGCCCTGCACGCGGCCGTGCACCCAGGCCGTGAGCCGGACCGTCTGTTCTGTCATCTGGCAATGATCGCGTGCACCACCTCCCACCTGCCCGGAAGGTGGCCCGCGCGCGGTTGTACCCCGTTCGCCCGCCCGTGTGTCACCCATTAGTGGTACGGTCGCCCGCCGTGAGCCCCCGCAGCAGACGACCGGCCACCGCCGGCATGCTCGTCGGACTGACCCTCGGCGCCGCGTGCGCCGGTGGCGCGTCGGTCGCCGTCGGGCCCGCCTCCCTTACCTCCGTGCTGCTCGGCGAGGCCAGCCCGCTCACCACGGCCCCGGCCGTGACGCAGCAGCTGGGCGCCGCAGCCGGCCACGAGCAGAACAGCCGCCTGGTCACCTCCACCGGCGTGCCGGCGGAGACCACGACCACGTCACCGGCCGCCACCACCACGACCACGGCGACCAGCACCACCACGACGACCTCCGAGCCGCCGACCAGCACCACCACCGGCGCGAAGCCCACCACCACCGCCGGCGACGACCTGCCGAAGGAACCGGGCCCGCGGGTGATCGCGCTGGTCAACAAGCACCGGACCGAGATCGGCTGCAAGGCGCTGACCGAGGACAAGCGGCTCGACACCGCCGCCCAGAAGCACAGCGACGACATGCAGAAGAACAACTACTTCTCGCACACGTCGCTGGACGGCCGCAGCTTCGTCGACCGGGAGCGCGCGGAGGGCTATCCCAGCCCCGGCGGCGAGAACATCGCCGAGGGCTACCCCACCGCCGAAGCGGTGTTCAAGGGCTGGATGGACTCCGACGGGCACCGGCGCAACATCGAGGACTGCAGCTTCACCACGATCGGGATGGGCGTGACCACCACGGGGTGGTACTGGGTGCAGGACTTCGGCAGGTAACCGGGTGAAGTTGAGCGTGTTCACCGGATCGCGTGACGCCCGTACTGAGTGCTTTTCACTCTGGCCGACACGACCCGTATTCTCTGGCCGGGGCGGTAACGAGGAGGTCACGTGAGCGAGCCCGAGCGGGCGTTGTTGAGCCCGCCCAAGCGGAGCGGCGCGCCGCGGTCGTCGGCCAAGGTCATGATGGCCGCGGCCGGGGTCGTGGTGGCGACCGCGTTCGCCTCGGTGGCCACCATGGCGGCCGGGCAGACCGCGACGCCGCAGTCGCAGAACCAGAACGTGGACCCGGCCTCGCAGCAGCTCGGCGGCACGACGCAGACCACCGACGCCAACGGCGACACCACCAGCGGCACCGGCGACACCACCAGCAGCAGCTCGTCGACCAGCGCCTCGTCGACGTCGAAGACCACCACGTCCAAGACGACCACGACGACGGCGAAGGAAGGCGGCAGCAACCCGCCCGGCGGCACCACGCCGATCACCCAGCCGGGCGGCGGCGGCACGACGTCGCCAACGCACACGACGACAACCACCACCACGACGACCACGACGACACCGCCCACCACGACGACCACGACCACGCCTCCGGCCGGCAACCCGCCGGAGTGATCAGGCCGCCAGCCCGCCGCGCGCGATGACACTCGTGCGGCGGGCCAGTGCGACCGCGTGGTCGGCGAAACGCTCGTAGTTCTGGCTGAGCACGGTGGCGTCCACCGCGGTGGCGATGCCGTGCGGCCAGTCCTCGCGGGTCACCGTGGCGAACACCACCCGGTGCAGGTCGTCCATGATGTCGTCGCTGGCGTCGAGGAAGGCCGCCAGCTCGGGGTCGCCGGTGCGGATCACCTGTTCCGCCGTGTTGGCCAGGGTGATCGCCAGCTGGCCCATGTCCGCGAACGGGTCGCGCAGCTCCGTCGGCAATACCGGGGCCGGGTACCGTCGGCGGGCCGCTCTCGCGATGTGCAGCGCCAGATCTCCCATGCGCTCCAGGGCATCCACGGCGTGCACCGCCGTAAGGACCACGCGCAGATCCGTGGCCGCCAGCAGGTGTTCCTCGCACTCGGCCCGGGCGCGGGCCAGCGCGGCATCGCCCGTGATGACCTTCTCCGCCATCGACCGGTCGGCGTCCAGCAGCGCGACGCTCGCGTGCCGCATGGCGTCGCCGACCTGGCCGCACAGGTCGGCCAGCCGGTCCAGCCGACGGTGCTTGACCTTGCCCACCTCACCGAGGGTAGGCGCGCGTCAACGGAATGGGTCGCCGGCGGGAAAACCCTGACGCGACCCGAACGCGCGGTGCCGGGCCGACCGCTGGCGGACGGCCGACCCGGGTTCCGCACCACCCCCGCGGGGGTGGAATCTCAGGCGGCCCCGCCGCTGTTGGCGATCCACTGGCCGCCGGTCTGCCTGGCCTGCTTGCGGGCCTCCAGCAACGCGGAGATGACCAGGTCGACCTCCTCGTCGGAGAGGAACGCGACCTCGCCCGGGGGCGCCTGCAGCACCACCTTGTCGCCAGCAGACCACACGCGCAGTGCCCGGCGCTTCTTGCCGAACCCGAGACAGGACACCTCGTGGCCCTCTGGTGAGCTCATGGCCAACTCCTCCCTGCGAGAGGCTGGTCGTCGCGGCCGCGATCCTGGGGGTAGCCGCGCCTCTCGCACGATCACGTAGAACATAGGTGTACGCACCGCAGTTGTTACGCACTCTAACTGCCGAGTTTGCGTCCAAACGGGTGATGTTGTGTCAGCAAACAGGACAAGTTGTCACCATTTGTAAAGGTGGTAGTGCGGTCAACTAGATCACCCTGCGCTGTCGATCGCCCATCCGGCGTCACTCCGCGCCCCGCAGCTCCGTTCGGCCGCACCGGTCGTCTGCACGTGCACATGCCCGAGGAAGTGGTATTGCTGTGCGCGTCCGTCCGACCACGGTGCGTACAATCACGGCATCACGCAGGCCGATGGCCGCATGGAGCCCCAGAAAAATGACAGCGGCCCACACGCGGCCGTCGGGTCGGCCTGCCCAGGTCGACGGGGTCATGGCACGTCACCAACCCCAACGCACCAAGGACACATCGTGGCAAGCGTCATCGCCTACATAGACGGCTTCATCCTGCTCCGCGACCTGCGTGGCAAATACGGGCGTCGGTCCCTCCGGCTGGACCCGGAGGGACTGGTCCAGCGGCTACGCCCGGCCGACGAGCTCCTCGCGGTCAGGTGTTTCACGCCGGACAAGCCGTCGGCCCTCAGGTTTCGTGGCGGCGAGAAGACCGAGATCGTGCTGAGCCGCCGCCGGCGCACGGATGTCACCTGCGCGGACTGCGGTCAGCGGACCGCACATGGCAACAACGGTATGAGTGTCGACATGGCGGCTTCGCTCCTCGCCGACACCGCCACGCGGGCGTCGGACATCGCGCTGGTCGTCTCCGCCGACAGCGACTTCTGCCCCGCGATCCACGCCGCACAGCGCATCGACCCGGACCGCAAGGTGGTTGCGGCTTTCCTCCCGGCACACAGCTCGTTCGAGGTCCGCGCTCTTGTGCCGGTGTCGCTGATCACCCACGGGACGCTCCGCGACTCGCTGCTGCCCGACGTGGATTTCGCCGCACGAGACGAGCCTGATGCAGCCCTCACGTCTCGAAGCGGTAGCCCATGCCGGGTTCGGTGAGCAGGTGGCGGGGGCGGGAGGGCTCGGGCTCGAGCTTGCGGCGGAGCTGGGCGAGGTAGACGCGAAGGTAGTGGGACTCGGTGGCGTACTGGGGACCCCAGACGTCCTGGAGGAGCTGCTTCTGCGCGACGAGGCGGCCGCGGTTGCGGACGAGGACCTCCAAGACGCCCCACTCGGTGGGGGTGAGGTGGACCTCGGAGCCGTCGCGGTGGACCTTCTTGGCGACCAGGTCGACGGTGAAGGACGAGGTCTCGACGACGGCCTCCTCGCCGTCCGCGGCGGAGGACGCGGAGCGGCGGACGGCGGCGCGGAGGCGGGCGAGGAGCTCGTCCATGCCGAAAGGCTTGGTGACGTAGTCGTCGGCCCCGGCGTCGAGGGCCTCGACCTTGTCGGAAGAGTCGGTACGAGCCGACAGCACGAGAATGGGCACGGTGGTCCAACCGCGAAGCCCGGCGATGACGTCGGTGCCGTCGAGGTCGGGGAGGCCGAGGTCCAGGACGACGACGTCGGGCTTGGTCTCGGCGGCCGCCCTCAGCGCGGAAGCGCCGTCGTGGGCGGTGAGGACCTGGTAGCCCCGGGCGGACAGGTTGATCCGCAGTGCCCGGACGATCTGCGGCTCGTCGTCGACGACCAACACCTTCGTCATGACTGCTCCTCCTTGGCCGGCAACGAGATCACCACGGTCAACCCACCGCCGGGTGTGTCCTCGGCGGTGATGGTCCCGCCCATGGCCTCGGTGAACCCCTTGGCCACGCTCAACCCCAGGCCGACCCCGCTGGTCGCGTCCCGGTCCCCCAACCGCTGGAACGGCTGGAACAACGCATCGCCGGCGCCCTTGGGCAGGCCACGGCCCCGGTCGACGACCCGCAGCTCCACCTGCGAGGCATGCGCGCTGGCCCGGACCTCGACGGCGGGCTCACCATTCACGCTGCTCCCCGGCTTGCCGTGGCGCAAGGCGTTGTCGATCACGTTGGCCACCACCCGTTCGAGCAGCCCGGGATCGGCCAGCACGAGCGGCAGCCGCTCGTCCACGTCGACGAACACGGTGCGGCGGTCGTCGATGCCGGACAGGGCCAGCGCGACGATCTCGTCGTAGGCCACGGACCGCAGCTGCGGCCGCACGGCCCCGGTGGCCAGCCGGGACGAGTCGAGCAGGTTGTCGACGAGCCCGGCCAGCCGGTCGGCGGACTCCTCGACGGTGGCGAGCAGCTCGCCGGTGTCCTCATCGGACAGACGCAGCTCGGGATCGCGGAGACTGCCGGCGGCGGCCTTGATCGAGGTCAGCGGCGTACGGAGATCGTGCCCGACGGCCGACAACAGCGCGGTCCGCAGCTCCGTGGTCTCGGCCCGGCGCTGCGCGTCGGCGGTCTGGGCGGCCATCCGCTGCTGCCGCAACGCCAACAGCGCCTGCCCGGCGGCGGCCTCGAGCCCGCCGGTCGGCGGCCTCCAAAGCCTTGCCCCGCAAGGCAAGATGCACCTCAGGCGTCACGGGAACGTCCACATCGGCCTCATCGGGATCATCGCACGGCTTGGGCCCGACACAGGCGACCCGCTCCCACTTGCCGTGCTTGTGCTCGAGCAGCGCCACCGACGTGAGCCCGAAGTTCTCCCGCACCTTCTCCAGCAGCCGCACCAGCGGATACGGGCTGGTGAGCACGGTCCGCGCGTACGACGCGAGCAACGCGGCCTCGGTCCGTGCCCGTGCGGCCTGCTCGGCCCGACGCGCGGCCCGGTCGACCACCAGCGCCACCATCACGGCCACGATCACCATGGCGATCAACGTGATCACGTTCTCGCCGTCGGCGATGGTCAGCGAGTACAGCGGCGGCGTGAAGAAGAAGTTGAGCAGTCCGGCCGACAGCGCGGCGGCGACCACGGCCGGCCCGATGCCGCCGACCAACGCCACGATCACGGTGGCCAGGAAGTAGTCCACGGTGTCGGTGGACACGGTGATGGTGCCGTGCAGCAGCACGCCGATGCCGGTGGCCAGGGCCGGCAGCAGCAGGGCCAGGCCCCAGCCGAGCAGCTGGCGCTGCGGCGTCAGCGGACTGCGCCCCCACTTGAACCGCCAGCCTCGGGTGGCCTCGCTGTGCGTGACCATGTGCACGTCGATCGGCCCGGACTCCTGCACGGTGATCGCGCCGATGCCCTCCTCGAACAGCCGCGCCACCCGCGACCGCCGGGACGTGCCGAGCACGAGCTGCGTGGCGTTCACGCCACGGGCGAAGTCGAGCAGCGCGGTCGGCACGTCGTCGCCGACCACGGTGTGGAAGGTCGCGCCGACGTCGTCGGCCAGCCGCCGGTACTTGGCCACCTTGTCGGCCGGCGCGCCGCGCAGCCCGTCGCCGCGCAGGATGTGCAGCACGAGCAGCTCGGCCCCGGACCGGGTGGCGATCCGCCGGGCCCGCCGGATCAGCGTCTCGCTCTCCGGCCCGGCGGTGATCGCCACCACCACCCGTTCCCTGGTCTCCCAGGTCTCGGTGATCTGCTGCTCCGACCGGTACCGCTGCAACGCCACGTCGACCTGGTCGGCCACCCACAGCAGCGCCAGCTCGCGCAGCGCGGTCAGGTTGCCGACCCGGAAGTAGTTGCCCAGCGCGGCATCGATCTTGCGGGCCGGGTAGACGTTGCCGTGGGCCAGCCGCCGGCGCAGCGCCTCCGGCGTGATGTCGACCAGCTCGATCTGCTCGGCCGAGCGCACGAACTGGTCCGGCACGGTCTCGTGCTGGGCGATGCCGGTGATCCGCTCGACCACGTCGTTGAGGCTCTCCAGGTGCTGCACGTTGACCGTGGACAGCACGTCGATGCCGGCGTCGAGCAGCTCCTCGATGTCCTGCCAGCGCTTGTCGTTGCGCGAGCCGGGCACGTTGGTGTGGGCCAGCTCGTCGACCAGCGCCACCTCCGGCCTACGGGCCAGGATGGCGTCGACGTCCATCTCCTCGAGGTCGAGCCCGCGATGGGTGAGGCGCCGTCGTGGCACGATCTCCAGGCCCTCGACCAGCTGCGCGGTCTTCTCCCGGCCGTGGGTCTCGACCAGGCCGACGACGACGTCGGTGCCGCGGTCGGCGCGGCGGCGCGCCTCGCCGAGCATCGCGAAGGTCTTGCCGACCCCCGGCGCTGCCCCGAGGTAGATGCGCAGCTCGCCGCGCCGCGGTGTGTCCGGTTGCACGTCGCTCAGTCTGCCCTTGTCAGTGCTCTGCTGCCTGGACGGCCAGGTTCAGCGCCAGCACGTTCACCGTCGGCTCGCCGAGGAAGCCGGCGCCCCGCCCGCTGGTGTTGTCGGCCACGATCTTCGCCACCTGGTCGACGGACAGCCCGGTCACCCGGGCCACCCGGTTGATCTGGAGCTGGGCGTAGGCCGGGCTGATCGCCGGGTCCAAGCCCGAGGCCGACGCCGTCACGGCATCGGCCGGCACCTGGTCCACCGACACGCCCTCACGTTCGGCGACGGCCTCCTTGCGGGCCTTGACCTGGGCCACCAGCACCGGGTTGTCGGCCGACAGGTTGGACGGGGCCGAGGTGGCGGCGTCGTTGTCGGCCAGGCCGAGCTTGGTGTTGTCGGTGGCCGAGAAGTCCGACGCGGTGGCCGAGGGCCGGGTGTGGAAGTACGGGTCCCTGTTCGGGTCCTTGGCCACCGGGTTGAGCCCGATCAGCGAGGACCCGACCGGCTTGCCGTCGACCGTCACGATCGAGCCGTTCGCCTGCGCCGACAGCCCCGGGACCTGCCCGATCCCCCACACCACCAGGGGATACGCGATCCCCAGCAGCACCGTCATCAGCAGCACCATCCGGAGCCCGGCGACGGTCTGCTTGACCAGTCCTGAACGCACGACGATCACCCGATTCCAGGGATGAGACGGATCACGAGGTCGATGAGCCAGATGCCGACGAACGGGGTGACGATGCCGCCGACCCCGTAGATCAGCAGATTGCGGCGCAGCACGCTGGACGCGCTGGACGGCCGGTACCGCACGCCCCGCAGGGCCAGCGGGATCAGCAGCACGATGATCAGCGCGTTGAAGATGACCGCGGACAGGATGGCCGAGGTCGGCGTGGCCAGGTGCATCACGTTGAGCCGGCCGAGCCCCGGGTAGATGGCGGCGAACATGGCCGGCAGGATGGCGAAGTACTTGGCCAGGTCGTTGGCGATGCTGAACGTGGTCAGCGCGCCCCGGGTGATCAGCAGCTGCTTGCCGATCTCCACGATCTCGATCAGCTTGGTCGGGTCCGAGTCGAGGTCGACCATGTTGCCGGCCTCCTTGGCGGCCGACGTGCCGGTGTTCATGGCCACGCCGACGTCGGCCTGGGCCAGCGCGGGCGCGTCGTTGGTGCCGTCGCCGGTCATCGCGACCAGCTTGCCGCCCTCCTGCTCCTGGCGGATCAGGGCCATCTTGTCCTCGGGCTTGGCCTCGGCCAGGAAGTCGTCCACGCCGGCCTCGGCGGCGATGGCCCGCGCGGTCAGCGGGTTGTCGCCCGTGATCATCACGGTCTTGATGCCCATGGCCCGCAGTTCGTCGAAACGCTCCTTCATGCCCGGCTTGACCACATCGGACAGTCGGATCACGCCACGCACCGCGGCCACGCCGCCGGACAGCTCGGCGCACACCAGCGGCGTGCCGCCCTCACCGGAGATCCGGTCCACAGCTTCGGTGACTTCTTCCGGGACAACGCCGCCGTTCTCTGTGACCCAGACCCGCACCGCGCTGGTCGCGCCCTTGCGGATCTGGCGGTCACCGATGTCCATACCGGACATCCGCGTCTGAGCGGTGAACGCGACGTTGAGAACCTCGCCGACCAGCTCGGTGGCGCTGACCTGCGCCGGGATTCCGAGATGCGCGGCGCAGAACTCGACAATACTGCGGCCTTCCGGCGTCTCGTCGGCGAGGCTCGAAAGCCGGGCAACGGTGGCCAGGTCGTCCACTGTGGACGAGCCGACCGGGATCAGCTCGGTGGCCCGCCGGTTGCCGAAGGTGATGGTGCCGGTCTTGTCCAGCAGCAGCGTGTCCACGTCACCGGCGGCCTCGACCGCCCGTCCGGACATGGCCAACACGTTGCGCTGCACCAAACGGTCCATGCCGGCGATGCCGATGGCCGACAGCAGCGCGCCGATCGTGGTGGGAATCAGGCAGACCAGCAACGCGGTCAGCACGATCACCGACTGCGGGCTGCCGGAGTAGATGGCCATCGGCTGCAAGGCGACGACCGCGAGCAGGAAGATGATGGTCAGCACGGCGAGCAGGATGGTCAGCGCGATCTCGTTCGGCGTCTTCTGTCGGGAAGCGCCTTCCACCAACGCGATCATCCGGTCCACGAAGGACTCGCCGGGCCGTGTCGTGATCTTGACGACGATCCGGTCGGACAGCACGGTGGTGCCGCCGGTGACGGCGGACCGGTCGCCGCCGGACTCGCGGATGACCGGGGCCGACTCGCCGGTGATGGCCGACTCGTCGACCGTGGCGATGCCCTCGACGACGTCGCCGTCACCCGGGATGACCTCGCCGGCCTCGACGACAACCAGGTCGCCGATCGTCAACTCGGTGCCGGGCACGCGCTCCTCGGAACCGTCCGACCGCAACCGCCGCGCGATGGACTCCTTCTTGGTGCGGCGCAACGACTCCGCCTGCGCCTTGCCGCGGCCCTCGGCCACCGCCTCGGCCAGGTTGGCGAACAACACCGTGAACCACAGCCAGATCGTGGCCACGACGGAGAACACGGTCGGGTTGGTGACGGCGAACACCGTGGACAGCGCCGACCCGATCCAGACCACGAACATGACCGGGTTCTTCATCTGGTGCCGCGGGTTGAGCTTGCGCAGCGCGTCGGGCAGCGAGCTGAGCAGCTGGCGCGGGTTGAAGGCGCCGGCCTGGAGCTTGCGCCCCGCGTTCTCGGCGTGGTGGCGGTCCACCTCCTCCACCGAACGCTGCTGGGAATCAGTGGTCGTGGTCATGACATGGCCTCCGCGATGGGACCGAGAGCGAGCGCCGGGACGAAGGTCAGCGCGGCGACGAGGAGAACGGTTCCGGTGACCATGGACGCGAACAGCGGTCCACTGGTCGGCAGCGTGCCGGCCGACGGCGGCACCTTCTTCTGCACGGCGAGTCCGCCGGCCAGGCACAGCACCGCCAGGATGGGAATGAAGCGGCCGAACGCCATGGCCACGCCCAGCGTGGACTCGAACCAGTCGTTGGTCACCGTCAGCCCGCCGAAGGCGCTGCCGTTGTTGTTGGACGCCGACGCGTAGGCGTAGAGGACCTCGGACAGGCCGTGCGCGCCTGGGTTGGTCAGGGCCGCGCCGGTCGAGGGCAGCACCGCGGCGATGCCGGCGAACACCAGGACCAGGGTCGGCATGGCCAGCATGGCGATGGACGCCATGGTGACTTCCCTGCGCCCCAGCTTCTTGCCCAGGTACTCCGGCGTGCGGCCGACCATCAGGCCGGCGAGGAACACCGCGACGATGGCGAACACCAGGATGCTGTAGATGCCGGTGCCGGTGCCGCCCGGCGATATCTCGCTGAACAGCATGTTCAGCATCGTGCCGCCACCACCGAGGCCGCTGAGGCTGTCGTGGGCGGCGTTGACCGCGCCGGTGGACGTGCCCGTGGTCGAGTTGGCGAACAGCGCCGAGCCGGGGATGCCGAACCGGCTTTCCTTGCCCTCCATGGCACTGCCGGCCAGCAGCGCGGCCGGACCGTTCGGGTGCGCCTCGGCCCACCAGATCACCGCGAGCATGCCGCCCCACAGCACGGCCATCACCGACAGGATGGTGTAGCCCTGCTTCTTGTCGGCCACCATCACGCCGAAGGTGCGGGTCAGGCTGACCGGGATCACCAGCAGCAGGAAGATCTCGACGAGGTTGGTCCACGCGTTGGGGTTCTCGAACGGGTGGGCCGAGTTGGCGTTGAAGATGCCGCCGCCGTTGGTGCCCAGCTCCTTGATCGCCTCCTGGCTGGCCGTCGGGGCCAGCGCGATGGTGTGCTGTGCGCCGTCCACTGTGGTCACGGCGATGCCGCCGGACAGGCTGTCCACCACACCCAGGGCGATCAGCACGATCGCGAACACGAAGGAGATCGGCAGCAGGATGCGGATCACGGTGCGGGTCAGGTCGACCCACAGGTTGCCGATCCGGTCGGTGCCGGCTCGCATGAAGCCGCGGATCAGCGCCACCGCGACGCACATGCCGATGGCCGCCGACACGAAGTTTTGCACGGTCAGGCCGGCCATCTGCACCAGGTGGCCGTAGGCCTGCTCCGGCACGTAGGACTGCCAGTTGGTGTTGGTGACGAAGCTGATCGCGGTGTTGAACGCGGTCGCGGGATTGATCTCCGGTCGGCCGAGGCCCAGCGGCAGCACAGTTTGTAGGCGCTGCAACAGGTACAGCACGACCACGGAGGCGAAGGAGAAGCCGAGCACGCCGTAGGCGTAGGTGGCCCAGCGCTGGTCGGACTCCGCGTCGACGCGGACCACCCGGTACAGCGCGCGTTCCACCCGCCAGTGCTTGGCGCTCAGGTAGGCGCGGGCCATGTAGTCGCCGAGCGGCTTGTACACCGCCGCGAGCGCGGCGAGCAGCAGGGCCACCTGGAGCAGGCCGGCAACAGTGTCGTTCATGTCAGAACTTCTCCGGCTTGATCAGGGCGACGAACAGGTAGACGAGCAACAGCAGGGCGAGCACGCCGCCGAGGACGTTCGCCACCGCACCGGCCCCGTTCACAGCCGCTCCATTCCGCGCAGCATGAGCGCGAGCACTCCGAAGACGCCGATCACCAGCACGGCGTAGGCCAGGTCGGCCATGACGCGCCTTTCCCCTCGTGAAGCGGTCACCCCCACGGCGACCGCGAACGAGATGAGCCTGCATCCGCGGCCACCGGGTGCGACGGCGGCTGATGGCGTCTTGACGCGCCGATATGCCGCATTGACGCGATATTGACGGCGCGGTGAGCCACGTCTCCCACCCGATCAGGGGACGGCGGAACTCAGCGTGACCGCCAACCCGCGCAGCCGATGCAGGGAAGGACGCCTTACCTGCGTTCAACGCAGGTAAGGCGTCCTTCCCTGCATCAAGAACGTGACTCGGTGTAGTTGTGCGTAAACGGTCAGCGGGCCTGGCGGGTGATGTGCGCGGCGACCTGGGTGCGGTTGTTGACGCCCAGCTTGTTCATGATGCTGCGCAGGTGCGTCTGCACAGTTCTGGTGCCCACGAACAACTTCGCCGCGATCTGAGGATTCGTCAGCCCGGCCGCGACCAGCTCGGCCACCTCGCGCTCGCGGGCCGTCAGCTCGGACTCGGCCGGCGCCACCGACCGCATCGCGTGCCCGGCCCGGGCCCCGATCGCCACCGCCCGCCCGAAGCCCATCTCGGCCCCCTCGGCGACGGCCGCATCGAACGCCCGCTCGCCCAGCGCCGCCCGGAGCATGGCGGCGGCCTGCTCGTGCCCCATCGCGAACGGCCCCGGCCGGTACAGCCGCAGGCCGATGTCCGACCACAGCTTGGCCGACGCGCCCAGCAGCAGCGCCGCCCGATCGTGGTAGCCGGCGGCGGCGCAGGCCCAGGACAGCGTCTCCATCGTCCAGCCGCAGCCCCACATGTCGTCGATGGCCTGGAAGCGCCGCAGCGCCTCCTCGATCAGCGTGATCGCCCGCTCCGGGTCGGTTCGGATGAAGTCCGTGCCGTACGCCCAGGTGGCGTTGGCCAGCGAGTAACCGGCCTGCAGCCGCTCGGCCCTGGCCACCAGCTCGCGACCGGCCGCCTCGGCCGTGTCCTCGCCGCTGTTGTGAGCCAGCCACATGTCGGCCGCGAACACGTCGCCGGCCGCGCCGACCCGCTCGAACAGGGCGCGGGCCTCGGTCAGGTGCCGGACCACGGCGTCCCGGTCGATCTCCACGATCCAGGCCCGGATTCCCTTGGCCAGCAACGTGGTCGCGTCGGCCAGGTCGTCGCCGGTGTCGGAGATCAGCTCCGGGGCCTGCGACGGGTCACCGAGGAAGATGGCGATGATGGTCGCCCAGGCCAGGCCGGTGGCCCGCAGCGGCGTCGGCAGCGGCTCGCCGCCGGCCAGCGCCAGACGCAGCCAGCGCAGGCCCTCGGCCAGGCCGCCGACCACGTACCAGCAGTGCGAGCGCAGCAGCGAGATCGCCATGTCCAGCGCGGCAGTGGCTTCGCCGGGCGTGCGCAGACTCCAGTCCACCGAGGCCAGCACGTTGGGCAGGTCATTGCGGATCCGCTCCAGCCAGCGCAGCTCGTCCGGGCCGAGCCAGCTGGTGGCGGCATCGTGGGCCAGGCGCTGGAAGTAATCACGGTGTCGACGGTGCAGTGATTCCGGGTCGTCCAGGCGGCTGGCGCCGTACTCGCGGATCGTCTCCAGCATCCGGTACCGGACCCGGCCACCGCGATGCTCGCTGGTCAGCAGCGACCGCTCGGCCAGCCCCGCCAACGCCGTCAGCACTTCCTCGCGCGGTAGCCGTTCATCGGCGCAAACGTGCTCGGCGGCGGCCAGATCGAGATCGCCGGCGAACACCGACAGCCGCGCCCACAGCAGCCGCTGATGCTCGGTGCAGAGCTGATAGCTCCAGTCCAGTGCCGCGGTCAGGCCGGTGAGCAGCCGAAACCGGTCGTCGAGGCGTTCGAGCAGGGTGGCCATGCCGATGGTCCGCAGCTGCGCGGCCGCCAGCTCGATGGCCAGCGGCAGACCCTCCAGCCGCTGACACAGCCGCAGCGCGGTGTCCCGGTCGCCGGCGCTCGGCACGAAGTCGGGCCGCGCCGCCTGCACGCGGTCGATCAGCAGGGTGACAGCCTCGGCGTCGAGCGGGCGCAGCTCCACCACGTGCTCGCCGGCGATGCCCAGCGGCTGCCGGCTGGTGGCGATCACCCGCAGGTCGGCCGCGGCCGTGAGCATCGCTCGCACGATGCCGCCGACCGTCTCGACGAGGTGCTCACAGTTGTCCAGCACCAGCAGTAAACGCCGGTCGCGGACGTGATCGAGCAGCACTTCCGTGGTGGTGCGGGTGGAGTGGTCGTGCACGCCGAGGCCCTTGGCGATGGTCTCGCAGACCAGCTGCGCGTCGGCGTTGCGGTTGAGCGTGGACAGGTCGGCCCACCAGGCGCCGTCGGCGAAGGACCGCCGCAGCTCGTGCGCGAGCCGTAGGCTCACCCGGGTCTTGCCGACGCCGCCGACACCGGTCACGGTCAGCAGGTGCGCCGAGGTCAGCCGGCGGCGCATCGCGGCCAGGTCGTCACGCCGTCCGACGAACGAGCTGATCTCCGTGGGTAGCGTGCCTCCCGTCATCGACCCACCCTAGAGCCCGCCGGCTACGCCATCGCCTACGCCATCGCGCGGATGCCGGAACCGGTGCCCGGCGGGCACGCTGGGTGACAGGGGAGGGGATGACCGGTGGCCCACTCGCCGGGGGTTGGGTGGGTCACCGTTCCCGTTCGTTCCCCGGCGCGGTGCGCGTCCGGACAGCGGCACAGGTCAGCGGGATATCCTGACCGTCCGCTGTGACCGGTTCGTGGAGGGCTGCCGTGACCACTGAGTTCGAGGTCAGCCAGCAGCAGTCGCTCCAGCTGCTCATCTCGCTGCACCGGTTGTTGCGCACCGTGCGGCAGGCCGCGCCGGCCAACGGGCTGTACCCGACCCAGTTGATCGTGCTGTCCCAGCTGTTGCAGGGCGGGCCGATGCGGGTCGGCGAGCTGGCCGCGCAGGTGCCGTGCTCGCAGCCGACCGCGACCACCATGGTCAGCCACCTGGAGGCGATGGGCCTGGTCGCGCGTGAGCCCGACCCGGACGACCGGCGGGCGATCCAGGTGACGCTGACCGAGACCGGCCGCGAGACCATCATCTCCGTGACCCACGGCGACGCCGAGATCATCGCCGCCCGGCTGGCCGAGCTCACGCCCGAGGAGGCCGCCCAGGTGCTGGCCGTCGCGCCGCTGCTGGAGCGGCTGTCCGGCCAGCGCGTCGATCAGAGGTAGAAGCCGATGCCCAGCACGCCCACGAAGGCCGAGGCCACCGCCGCGTTGGCCGGGACCACCAGCCACAGCAGGCGGCGGTCGACCCGGCTGTAGTAGCCGACCATGATCGAGATCAGCGCGGCCGGCAGCACCAGGAAGACCATGCCGAAGAGGTTGTAGCGGCCGAACGTCATGACCGGCAGCACCCGCAGCAGCCACCAGGCCGGTTGCAGGCTGTAGATGTAGGCCAGCACCTTGCCCGTGACGGTGGACCGGTCCGGGGTGAGGTACGGGGTCAGCGCCTTGACCACCGGCAGCTCCGCGACCGCGTGCACGCCGGCGCGGCCGCGGACCAGGATCGGCAGTGAGATGGCCAGGCCGATCAGTCCCGTCAGCAGGAACAGCGGCAGGCCCCGGTAGAACTCGCGCACCGACACCCCGAACAGCAGCGCGCTGGCCGTGGTGATCAGCAGACCCGTCAGGGCCAGCACCTCGACGCCGTCGTTGCGCTCCGCCTTGAGCTGCTGCGTCGGCTGCTCCGGCCCCGGCGGCGGCGGGTAGCCCGCCGCCGAGCGCAGCTCCGCCGCGTACGCCTCGGGGTTGCCGAGGCGCAGTTCCAGCTGGTCCTCGCCGTGGTCACGGGCCAGCTCGCGGACGTACTCCTCGGCGTCCTCCAGCAGCTCGTCCACCTCGGCCGGCGGCAGGTCGGCGAGGGCGGCCCGCATCCGCGTCAGGAAGCGGTCAGTAGTTGATCCATCGTCTTCGCGAACGTCCGCCACGTCCTGCACGACTCCTCCAGTCGAACGCGCCCCGACTCGCTGACGCGGTAGTACTTGCGGTGCGGGCCCTCCTCGCTCGGCACGACGTAGGAGGTGAGCAGGTCGGCCTTGTACAGCCGGCGCAGCGTGCCGTACACGGAGGCGTCGGCCACCTCGTCCAGGCCGCTCTGGCGCAGCCGGCGCAACACGTCGTAACCGTAGCCGTCCTCCTCCCGGAGCACGGCCAGGACCGCGAGGTCCAGGACGCCCTTGAGCAGCTGGCTGGTGTCCAACCGAACCTCCCGGTGATGCGCTGCGCCCACTATTCCGCAATGCGCACTACTACGCAAGTCGTAGTTGTGGGAAGCACTCCTCATATCCGGCCGGCTGGCAGACTCCCGGCCGTGATGACTGAAGACCTGTTCGTACAGCAGGAAAAGCTCCAGATCGAGGCGCACGCGGTGTGCACGGACCTGGACATCGACGCGAAGCTGGCGGGGCTCGGGGAGCCGGTGCACACGGGGAGCTCGGTGCTGGGGCTGATGGTCCGCCGGGACGTGGACATCACGGTGGCGTGCCAGAAGCTGGACGCGGGGGCGGTGGCGCGGCTGGGGGCGGAGCTGGCGGGGCACGAGCGGATCTGGAAGGTGCAGTTCCGCAACGACACCGGCAGCTGGAACGTGGAGCCGGAGCAGTATCCGGACGGGCTGTACCTGGGCCTGGGCTACGGGTCGGCGGAGGGACAGCGGTGGAACTTCGACATCTGGTTCGTGGACGAGCCGGCGCGCCAGCCGGACCTTGAGCACATCAAGACGTTGCCGCCCCGCCTGACGACCGAGACCCGGCGGGCGATTCTGGCGATCAAGCAGGCCTGGGCGGACAACCCCGACTACGGCAAGACGGTGCGCAGCTACACCATCTACCGCTCGGTGCTGGACGACGGCGTCCGCACGCCGGAGGACTTCACCCGCTGGCTTGCCGACCGGCCCAATGTCACATGAGCGTCATACTTGCCTCTATTCGGCACATCCGGACCGCATGTGCCACAAAAAGGGTTACACGTGGGGGTTCTTGGGCATGGGCTGGCACTTGGGGCAGGAGTAGGACGACCGGTTCATGAAGGGGTCGCGGCGGATGACGGAGCCGCAGCGACGGCAGGCCTTGCCCTCCTGGCCGTAGACCGCCAGCGCCCGGTCGAAGTAGCCGGACTGGCCGTTCACGTTGACGTACAAGGCATCGAAGGAGGTGCCGCCGGCGGCGAGGGCCTCGGTCATGACGTCGGTGGCGGCGGAGAGGAGCGCGCCGGCCTGAGCCCTGGTCAGTTTCTCGGTGGGCCGGGCCCAATGGAGCTTGGTGCGCCACAAGGACTCGTCGGCGTAGATGTTGCCGACGCCGGACACCAAGGTCTGGTCGAGCAGGGCCCGCTTCACGCCGGTTCGCTTGCGCCGCAACGCTGCCACGGCGGCGTCGGGGTCGAAGGCGGGATCCATGGGGTCACGGGCGATGTGCGAGACGGGGGCGGGCAGCGCGGTGCCGTCGACCTCGACGAGGTCGGCGAGGGCCAGCCCACCGAAGGTGCGCTGGTCGACGAAACGCAACTCGGGGCCGCCATCGTCGAAGCGGACCCGGACGCGAAGGTGCTTCTCGTCGGCCGCGTCCGAGGGTTGGACGAGCATCTGACCGCTCATACCCAGGTGGGCGATGATCGCCTCGGCGTCGTCCAGCTCCAGCCACAGGTACTTGCCGCGGCGGCCGGCGGCCACGATGGACCGGCCGGAGAGCCGGTCGGCGAAGTCCACCGGACCGGGCACGTGCCGGCGCACGGCGCGCAGGTTGAGCACCTCGACGGCGGTGATGCGGCGACCGGTCACATGGGCGTCCAAGCCCCGGCGAACGACCTCGACCTCAGGCAACTCCGGCACTGCCCATCCCTCCTATGAAGACCCAGAAGGGGGCATTCCCGGCGCTACGCCTGGAATGCCCCCTTCCGGGCACCACGTCCCCACGAAGATCAGCCGGCGTCGGCCGCCGGCGGGATCTCCGACTTGAGCGTGGTGTAAGCGGCCGCGGCCGCCTTCTGCTCCGCTTCCTTCTTGGTCTTGCCGGTGCCGGAGCCCAGTCCCCGCCCGCCGACATAGACGGTGGCGGTGAACTCCTTGCGATGGTCCGGCCCCTCGTCGTCCACCCGGTACTCGGGCACGCCGAGGCCCTGGGCGGCGGTCAGCTCCTGGAGACTGGTCTTCCAGTCAAGGCCCGCGCCCTTGAGCGGCGCGGCCTCCAGCAGCGGATCGAACAGCCGGTGCACCAGGCCCCGGGCCACGTCGATGCCATGGGCCAGATAGACGGCGCCGATCATCGCCTCGAGACCGTCGGCCAGGATGCTCGCCTTGTCACGGCCGCCGGTCAGCTCCTCGCCGCGCCCCAACAGCAGGTGCGCGCCGAGGCCGCCGTCGCCGAGGTCACGAGCGACGCCGGCCAGCGCCATCATGTTCACCACACTCGCCCGCAGCTTGGCCAACTGCCCTTCGGGCAGGTCGGGGTGTCTGCGGTACAAGTGGTCCGTCACCACGAGCCCGAGAACAGCGTCGCCGAGGAACTCGAGACGCTCGTTGGGCGGCAAACCGCCGTTCTCGTACGCGTAGGACCTGTGAGTGAGGGCCAACACGAGAAGCTCGGGGTCCAACTCGACACCGAGCGCCTCAAGTAGCGGGGTCCGATCCGGTGCCGGACCCCGGGATCCCTTACCTCCCACTGCGCTCAGCCTTCTCGCCGGGAGGCGGCGGTCAGGCCGGCTGGACGACCTGGCGGCCGTCGTACTGGCCGCAGGCCGGGCACGCGATGTGCGGCAGCTTGGGCTGGCGGCAGGCGCGGTTGGAGCAGGCCACCAGGTTGGGGGCGACGGCCTTCCACTGCGAACGGCGCGTACGGGTGTTGGAGCGGGACATCTTCCGCTTCGGGACGGCCACGACTAGCTCTCCTCCTCGGTCCCGCCGAACTTCTCCTGCAGAGCAGCCCAGCGAGGATCAATCGTCTCATGCGCGTGGTCGGGGCCCAGTTCGGCCCACTTGACGCCGCACTCGGCGCACAGTCCACGACAGTCCGGCGAGCACAGCGGAACCTGCGGCAGCGCGAGCACGACCGCGTCGCGCACCACCGGCTCCAGGTCGATGAGGTCGTCGACGAGCCTGGAGATCTCGTCTTCGTCCGTGGTCGCCTCGGTCGCGCTGTCCGGATACGCGAACAGCTCGGTGAAGCGGACCTCGACCTCGCCGGTCAGCGGATCAAGACACCTCGAGCACTCGCCGACCGTGGCCGCCTTGGCGGTTCCGGTGGCGAGGACGCCCTCCACTACCGACTCGACCAGCAGGTCCAGCACGACATCGCTGCCGACCTCGACCCCGATGACATCCGGGAAGCCGAGACCCTCCGGCGCCGGAGCCACTCGGTGGTAGCTGCGGCTGGAGCCGGGTCTACGGCCGATGTCCCTGGTGTCGATAACCCATGGGCCGGCCGTCTGCTGGGGGCGCGCGTGTGATCGTTGCTTAGGCATGGTGGTTGTGTCGCTGGTGGGGTGACTTACCGTGGCCAGCTGGTCAAGAGTACTCAAGAAGGTGGCCGGAAGGAAAATCAGCACGTCGGAGGGGGTGTATCTGTCCACCCGGAGTCGCGAGGCCCCGCCCCTGCTTCGCCCGGTTGCCGGATTTTTCGAGGTCCGCCACCCAACACGCCCCACCACCTGGCCCGATGCGGGCCTCGAAAAATCCGGCAAGGGCGAGGCAGGGGTCACGAGGGGCCGAGCCCCGCGCGGAACGCGCGGCATAGGCACAGCAGGGGTCACGAGGGGCCGAGCCGCGACGCCGGAGGCGGCGCCAAGAACACGGTGCTAATCCCGCGCGTAGTCAAAGGGCGCGCCGGAGGAGGCGCTGGTGCTCGACATCGGGGCCCGCAGGCTGGCCCGGCCCTTGCCGACGGTGCGCAGGGTGTGGGCCAGCAGGTCCTCGAAGTCGGCCAGCTTGGCGTCCACGTAGGCGTCGCACTCCCCGCGCAGGCGGTTGGCCTCGCCGCTGGCGGCGTCGAGCACCCGGGCCGACTCGGCGTGCGCAGCCTGCACGACCTCGGTCTGCTGGACCAGCCGGTGCTGCTCGTTGCGGCCGTCCTCGACGGCCCGCTCGTACGAGGCGCGGCCGGCCTGGACCATGCGGTCGGCCTCGGACCGGGCCCGGCCGGTCAGGTCCTCGTACTCGTGCCGGCCGGCGGTGACGACCCGCTCGGCCTCGTTCTCGGCCTCGGCGATCAGGCGCTCGGCATGCGCACGGGCATCGGCCACCATGCGGTCGGCCTCGGCCCGGGCCTCGGCCAGCATCCGCTCGGACTCCTCGCGGGCCTTGCCGACGCCGGTCTCGCTCTCGTGCTGGGCCTTGGAGATCATGCTGTCGCGGTGGTCGAGCACGTCCTGCGCGTCGTCCAGCTCGCGGGGAATGGCGTCCCGGATGTCGTCGAGCAGCTCGAGCAGGTCGCCACGGGGCACGACACAGCCGGAGGTCATCGGCACGCCGCGCGCTTCCTCGACAATCGTGACGAGTTCGTCGAGGGCCTCGAACACCCGGTACACGTCGCACTCCTCTTGGCTTATACGGCTGGCACTCTCCAGTCTGCCCGCTGAACCCGCGTCGCGCCGGGAGATCGGGGCGTGTCCGGCGCCCGATCTTCACGACCGGGCGCCGGCAGGCCTCACTTGTTGATGTTGACCAGGGAGAACGTGGCGTAGTGGTCGCCGGTGTAGAAGTACTCGCCGGCCGAGCCGGTGATGATGCGGCGGGCGCCGCGGGTGGAGGAGCCGGGGGTCGGCACCGTGTACTCGTGGTAGTAGCTGGCCGAGCACAGCGGCAGGATGTGCTCCTGGTTGCGGAAGACCACGCCGTCGTTCTTGGGATACGGGAACGGCCCGCCCTGTTTGATCAGCTTGACCGTGGTCGTGGCCTGCGCCGGCAGGCTGGACAGGTTGACCTTCTTGTAGCTGCTGGTGTTGCCGCAGGCCACCTGCGCGGCCGCCGGGTGGGCGGGCGCGGCGGCGCTGACCTCGGCCAGACCGAGCGTGCCGAGGACAGCGATGACGAGAGCAAGCAGGGCCTTCACGGCTCGTGACGTGAGGTAGCTCATCCCGGCAACGTAACGCGATCAGGTGATCACCAGAAGGAGTGAACCTGAACCAACGGTTGACAGTCAGGCCCGCTCGGCCAGCCGGGCCAGCAGCCGCTCGTGCACCAGCTCGGGCAGCAGGTGGGCCACGTCGCCCTGATAGGTGGCCACCTCCTTGACCAGCGAGCTGGACAGGAAGCTGTGCAGCGGGTTGGTCGGCATGAACAGCGTCTCCACCTCGGACAGCTGGTGGTTCATCTGCGCCTGCTGGAGCTCGTAGTCGAAGTCGCTGATCGCCCGCAGGCCCTTGATGATCACCTTGACGTCGTTGGCCCGGCAGTAGTCCACGGTCAGCCCGTGCCAGCTGTCCACCCGCACGTTGGGCAGGTGGGCGGTGACCTCGCGGATCATGTCCATCCGCTCGTCCACGGTGAACAGCGTCTTCTTGCTCTTGTTGATCCCGACCAGGATGACCAGCTCGTCGAAGACCTCGGCGGCCCGGGTGACGATGTCCAGATGGCCGTTGGTCACCGGGTCGTAGGAGCCGGGGAAACCGCGCGCCGCATGGCCGGACGGTAACAGGGATGCCGACGGCTCACCGCGTGGCAGCGATCACTGCCCAGTGCAGTGTCGTCTCCCCGTACTTGCGGCTGCGGGTCGGCTCGATGCCCTCGGGCCAGCGCGGATCCTCGCTCCGGGTGGACCGCTCCACGATGAGCGTCGCGTCCTCGGCCGCCCACGACCGCAGGGCGGCCAGCACATCGGCCAGCTCCGGCTCCCCCAGCGCGTACGGCGGGTCGACGAAGATCAGGTCGTAGCGGTCCCCCGGCGTCGTCGCCAGCACCGACTGCACGGTGCCGAGTCGCACGTCCGCGCCCGGCAGGCCGAGGCCCTTGGCGTTGCGGCGCAGGATCTCGCCGGCCCGCCGGTCGGACTCCACGAACGTCGCCAGGACGGCCCCGCGCGACAACGCCTCCAGCCCCAGCGCACCCGACCCGGCGTACAGGTCGAGTACCCGCAGCCCATCCAGGCCGACGGCCGCCTCCAGGGCGCTGAACAGTGCCTCCCGGACGCGGTCCGAGGTCGGGCGGGTGCCGCTGGGCGGCACCTCCAGCCGACGTCCCCCGGCCGCCCCGGCCACGATCCTGGTCACCGGGTCATCGTCGCCTACCGCCTGCGGCGCTGCCCGCGCAGGGCGAGCACGACCATGAAGCCGAAGATCCCGCCGAGCCACCAGAACAGCAGGGTGAGCTTCCAGGTGCCCGTGCTGGCGTCGTCCGGGTACTGCACCAGGGATACGGTCGAGGCGGCCGCGAACAGCAGGCACAGCGCGGGGATCACTGCGAACACGGCGAGGCCCACCTTCCATCCGGTCGACCGCGCGACCGGCGTCGCCGGTGCGGGTGCAGCCGGCGGGGCGGGCGGCATGGGGCGCTGCGGGATGCGGTCGGCCGCGCGGGCCGGCTGCCACACCTTGACCTCGTCGGGCACCAGTTCGTCGATGCCGGCGATGGTCTCGGCCGACACGTCGTACAGGTTCGGCTCGATGCTGACGCTCACCGCGTCCGCGCCGACCAGCCGCCGCGCGCCGTCGGGCCAGCACTGCATCAGCACGCAGTCGCCGTACAGCACGGTCAGCACACCGTGCGGCGACACCATGCTGACGCCGTCGTAGCCGAGAACCAGCGTGAGGTCCTTCTTCTGCAACGAAGGGAACTCGCCGCCGGTCGTCGCCGTGGCCGACCACATCGGGGCCTCGGCAAAACCGGCCCAGTCGACGCGGTTGCCCCGCGGCACCTGCATCAACAGCGAGCCCATGGCCTGCACGGCCACCTCGCGCAGGTCCTCGACGGTCACGGCCGCCAACGCGGCCCGGAAGTCCGTGAGCGAGCAGCGCGGCCGGCCGTAGAGGACGTCGATCGCCTCGGCGAACACCATCGCCCGGGCCGCTTCCGGCCGGTCCAGCGAGGTGGTCGCCTTGTCCCGCACGGCTTCCAGCTCGTCGGCGTCGATACGGCCGACGCGCAGCGCGGTCAGCACGTCGATCAGCCCGCCCAGGACGGCGTCCTGCTTCTCCGGCAGCGCGTCGGCCATCGCGGTGATCGTCGCGCTCTCGCCGTCACGAGGCGCGTACGCCGCCACGACCGCGTAGGAGTTGCCGTCCTCGGTGCGCAACGCCCGGAACAGCGCCCGCTCCAACACCATCGTGAACAGCGACGCCCGGGCCGACCGCTCCACGATCGCCGTGAGACTGACCTTGCCGTTGCCCTCCTCGAAGTACGAAGGCGTCGTCGGCAGCGTGGAGGTGAGCGCCGGCAACGGCTGCGGAGATCCGGACGGCAGGGTCAGGTTCAGCCCCTCCGGCACCTCGCCGGCGATCCACAGCACCGCGTTCTCCCGCGTGAACCGGGTCGCCGCCCAGTCGCGCACGTCGTCGTCGGTGATCGCCTCCAGACCCCACTCCGGGTAGCCCGCCGCGCCGAAGCCGACGGCGCCGTAGCGCCAGACGAGCAGGCTGTCGTGCGGGCGGCCGGCCTCCTCGGTGCGCAGGATCGTCTTCTCCGTGGTGATCCGGTCCAGCGGCAGATCGCGCAGCGAGTCGCAGACGCTGGTCAGATAGGTCGTCACGGCCTTGTCGCTGCCGCTGGTGAAGAAGTGCGTGGTGGTCAGGCCGGTGGACCCGTTGGCGTCGTGCTCCAGCAGGCCGTGCCGGTGCAGCGCCAGGTGCTCGACCAGGTGCGTGATGCCGCGCCTGGACAGCGGCTCGTCGGCGCAGCCGACCCGGAACACCAGGCCGGCCGCGAGCGGGCCGGTGCTGGGGACGACGAGCGTCCTGATGCCGCCGACCTCGGTCTCCTTGATCACTTCACACCGCCGAGGGCTTTGTCGCGCAACTGGTTGAAGGCCACGTCCGGCTTGGTGAGCCGCTTCCACGGGTATTCGCCGGCCACCTCGTCGCCGAGCGGCGCGAAGCAGGCCGCGGCCCGCTCGTGGTCGCCCATCAGACCGAACAGGTAGGCGAACACCCCGTAGGCAGTCGGCCAGTGATAGCCGCCGACGAAGTTCGGGTGCAGCACGGACCTCTCGGCCGCCGCGATGATCTCCCGCTGCACGGCCACCTTCTTCAGGTAGCTCGATTCCTCAACGCCGTTGAGCTCGAAGTAGTGCTCCACGTGCGCCTCGCCGACGGTGGTCGGGCTCAGCGAGCCGGGCGGCGCGGCGTCCATGCACTCACGGGCGAACGTGTGCAGCGCCTCCCACGAGCCGCTCCACTTCGGACACAGCTGCTGCACCAACTGGCTCTGCGCGGCGAAGCTGTGCGGGGCGAACCGCGCCAGTCGGTCGTAGCGGCGGCGGGCCTCGCTCTGCCCGACCTCCAGCCCACGGGCGCTACGCAGCCGGAACACCCAGGCCACCACATCGCCCGGGTCCTCGGCCGTCAGCTCCAACAGGATCGGCTCCGCCTTGAGCAGTTGCGCACGCATGCCGATGAACTGGTCTCGCCGGACGTGGGTGGCCCGCTTGCTCGAACGGATCTCCCACGCCTTGGAGATCAGCCGCGCGGCCAGCAGCCGCCGGGCCAGCGGCGACGGCGGCAGCGCGGCCAGGAACTCCTCCGCGCCGGTCACCTCGGCCACGACGTGGGCCGCGAACGCGGTCATGTCGACGTCGGGCAGGCCGGCGAAGAACAGCTCGATGGCCGTCCAGTCGGCCGCGCGCACCGACTCGCGCAACTCGAGCAGCTCAGGGAAGGCCGCCGCCTGATCGAACCGGCGGGCCGGGGGCGTGATCACCAGCGAGACAATAGATGAAAACCCTTCATCTATGTGGCGGTGTCCCGGTGTGCCGTGGAATCGCTCTCACGATACCGCCTTCGCCCGCCTGCCCTTGCGGAGGACCAGTACCAACGACAGGCCCCAGGC
The DNA here is from genome assembly GCF_028622115.1 of Kutzneria chonburiensis. Classification (NCBI taxonomy): domain Bacteria; kingdom Bacillati; phylum Actinomycetota; class Actinomycetes; order Pseudonocardiales; family Pseudonocardiaceae; genus Kutzneria; species Kutzneria chonburiensis. The sequence goes on from NZ_CP097263.1 coordinate 5,885,099, forward strand.
CGCCGCGAGCACCCACTCGAAGATCATCCCGGGCAGCAGCCGCACGTGGTTGCCGTCATTGACAAAGGCCAGGGTGCCGACCACCGCCAGCAGGGTGAAGAACCCCGTCACGATGCTGAGGAAGATCAGGCCGGCTTTCCTCGGCGCGGCCTTCTTCGGCGGCGGCGCCGGGACGGGCATCCCGACCGGGGCCGCCGCAACCTTGGCCGACGGACGCGGGACGTGCGACCGGGCCGGCATCGTGATCCGCACCCTCGGGTGCACCTGCGCGTCGAGCCACCCGATCGCGGTCGGCGGCATGTCGATCATCGCCGGCTCGATGGTCACGGCCGTGCCGTCCGCGCCGACCAGCTGCCGCGCGCCGTCGGGCCAGCAGCGCATCGCCACGCACTCCTGGAACGTCACCGTCACCGCGCCCTTGGGAGTGACCAGGCTGACGCCTTCGCCACCGAGAACCAGCTGCTGTCCCTCCTGCTCCAACGACGCGTGCGCGTTGCCGTGGACCACTTTGGCGGACCACAGCGGCGCCGGCGTGAACCCGGCCCACTCGGCGCCGAGCCCCTTGGGCACCTGAAGCAGCCCGGTCGAGATCATCTCCACGGCAACCGAGCGCATGTCGTCGACCGTCACCGCCGCGTAGGCCGCGCGCAGCTGCGGGACGCTCAGCGCCCGGTGGCCGATCAGCAGGTCGACGGCGGCGCTCGGCAAGGAGTTGGCGACGGCGTCGGGCTGGTCGAGGCGCGCCAGCGTCTTCGTCCGAACGGCTGCGAGGTCGGCCTCGTCGATCCGGCCGACACGCATCGCCGCGAGCACGTCCACGAAGCCGCCCAGCACCGCCGCCTGCTTCTCCGGCAACGCGTCGGCGACGGCCATGATCTGCGCGAACTGCGCGTCCCGCGGCATATACGCGGCGTGCGGCGAGTAGGAGTTGCCGTCTTCGCGCCGCAACGCCTGGAACAGCACCCGGTCCAGCAGGTCGGCGAACAGCGCGGCCCGCGGTCCCCGGCCGACGATGCCGCTGTACGCGAGGGTGGTGGTGGACTCGGCATAGAAGGCCGGTGTGGTCGGCAGGGCCGAGGTCACCGGCGGCATCGGGTTGACCGGCCCGGACGGCAGCGCCAGCCGCAACCCCGCCGGCAGGTCGCCGGCGATCCACAGCACCGCGTTCTGGCGGGTGAACCGCGTGCCGACCCAGTGCCGGAGGTCGTCAGGACCGAGCGCGTCCAGGCCCCACTCGGGATAGCCGACGGTGCCGTGGCCGACCGCGCCGTAGCGCCAGATCGGCAGCGAGGGGACGCCACGACCGGCTTCTTCGGTGCGCAGCACGGACTTCTCGACCGGTAATCGCTCCATCGGCAGGTTGGTCAGCGACTCGCAGACCGCGGTGAGGTAGGCGACCACGTCAGCCGGGGTGCCGCTGGTGAAGAAATGCGTGGTGGTGACGGCCGTGGCGGCGTTGGCCTGATGGTCGATCTCGCCGTGGCGGTGCAGCGCCAGGTGCTCGACCAGATGTGTGATGCCGCGGCGCGGCAGCGGTTCGTCGGCGAAGCCGACGCGGAACACCAACCCGGCCCGCGTCGGCCCGGTGTGCGGCGTGACGAGCGTTCTGACGCCGTCGACCTCGGTGAGACTGATCATCCGTTCCCCCCTACAGCGGCGGATCTGAGCTCCTCGAATCCGGCCGCGGGGTTCTTATAGCACCAGGACCACGGATAATCACTGGCCAGGTCGCCCAGTGCGCGGAAGTGCACGGCCGCTTTGTGCGGATTGCCCGCCCAGGAGGAAAGGATCGCGAACACGCCGTGCGCCTCCACCCAGCCCGGAACCGGGCGAAACGCCGGATGGAACAGGGACTTGCGGGCCGCCGCGTCCAGTTCCGCCTCGACGCCGGCCAGATACTCCCGCCGTTTGTCCTTGTCGTTGATGTTGTGGGCGTGTTCCAGGTGCGCCTCGGCGACCACGGTCGCGCACAACGACCCTGGCGGCGCGGCGTCGAGGCATTCCCGCGCGAATCCGTGCAGTGAATCCCAGGAACCGCCCCATTTCGGACAAAGCTGCTGGGCCAAAGCGGACTGTCCCGAAAAATGGTGCGGATCGGCCCGGGCCAACCGGTCATAGCGGCGCCGCGCCTCGCTCTGACCGAGCCCCAGCCCCTGGCACACCGTGATCCGCTCACGCCAGGCCAGGACATCGGACGGATCGGCCGCGGTGAGGTCGATCAGGATCGCCTCGGCGCTGCGCAGCTGCTCGTGCATGCCGGCGAACTGCTCGGCCGACACGTGCTTGGCCAGCTTGTCGCTGCGGATCTCCCAGGCGTGAACGATGTGCCGCGCCGCCAGCAGCAGCCGGCTCAGCCGCGACGGCGGCACCCGCCGCAGGAACTCCTCGACCCCTTTGACCTTGGCCACGACCCGGACCGCCACCGTCATCCCGTCGTCGGGGATGGTGGCGAAGAACTGCTCGACGGCCGGCCAGTCGCCGGCCGCGAGTGCCGCCTCCAACCGGAGATACACGGGAAAGGCCGCGGTGAGCTCGAATCTCGGAGACGTCACCCGCCGGACGATAGATGAATCCCATTCGCCTACGGCACCGGTTTCGCCGTTCGGAAAGCGCCGTTCCTCTACTCGGAGTAGAGGAACGGGGCTTTCCGAACGTCAGCTGCGAACCGGGTGGGGGGCGGCGAGCTGGGCGGGCAGCGCGGTGGAGTGGGCGTGCAGGGCGGCGCCGACGGCACGCAGGATCGGGGCCAGAACCTGGAGTTTGTCGGGATTGTCGGTGGCGCATTCGGTGATGCCGGCCCCGATGATCGGCCGAATGGCGGCAACGGCCCGAATGGCGTCGACCAGTTCGCTGATCAGCAGACCGCCGGGAACGGGGCAGGTGACGTCGGAGAACTCGCTGGGATCCAACACGTCGAGATCGATGTGCAGATAGAACTGCGGCGCACGGGAAGCGGTGACGGCATGGACGACCCAGGAGGCGTCGTAGTCCCGCTCGATCGGCACGTGGCGCACGAGCCCGCGGTCGACCATGGCCTGCTCGCCGGGATCGAGGGCCCGCGCGCCGGCGAGCACGACGCGCCGCGACACGATCGGACTATCGAGCACGAAGTCGCGGTCGCCTTCGCCGAAGGCGTGGCGTAACGCCATTCCGTGGTACGCACCGGAAGGCGAGGTCGCGGGAGTGTTGAGATCACCGTGGGCGTCGAACCACAGCACGCCGAGCGCCGGCCCGTAGCGCTGCCGGGCGAAGCCGAGCGGCACGGTCTCCACGCCACAGTCGCCGCCGATGGTCAGCACCGGCCCCTGCGCCTGACGTAAGGCCTGCGCCTGGAAGGCCCGGTTGGCCAGCAGCACTTCGCGATTGTGGATGCCGCCCACCAGTTTTGACGTGCCGGCGCGCACCGGCACCCGGCGCACGTCCAGCCCGAGCACCCGGCCGGCTAAGTCGGCGAGCGCGAGCGAGGCAGTGGGCAACCACGGGGACTTGGGGACGACCGCGCCCTGACGCTGGGCCACGGACTGCAACTCCAGCACGAATCACACCTTGCCAGCCAACGAGATCGCGCCACCAGACGGCAACACGGGGAACATCTCGTCACTCTACCGGGTGAAGCGGCAGCGCGCCGTAAAAGTTGCGTCCACAGTAGACAGACCGGTGCCCCCGGGCCGTAAAGACCCCGGGGGCACCGAGAGAGCTAGACCAATGTCAGGACAGCACGATCAGCAGATCGCCGCCTTCCACCTGCTGCTGACGGGAAATGGCCAGCCGGCCGACCGTGCCGGCCTTGGGCGCGGTGATCGCCGCCTCCATCTTCATCGCCTCGATCGTCGCGACGGTCTGGCCGGCCTGCACGCTGTCGCCCTCGGCGACGGCGACGGTGACCACACCGGCGAACGGCGCGGCGACGTGGTTGCCGTTGCCGCGGTCGGCCTTCTCGGCCGCCGGCACGTCGGCCGCCACCGAGCGGTCCCGCACCTGAATCGGCCGCAACTGTCCATTGAGGACGGCCATCACGGTGCGCATGCCGCGTTCGTCGGCCTCGCCGATGGCCTCGAGCGTGATCAACAGCCGTACGCCGCGACCGAGATCGACCGAGTACTCCTCGCCCGGGCGCAGGCCGTACAGCCAGTCCTTGCTGCGCAGCACGCTGGTGTCCCCGTACGCGTCCCGGTGGGTGAGGAACTCCCTGGTCGGGGCCGGGAACAGCAACCGGTTCAGCGTGCCCCGCCGGTTGTCGGCCAGGCCCTGCACGTCCTCCTCGGACAGATCGGCCACGTTCCGCGGCGCGGTCCGGCCGGACAGCGCCTTGGTGCGGAACGGCTCCGGCCAGCCACCGGGCGGGTCGCCCAGCTCGCCGTGCAGGAAGCCGATCACCGAGTCCGGGATGTCGAACCGGCCCGGGTCGGCCTCGAACTCGGCCGGCTCAACACCCGCGCCGACCAGGTGCAGCGCCAGGTCGCCGACCACCTTGGACGACGGCGTGACCTTGACCAGCCGGCCCAGCATCCGGTCGGCCGCCGCGTAGGTGGCCTCGATGTCCTCGAACCGGTCGCCGAGGCCGAGCGCGATGGCCTGCTGCCGCAGGTTGGACAGCTGCCCGCCGGGAATCTCGTGGGTGTAGACGCGGCCGGTCGGCGACGGCAGGCCCGCCTCGAACGGTGCGTACACCTTGCGCACGGCCTCCCAGTACGGCTCGAGGTCGCACACCGCCTGAAGGTTCAGACCGGTGGGACGCGCGGAGTGATCCGTCGCGGCGACGATGGCCGACAGCGAAGGCTGCGAGGTGGTGCCGGCGATCGACGCCGTCGCGCCGTCGATGGCGTCCACCCCGGCCTGGATCGCCGCCAGGTACGTGGCCAGCTGCCCACCCGCGGTGTCGTGCGTGTGCAGGTGGACCGGCAGGTCGAATTCCTTGCGCAGGGCCGTGACCAGGCGCGCGGCGGCCGGCGGGCGCAGCAGGCCGGCCATGTCCTTGATCGCCAGCACGTGCGCGCCGGCCCCGACGATCTGCTCGGCCAGCTTGAGGTAGTAGTCCAGGGTGTAGAGCTGCTCCCCCGGGTCGGACAGGTCGGCGGTGTAGCAGAGCGACACCTCGGCGATCGACTTGCCGGTCTCCCGCACGGCCTCGATCGCCGGCCGCATCTGCTCGATGTCGTTGAGCGCGTCGAAGATGCGGAAGATGTCGATGCCGGTCTCGGTCGCCTCCTCGACGAACGCCCTGGTCACCGCTTCCGGGTAGGGCGTGTAGCCGACGGTGTTGCGGCCGCGCAGCAGCATCTGGAGACAGAGGTTCGGCACGGACTCGCGCAGCGCGGCCAGCCGCTCCCACGGGTCCTCGGCCAGGAAGCGCAACGCCACGTCGTACGTCGCGCCGCCCCAGCACTCCAGCGACAGCAGCTCCGGCGTCATGCGGGCCACGTGCGGCGCGACCTGCAACAAGTCCTTGGTCCGGACCCGGGTGGCCAGCAGCGACTGGTGCGCGTCACGGAAGGTCGTGTCGGTGACCAGCACACCCGGCTCGTTGCGCAGCCAGGCGGCGAAGCCCTCCGGGCCCAGCTCGGTCAGCCGTTGCTTGGAGCCGGCCGGCGGCTCGGTCGACAGGTTCAGCTTGGGCAGCTTGGCCCACGGGTCGATCACCTGCGGCCGCGGGCCGTTGGGCTTGTTCACCGTGACATCGGCCAGGTAGGTCAGCAGCTTGGTGCCGCGGTCGGCCGACTGCCGAGCCGTCAGCAGCTCCGGCCGCTCCTCGATGAACGCCGTGGTCACGCGGCCGTTGCGGAAGTCGTCGTCGTCCAGCACGGCCTGGAGGAACGGGATGTTCGTGGAGACGCCGCGGATACGGAACTCGGCCACCGCGCGCCGGGCCCTGGCCACCGCCGCCTCGAAGTTGCGGCCGCGGCAGGTCAGCTTGACCAGCATCGAGTCGAAGTGCGCGCCGACCGTGCTGCCGGCGCCGATCGCGCCGCCGTCCAGCCGGATGCCGGAGCCGCCGGGCGAGCGGTAGGCGCTGATCACGCCGGTGTCCGGACGGAAGCCGTTCACCGGGTCCTCGGTGGTGATCCGGCACTGCAAGGCGTTGCCGCGCAGGTAGATCGCGTCCTGGCTCAGGCCGAGGTCGGCCAGCGTCTCGCCGGCGGCGATGCGCAGCTGCGACTGCACCAGGTCGACGTCGGTGACCTCCTCGGTCACCGTGTGCTCGACCTGGATGCGCGGGTTCATCTCGATGAAGACGTGGTTGCCGCGCTCGTCGAGCAGGAACTCGACGGTGCCGGCGTTGCGGTAGCCGATCTGCCGGGCGAAGGCCACCGCGTCGGCGCAGATCCGGTCCCGGATCGCCGGGTCCAGGTTGGGCGCCGGGGCCAGCTCGATCACCTTCTGGTGGCGCCGCTGCACCGAGCAGTCGCGCTCGTAGAGGTGGATCACGTTGCCGGCGCCGTCGGCCAGGATCTGCACCTCGATGTGCCGCGGCCGCACGACCGCCTGCTCGAGGAACACGGTCGGGTCGCCGAAGGCCGACTCGGCCTCGCGCATCGCCGCCTCGATCGACTCGCGCAGCACGGCCGGGTCCTCGACCCGCCGCATGCCGCGCCCGCCACCGCCGGCCACCGCCTTGACGAAGATCGGGAAGCCGACCTCGCCGGCCGCCGCCAGCAGCGCGTCCACATCGCTGGACGGCTCGGAGGACTTCAGCGTCGGCAGGCCGGCCGCCTTGGCCGCGGCGATGGCCCGAGCCTTGTTGCCGGTCAGCTCCAGCACCTCGGTCGGCGGACCGACGAAGGTGATGCCGGCCGCCGCGCAGGCCGCCGACAGCTCCGGGTTCTCCGACAGGAAGCCGTAACCGGGATAGATGGCGTCGGCGCCGGCCTTGCGGGCCGCCTCGACGACCTCGTCGACCGACAGGTACGCCCGCACCGGGTGGCCCGGCTCGCCGATCTCGTACGCCTCGTCGGCCTTCAGCCGGTGCAGCGAGTTGCGATCCTCGTACGGGAACACCGCGACCGTCCCGGCGCCCAGCTCGTAGGCGGCGCGGAAGGCGCGGATGGCGATCTCGCCGCGGTTGGCGACGAGCACCTTGGTGAACATCTGGCGTTCCTCCCGTTTTCCTGGGGATCGTCCAGACCGGCACGTTACCGTTGCCATCCATTCATGTGGGAGAACCATCCCGCGTGATGGACATAACGGAACACACACGGTCCGGCCGACCGTGAGCGAGGTCACGCCCCTTGGCTTAGCCTGCGCCAATGTCCCGTGATGACCCCTCGACCGAGCGTGACGTCAGCTCCGTGTCGACTGTCGGCAACGCGGAATTCACCGCAAGCCCCCGAACGGCCTAGTGACCGCCGCAGACTCCGCGTCTGTGTCACAGTCAGTCATCAGCCGCTGGAACCCGCGCGAGCTGGCGCTCACCGTGTTGTTCCTGGCGCCCGCGGTCGTCGGGCTCGGCGCCTTCGTGATCTTCCCGCTGTTCCAGGCGGTCTACCTGGCCACCATGGGCAGCGACATCCTCGGCAACCCCACCCGCTTCGTCGGCTTCCAGCACTTCGAGGAGCTGTTCACGCCGGACTTCGGCGCGGTGCTGGCCCGCACCGCCGCCTTCACCCTCATGGTGGTGGTCGCCGGTGTCGTGCTGCCGATGACCTTGGCCGTGCCGCTGAGCCAGCGGCTGCCCGGCATGCGGGTCTTCCGCACCCTGTTCACGCTGCCGTTCGCCTACTCGGCCTCGGCCGCGTCGGTGGTCTGGCTGCTCATGCTCAACCCGGCCATGTCACCGGTGAACTGGCTGCTCCAGCTGGTCGGCGTGGCCGCGCCGGGCTGGACCACCGACTCCGGCTGGGCGCTGGTCACGGTGGCCGGCGTGACGGTGTGGATGGTGTCCGGCTTCAACCTGCTGGTGCTGGCGGCCGGACTGGCCGGCCTTGACGAGCAGGTGCTGGAGGCGGCCCGCATCGACGGCGCCTCGGGCGTGCGGCACTTCACCGGCATCGTGCTGCCGATGATCTCGCCCAGCCTGTTCTTCGTGATCGTCACGACCACGCTGACCGCGCTGCAGAGCCTGGGCCAGCCCCAGGTGATGACCGACGGCGGGCCCAACGGCGCGACCAGCACGCTGGTCTACTCGATCTTCAACCAGGCGTTCCACAACAACAACAGCAACTACGGCCTGGCCAGCGCGCAGGGCCTGGTCCTGCTGATCGTCGGCGTGCTGCTGGCCGCCGTGCAGTTCGGCGTCATCGAGAGGCGGGTGCACTACCGGTGAGCCGGTTGAACCGACCTGGGCGTGTGACCAGCACGTTCACCTACATCTGGCTCGTGGTGGCGGCCGTCGTGCTGCTGTTCCCGATCCTGCTGACCGTGCTCGGCGGCTTCCTGCCGTCGATCGACCTGCTGCGCCAGCCGCCCAACCTGCTCGGCCACTACACCGTGGACAGCTATATCGGTGCGTTGCGGCAGACGGTGGTGCCGCTGCTGCCGGCGTTCGGCAACTCCCTGTTCGTCGGCCTGGTGATCATGCTGGCCCACCTGGCCACCTCGTGCCTGGCCGCCTATGCGCTGGTGTTCCTGCGCACGCCGCTGCGGACCCCGCTGTTCTGGCTGTTCATGGCCACGATCATGGTCCCGTACGAGGCGATCGTGGTGCCCAACGCGCTGTTCATCCGCAGCCTTGGCATCGGTGACAGCCGCTTCGCGCTGGTGCTGCCGTTCCTGGCCAACGGGTTCGGCGTGTTCCTGCTGCGGCAGGCATTCCGGCAGTTCCCCGGCGAGCTGCGCGACGCCGCCACCATCGACGGCTGCGGACACGTCCGCTTCCTGTTCACCATCCTGCTGCCGGGCTGCCGGCCGGCGATCGCCGCGCTGGCCGTCTGGTCGTTCCTGCAGGGCTGGAACATGTACTTCTGGCCGTTGATCATCTCGTCGACCAACAACTCGCTGAACACCCTGCAGACCGCGGTGTTCGCCTTGCGCAGCAACGACAGCGCCGATCCCGGCCTGTTGCTGGCCGGCATCACGATCACGCTGCTGCCGACCCTGCTGCTCGTGCTGTTCGGCCAGCGCTGGCTGGTTCGCGGCTTCACCGCCGGAGCCGTGAAATGACCTACCGAGGGAGAATTCAGGTGCGTACCAAGTTGGGGCTGGTGGCCGTCGCCGTCGCGGCCGCCACCGCCGTCACCGCGTGCAGCTCGGCCGCCAGCTCCGGCGGCTCCGGCTCCGGCGACCTGTCCGCGCCGGCCGCCAACGCGCTGGACGGCAAGGGCGAAACCGACATCACGTTCTGGCACGCGATGACCGGGACCAACGGCGAGACGCTGAAGAAGCTCACCGACCAGTTCAACGCGGCCAACCAGGGCAAGATCAAGGTGACCCTGGCCTTCAAGAACAACTACGACGACACGCTGTCGGCGTACAAGAACTCGCTCAAGGGCGGCGAGCTGCCCGACCTGCTCCAGGTGTACGACGTCGGCACCCAGTTCATGATCGACTCCAAGGCCACCGTTCCGGCCCAGTCGTTCATCGACGTCGACAAGTACGACGTGAGCGGCATCCAGCCCAACATCGCCGGCTACTACTCGGTCGGCGGCAAGCTGAACTCGATGCCGTTCAACACCTCGATGCCCTTGCTGTACATCAACAAGGACGCCTTCACCCGGGCCGGCCTCGACCCCAACAAGCCGCCGACGACTCTCGACGAGATCAAGGCCGACGCCGAGAAGCTGACCGTCAAGGACGCCAGCGGCAACACCACCCAGTACGGCTTCGGCGCCTCGCTCTACGGCTGGTTCCTCGAGCAGTGGACCGCGGTGGCCAACGCCGCGTACTGCAATCCCGACAACGGCCGCAACGGCCGGGCCACCGCGGCCAACTTCGCGACCGACAACAACGTGAAGCTGCTGACCTGGTGGAAGTCCATGGTGGACCAGGGTCTTGCGCTCAAGCTGGACAGCGACACCAAGAACGGCGACTCGGCCTTCGTGGCCGGCAAGGACGCCATCACGCTGGAGTCCACCGGCTCGCTCGGCGACTTCACCAAGGCCGGTTTCCAGGTCGGCACCGGCTTCTACCCGAAGATCAACGCCTTCGACACCGGCGGCCCGATCATCGGCGGCGCGTCGCTGTGGATCGTCGGCAAGGGCAAGGACGACGCCCACAAGCGGGCGTCCTGGGAGTTCGTGAAGTTCCTGGAGACCAAGGACTCGCAGGCCACCTGGCACACCTCGACCGGCTACTTCCCGGTCAGCAAGGCCGCGCTGGACACCGACGTGGACAAGGCGTGGGTGGCGTCCAAGCCGCAGTTCCAGACGGCCATCACGCAGCTGCAGAGCACCAAGCTGACCACTGCCACCCAGGGCTGCCTGTTCGGCGTGATGCCCCAGGTCCGCAAGGCCGCGGAGAACGCCATGCAGGCCGCGGTGTTGCAGGGCAAGGACCCCAAGCAGGCCCTCACCGACGCCGCCAACTCCCTCTCCCAGCCCATCAAGGACTACAACGACTCCGTCAAGTAACACCCCCGCGAGTCCCGCTCAGCGTCACACCGAAATGTTGAATCCGTTTCAGCGTTTCGGTGTGACTGTGGGCGGGACTCGCCGGGGTTTTAGGTGCTGAGGCGTTCGATCTGGCGGATCTTGTTCATGGCGTCCAGGGCGGCGACCTTGTAGGACTCGGCCAGGGTGGGGTAGTTGAAGACGGCGTCGACCAGGTAGTCGACGGTGCCGCCGCAGCCCATCACGGCCTGGCCGATGTGGATCAGCTCGGTCGCCCCGGTGCCGAACACGTGCACACCGAGGATGGACCGGTCCTCCGGCGACACCAGCAGCTTGAGCACGCCGTAGGAGTCGCCGATGATCTGGCCGCGGGCCAGCTCCCGATAGCGGGAAACGCCGATCTCGAACGGCACCCGGTCGTTGGTCAGCTGGTCCTCGGTCCGGCCGATGAAGCTGATCTCCGGAATGGTGTAGATGCCGATCGGCTGTAGCGTGGACATGGCCTGGACCGGCTCGCCGCAGGCGTGGTACGCCGCCAGCCGGCCCTGCTCCATCGACGTCGCGGCCAGCGCCGGGAAGCCGATCACGTCGCCGACCGCGTAGATGTGCGGCACCGGGGTGCGGAAGTACTCGTCGACCTGGATCCGGCCGCGCTTGTCGGCCTGCAGGCCGGCCTTGTCCAGCTGGAGCGTCTCGGTCATGCCCTGCCGGCCGGCCGAGTACATGACCACCTCGGCCGGGATCTTCTTGCCGCTCTCCAGCACCGCGATCGCGCCCCGCTCGTGCCGCTCCACCGCGGCCACCGTCTCCCGGAACCGGAACGTGACGGCCAGGTCCCGCAGGTGGTACTTGAGCGCTTCGACCACCTCGGCGTCGCAGAACTCCAGCATGCGCTCGCGCGACTCCACCACCGTGACCTTGGTGCCCAGCGCCGCGAACATGGACGCGTACTCGATGCCGATCACACCGGCGCCGACCACGATCATCGACTGCGGCACCCGCTCCAGGGCCAGGATGCCGTCCGAGTCGATGATCGTCTTGCCGTCGAAGTCCACTGTGGGCGGCCGGGCCGGCAGTGTGCCGGTGGCGATCACGATCTTGTCCGCCGTCACCGTCAGCTCGCGGCCGGAGCCGTCGACCACCTCGACCGTGTGCTCGTCCACAAAGTGGCCCATGCCCGGCAGCATCGCCACGTGGTTGCGGGTCAGCTGGCTGCGGATCACCTCGACCTCGCGGCCGATCACGTGATTGGTGCGGGCCAGCAGGTCGGCGACGGTGATGTCCTCCTTGACCTGGTAGCTCGCGCCGTACATCTCGCGCTGGTTGAGCCCGGTCAGGTAGAGGACCGCCTCCCGCAGTGTCTTGGACGGGATCGTGCCGGTCTGGATGCACACCCCGCCCACCATGTCGCGCCGCTCCACCACGGCCGCCTTCTTGCCCAGCTTGGCCGTCGCGATGGCGGCCTTCTGCCCACCAGGCCCGGACCCCAGCACCAGCACATCAAAGTCGCGCACGCGGCCAGTCTGCCCCCTGTCGACCAACCCCGACACCCTGTCGGCGTAGTACGTTAGGGCCGCGTCGCCCACCTTCACCCGGCTGCCACGACTAGTTGCCGAAGATGTCGCCCGCGGTGCACACCAGCGTGCCGGAGGGTGCGGCGCGGACGGTATTCCTGGCGCACAGGGCGTAGCGCATCCTCTCCGGCTCCGCGGCAGGCACCGCGGCGGCCTTTGTGCGCAGCCCACGGGCCAACCGGGGGCCATCGACAGACCTGGCCCACTTGGCTTCGCCGGCCAACACCGGCCGCCGGGTGCGACCGGCCAGCACCACGGCGTCGATCTCCACATCGGACTTGTCGTTCCACCACGACCCGACCGCGACGATCTCCTCGCCCAGTGCCCCGGTTGCAGCCACGGCGCGCAGGTGGGCGCGGAACATCTCCTCCCAGCGGGGCCCCATGAAATGGTCGAGGCAGTCCACCACCACCGGCAGAATGCTCTCGCCGAGCCCGCGCTCGATCTCACCGCGGAACCGGGCCACGATCTCCAGGTAGAAGGCAAGGAAGTTGTCCGCAACCCGGTACATCGCCTGCCGGGTGACGCGACCGGCCTCGGTCACCGGCACCATGCGCTCCACCAGCCGCAACTCGACCAGTCGCTCCAGTGTCCTGGCCGGCTCCGCCCGCAGTGCGTCCTTGATCTCCCCGTAGCGTGTGCGGCCCGACGCGATCGCGTGCAGCGCCGCGGACGGGTACTCGCCGCGTTCGACCTCCGTCGCCAGCACCAACTGTCCCTCGGTCAGTAAAGGAGCACCCGGCTGGCAGATGAGCCGTCGGAGGTTGGCGGTGACATCAGCAGCCTGGTCCCACCACGTCAGGTAGAGCGGGATGCCACCGACCAGGCCGTAGACGAGAGCCCGATCCTCGGGCGGCAGGTCGGGCAGCAGCAAGGCGGCGTCGGCCGGGCGGAACGGGTGCACCTGTAGCGACAGATCGAACCGCCCGTACAGCGGGGCGCGCTGCTCCTGCAACGCCTCCATGTGCCGGACCGCCGAGCCGCACAGCAGGATACGCAGCAACGTCCGGTCGCCGGCGCGGTCGAGAAACGCCCGCAGCACGCCCGGCAACTCGGGTGAGGCCGCCACGAGCTCGGGAAACTCGTCGAGCACCAGCAGCAGCGGCTCATCGACCGCGAGTTGGGCGAGACCGTCCAAAGCGTCGTCCCAGTCCGTGTACGGCCGGGCGGCGAGATCACGCAGCTGGCCCGGCGCCACGGTCGCGGCCTGCCGAGCCAGCAGGGCCAGCTCGCCGGCAACCGGGCGGCCCGCGGCGGTGTGGAAGATCGCCCGCCGGTCGGCGGCGAAGTGCTGGATCAGTGCGGTTTTGCCGACGCGTCGGCGGCCCCACACGACCGCTGGCCGGCGACCGTGCTCGTACCACTGCCGCAGCGCGGCCAGCTCGTCCACCCGGTTTACGAACACGCCGCCACCATACTCACGCCAGCCGTAACTTACAACGGACGTAACTTACAACAGACGTAAGTTACCTCTGACGTGAGTTACCTCGATCGCGGCCTCAGCTTTTCTCCAGGTATTCGGCTCGGGACGCGTCAACGACCTCCCGGAGCATCTGCGCGAGACCGGGGTGCTCCGTCAGGTCGGGGTCGTCGGCGATGACACGCTGGGCCTCGGCGCGGGCCTCCTCGATCACGTCGAGGTCGTCGAGCAGGGAGAGCATCTTCAGGCCGGACTTCACGCCGGACTGGGCGGCGCCGAGGATGTCGCCCTCGCGGCGCAGCTCAAGGTCCATCTGGGCCAGCTCGAAACCGTCGAGGGTGTCGGCGACGGCCTGCAGGCGCTGCATGGTGGACGTGCCGGCGGGCACCTCGGAAACGAGCAGGCAGAGGCCGGCGGCGCTGCCCCGGCCGACGCGGCCGCGCAGCTGGTGCAACTGGCTGACGCCGAACCGGTCGGCGTCCATGATCACCATGACGGTCGCGTTCGGCACGTTCACGCCGACCTCGATCACCGTGGTGGCCACCAGGACCTGCACGTCGTTGGCGGCGAACGCGCGCATCACGGCGTCCTTGTCCTCCGGCGGCATCTTGCCGTGCAGCATCTCGACCCGAAGCCCCTTGAGCGGACCGGCGACCAGGCGCGGCAGCACGTCGGTGACGGCGAGCGGCGGCCGCTGGTCGGAGTTGCCGCCTTTGGGCTCGGCGTCCTCGTCGTCGCCGATACGCGGGCAGACGACGTACGCCTGGTGCCCGGCGGCGACCTCCTCGCGGATCCGCTCCCAGGCCCGCCGCAGCCAGTCCGGCTTCTCCGCGATCGGCACCACGGAGCTGGTGATCGGGGACCGGCCCTGCGGCAGTTCACGCAGCGCCGAGACCTCGAGGTCGCCGTAGACGGTCATGGCCACGGTGCGCGGAATCGGCGTCGCCGTCATCACGAGCACATGCGGGCTGACGCCCTCCCCCGACTTGCCGCGCAACGCGTCCCGCTGCTCGACACCGAACCGGTGCTGCTCGTCGACGACGACAAAACCCAGTTCCGCGAAGGAAACCTTGTCCTGGATCAACGCGTGCGTGCCGACCACGATGCCGGCCGTGCCGGACGCGATGTCCAGCGACGCCTGCCGCCGCTGCGCGGTGTTCATCGAACCGGTCAGCAACACGACCCGCGTCGCCTCCTCGGGCGCGCCCAGCTCGCCGGCCGTGGCCAGCTCGCCCAACATGTCACGCAGCGAGCGGGCATGTTGCGCCGCAAGGACTTCCGTCGGCGCCAGCATCGCAGCCTGCTTGCCGGCGTCCACCACCTGGAGCATGCCGCGCAGCGCCACCAGCGTCTTGCCCGAACCGACCTCGCCCTGGAGCAACCGGTTCATCGGGTGCGTGCCGCCGAGCTCCTCGGCCAGCACCTCGCCGATCTCGCGCTGGCCGTTGGTCAGCTTGAACGGCAGCCGCTCGTCGAACGCGTCCAGCAGACCGCCCGCGCGCCGCGTGCTCGGCTTGGCCGGCCGGGCCGCCGCCGACTTCCGCCGCTGCGCCAACGCCAACTGGATCGACAGCGCCTCGTCCCAGCGCAGCCGGCGCTTGGCCTCGTCGATCGCCGACTGGCTGTCCGGCAGGTGGATCAGCTTCAGCGCCGACTCCAGGTCGAGCAGGCTGTACCGCTTGATCAGGTCGTCCGGCAGCGGGTCGACGATGCCGTCCCACATCCCCAGCACCTGCTCGACGCAGCGCGCGATGCTCCACGTCGGCAGGCCGCTGACCGCCGGATACACCGGGATCAGCTTGCGGGCGAAGGAGGCCACCGCCTTCTCGCTGTCCTCGTCGTCGAGCAGCTGGAACTCCGGGTGGGTCAGCTGCACCGTCTTGTTGAACTTGCCGACCTTGCCGGCGAACAACCCCCGCGCGCCCGGCACCAGCTTGCTCAGGTTCGGGATCTTCTGGCTGAAGAAGACCAGGCTCAGCGGCCGCGTGCCGTCGGTGACGATCACCTCGGTCATCGTGCCCCGCCGGGCCCGCATCGGCTTGCGCGTCACCTTGGCCACGTCCGCCAGCACCGTGACATGCTCGTCCAGCTCGAGGCTGGCGATGGACGTCAGCTTGCCGCGCTCGTCGTAACGGCGTGGGTAGTGCCGCAGCAGGTCGCCCACCGTGTGCAGGTCGAGCCCGTCGGCCAGCGCGTCCGCCGACTTCTTGCCCAGCAGCGGTCCGAGGGAGTCGTCGATGGCAGTCATCGGGTGCTATTCAACCCCCAACCCCCGACACCGCTAATCTGACCGCCCCCTGTCGCAGTGACATTGCCCCGCACCCCACCCCCAGGAGATGCCCCATGCCGCGCCCCAGCGTCGAGGTCGAGCGGCGGGCGCAGATCCTGCGGGCCACCTGCCAGGTGATCGCCGACGGCGGGCTGCGCAACCTGCGCATCTCCGATGTCGCCCGGCTGGCCGGCGTCTCCGGCGGGACCGTGCACTACTACTTCGACACCAAGCAGGACCTGGCCCAGGCCGCGTTCGAGGACTGCTACGAGCGGTCGCTCGAACGGCGGCGCTGGCTGCTCGACTCGCGGGGCGACTCGCTGACCCGCCTGCGCCAGATCGTCGACTCGTACGTGCCCGGCAGCCCCGAGACCATCGAGGCATGGAAGGTCTGGGTCGAGTTATGGGCCGAGAGCCCCCGCTCCCCTCGCCTGCGTGAGCTCAACGACCGCCTCTACGGCGACTGGCGCCGCATCGTCGCCGACATCGTCCGTGACGGCCAGGCCCGTGGGCAGCTGACCGACGGCGATCCGTTCGTGCTGGCCAACATGCTCGTCGGCATGATCGACGGGCTGGCCGTCCAGGTGCTCGCCGGCTCGCAGAGCATGACCGCCGGGCGCATGCGCGCCACCTGCCTCGCCTTCGTCGACACCGTCCTGGCGCGCGCTCACTCCAGGTGAGCGCTCACGCCGCGGAGCCGAACTTGGCGTCGATGTCGCGGACGGCCAGGTCAGCAATACGCGCGGCGGCGGCGCGGGGTGTGATGGCGGCGTGGTCGGCCTCGTCGAGCACGGCGTTGACCAGGCGGCGCATGGCGGAGCGGATCTTGGTGAACGCGCTGTCGGAGTCGGGCTGCACGTCGCCGAACAGGGTCCACCACCACCAACTGCCGCTGGCGGAGTTGGCGACGACGTCGGGGATGACGAGCGCGCCACGCTGCACGAGGCGGCGTTCGGCCTCGGGAAGCACGGGCATGTTGGCCGCCTCGACGACGACGCGGGCCTTGACCTGGTCGACGTTGCGCTCATCGACGGCGTAGGACACGGCCGCGGGGACGAGGACATCGGCCTCGACGTCGAGCCACTGGTCGCCGGGCAGCAGATGGTCGCCGGGGGCGAGGTCATCACGGTCGACGGTGCCGTGGGAGTCGCGCCCGCGCAGCAGGCGTTCCACGTCGAGACCGTCCTGATTGGCCACGATGCCCTTCACATCGGCGATGCCGACGACCTGCACGCCGGCCTCGGCGAGGAAGCGGGCGGTGGAGCCGCCGATCGCGCCGAAACCCTGGACGAAGGCGCGGACATCCTTGGCCGGCAAGGCCAGCCGGTCGAGGGCGACGAGGGCCGCCTCGGCCACGCCGCAGCCGCCGACGAGCTCCTTGAGCCGCAGCCCGCCGACCCGCACCTGGGCCGCCTTGCGCAGCCGCGCCCGCGCCGCCCGCTCGTCGTCGAGCAGCGGGTAGACGGCCTGGATCGACGAGGAGAAGCCGAGTTCGGCCAGCACCTTGTCGATCGTGGACTGTCGCAGCCCGAGATCTTCGCCCATGGTCCAGAACCGCTCGACGTACGGCCGCATCGCGGTCAGGTAACGCCGGAGCACATCGGTGGCCCGAGGGTCGTACGGATCCCAGTCGATGCCGCCTTTCGCGCCGCCCAAAGGGATGTAGCGGCCGGTGGGGTCGTAGTTGAGCGCCTCCTTGACCGAAACGCCCGCGGCCAGCCCGCGAACCTCGTCCAAGGTGCAGCCCGCTCGCATCCGCAGTCCGCCACTGCTCACGCCGCGCACCAGCCGGTCGATCACGAGATAGCCGTGACAACCGGTCACGGGGTCGGTCCAGGTGACCTGAAGGTAGGGTTCACGCACCTGGCCACCTCCTCGCTGGTGACGTGCGGATATGCAGGTACCGCACAGTTGACCCGACGGCTGACTGATGTGTCAATCAACGCGCCTGGACCGCAACCGAGGCGTCAGCTGCCGGACACCCAAGGGGTTCCAGCAGCGCCGCAACAGGTCGTGAGGCGATGGCGACGATGCGTGCGCATGAGCCTCGACGGTCGCGCTCGGTGATCACGGGAATGGCACCGAAGTCCACTGTGGACGATCCGAACAGAACCGTCCACACCGGACCTATTCGACGCCGATGAGCGCGACCGTGCCCGGCTGGCCGCCCGGATATCCGGTCAGCTCGACCTCGGGATGACTCAGCCGCAAATGCCGGCCCAGTTCGTCATCCAGGCCGCCGGGAGCGTCCGCACCTGCGAAAACGGTCACCAGCTCGCCGCCGGCGTCGAGCATCCGGTCGACCAGCCGGCAGGCCGCGGCGACCAGGTCGGCCGGGGCCGGCTCGATCAGCACGACCTCGCCGTCGATCAGGCCGAGCGCGTCGCCGGGCTGGCAGCGGCCGACCCACGTGATGGCCTCGCGTTTGGCGATCACGAGTTCGCCACGCCTCATCGCCGCGGCGGCCTCGGCCATGGCAACGACATCGTCGCCGGGCCGTCGCGTGGGGTCGTGCACGGCGAGCGCGGCCAGGCCCTGCACCGGCGACACCGTCGGCACCACGACAACGTCGCGGCCGTCGCGTTCGGCGGCCTCTGCGACGAGGCCGGCCAGCCCGATGTCGTTGGGCAGCACCACAACCTGCGCCGCGCCGGTCTCGGCCAACACGTCGAGCAGATCGGCGACGGCCGGCTCGCGGCCGGGCGGCAGCACCAGCACCGAGGCGCCCTCGGCCCGGAACAGCTCGGCGGCGTCCTCGCCGGCGACGATGGCCACGACCGCCCGGTCCCGCGCGTAGCGGGCCTTCTGGTCGGCGAAACGCGTGACGGTGATGCGGTGCGGCCGGCCGTTCTCAATGCCGACCTCGATCGCGGCGCCCACGTCGTCACAGTGCACGTGGACCGACCACAGCCCGTGACCGTCGCCGGCCACCACCACGCTGTCGCCGAGCCGGGCCAGCCGCTCACGCAGCGCCTGCTCGTCGGCCAAGCCGTCGAGCAGGTACATCACCTCGTACTCGAAGCCGCTGCTCTCGTGCACCAAAGCTGCTTTGGGCGCGCTCATCGGCGGCAAATCGTGTTCGACGTCACCGTCGAGGCGTTCGGAGACCACGGTCGCCAGGGCGTCCAGGAGCAGCAGCAGCCCGCGGCCGCCGGCGTCGACAACGCCGCGCTCGGCCAGCACAGCCAGCTGCCTCGGCGTGTCCGCAAGCGCTTGCGCAGCGGCCTTCACCGCCGCGCCGGCCACGTCGTCCAGCAGGTCGGAGCCGCATTCCTCGGCGGCGTCGGCCGCCGCCGTCAGCACCGACAACACGGTGCCGGCGACCGGCTTGGCCACGGCGGCCGTGGCCAGTTCGTCGGCCCGGCGCAGGGCGGTCCTGAGCGCGGTGCCGCTGACCGTCAGCGCGCCCTCCCAGCTCTCGGCCAGCCCGCGCAGCACCTGCGAGAGGATCACGCCCGAGTTGCCCCGCGCGCCCGCCACCGCCCCCTTGGCCAGCGCCGACACCGCCGCGCCGACCGCGTCCGCCGGGTCGCGGACCAGGGCGTCCAGCGCCGAGCGCATGGTGTGCAGCAGGTTCGTGCCGGTGTCGCCGTCGGCGACCGGGTAGACGTTGATGCGGTCGATGGCCTCGCGGTCCGCGTCCAGCGCGCGCACCCCGGCCGCCGCCCACCGGCGGACCGCGTCGGCGTCCAGCGCCTCCAGCACGTCCGAGCCCTCCTGTTCGCAGCCTCCGCGGCCGAGGGTAGCGGGGCCGGTTTGGAGCCCCGCCGGATCACCGGTTACCCTGTCATGGTTGCTCTGGTCCGTGGTTGGCCCGGATCAGCGCGCGTCCGTGCCGGTGGCAACGCTCGGTCGGATGCCCCGTGAGGACCATCATTACTTGAAGGAGTGTCTGACATGGCTGCCGTCTGCGACGTCTGCGGCAAGGGGCCGGGCTTCGGCATGTCGGTCTCGCACTCGCACCGCCGGACCAACCGTCGGTGGAACCCGAACATCCAGTCGGTGCGCGCCAAGGTCGCGCCCGGCCAGCGTGCCCGGGTCAACGTGTGCACCTCGTGCCTGAAGGCCGGCAAGGTCGTCCGCGGCTGAGCCGAAGGGGACCGTAGGGGCCGTGTGGACTTCGTCCACACGGCCCCTTCTCTGTGCTTGTTTCAGCCAACGAGCGCGGCCTCCGGGCTGGGCGCGGGAGTCCGGGCGAAGCGCTGGGCCAGCCAGGCACAGACCATGAGCTGGATCTGGTGAAACAGCATCAGCGGCAGCACGATCAAGCCGACCGAGGCCGCCGGGAACAGCACTCCGGCCATCGGCAGGCCGCTGGCCAGGGACTTCTTCGACCCGGCGAACATGATCGTGATCCGGTCCTCGCGGGAGAACCCGAGCCACTTCGGGACGTACCAGGTAAATGCGAGCACGAGGCCCAGCAGCGCGACGTTCACGCCGACGAGTACCAGCAGGCTCGTCAGCGAGAGCCGGCCCCAGATGCCCGCGACCACGCCTTCGCTGAACGCCGTGTAGACGACCAGCAGCACCGAGCCGCGGTCGACCAGGCCCAGCACCGCCTTGTGCCGCGTGACGAATCCCGTCAGCCAGCGGCGGGCCAGTTGGCCGAGCACGAACGGCAGCAGCAGTTGGAGCGTGATGTCCAGCAGGGCCTGGGCCGAGAAGCCGCCACCCCTGGTCGTCAGCAGGGCGCCGACCAGCAGCGGCGTCAGCACGATGCCGACCAGGTTCGAGAACGAGGCCGCGCAGATCGCCGCCGACACGTTGCCGCGGGCGATCGAGGTGAAGGCGATCGAGGACTGCACCGTCGACGGCAGGAAGCATACGTAGAGCAGGCCGAGGTACAGCTCCGGCGAGATCACTCCCGGCACCAGGAACCTCAGCCCCAGTCCCAGCAGCGGGAACAGCACGAAGGTCGCCGCGAACACCGTGCCGTGCAGGCGCCAGTGCTTGATGCCGGCGAGCGCGTCCTGCGGCGACAGGCGGATGCCGTACAGGAAGAACAGCAGGCCGATCGCCACCGTCGTCGCGTCGCCGAACACCGGCACCCACACCCCGCGGGCCGGCAGTACTGACGCCAGCGCCACTGTTCCGAGGATGGCCACGATGTAGGGGTCGATGCGACGCATACATCCAGGATCGATGCAGATCAGCGATTCGGAAACACGCTAACCGCTCTGACTGTGTTCACGAAACGCGATAACGTCGGCCTCGGCCGCACAATGGGCTCCATGTGCCGATCCATCAAGACCTTGCGCCCGCCGTTCACCGACCACGTCACGGACTCCGACATCCGCGCCGCCGCCCTCCAGTACGTCCGCAAGCTCTCCGGCTTCCGCGCCCCCGCCGCCCACAACGCCGAGGCCTTCGCCCGTGCCGTCGACGCCGTGGCCGCCGCCACCGCCGACCTGTTGTCGTCCTTGGAGGTCCGCGGCCAGCACCAGCACTAGCTCTTGCGACGCCGGAGCACGACCTGCCACGCGCTCAACGCCGCCAGCTCGGCCAGCAGCACCGCGAGCACAATGCCGTCGCGCTCGGGGTAGCCGTCCCAGAGCCGTGGCGGCGACAGGACCATGCCGGCCGCCAGCAACAGCGCCAGGATCGCTACCGCGACCAGCGCTGGCGTACCGGCTTCGCGCAGCACCTCTGGCGTGCACCGGTTGGCCAACCCCTGGCGTCGGAACAACATCGCCACCAGGCCGTACAGGATCAGCACCAGCACGGCCGGCACAACCGGGCCGAGCCTCGGGGCCAGGATCGCGGCGAGGCTGCCGAACAGCACGGCCGCGATCACGTGCGGCAGGAACGGAAAGAGCATCCGAGCCGGGTGCCGGCGCGGTGCCGGTGCTGCCGGAGGCGTCGACTCGTTGACGATGTAGACGTCACGGAGCTGGTACACGTCGCGGATGTCGCGGGCCTGGACCACGTTGCCCGGATCGCCGGTCAGCTCGTTCTTCGTCTCACCCGGCTCGGGTATGTCTTCTTCCTCCGTCACGGCAACT
Organism: Kutzneria chonburiensis; assembly: GCF_028622115.1. Classification (NCBI taxonomy): domain Bacteria; kingdom Bacillati; phylum Actinomycetota; class Actinomycetes; order Pseudonocardiales; family Pseudonocardiaceae; genus Kutzneria; species Kutzneria chonburiensis. The sequence goes on from NZ_CP097263.1 coordinate 5,906,845, forward strand.
TCCACTCGATCGGCTGCGCCCCCTGCCGTACGAGCAGGTCGTTGGCTCGGCTGAACGGCTTCGAGCCGAAGAACCCCCGGTCCGCCGACATCGGGCTCGGGTGGGCCGACTCGATGCACGGCACCCCCGACAGGAGCGGCGCCAGGCTTCGGGCATTGCTGCCCCACAGGATCGCCACCAGCGGCGTCCTCCGCGCGTGCAGCGCCCGGATCGCCTGCTCCGTCACCTGTTCCCAGCCCTTGCCCTTGTGCGAGTTCGGCCGCCCCGGCGCCACCGTCAGCGACCTGTTCAGCAGCAGCACCCCTTGCTCCGCCCAGGGCGACAGATCCCCGTTCGACGGCCTCGGCAGGCCCAGGTCCGATTCCATCTCCGTGTAGATGTTGGCCAGGCTCCTCGGAATCGGCCGCACCTCCGGCGCGACGGAGAAGCTCAGGCCGACGGCGTGCCCGGGCGTCGGGTAGGGGTCCTGGCCGACGATGAGCACCCGCACGTCCGCGAACGGCTGCTTGAACGCGCGCAGCACGTTCTCCCCCGCCGGCAGATACGTGCGCCCCGCCGCCACTTCGGCGCGTAGGAAGTCGCCCATCTCACTGATCCGGTCCGCGACCGGCTCCAACGCCTGCGCCCAGCCGGCTTCGACAACTTCGTTCAACGGACGGGAAGACATGCCGCGAACTGTATCCGGCGCCACCGACACTTCCGGACGGGGCAACCGCCGCCTCGATGTCAGGGGTGGTGGATACGGTGCGGACCACTTGACCATCTGACTTCGTGGAGGACAGGGGTGGGCGCGAAGACAGCGCTGCTGGCGTTGGCCGACGGCGACATCCGACCGGTGTTGGCGACCGGTGCACGCTCGACACAGGCCGAGGCCGAAGAGTTGGTGCGCCGGGTCTTTCCGGGCTACTCGACCGAGTCCATCGGTGAGGGCTCGCTGTTCGAGCACGAGTACCCGCCGGATGACATCGCCTACGCCACCGCGCTGCCCGGGGTGGAGTTGTTGAGCGACCGGCGGCTCGCACGCGACCTACCGTCGGAGCTGCCGGTTCACCTGCGCAAGCTGGGCGCCGGGCGGCGAATCATCATGCACGGCATGCATTCGGTGGTGGACTGGCTCGGCTTCGCCGTGTGGGAGGACGGCGAGCTGGTCCGCTCGCTGAGCCTGTCACCCGACGACGGCATCGTGGAGAACATCGGCCAGCCCTACGACTTCGAGTTGCCGTACTGGGCGGGTGACCATCCGGTCGAGCCCATCCCCGGCTGGCCGAACCAGAGGCCGTATCCGTTGCCGTTTCATCCCCTGGAGCTGGGCGAACTGGCGCTGCGCGCGCTGTTCGGATTCGTGATCGAAGGCTATCCCGACCCGAACGACATCGATACCGGGAGCGTTCCACTGCACGGCTTCCGCGTGACGGATCCCGCTGGGCACGAGCAGGCCGCGCGTGAAGCCGCCCGCGCGAGGACGCTCGCGATGATGGGACCGCCGCGGATGTTCCGGATGGGACCCGATGGGACGATGCAAGAGACCACGCTCGACAACCCGTAGCGGTCTCGCGGCGAACACTGCCCGCCGATCCGGACGGCTGCTGACTTTCAATCCTGACCAGTTCCAAAGTTCTCATCCCCTTCCGGCGGCGCGGCAGCCGCTCGCGCCGCCGGAAGGGGCGGATGGGCGGGAGAGGTGGCCAGGACAGGACCCCACGGCCGCCCACCCGGTATCAAGCGCTGGCCAGGGCGACGGACTCCTTGCGGGTGCCGTAGCGACGGGCCAGCCAAGCGCAGACCATGAGCTGGAGCTGGTGGAAGAGCATGAGAGGCAAGACCGCAAGGCCGACGGTGGCGGCGGGAAAGAGGACGGTGGCCATGGGGAGGCCACTCGCGAGGGACTTCTTGGAGCCGCAGAAGACGATGGCGATCTCGTCCTCGGTGGAGAACTGCAGGCGCCGGGCGGCGTAGGTGGTGACGGCCATGACCACGGCCAGCAACACCAGGTTGACGGCCAACAACACGAGCAAAGAGAGCCAAGAGAGGCGGCCCCAGATGCCGGCTACGACGCCCTCGGAAAAGGCGGCGTAGACGACCAAGAGGATGGAACCGCGGTCGACGTAGCCGAGGATTCGGCGGTGGTGGGAGAGGAAGCCACCGATCCAACGGCGGAGGAGCTGACCGGCGAGGAAAGGGGCCAAGAGCTGCAAGGTGATGTCGCGCACGGCACCGAGGGAGATGCCGCCGGTGCCGGTGAAGAGGAAGACGGTGACGAGCAAGGGCGTCAACAAGATGCCGATGAGGTTGGAGAAGGACGCCGAACAGATGGCGGCGGCGACGTTGCCGCGGGCGATGGAGGTGAAGGCGATGGAGGACTGGACGGTGGACGGCAGACAGCAGAGGAACATCAAGCCGGTCCACAGCTCGGGGGTCAGGGCCCACGGAACCAGCAGCCGGGAGAGCAAACCCAACAGGGGGAACAGGACGAAGGTCGACAAGAAGACCAAGCCGTGCAGTCGCCAGTGGCGGAGGCCGTCGAGGGCCTCACGGGTGGAAAGCCTTGCGCCGTAGAGGAAGAACAGCAGACCGATGGCGAAGGTCGTGACGAGGCCGAAGCCGGTGGCCACCGCCCCGCTCGCCGGGAGCAGCGAGGCGACGGCCACCGTCAACAGCAGGGCCACGATGTAGGGATCAACCCGCAACCGTGACATCGCGACGATCCAACTTGGGGTGGTGCCGGGAAATGTTGCGCTCCAACAGGTCGATGGACGCGGCGACGCCGACGTCACCCTCGGAGACCTCGGGCAGGCGGCCGTCGTTGGCCCGGAGCTCGAGCAAAGCGTTGTCGATGGCGGTGTGAGCGGCGAAAAGGCACGGCGTGGAGTAGATCGCGACGTTGACGCCGAGGTCCTCGAGCTCGGTGAGAGACAGGCGCGGGGACTTGCCGCCGGCGATCTGGTTGAACAACAGCGGCTTGTCGCCGATCACGGCCCGCACCTTGCGGATCCAGTCGACGCTGCGCACCCCGTCGACCAACAGCACGTCGGCATCGGTCTGGGCCAACGCCTCGGCCCGGCGCAGGATCTCGGACTCCTCGGTGGCGTCGGTCCGGGCCACCACGACGAGATCCTTACGGGTCTCCAACACCAGATTGAGCTTCTCGAGGTACTCCTCGAGCGGGAGGATCTGCTTGCCGTCGACGTGACCGCAGCGGCGCGGCCGCTTCTGGTCCTCGAGGATCACGCCGGAAGCGCCGATGCGCTCCAGGTTCTCCACGACGTGGCACGCGACCTCGGGATCGACGTAGCCGTCGTCGATGTCCACGAGCAGGTGCTGCTGCGGGAAGGCCAACCGCAGCCGCTGCACGAAGTTGACCATGTCGGGCCAGGCGATGAAGCCGATGTCGGGTAGCCCGTAGTAGGACGCGGCGAAACCGAATCCGGAGACGAACATGCCGCCGTAGTGCTGCGCGGACAGCGATGCCGAGAACATGTCGAACACGCCGATCAGCGGCGTGATGCTGTCGCTTTGCACATCGCGGCGCAGAGCGCTGCCGTAAGTCATGCGTAAACCCCTTTGAATGAGCGAAGACGTCTCATTGCCCCACAGTGAGATGCATTCGAACCGCGAAGGTCAAGAGAACATTACCTTGACCGTCACAACCGACGGTAGTGACTGAAGATCGGGACGACCAGCGTCCAATCGGGCAAACATCCCAGGTGAGTATCACTCACAGTAGCCAGATGCCACTCTTATGCAGTAACGATCGCCCCGCCTCCGACCAGACAAGGAGGCGCGGAAGAATCAAACGTAAAACCTGGGTAAAATAGAAGAGTGAGGTGGCACACCGATTGGTCTTCACGGGTTTTCCGATCGACGGTCGACGGTCATCGGCGACCCAAGCCACGGTAAAACGCGCCCGATCGGCGTCACCATAGCCCGACCGAGTGACTCTCATATTCACTCAGCGTGTCAGCGAAGTCGACCACTCACTCGGGTGAGCACAACGGCCGGCCAATCTGCGCCGTAAAGCAGTATTTCCACGTGACCGGGCGCCTCGGGATCCATACGCCACTTCTGGGGAACGGCGACCAGCGCGGCCAGCGGCCGGGTCGCGAGCCGGCGCGCCGACCACGGCAGCCGGGCGTGCGCGAGCAGGGTGCCCTCGTCCGGATCGGCCAGCACGACCCTGGTCCAGTCCCCGCGCACCGGCAGCAGCCGCACGTCCGTCCAATCAGGACCGTCCTGCAACCACTTCGACGCCACGGCGGCCTTGCCACGCAGGCGAAGCGGCACCAACAGGGGCGCGGTCGGGCCGGGGGCCTGGAACACGTGGCCGAACTGTCGCGGGCGTAAGAACTTACGGCCCTTTGGTTCGTACGGCAGGGACAACGGCAGCACCTGCTCGTCGCCGTCGAGCACGAGCACGCAGTGCCCGCCATGGTCGACGTCGCCCAGCAGCGTCGCCGGCGCGGGCTCGCCGTCCACCCGCAGCCCACCGACATCGATACCGTCCGGCACGCCGAACAACTGGTCGACGTGACCGCCCTCATCGGCGGCCACGGAGATCTCCGGGCGGGCCGGGCCACCCGGGCTGTACCAACGCATCTGGGCGTACACCCGGCGCTGCGGCTCGCGGTGCGCGACCAGCGAGATCAGCTCGTTGCGACGGGGTTCACGGGCACTGTCGCCGCGGATCAGGGACAGGCCGGTGGCGCCGAGCGCGATCGCGGAACCGACGAGCACCAGCCACAACGGCAGCCAGGCGGACACGAGGGCGATGACGATCGGGCCGACGATGCGTAACCACAGGGGCAGCCGCGAATGGGTGATCGGCGGCGGCGCGTCGAAGCGGGCCGGCAACACCAGCGCATCTGGTAACGCGTCGTCCTCGGCGGTGGCCACAACGCCCCTTTCCAGTGTCCCCCGGAAGGGTACTAGTCGAGGCGGCGAAGACCGTGGCGATACGCCCGCGCGTTGCCGACATAAAGCTCGACGATGCCCTTGGTCATGTCCTCCGGGACCTCGTGCCCCTCACGGACCCGGGCCGGCACGCCCAGCGCCATCGCCCGCGCCGGCACGACACCGTTGAACGACACCACCGCGCCGGCCCCGACCACGGCCCCGTCACCGATCACGGAACCGTTGAGCACCACCGAACCCGACGCGATCAGGCAGCGATCACCGACCGTCGCGCCCTCCACGTGCGCGTTGTGCCCGAGCACGCAGTCCGAGCCGATGACCGTGGCGTGGAACTGGGTGCAGTGCAGCACCGTGCCGTCCTGGATGCTGGTGCGCTCGCCGACGGTGATCGTCCCGTAGTCGCCGCGCAGCACCGCCTGCGGCCACACCGAGGTGTCGGCGCCGATGGTCACCGCGCCGATCACGGTGGCGTCCGGATGCACGAAGGCGTCCGGATGCACGGACGGGACCAGATCACCCAATGCGTAGATGGCCACGAAGGTTTCCTTTGCTAACGCCAGTGTTCCCAGCCCGAGGTGCCCTCGTACGGCCGGCCGTCCACGGTCACGCCGGCGCCGCGGCGCACGGTGCCGATGGTGGCCCAGCCGTCGGGCACGTCGGCCGGCTCGGGGAAGGTGGCGGCCAGGGCGTGGTCCTCGCCGCCGGTGAGCACCCAGTGCCGCGGATTGGCGCCGAGCGCCGAGCCGACGTCGATCAGCCGCTGGTGCACGGGGAGCAGATCGGTGCGGATGTCGATCGCCACGCCCGAGGCCTCCGCGATGTGGCCCACGTCACTGAGCAGCCCGTCGGAGATGTCGAGCATGGCCGACGCGCCGGCCTCGGCCGCCTGCGGCCCGGCGTGGTAGGGCGGCTCCGGCGCCTGCTGCGCGCCGACGATCGCCACCGGCGATCGGAAGCCACGGCCGAGCACCGCCAACCCGGCGGCGGCCCAGCCGAGCCGACCGCACACGGCGAGCACGTCGCCGGGGGCAGCGCCCGAACGGGTAACGGGAGCCAGTCCGCGCATGTCGCCGAGGGCTGTAATCGATATCACTACGGTCGGGCAGCTGACCATGTCCCCGCCGACCACCCCGGCGCCGGCCCGTCTTGCCTCGGCCCAGAGCCCGTCGGTGATGCCGTCGACCAGCGAGGTCGGTGTGTCGGCCGGGCAGGCCATGCCGACCAGCAGGGCCGTCGGGGCGGCCCCCATGGCGGCCACGTCGGCCAGATTGACCGCGGCCGCCTTGCGTCCGACCTGCTCGGGAGACGACCAGTCCAGTCGGAAGTGGACACCCTCGACGAGCACGTCCGTGCTGGCCACCACCCGACCGTCGGGGGCGGCCACCACCGCGGCGTCGTCGCCGGGGCCGAGCAGGGTCGAGGACGGCTGCGCGCGGCCGCGCGTGACCCTCCTGATGAGACCGAACTCACCCACTCCGGCGACCGTGTCCGCGTCTGGTGGCGGCTCCGGGCGCAAGATTGCCTCCGATCATGAGCAGTCGGAACCCCGACTGAGGTACGTTCTGGCCACGTTCCTACCCCGTGCCGGCTGATCGAGACGAAGGGGCGCGCCGTGGTCCACGCGTACATCCTGATCCAAACCGAGGTCGGAAAGGCGGCTGCGGTGGCAGCTGAGATCTCCGGCATAGCCGGCGTCACCACCGCGGAGGACGTCACCGGCCCGTACGACGTGATCGTGCGCGCCGACGCCGACACCGTCGACCAGCTGGGGCAGCTGGTGGTGGCCCGGATCCAGAACGTGGAGGGCATCACCCGGACCCTGACGTGTCCGGTCGTGCACCTGTGATGGAGTAGCGGGGTGAGCGTCACCCCGTCCAAGCCCGTGCTGGCCGCCGCGATCGGCCTGCCGGCGCTGCTCGCCGTCGTCGTGGCGGCGATCGGCGTGATCGGCGGGCCGGCCGCGGCGCCGCCCGTGTCCTCCGGCGACAAGACCGGGCCGCTGGCCCTGGTCTCCATCGACGCGCCCGATGCGGGCTCGCCGGCGTGCGCGAATCTGCTCAAGGCGCTGCCGCAGCAGCTCACCGACTCCGGCGTGCAGGTGCCCAGACGTGAGCTGGCCAAGCCCGCGCCGGCGGCGACCGTGGCGTGGGGCGACGCGCAGCATGAGCCGATCGTGCTGCGGTGTGGGCTGGGCAAGCCACCCGAGCTGACGCAGACCGCGCAACTGGGGACCGTCAACGGCGTGCAGTGGCTGGACGTCGTCGGCGATGCCGGCACGTTGACGCACTACGTGGTGGACCGGTCGGTGTACATCGCCCTGACCGAGTCCAAGGACGCCGGCACCGGCCCCGTGCAGGAGGTGGCCGCCGCCGTCACCAAGACCCTGCCGGCGCAACCGATCGCCCCCAATCCGGGCTGAGCCTGACGCTGTGAACGGACCATTCCAAAACTCCGAGTAGAGGAATGGTCCGTTCCGAACGTCAAGGGCACGGGTCAGCGCAGGCCGGTGCCGCGGGCGATGGCGGTGTCGATGAGGGTGGACAGCAGGGTCGGGTAGTCGACGCCGGTGACGGCCCACATCTTGGGGTACATGGACACGCTGGTGAAGCCGGGCATGGTGTTCAGCTCGTTGATCACCAGCTCGTCGTCCGGCGTGACGAAGAAGTCGACCCGGGCCAGACCCTGGCAGTCCAGCGCGGTGAAGGCGCGAACGGCCATCTCCCGCAGCCGGACGGTGACCTCGTCGTCCAGCTTGGCCGGGATGTCGAACTCGCAGGCGTCGTCGGTGTCCAGGTACTTGGAGTCGAAGTCGTACCAGTCGACGGTGTCGCTGATCATCCGGATCTCGGCCGGCAGCGAGGCCTCGACGCGGCCGTCCGGGAACTCGAGGACCCCGCACTCGACCTCGCGGCCGACGATGGTCGCCTCCACGAGCACCTTGGGGTCGATGGCCCGGGCGTAGTCGATGGCGTGGTCAAGGTCGTCCCAGGAGGTGACCTTGGTGATGCCGGTGGACGAGCCGGCACGGGCCGGCTTCACGAACACGGGCAGCCCAAGGCGGTCCCGCTCCGCCTGCGGCAGCGTCGACTGACCGCGCCGGACCACGGCGTACGGGCCGACCGGCAGACCCTCGGCGGCCAGCAGCTTCTTGGTGAACTCCTTGTCCATCGCCACCGCGCTGGACAGCACGCCCGGCCCCACGTACGGGATGTCGGCCAGCTCGAGCAGACCCTGGATGGTGCCGTCCTCGCCATAGGCGCCGTGCAGCACCGGGAACACCACGTCGACGTGGGCCAGCGCCTCGCCGGCGCGGGACGGCTCCAGCGCGACCAGGTTGTGGTTGACCAGCGTCAGCTCCGCACCCGAGCTGACCTCGGGCAGCTCGCGGCCGGTGACGGCCAGCTGCTCGGCCGAACCCAGCACCCATGTGCCCTCGGTGGTGATGCCGACCGGGACCACCTCGTAGCGCTCCTGGTCCAGGTGTCGGAGCACGCTGCCGGCCGAGACCGCCGACACGCCGTGCTCGGTGCTGCGGCCGCCGAACACCACGGCGACGCGAATCCTGGGCTGGTTCATAGGCAGCGACCATACCCGGCTGGCCGAAGGGTGGCGCTCAGCCACCAACTTGTCGCTCTCCGTGGTGAATTCATACCCGGAACCGTCTCCCACCGTCGACTCCCACCTAGGGGTGCTCACGGATGTGTGACGCCGCAGCGGGCCGCAAAGTTGTTGGCATGACGGCAAAAAGATGGCGGCAGCTGGCGCTGTGGCTGCACGTCGTGTCCGGCGTCGGCTGGATGGCGCAGGCGCTGGCCCTGTTCAGCCTGGTCACGCTCGGTCTCGCGAAGCCGGACCAACTGCCGGCGGCGATGGACATGGCCGACCGGATCGACATGACATTGTTGGCGCAGATGGCCAACGTCTCCACGTTCACCGGCTTCATGCTGGCCGCCGCCACGGCGTGGGGCTTCTTCAAGCACTGGTGGGTGCTGGCCAAGTTCATGATCTCGACCGTGCAGCTGTATCTGGGGATCTTCGTGCTGTCGCCGACGCTGCGCGAGGGGCACGCGAGCGTGCCGATGGCGGTCGGCACGGTGCTGATGGCGAGCGCGATCGGTTTCCAGGCCTGGCTTTCCGTCGCCAAGCCGTGGGGCCGCACGCCGTTGTACGTGAAGCTGCCGACCGCGCCGCGCTGGGTGTTCGCGGCCACGACGCTGATCCCGTTGGCGGACTTGGCGATCGGCTACTCGCTGGGCTATCCGCTGCCGGCGCTGAGCCTGCTGTTCCTGCTGGGTTACGTGATCAGGAGGTCGATGAGCGGCGGCAGGACGCTGATGAGCTGGTCCCGCGAGCAGGCGGTGTAGCCGATCGCGACGCCGTGCCAGCGCGACGGCCCGGTGTGGTGCCGTTCGAGACCGTCCAGTCGCACGCCGAGCCGGGTGGCCTGCCGGACCACCGACCGTTCCCGTTCCAGGGACGGCAACAGCACGACCACGTGCGAGCCGGCGTCGTCGCCGAGCACGGGAATCCCGGCCGTACGAAGGGTTTCCACCACCAGGACGCGTCGTTCGGACAGCTCGCGGCGCAGCCGGCGCAGATGCCGGCCGAGATCTCCGTTGCGGGCCAACTCGACCAGCACGCGCTGCCCGGCCGGGGCCGGCCCGGTGCCGGTGCGCTCCCGGTAGGCCAGCACCGTGCCGGCCAGCTGCGGCGGGCCGACGAGCCAGCCGGCGCCGAGCGTCGGCGTGAGGATCTTGCTGGTGGTGCCCAGGTGCACCACGACGTCCGGGGCCAATGCGGCCAGCAGCGGCAGCGGCGCCACGTCGTAGCGGAGCTCGCCGTCGTAGTCGTCCTCGATGATCAGCCAGCCCTCGCGGCGGGCCCGTTCCACCAGTGCAACGCGGCGGGCCGCCGGCAGTCGACTGCCGAGTGGGTACTGGTGCGCCGGCGAGCAGTAGACGGCCCGGATGCCGGACGGGATCTGGTCGACGAGGATGCCGTCCCGGTCCAGCGGGGCCGGCAGCACCTGGACGCCGGCGGCCTTGAGAGCCTCGACTGCGCGCTGATATCCGGGTTCCTCAACGGCAACGGTGTCGCCGGGCCGGAACGCGCTGACCGCCATCTCGGCCACGGCCGCGCTGGTGCCGCCGGTGGCCAGCACGGCCTCGGTCGCGAGCCCTCCTCGGATCGTCAGACCCCGGTGCCGCAGCAGGTGTTCGGCCACCGCCTCGCGGTACTCGGGCAGCCCGGCCGGATGGTGGCGTACCAACGGTTCGGTGTCGGCGGCCGACCGCCACGCCCGTCGCCAGGCGGCGCGGTCGAGCCCGCCGACCCACGGCCGGCCCAGTTCCAGCGACACCAGGTCCTGCTCGGCCGGCTCCGGTCGGGCCCGGTCCGGCACCGGCGATGATCCCGGCGGCGCGGTCGTCACGTACGTGCCGGAGCCGTGTTTGCCGACGATCCAGCCCTCGGCCAGCAGCTGGTCGTACGCCGCGGCGGTGACGGTCCGGCTCACCTTGAGGTGGCTGGCCAGGGTCCGGGTCGACGGCAGCCGGTCGCCGGCCCGCAGCTGCCCGGCCGCGGCGGCGGCCCGCAGGGCGTCGGCCAGCTGCACGGCCAGCGGGGTGCGGGCCTCGCGGTCCAGCGTGATGAGCAGGGCGTCGTCCGACTCGGGCAAAGTGGCCTTCTCAATTCGGCAAGCAGTGGCTCTTTCATGATGCCACTTACCGGTCGATGCTGGTGACCGTGAGCCGAACACCACTGTCACCGACACCACGGACCGTCGTCAACCGACATCGCGAACGCGCCGCCACCGACCGCGCGGCCCTGGACGACGTGCTCGACTCCGGCCTGATCTGCCACCTCGGCGTGGTCTGGGACGGCGCGCCGGTGGTGCTGCCCACCGGCTACGGCCGCGACGGCGACACGCTCTACCTGCACGGATCCACCGGATCACGCAGCATGGGCGTCGGCCCGGTCTGCGTCACCGTGACGATCGTGGACGGCATCGTCTATGCCCGGTCGGTCATGCACCACTCCATGAACTACCGCAGCGCCTGCGTGCTCGGGACCACCCGACTGGTCGACGACCCGACCGAGAAGCTACGGGGACTCGAGGTCGTCACCGAGCACCTCGCGCCGGGCTCCTGGGACCACGCGCGGCTGCCCAACAAGAAGGAGCTGGCCGCCACGGTCGTGCTGGCCCTTGACCTCACCGAGGCGTCGGTGAAGATCCGCAACGCGCCGCCGAACGACGAGGACTTCGACGTCGAGGCCAACACCGCCTGGGCCGGTGTGCTGCCGCTGACCATGGAATGGGGCGTGCCCGAGTCGGACTCCCCGCTGCCCGTGCCGGAGCACGTGCTCAAGCGGTGACCGCTTACTCCTGAACCGGACCGTCCACCGGGTCGAAGCGGTACGGCGTCATGCGCTGCCGGGTCGGGCCGAACACGTGGATGCTCACCGCAGGGTCAATGCCCTCGTTGCGCATCTGGTGCACGTAGTTCGGCCCGAACACCCGGGACTGGCCGGCGTGCAGCACGTGCAGCGCCTGGCCGTTGCGCCCCGGCTGGCCGACGATCTCGGTCAGGACGCCCTGGACCACGGTGAACGCGCCCTCGGCGCCGCCGTGGTCGTGCAGCTCGGCGCCCTGCCCGGGCAGCCAGCTCATCAGCCACACCTCGTAGCTGGACGTGCTCTGCACCAGCGCGGTCCAGCGCTCGACCGGGTCGTAGCGCAGCAGATGCGCCCAGCTCGAGCGGTCGGCGAGGACCTCGCGGAGGATCTTGGTGGGCTGCTGCGGGGCGACGCGGACGTCGGACAGCACGGTGTTTTCCGGAACGGCGAACATGAGACGGGTGTCTTCCTGCTGGATGGGTGAGTGCGCGGGCAGATCACCGAGGAAGACACAGCGCGCCACAGACCCGGCAGAGGTCGATGTGACCCCGCCGTTCGGTCATGGCACGCAGCAACATGCCAGCTATTGAACCGGCGAGGCCAGCGCCCGGTCAAGCGCACCCACCACGTCCAGTACCAGATCGTGGGAATCCTCCAGTCCGGCGGAGAACCGGACGAGACCTTCCGGAACCGGGTCGCCCCACTGGGCCCGCCGGTCGGCCGTGCTGTGCAGGCCGCCGAAGCTGGTCGCCGAGGCCACCAGCCGGCTGGTGGCCAGGAACCGCGCCACCAGGTCGGCCGAGGCCAGTTCGAACGTGAAGACGCCGCCGAACCGGCGCATCTGCCGGGCGGCGACGGCGTGCGACGGGTCGTCGGGCGAGCCCGGCCAGCGCACGTTGGCCACGGCTTCATGCCCGCGCAGCTTGGCCACCAGCGCCGCGGCGTTCTCGGCCTGCCGGGCCAGCCGCACGTCCAGCGTGCCGAGGCCGCGGTGCACCATCCACGTCTCGAACGGGCCGGGAATCGCGCCGCTGAGACTGCGCTGCCGCTGCAACTCCGTCCACAGTGCCTCGTCGGTCACGGAGATGTGTCCGAAAAGGACGTCGCTGTGCCCGGCAACGGCCTTGGTGTCGCTGGCCACGGAGATGTCCGCACCGAGCTCCAGCGGCCGCTGGCCGATCGGCGTCGCCGTCGTGTTGTCCACCGCGACCAGCGCGCCGGCCGCGTGCGCCAGCTCGGCGATCGCCTTGATGTCGCAGACGTCCAGGCCCGGATTGGACGGCGTTTCCAGCAGCACCAACCGTGCGCCTTCGACAACCTCCCGCGTCCACGGGCCAACCGTCGGCACCTCGCGGGCCTGGACGTCCAGTCCGGCGAGGAAGGTCCGCACGAGGTAATACCCATCAGCGGGTATGGCTATTACATCGCCGGGAGACAGCACCGTCCGCAGGAGCGTGGTGATCGCGGCCATGCCGGACGGGAACACCGTGCACAGGCCGCCGTCCAGCGCGCCGATGGCCGATTCCAGCGCCCGCCAGGTCGGGTTGCCGGCGCGACCGTAGAAGTCGTCGGCACCGAGATGGAAGGGGGCAGCCAGCACGGGTCCGGCCAGGAACGGTTGTCCGGCAACGGGTTCGGCCGCGCCCGCGTGCACGCAGCGCGTGCCGTCGCCCCACTCGCTCACTGGCGTTCCGCCTTCTGGGCCCGGCCGAGCAGTTCCGCGGCCATGGCCCGCGGGTCCAGGCCGTCGTGGCAGACGCGACGCACGCCGTCGGTGATCGGCATGTCGACGCCGTGCTTCGCGCCAAGGTCCTGGATGGACGAGCACGACTTCACGCCCTCGGCGACCTGCCCGTGCGCGGCCTCCTGGGCCTGGGCCAGCGTCTCGCCCTTGCCCAGCCGCTCGCCGAAACTGCGGTTGCGGGACAGCGGCGAGGCGCAGGTGGCGACCAGGTCGCCTAGGCCGGCCAGGCCGGCGAAGGTCATCGGGTCCGCGCCGAGCGCCGCGCCGAGGCGAGCGGTTTCGGCCAGGCCACGGGTGATCAGCGAGGCCATGGTGTTGTCGCCGAAGCCGAGGCCGTGCGCGATGCCGCAGGCCAACGCGATCACGTTCTTGCACGCGCCGCCGAGCTCGCAGCCGACGACATCCGTAATGGTGTACGGCCGGAAGTAGCCGTTGGCGCTGGCTCGCTGCACGGCCACCGCACGCTCATGGTCCATGCAGGCCACGACGGTCGCGGTCGGCTGCTGCGCGGCGATCTCCCGGGCCAGGTTCGGCCCCGACACGACCGCCACGTGCTCGCTCGGCACCTGCGCGACCTCGGCCACGACCTCGCTCATCCGCTTGCCGGTGCCCAGCTCGATGCCCTTGGCCAGGCTGACCAGCGTCACGCCCTCGGGCAGCAACTCCCGCCACGAGGCCAGATTGGCGCGCAGCGTCTGACTCGGCACGGCCAGCACCACGGCCTCGGCCCCGTCGAGGGCCAGGATCGGGTCGGCGGTGGCCCGCAGCGTCTCCGGCAGCCGGATGCCCGGCAGGTAGCCGGTGTTCAGCTTCTGGCCGGTGATCTCGTCGGCCACCTCCGGCCGGCGCGCCCACAGCACCACGTCGCGGCCGGCGTCGGCCAACACCTTGGCGAACGCGGTCCCCCACGACCCGGCCCCCAGCACCGCGATGCGCTGCAGCTCCACGTCAGTCCCCGTTCTTCTCGGCCTTGGCCGGCGAGAAGAAACCCTCGGGCGCCTGCTCGCCGCGGGCCTGCTCGAGCAGCTCCTTGACCCGCCCCATGATCAGGTCCGTGACCTCGCGCAGCACCTGCGCGGTGACCGGCTGGCCCCGGTAGGCCGACAGGTCGATCGGCTCGCCGATGACCGAGGTGACCGTCTTGCGCGGGAACGGCCGGAACTTCTTGTTGTAGCCGTCGTAGATGGCCCGGGTGCCCCAGCGGGCGGCCGGGACCACCGGCACGTCGCTGGCCAGTGCCAGCCGGGCCGCACCGGTGCGGGCGGCCATCGGCCAGCCGTCCGGGTCCTTGGTGATCGTGCCCTCCGGGTAGATCACCAGCAGCTTGCCCTGCTCAAGGCCCTTGTTGGCGACGTCGATGCTCTCCTTGGCCGCGCGCAGGCTCTCCCTGGCGTCACCGCCGCGGAACACCGGCACCTGGCCGGCGCCGACCAGGACCTTGCCCAGCACCGGCACCTTCCACAGCGATGCCTTGGCCATGAAGCGCGGCACCCGCTCGTTGTTGTGCACAAGGATGGCGTCGAACACCGGATCGAGATGCGAGACGTGGTTCATCACCAGCAGCACGCCGCCGTGCCGGGGCAGCTTCGGCCCCTTGTTCACCCGGCGCGCGAGCAGCTTCACCGTCGGATACAGGACGATGGCGCACATCCTGATCCACGGCCCGCCCTTCTCCTTGCGCATCGCACTCCCTCACGTTCGACAATCGCCCGCTGTTCGTTTTCGCCTGGCCGAGTCTGCATGATGGAGAAGTGCGGAGCTACCTCGACCTCGTGGTGCCGGTGAAGCGACTGGACCGGGCCAAGTCCCGGCTGGTCGGAGCGGCCGACGGCGGCATCGGCGACCCGCAGGCGCACGCGGACCTGGTGGTGGCGGTCGCGCTGGACACGATCCTGGCGGCGACGGCCGCGGACGGCGTGCGGGACGTGGTGGTCGTCACGTCCGATCCCATGCTGACGGCGGTGTTGCGGGCTGAGGGAATTCGGTGCGTGGCCGAGGCCGAGCCCGGTCTGAACGAGGCGTACCGGCACGGGGCGTCGGTGCTGGGTGGATCCGGGTCGGGCCGGCACGTCGGCGCGTTGCAGGCCGACCTGCCGGCGCTGCGGTCGGCCGAGCTGGCGGCCGCGATCGCCGCCGCCGACGGCAAGCGTGCGTTCGTCCCGGATCGTCAGGGCACCGGCACGACACTGCTCATCGGCGCGCCGGACGAACCGCTGGACCCGCGGTTCGGCGTCGGGTCGGCCGAGGCGCACCGAGCGTCCGGGGCGATCGAACTCATCGGCGACTGGCCGTCGCTGCGCTGCGACGTGGACACCGAAGCCGATCTCGCGGTGGCCGCACAGCTCGGTCTCGGTGCACGAACGCAGCAGCGGTTCCGGCTGTCGGCCTGATCCACAGTGGACCGCGCTAGGCTGGCCGTCATGGAGCAGGCCACCGTGCACACCCTGCACGGCGACGGTTCGGCCACTGTCCTGCGCGACGACGGTCTGCTGGTCGAGGTGCCCGCGGCGGCGGTTTCGGCCGGCGGCTGGCGCGCGCCGCGGCCCGGACAGCGGGTGACATTGCGCCGGGACAACGGCGTGGTCGTCGAGATGAAACCGCCTTCGTAGCTCTGGGTGTTCATCGTGTCGTTCCTCGCCAGCAGCGCCTTTGGTTCGCTCTGGGGAACAATGGCCACCGTGCGTACGGAAACCAACGACGAGGCCACGGCCGAGCAGACCAAGCCCGCCACCGCCAGGGCGCGGCAGCCACGAGCGACCCCCAGGCGGACGAGCACCCGTAGCACCGCGGCCACCGCCAAGGCCGCGGCGGACACCCCCGCGCCCACCCGGCGGCGCGGCACCGCGAAGGCGGAACCCCAGGCCGAACCGGTGGCCAAGCCCAAGGCGACACGGGCTCGTGCCGCGAAGACGACGGAACCAGCGGCGGAGGCCAAGCCGACCCGCAGCCGAGCCAAAGCCGCAACACCGGCGGCCAAGACCACAACGGCGAAGGCCCCAGCGGCCAAGACCACTGCGGCCAAGCCGAAGACCCAGGCCGCGCGCACCACAGCCGCCAAGCCAAAGGCGGCCGCCACGCCGACCCCAGCCGACACCGCGGCCACGCCCAAGACGCCGACAACGCCCACACCGGCCGCGGCGAAGGCGCCGGCCGACAAAACCACCGCGGCCACGCCCACGACTCAGGCCGCGCGCACCGCCGCGAAGACGGCGGCCACTCGCACGTCAGCCAAGCCGGCCGCCGCAAAAACCGCCGCCGCGCCGAAAACGCGGGCGCCGCGGACTCGCGCCACACCGCCGCCTGCCCCGACCGTCTCCCCGGTGGTCGAGGCCAGGGCAGAGATCACGCCGCTGACCGAAAGCAGGACCGCCGTCGTGACGCCGGTTCCGCCGGCTGAACGCACGCGCCGCCCGCGTCCCGCCGAAGGCCCGGCCCACCGCGTCATCACGCCGCCGGCCGCGACGCAGGACATCGGCGTCACCGATCTGCCCGACGACCGCTACTTCAACCGTGAGCTGTCGTGGCTGGACTTCAACGCCCGCGTGCTGGCGCTGGCTGAGGACGCCTCGCAGCCGCTGCTGGAGCGGGCCAAGTTCCTCGCCATCTTCGCGTCGAACCTGGACGAGTTCTACATGGTGCGGGTGGCCGGCCTGAAGCGCCGTGAGGAGACCGGCCTGACCGTGCGCAGCGCCGACGGCCTGACGCCGAGCGAGCAGCTGAGCCGGATCGCCGCCCGCAGCCAGGAACTGGTCGACCAGCACGCCAAGGCGTTCCTCAACGAGATCCGGCCCGGACTCGAGCAGCACGGCGTGCGCATCGTGTCCTGGCAGGACCTGGAGGAGCCGGACCAGCTGCGGCTGTCCAACTACTTCAGCGAACAGGTGTTCCCGGTGCTCACGCCGCTCGCGGTCGACCCGGCGCACCCCTTCCCTTATATCTCCGGGCTGTCGCTCAACCTGGCCGTCACGGTCCGCACGCCCGAAGGCGGCCCCGAGCAGTTCGCCCGCGTGAAGGTGCCGGACAACGTGCCGCGGCTGATCCGCGTCGAGGCCGACCGGCGCAGCGGCACCGCGACGTTCCTGCCGCTGGAAGAACTGATCGCCGCGCACCTGCGCGAGTTGTTCGCCGGCATGGACATCATCGAGTGCCACGTCTTCCGTATCACCCGCAACGCCGACCTCGAGGTCGAGGAGGACCAGGACGAGGACCTGCTCAAGGCGCTGGAACGGGAACTGGCCCGGCGCCGGTTCGGCCCGCCGGTGCGGCTCGAGGTCGGCGACGACATGACCGACCACGTGCTTCGCCTGCTGCTGCGGGAGATGGACGTGGAGCCGGACGAGGTCGTCGAGGTGCCCGGTCTGCTGGACCTGTCCTGCCTGTGGCAGGTGTACGGGGTGGATCGCAAGGAGCTCAAGGATCCCCCGTTCGTGCCGGCCACCCATCCGGCGTTCGCCGACCGGGAGACGCCGCGCAGCGTGTTCGCCACACTGCGGGACGGGGACGTGCTCGTGCACCATCCCTACGATTCCTTCTCCACCAGCGTGCAGCGTTTCATCGAGCAGGCCGCGGCCGACCCGAACGTGCTGGCCATCAAGCAGACGCTGTACCGCACCTCGGGCGACTCGCCGATCGTCGACGCGCTGATGGACGCGGCCGAGGCCGGCAAGCAGGTGGTGGCGCTGGTCGAGCTGAAGGCGCGGTTCGACGAGGAGGCCAACATCAAGTGGGCCCGTGCGCTGGAAAAGGCCGGCGTGCACGTGGTCTACGGCCTTGTCGGCCTGAAGACGCACTGCAAGACCGCGCTGGTGATCCGCCAGGAGGGCTCGTCCATCAAGCGGTACTGCCACATCGGCACCGGCAACTACAACCCGAAGACCGCCCGGTTGTACGAGGACGTCGGCATCCTGACCGCGGAGCCGGCGATCGGCGCGGACCTCACCGACCTGTTCAACGTGTTGACCGGCTATGCCCGGCAGGAGAACTACCGCACGCTGATGGTCGCGCCCTACGGCGT
This sequence comes from Kutzneria chonburiensis, assembly GCF_028622115.1. NCBI lineage: Bacteria > Bacillati > Actinomycetota > Actinomycetes > Pseudonocardiales > Pseudonocardiaceae > Kutzneria > Kutzneria chonburiensis. Next base: position 5,924,907 of record NZ_CP097263.1, read on the forward strand.
GCGCCGCGGCATCGTGCAGCGGATCGAGCAGGAGATCGAGCACGCGCGAGCCGGCCGCAAGTCGGGCGTGCGGCTCAAGGCCAACTCGCTCGTGGACGAACAGGTCATCGACGCCCTCTACCGCGCTTCGCAGGCCGGCGTGCCTATCGAGGTGATCGTGCGCGGCATCTGCGCGATCAAGCCGGGAGTGCCGGGTCTGTCCGAGAACATCAAGGTCCGCTCGATCCTGGGACGTTTCCTCGAGCACTCGCGGATCGTGCGGTTCGCCGGTTCGGACGAACTGTGGATCGGCAGCCCCGACATGATGCACCGCAATCTGGACCGGCGGGTCGAGGTGCTGGTGAAGGTGACCGACCCGAAACTGGTCGCGCAGTTGGACAGCGTGCTGGATTCGACGATGGATCCGGCCACCCGGTGCTGGGAGCTCACCTCCGCCGGGAACTGGGATCCGTCCCCGGCGGACGGTTCCCGTGTTCGCGACCATCAGGTCGAACTGATGAAACTCCACAGTGCGAAGGAACAGCAGGTGTGACTATCCGAGCCGCCGGCGCCGTTGTGTGGCGTCCCAGCAGTGTCACCGAGCAGGTCGAAGTGGCCGTGGTGCATCGACCACGATATGACGATTGGTCACTGCCCAAGGGAAAATTGGACGCTGACGAAACGACACCGTCGGCGGCGGTTCGAGAAGTGCTGGAGGAGACCGGCTTCTCGATCGCCTTGGGCCGCCGTCTGCCGTCCGCCGAATACGTGGTGGACGGCCGACGGAAGGTCGTCGAGTACTTCTCGGCCCGCTTCCTCGATGGCGACTTCGAGGCCAACGATGAGGTCGGTCGGCTGAAATGGGTTTCCCCCGATGCCGCCGGGGATCTGTTGAGCTATCAGCACGACCGGCTGGTGCTGGCCGAGTTCACCGCGCTACCGGCCCGTTTGAGCACGCTTCTGCTGGTCAGGCACGCCAAGGCGGGCAAGCGCGACGAGTGGGACGGCGACGACGACCTGCGGCCGCTGAGCCCGTCCGGACAGCGGCAGGCCGCGGCACTGGCCCGGATTCTGCCGCTGTTCGGGGCTGATCGCGTCCATGCGGCCCCCAGGACCCGGTGCGAGGACACGGTGGCCGGGCTGGGTATGGAGATCCGCAGCGAGCCACTGCTGTCCGAGGAGGGCTACTGGGTGAGCCCGTCGGCCGGGGTGGCCCGGTTGCTGGACATCGTGGCCGCCGGCGGCACGCCCGTGGTGAGCAGCCAGGGCGGCGTGATTCCCGATGTGGTCGCCCGATTGGCCGACCTCAACGGCGTGCGCCTTGACGAAATCCCCAGCAAGAAGGCCAGTTTCTGGGTGCTCTCGTTCCGGCCGCCGACGCGGCGCCGGGAGCCGCGGCTGGTCGCCGCCGACTACTTTCCCAGCCCCCTGCCGAAACCGGCCGGTCGCTAGCCCTAGGGGTCGGCAGACCCCTTGTACCCCACGGGTTGTGGTCATACCCCCTGGGGTGCGGGGGTTTTCCCTAATGTTGTAGCCCCACAAAAGGATCAGGGGCCCATGCTGGATGCACGGGCCCCTGGCTCCTGAACGAACCGGTACGCGCGGGTCGTGCACCGGATTCGCTTCTACTTCGTCAGATCACGCCCGGCCGAGCGGGTGACTCGGCCGCACATGGTCACTTCTTGGCGGCAGCGGCCTTCTTCGGCGCGGCCTTCTTCGCGGTGGCGGTCGCGGCCTTCTTCGGCGCGGCCTTGGTCGCGGCCGGCTTCGCGGCAGCGGTGGTGGCCGCAGCGGCCGGCTTGGCGGCGGCCGTGGCGCGCTTCGGCGCGGCCTTCCGCGTGGTGGCGGGCTTCGCGGCGGCAGCGGCCGGCTTGGCGGCAGCGGTGCGACGCGTGGTGGCCGGCTTCGCGGCGGCAGCGGCCGGCTTGGCGGCAGCGGTGCGACGCGTGGTGGTGGCCGGCTTCGCGGCGGCAGCAGCGGTCGTGGTCGCCTTGGCGGCGGCGGCCGGCTTGGCGGCAACGGCCTTCGGCAGCTTCTTGGCGCCGCTGATGACGTCCTTGAACGTCGTGCCGGCACGGAAAGCGGGAACGTTGGTCTTCTTGACCTTCACCGTCTCACCGGTGCGCGGGTTGCGCGCGGTGCGAGCGGCGCGAGCCCGCTTCTCGAACACACCGAAGCCCGTGACGTTGACCTTCTCGCCCTTTTGGACGGTGCGCACGACGATGTCGACGATGCCGTCGACGGCCGAGCTGGCGGCCTTCTTGTCGCCGAGACGCTCGGCCAGAGCCTCAATGAGTTGGGCCTTGTTCACTTCAGTCCCTCCCAGGACACCATCGGCCCTGTAGTTGGGCCACTTCTGGCACACGGTAAGCCAACGCGCCAAGAATTTCCACGCGCCACGCCCATTTTTTTGCTGATGGCACGTTGTTTCCGCCCCACCGGGGGACATAAGCCCGGTTTTCGGGGCGGCGTGGGAGGGTTGGGAGGCCGCCGGATTCGAGTCGCGGCGGCCTCCCCGATCAGCCCGCCGTGACTGGGTTCGTTGTGGGCAGCCAAGTCGCGCGGCCCGTCTCGAATTCCCCGATCGCGTCGACGTTTCGCAAGGTCAGGCCGATATCGTCGAGTCCTTCCAGCAGCCGCCAACGGGTGTAGTCGTCGATCTGGAAGGGGGCCGAGAAGTCCTTGGCGCGGACCGTCTTCGCGGTCAGGTCGACCGTGACCTCGGTGCCGGGCTCGTTCTCGAGCAGCTTCCACAACAGTTCGATGTCGGACTGCTCACACTGCGCCGCCACGAGGCCCTGCTTGCCGGCGTTGCCCCGGAAGATGTCGGCGAACCGGGACGAGACAACCACCCGGAAGCCGTAGTCCATCAGCGCCCACACGGCGTGCTCACGGGACGAGCCGGTGCCGAAGTCGGGGCCCGCGACCAGAACACTGCCGGCGCGGAAGGGTCCCTGGTTGAGGATGAAGTTCTCGTCCGCGCGCCAGGCGGCGAACAGGCCGTCCTCGAAGCCGGTGCGGGTGACGCGCTTCAGATAGACGGCGGGGATGATCTGGTCGGTGTCCACGTTGGACCGGCGCAGCGGGACGCCGACCCCGGTGTGGCTGGTGAACGGTTCCATGGCGTTGCTCCTCAGTCCAGGTCGGCCGGCGACGACAGCGTGCCGCGCACCGCGGTGGCCGCGGCGACCAGCGGCGACACCAGGTGGGTTCGGCCGCCCTTGCCCTGGCGGCCCTCGAAGTTGCGGTTGGAGGTCGAGGCGCTGCGCTCGCCCGGCTTGAGCTGATCGGGGTTCATGCCAAGGCACATGGAGCAGCCCGCGGACCGCCACTCGGCGCCCGCGTCGGTGAAGACCTTGTCCAGTCCCTCGGACTCCGCCTGCGCGCGCACCCGCATCGAACCGGGCACCACCAGCATGCGTACGTCCGATGCGACCTTGCGGCCCTGTAGAACCGCCGCCGCCGCACGGAGGTCCTCGATGCGACCGTTGGTGCAGGAGCCGAGGAAGACGGTGTCGACGTGGATGTCACGCAGCGGCGTGCCCGGCTCCAGGCCCATGTAGGCCAGTGCCTTCTCGGCCGCCACCTTGGCGTTCTCGTCGCCGATGTCCTCCGGGTTCGGCACCCGGTCGCCCAGCGGCAGGCCCTGTCCCGGATTCGTGCCCCAGGTGACGAACGGCGTCAGCGTGTCCGCGTCGATGTCCACCTCGGTGTCGAAGGTGGCGTCGTCGTCCGTGCGCAGCGAGCGCCAGTACTCGACAGCCGCGTCCCAATCCGCGCCCTTCGGCGCGTGCGGGCGGCCGTTGATGTAGTCGAACGTCGTGTCGTCCGGCGCGATCATGCCGGCGCGGGCGCCTGCTTCGATCGACATGTTGCACACCGTCATGCGGGCTTCCATCGACATCGCCTCGATGGCCTCGCCGCGGTACTCCAGGATGTAGCCCTGGCCGCCGCCGGTGCCGATCTTCGCGATCACCGCCAGGATCACGTCCTTGGACGTGACGCCCGGGCGCAGCGTGCCGTTGACGTTGATCGCCATGGTCTTGAAGGGCTTCAGCGGCAGCGTCTGGGTGGCCATCACGTGCTCGACCTCAGACGTCCCGATCCCGAAGGCGATCGACCCGAACGCGCCGTGCGTAGAGGTGTGGCTGTCGCCGCAGACCACCGTCATACCCGGCTGGGTCAGGCCCAGCTGCGGGCCGACCACGTGCACGATGCCCTGTTCCGCGTCGCCCATCGGGTGCAGTCGAACGCCGAACTCCGCGCAGTTGCGCCGAAGCGTCTCCACCTGGGTGCGGGACACCGGGTCGGCGATCGGAAGTTCGACGTCCACCGTAGGAACGTTGTGGTCCTCGGTGGCGATGGTCAGGTCCGGCCGACGGAGTTTCCGGCCGGCGAGCCGCAGCCCGTCGAAGGCCTGCGGGCTGGTGACTTCGTGCACCAGGTGCAGGTCGATGTAGATGAGGTCCGGTTCGGCTCCGTCGCCCTTGCGCACCAGGTGCGCGTCCCAGACTTTCTCCGCGAGCGTGCGGCCCATGGGCTCCTCCCCTTCGGGGATGTCGTGTCAGTTCGGGTTTCCCAGATGGTGGCGCGGCTGGACTTCCCACATCGCGGGAAGCTAGTATCGCGACGTGGGACAGCATAGCGGGATCGGCGTTCTGGACAAGGCGGTGGCGGTGCTCAGCGCCGTCGCCAAGGACCCTTGCGGCCTGGCGGAACTCTGCAACCGCACGGGTCTTCCCCGTGCCACCGCCCATCGCCTCGCCGTAGGCCTCGAGGTGCATCGCTTGCTGCGCCGCGGTTCCGACGGCCGTTGGCGCCCCGGGGCGGCCCTGGCCGAGCTGGCCGGTGGGGCCACCGACCCCCTCCTCGACGCGGCTTCTTCCGTCCTTCCCCGCCTCCGCGACATCACCGGCGAGTCCGTGCAGCTCTACCGTCGTGACGGCATGCAGCGCATCTGCGTAGCCGCCGCCGAGCCCCCCAGTGGCCTCCGCGACACCGTGCCGGTGGGCGCCCGCCTTCCCATGACCGCCGGCTCCGGCGCCAAGGTCCTGGCCGCGTGGGCCGATTCCCCCACCCAGCGCGCCCTCCTCTCCGACGCCCTCTTCGGCGAGCGCACCCTCCTTGAGGTCCGCCGCCGCGGTTGGGCACAGTCGGTCGGCGAACGCGAACCTGGCGTAGCCAGCGTTTCCGCCCCCGTCCGCGACTCTTCCGGCTCCGTCATAGCCGCCGTCTCCGTCTCCGGCCCCGTGGACCGCATCGGCCGCCGCCCCGGCGGCCGCTGGGCCGCCGACCTCCTGGCCGCCGCCGAGGCCCTCCAAAACCGCCTCTAACTCCCCCTCACCCTCTCCGCGGGGTAGGCGAGCCCCCTCGCCTACCCCGCACTTTTTGGGGGCGCGCGGAAGGCGGGAACAGACAGGCAACGACACCCCCTGGCAGGCCGACGCGGAAGCAAGGAGGAGCAAGGACAGGCGGCCCTCACTCACCGCCCGGCAGCCCCAGCAAAGCGGGACACGGAAACGGAAGGCCAGGAAGCACGGCAAAGACCCCGGTACCCGAGAAACCACCAAAGAGGAAGGCAACCGACAGAAGGAAGAAAGAGTCGCGAGAAGAAAGACAGGAGGACCCCGACGGGACAGGAGCCGCCAGCGGGACGAAGCACCAGCAGGACGCCGAAGCCGATGCAGGCCGCAAGGCGGCAAGGCGAAGCACCAGGCCGAAGGCCAGGCAGGACAGCTAAACACGAGCCGAAGCCGAGGCGGCCGAAGCCGAAGGCGAGGCAGGCCACAAGGCCGCAAGGCGACAGGCGAAGCAGCAGCCCGAAGGCCAGGCAGGACGGCTCAACACGAGCCGAAGCCAAAGGTGGACAAGCGAAGCAGCAAGCCGAAGGCAAAGCGGGACGCTGAAGCACGAGCCGGGCAGGCGACAGACAACGCCGAACCCCACGGCGAGCGAAGCGAAGCCCACCCCCACCAGGGCGAGCGAAGCGAAGCCCGAACCCCACCACCGAGGGCGAGCGAAGCGAAGCCCGCAGCGAAGGCGAAGCCGAGCCAAGGGGGTGCAGGGGGCGAAGCCCGCCCTGCCTTGGGGTCTGGGGCGAGAGCCCCAGTGAGAAAACGAAAGATCCCCGTGCTTCGAAGAAGCACAGGGATCGCCCGATCTTGAGTAGCCCCGACGGGATTCGAACCCGCGCTACCGCCTTGAGAGGGCGGCGTCCTAGGCCGCTAGACGACGGGGCCAGGACTTAGTTTTCTTGCTGGGAGGTACCCTAGCACATCGCTTTGGGTGCCTCACGCTGGGGTACCAGGACTCGAACCTAGACTAACTGAACCAGAATCAGTCGTGCTGCCAATTACACCATACCCCATTGGCATTCTGGATCAGCTTTGGTGTTGCCGGAGGCCGTCCGCCCTGCCGGAATGAATACTAGACCATGGCGGGCCCGATCACGAAATCGGGCCGCGGCGGTGCCTGATCGCGCAGGTCAGAGGGCGTCGAGGCCGGGGGTGGAGAGCTCGCAGACGACGAGTTCGGGGAGCTCGGCGAGGCTGTTGATGGTCCATACGCCGGCGGGCGCGAGCTGGGGGTCGAGACCGTCGCGGTTGAGCCATACGCCGTGCATGCCGGCGTCGCGGGCGCCGATGGCGTCGAGGTCGAGGCGGTCGCCGACGTGCACGGTCTCGGCGGGCAGCACGTCGAGGTCGAGGCAGGCGGTGTGGAAAATCACGGGGTCGGGCTTGGCGACACCGAGCTCACCTGCGATGACGACGTGGTCGAAGAATTCGGACAGGCCGACGGCGGCGATCTTGGCGCGCTGCCGGGAGCCGGAGGCGTTGGTCACGGCGGCGACCTTGATGCCGCTGGCCCGCAGCCAGTCGAGCAGGGGCATGGTGTCGTCGAACACCCGCCATGAGCGTTCCATGACGGCGAGGCGGCTGTCTTCGCGCCGCCGGACTTCGGCGTCGTCGAGGTGTTCGCCGAGCACGGCGAAGAAGGCTTTGGTGCGCCGCCAGCGCATGGTGTCGTAGTCGAACTCGCCGGAGATGGCGCGGGCCACGTGCTCGTCGGTGGTGCGCTGCCATGCGGGCCACGCCTCGTCGTGTCCGACAAGGGCGGTCAACGCGGTTCTCGCCGATCCGTCGTAGTCAATCAGCGTGTCGTCGATGTCCAGGCAAACGGCGCGGATTTCGACGGTGGTGCGGGTGGTGAATGCGGAGAGAACTGGCGTCACCAGGAGAGGCTAGGTGCGGATCCCTTGTCCGCGATTCGGCTAACAAGGTGAAGCTACCCCTTGATCGTGGTCACTCTCCGCCGTCCCGCGATTCCGCTGCGCGTGCGACAGGTCACGTTTCTCGGTGTCCGACAACGGGTTTCTCCGAGTCGTGGCGCATCGGTGACGGCGTGCGACCGGCGGCCGTAACGCGGGTCACGTGTGCCTGTCCGGGTGAAGCGGGTTGACGGCGGTGCCGGGCGCGAGCATCCTGAGATTATTCAACAAGCGTTGAAAAGAGGGATGGCGATGGAACGGACGACGTGCTGCGTGGTGGGCGGCGGCCCGGCCGGGATGATGCTGGGGCTGCTGCTGGCCAGGGCCGGGGTGGACGTGACCGTGCTGGAGAAGCACGGCGACTTCCTGCGGGACTTCCGCGGCGACACGGTGCACGCCTCGACACTGCGGCTGCTGGACGAGCTGGGCCTGGCCGAGAACTTCGCCAAGGTGCCGCACCGGCTGCTGACGCAGATCGGCTTCCCGGCGGGGCCGGAGACCACGGTCGGCGTGGATCTGAGCGGTTTGCCCGGCCCGCACAAGCACATCGCGATGGTGCCGCAGTGGGACTTCCTCGACATGATCGCCGACGCGGCGTCGACCGAGCCGACGTTCCACCTGCGCATGAACACCGAGGCGACCGGCCTGACCACGAAGGACGGCCGCGTCACCGGCATCACCTACCGCACCAAGGACGGCGAGAGCGGCGAGATCCAGGCCGATCTCACGGTGGCGTGCGACGGTCGCCGTTCGATCCTGCGCAGCGCGCTGGGGCTGGGGATTCGCAGCTGGCGGGTGCCGATGGACTGCTGGTGGCTGCGGGTGCCGCGGCATGAGGGCGACCCGATCGGCATCGGCGGCATGATCGGCAGCGGCCGCATGGTCGTCTACATCGACCGCGGCGACTACTTCCAGCTGGCCTTCCTGATCGAGAAGGGCTCGGACGCGCGCTGGCGCAAGGCCGGCCTGCAGGCGTTCCGGGACAGCGTCGCCGGCGTGCTGCCGTGGCTGGCCGACCGGGTTGACGCCATCGAGTCGCTGGACGACGCCAAGCTGCTCGACGTGAAACTGGACCGGCTGACCCAGTGGTACAGCGACGGTCTGCTGTGCATCGGTGACGCGGCGCACGCCATGTCGCCGGTCGGCGGCGTCGGTATCAACCTGGCCGTGCAGGATGCCGTTGCAGCGGCAAGGATCCTGGCCGCCCCGCTGCGCCGAGGGACCGTCACGACCGAGGATCTGGCCAAGGTGCAGCGCCGGCGCGGTCCGGCCACCACCATCACGCAGGGCATGCAGCGGCTGATGCATGACAACGCTGTCGGCCCGGCGCTGAGCGGCCGTGTCGATCTGATGAAGCGAACGCCGCTCGCATTGCGGCTGCTGAACCGTTTCCCCAAGCTCGGCCTGATTCCGGCCTACCTGGTGGCAATCGGTTTCCGCCCGGAACACGCGCCCGATTTCGCCCGCCGGTGAGTTCGGAACGGACCATTCCTCAACTCGGAGTTCAGGAAAGGCGCGTTCTCGTCACCGGGGGGCTCAGCGCGGCACCCGTCCACTGAGGACCATCGCCACGACCTGGGCGCGGTCCTTTGCGCCGAGTTTGCGGAGAATGGCCTTCACGTGGGTCTTGACGGTGTCCGTGCTGATGAACAGGTGGTGCGCGATGGTCTGGTTGTCCAGGCCCTTGATCATCTCGGCCAGCACGTCGAACTCGCGGGCCGACAGCTGGGGCAGCACGGCATGCGGGGGCAGGTCGGCCGAGAGCTGGACCTGCCCGCCGAGGCGGGGATCGAGCACGTGGGTGGCGCCGGCCAGCACCTCGCTGAACACCGACACCAACTCCCGCAGCGGTGTCGTCTTGAGCAGGTACGCCGAGGCGCCCTGGTTCAGCGCCGCCTTGGCCCATTCCGGGCTGTCCATCTCGCTGACGACCACGGTGGTCGCCGACGGGCGCTGGGCCCGCACGTCGCGAACCGTGCGCAGGGCACCGGCGCCGGGCACGGCCAGATCGGTCACGACCAGGTCCACCAGCAGCCCACGCAGGCAGCGCAGCGCCTCGGACGAGGTGTGCGCCACACCGACCACCCGGAAACGTTGCGTGCGCTGCAAACAGACGCGCAGCCCCTCGGTGATCAGCTGAGAGGCGTCGACCAACAGCACCCTTGCGGGATCGGGCACCACCATGCCATCACCTCCGCTGCGCTGCGGCCAACCGGTCGGGGCCAGATTGCTGACCTCACTGGTTTCGCAATCGGCTCAACGCGGGATAGCACGCCATGGTTCAGCAGCGGAAGCGCCAAAAGGGCCGGACGGCGCGAAGTTGCGCCGACCGGCCCTTCGATCATGGGCCAAGGCGACTAGACGGCGGCGACCTTGTTGGTGAGTGTGCCGATCCCCTCGATGGACACCGACACGGTCTGCCCGTCGGTCATCGGGCCGACGCCGGCCGGCGTGCCGGTGAGCACCACGTCCCCGGGCAGCAGCGTCATGCCGGCAGTGATCCACTCCAGGATCTCGCCGATGCCGTGCAGCAGGTCGCTGGTGTTGCCGTCCTGCTTGAGCTCGCCGTCCAGCTCGGTGCGCAGGTCGAGGCCGGCCGGGTCGAGGTTGGTCTCGATCCACGGCCCCAGCGGGCAGAACGTGTCGTGGCCCTTGCCGCGCGTCCACTGGCCGTCGGCCTTCTGCTGCTCACGGGCCGTGACATCGTTGGCGATGGTGTACCCGAGGATGGCCGAGCTCGCGTCCTCGGCCTTGAGCCGGCGCACCGGCAGGCCGCCGATGACGATCGCCAGCTCGCCCTCGTAGTCGACGCGGCCGAGGCCGGCCGGCACCTCGATGGTCGCGTCCGGGCCGATCACCGAGGTCGACGGCTTGATGAAGATGACGGGGTCGGCCGGCGGCTCGCCGCCCATCTCGCGGGCGTGGTCGGCGTAGTTCTTGCCGATGCACACCACCTTGGACGGGCGGATCGGGGCCAGCAGCTGTACCGCGGCCAGTGGCCACGTCCGGCCGGTGAACTTCGGGTCCTCGAACACCGAGGTCGACAGTTCCGCAGCGATCAGGCTGTCCGGCTCGCCGCCGATGGCGACGAAGGACGCCCCTTCCGAATGAGAAATCCTGGCGAATCGCACGGGACCGAGCCTAATAGGACGGGCCGCGGTGCGGCCCGTCAGCTACGTCTCACGCCAGGGCGCGCACCCGCATCGCCTTGTGGGCCAGGGCGTCGCAGAGGGCCAGCCAGCTCGCCTCGACGATGTTGTTGTGCACGCCGACCGTCGTCCACTCGTGCTCGCCGTCGGTCGACTCCACGAGCACGCGGGTGATGGCGTCGGTGCCCGGGTGGTCGGTCAGGATGCGCACCTTGTAGTCGGCCAGCTCCACACTGTCCATCCAGGACAGGTGTGGCCGGAGTGCCTGGCGCAGCGCGGCATCCAGCGCGTGCACGGGACCGTTGCCCTCGGCGGTGGCGATCACGCGCTCGCCGCCGACGTGCACCTTGACCGTGGCCTCGGACACGATCACGCCGTCCTGCCGGTGATCCAGCAGCACCCGGTAGGACTCCAAAGTGAACGGTGGTTCGTCCACTTCGGACAGCTCGTTGCGCAGCAACAGTTCCAGCGAGGCATCGGCGGCCTCGAAGGACCAGCCCTTGGCCTCCAGCTCCTTCACCTTCTGCACGGCGCTGCCGACGGCGTCGGGCCGGCCGGCCAGGTCGAGCCCGAGCTCTCGTCCCTTGAGCTCAAGACTCGCCCGGCCGGCCATCTCGGTGACCAGGACCCGCATGCCGTTGCCGACGGTGGCCGGATCGATGTGGTTGTAGAGATCCGGATCCACCTTGATCGCGCTCGCGTGCAGCCCCGCCTTGTGGGCGAAGGCCGACGCCCCGACATAGGCCTGGTGGGTGTCGGGGGCGATGTTCGCGATCTCGGCGAGGGCATGGGACACGCGGGTCAGCTCGGCGACGGAGTCGGCGGGTACCACCGGCATCCCGAGCTTGGTCACGAGGTTCCCGATGACGGCGAACAGGTCGGCGTTGCCGGCCCGCTCCCCGTAGCCGTTGGCCGTGCACTGCACATGGGTCGCGCCGGCCTGCACCGCCGCGAGAGTGTTGGCCACCGCGCAGGACGTGTCGTCCTGGCAGTGGATGCCGACGCGCAGCCCGGTGCGGGCCATCACCTCGGTGACGGTCTGTCCGAGCCCGACCGGCAGCTGGCCGCCGTTGGTGTCGCACAGCACCACCACGTCGGCCCCGGCCTCGCCGGCCGCCTGGAGGACGCGCAGCGCGCACTCCGGGTCGTAGGCGTAGCCGTCGAAGAAGTGCTCCGCATCCAGGAAAACGCGGCGGCCCTGGGCCACCAGGTACCGGACGGTGTCGGCGACCATGGCGCAGTTCTCGTCGACGGTCGTGCGCAGCGCCCGTTCGATGTGCCGACGGTCGGACTTGGCCACCAGCGTGACGACCGGGGCCTGCGAGTCGAGCAGGGCCTGCACCTGAAGGTCGTCCTCGACCTTCACGCCGGCCTTGCGGGTCGACCCGAACGCCACCAGCACCGCGTGCTTGAGCTCCAGCTCGCCGGCCGCGGCGCGGGCGAAGAACTCCGTGTCCTTGGGCAGCGCGCCCGGCCAGCCGCCCTCGATGAAGCCGACGCCGATGCCGTCGAGCAGGCGGGCCACGGCCAGCTTGTCCGTCACCGAATACGTGATGCCCTCGCGCTGGGCGCCGTCCCGCAGGGTGGTGTCGAAGACGTGGAAGCCGTCGCCCAGCGGCGTCCCGGCCGGTGTAGTCCTGCTCAACGGTCTGCTCCTTGCGAGAGGGAAGCTGTAAGTGGCCCTGAAAAGCAAAAGACCCCCTGCGAATGCAAGAGGTCTGCGCGCCGGGTGCCGTCAGGGGCACTACCCGGCGCGCTGCGCAATGATGATCACGGTGTGGAGAGCCACACCCGCATGCTGCCACACCCGGCCCGAACTGACCAAGCGTCGGACGAAACTTCCCACCAGTCGGGAATTTTAACCGAAACAGCCCATGACCGGTCCACCTTGCCGAAATTGGACTGGTCCAATTTCGATGGAAGGAGCAGCCTGGTCGTCAGCCGCCTTCGTCGAAGGGAGAAGGCTGCGTGGTCACTGTCGTCCTGCTGGGCGCGCCGAACGCCGAAGGCGCCGAGTACGCCTGGCTGATGGACCGCGTCCGCGTCGGGGGCTGCGAGCCGGTCGCGCTCGACGGCGTCGGGGCCGCTGACGTCCTGGTCAAGCTGCACGAACAGGGCCGCTTACACGGCGTCCTGGCCGTCGGCGGGCCTACCGGCGGCTCCCCGCCTTCGCGGCCCTACGCGCGTTACCGATCGGGGTGCCCAAGCTGCTCGTCACCGCTCGGGACCACCACACCCACGGCGGCGTCACCGACGTCACCACCATGCACTCCGTGGTCGACATCGTCGGCATCGACCAGGTCTCCGAGCGCATCCTCGACAACGCCGCCGCCGCCATCACCGGCATGGCCCGCAGCTACCACGCCGGCCGGCACAACCCGACCCGCCACCACCGGCCGCTGGTCGCCACCACCGTGCCGGCCACCCGGCCCCGTCTCGAGCACTGGGGCTACGCCGTCGTCGTCGTGCCGGACAGCCGCCCGCTGCCGTCCCTTGTGGACAGCGGCTTCCTCGCCGGCGTCATCTCCACCGACCCGGCCGCCACGTACGACGTCCCCCACGTGGTCTGCGACGACGCCGCCTTCGCCACCGACGCCGCCGACGACCTCCACCACGTCATCACCGGCTCCCCCTAAACCCCGCGAGTCCCGCTTAGCGTCAGGGTGAATGCGTGAAACGGATTCACACATTCGGTGTGACGCTGAGCGGGACTCACGGGGGTTTTGGTGGGTCAGGCGGTGGTGCGGGTGTTGCTCGAGACCAGGGCCGCGAGGCGGTCGCCGATGGCGTACGTGGCGCCGGGCGAGGCGTGGTCGCGGGTGGCCAGGTCGAAGGCGACGGATGCTTCGATCCGGCGGGCGGACTCGTGCTCGCCGAGGTGGTCGAGCATCAGGGCGACCGACAGCACGGCGGCGGTCGGGTCGGCGATGCCCTGCCCGGCGATGTCGGGCGCGCTGCCGTGCACGGGCTCGAACATGCTGGGGTTGCGGCGGGTGACGTCGAGGTTGCCGCTGGCGGCCAGGCCGATGCCACCGGTCACGGCGGCGGCCAGGTCGGTCAGGATGTCGCCGAACAGGTTGTCGGTGACGATCACGTCGAACCGGCCGGGGTCGGTGACCATGTGGATGGTGGCGGAGTCGACGTGCTGGTAGTTGACGGTCACCTCGGGGTGCAGCAGCGACACCTCCTCCACGACCCGGGACCACAGCGAGCCGGCGTGGGTGAGCACGTTGGTCTTGTGCACCAGGGTCAGGTGCTTGCGCGGACGCGCCTGCGCCCGGGAGAAGGCGTCCCGGACCACGCGGTCGACGCCGAACGAGGTGTTGATGCTGACCTCGGTGGCGATCTCGTGCGGGGTGTCCTTGCGCAGCAGGCCGCCGTTGCCGGCGTACAGGCCCTCGGTGCCCTCGCGCACCACGACCATGTCGATGTCGGGCGGGTCGGCGATCGGGCTGCGCACGCCCGGGTACAGCCGAGCCGGCCTCAGGTTGACATGGTGGTCGAGCTCGAACCGGAGCCGCAGCAGCAGCCCGCGCTCCAGGATCCCGCTGGGCACCGACGGGTCGCCGACCGCGCCGAGCAGGATCGCGTCGTGCTGGCGCAGCTCGCCGAGCACGGACTCCGGCAGCAGCTCCCCGGTGGCATGCCACCGCGCCGCACCGAGGTCGTACCGGGTGATCTCCGCTGTCGGAACCACCTCGCCGAGTACCTTCAGCGCCTCGGCAACTACCTCGGGCCCGATCCCGTCACCTGGGATCACCGCGAGCCGCATCCACACACCTCCCGGAGTTCGGTCCCATCACGGGACCATCCATCTCTCGCGTGAGGCTACCCGTACTTCCCCTACTAATCGGAGTCCGAACACGCTTCTGGGGTGATCTCTCCCGAAGTGCGGGACACCCGGATGGCGCAATCGCCACCCGTACGGGTGACATTGCGCCCCTGACCGGCCCCAACCTGCCGTGAAGGGGGCCTTCCTCCACTCCGAGTGCAGGAAGGCCCCCTTCCTGACAAAACGGTCAGATCAGTGAGATGGAGCGCACGGTGTGGGCGCCGACGGCGGCGCCGATCGGCTCCAGCACGCCGGCGTCGACCGGGCGGTCGGCGCGCAGCAGCATGACGGCGTCGGAGCCGTCCTTGGTCTGCGAGATCTGCGCCGCCTCGATGTTGACGCCGGCCTCGCCGAGCAGGGTGCCGACGGTGCCCATGACGCCCGGCCGGTCCTGGTACTCCAGCAGCACGAGCTCGCCGCCGGCCCGCAGGTCGAAGCCGCGGCCGTTGACCTCGACGAGCTTCTCCACGCCGTCGAGGCCGGACAGCGTGCCGGAGACGCGCAGCGCGGTGCCGTCCGGCAGCGCGGCGCTCACGGTCAGCAGGCTGCGGTGGTTGGCGCTCTCCGCCTCCTTGACCAGGTTGACCGACACGCCAAGGGTCTCGGCCAGCGTCGGCGCGTTCACGAACGTGACCTGCTCGTCGACGATGCCGGAGAACACGCCGCGCAGCGCGGCCAGCGGCAGCACCGAGACGTCCTCGTTGGACAGTTCGCCACGGACGGTCACGGTCACCGAGGCCGGGGCCTTGCCGGCCAGGGCCGACAGCACCACGCCGAGCTTCTGGGCCAGCGGCAGGTACGGGCGCACCTCGTCGTTGACCACACCGCCGCTGGCCACGTTGACCGCGTCAGGCACGAAGTCGCCGCGCAGGGCCAGCCGCACCGAGCGGGCCACGTCGGTGCCGGCGCGGTCCTGGGCCTCGGCGGTCGAGGCGCCGAGGTGCGGCGTCACCACGACGTTGGGCAGCTCGAACAGCGGCGAGGACGTGGTCGGCTCGGTCTCGAAGACGTCGATGCCGGCGCCGCCGACGTGACCGTCCCGAATGGACTCGGCCAGCGCCGTCTCGTCGACGAGGCCGCCACGGGCGGCGTTGACGATGATGACGCCCTTCTTAGTCCGGGCCAGCTGCTCCTTGCCGATCAGGCCCTTGGTCTCCGGGGTCTTCGGCAGGTGGATGGAGATCGCGTCGGCCCGCTCGAGGAGCTCGTCCAGGCTGACCAGCTCGATGCCCAGCTGCGCGGCGCGGGCCGGCGCGACGTACGGGTCGTACGCGATCAGCTCGGTGCCGAAGGCGGCGATACGGGCCGCGAACAGCTGGCCGATCTTGCCGAGGCCGACCACACCGACGGTCTTGCCCAGCAGCTCGACGCCGGAGAACGAGCTGCGCTTCCAGGCGCCGCCGCGCAGGCTGGCCGAGGCCTCCGGGATGCGGCGGGCCACCGCCAGCAGCAGGCCGACGGCGTGCTCGGCGGCCGAGGTGATGTTGGACGTGGGCGCGTTGACCACCAGCACACCGTGCTTGGTGGCGGCCGGCACCTCCACGTTGTCCAGGCCGACGCCGGCGCGGGCGACCACCTTGAGCTTGCTCGTCGCCGCGAACACCTCGGCGTCCACCTGGGTGGCCGAGCGGACCAGCAGCGCGTCCGCGTCGGCGACGGCGGACAGCAGGGCGGCCCGGTCGGTGCCGTCGACGTGGCGGATCTCCACCTCGTCCCCGAACACCTCGATGGTGGATGGCGCGAGCTTCTCGGCGATCAGAACGACGGGACGACTGGCATTGGTCACGACACAGCTCCAGGTTTGACGCGCGCGACTTACTCGGACGGGCCACCGGCACGACGCTGTGCTGGACCTCGTCGCATCCTACGAGTTGGCCGCCGTGATGGAAGGGGTGATGTTAACTTCCCCGTAACTACCAGGGCTCATCGAACTCGCCGTCCCGCGCGCCTTTCACGAAGGCGTCCCACTCCGCGGGAGTGAACACCAGAACGGGCCCGGTCGGCTGGGCGGAATTACGCATCGCCACGTAGGTGACGCCGTCGGTGTGCGGCACGAAGGCCACCTCGACGTGCTCGCCCTCGGTGTCGTCGCCGTCACCGCGCTGCCACCGCACGCCGGTCAGGTCCAGGCTGCCGCGGACCTGCTTCTTGTCGTCATAGATCGGCACGGAGTCGTTGCTCACGCCCGGCAGCGTAACGGCGAACGGCCCCCGCTCCGCAGGGAGCGAGGGCCGTCCAGGGGGAAAGCTCAGGCCGTCTCGGTGATCGGACGGTCCACCCACGACATCAGGCCGCGCAGCTTCTTGCCGACCTGCTCGATCGGGTGCGCCTCACCCTCCTGCTGGAGCTTGGTGAAGTTCGGGCGGCCGGCCTCGTCCTCGTTCACCCACTCGGTGGCGAAGGTGCCGTCCTGGATCTCGCCCAGGATCTTCTTCATCTCCTCCTTGACCGACGGCGTGATGACGCGCGGGCCGCGGGTCAGGTCGCCGTACTCGGCGGTGTCGGAGATCGAGTAGCGCATCTTGGCGATGCCGCCCTCGTACATCAGGTCGACGATCAGCTTGAGCTCGTGCAGCACCTCGAAGTAGGCGATCTCCGGGGCGTAGCCGGCCTCGGTGAGCACCTCGAAACCGGTCTGCACCAGCGCGGAGGCGCCGCCGCAGAGCACCGCCTGCTCGCCGAACAGGTCGGTCTCGGTCTCCTCCTTGAAGGTGGTCTTGATGACGCCGGCGCGCGAGCCGCCGATGCCCTTCGCGTAGGACAGGGCCAGCGCCTGCGCGCCGCCGGTGGCGTCCTGCTCGACCGCGATCAGGCAGGGCACGCCCTTGCCGTCCACGAACTGGCGGCGCACCAGGTGGCCCGGGCCCTTCGGCGCGACCATCGCGACGTCCACGTTCGACGGCGGTGTGATCAGGCCGTAGCGGATGTTGAAGCCGTGCCCGAAGAAGATCGCGTCGCCGTCCTTAAGGTTGGGCGCGATGTCGTCGGCGTAGATCTTGCGCTGCTTGGTGTCCGGAGCCAGGATCATGATCAGGTCGGCCTCGGCCGACGCCTCGGCCGGGGTGAGGACCCGCAGGCCCTCCTCCTCCGCCTTGGCCCGCGACTTCGAGCCCTCGGGCAGGCCGATGCGAACGTCCACACCGGAGTCGCGCAGGCTCAGCGCGTGGGCGTGGCCCTGGCTGCCGTAGCCGATGACGGCCACCTTGCGGCCCTGGATGATGCCGAGGTCGGCGTCGTCGTCGTAGAAGGTCTCGACAGTCATGGCTTTCCTTGTGTTCCTTCCGAGGATTTTTAGCGGGCCGCGGTGGCGGTGATGGAGCGGGCGCCGCGTCCGATGGCGACCATGCCGGACTGCACCATCTCACGCAGGCCGTAGGGCTCCAACATCCGCAGCAGCGCGTCGAGCTTGTCGCCGGTTCCGGTTGCCTCGATGGTCAGCGCTTCGGGCGAAACGTCGACCACCTTCGCGCGGAACAGCTGCACCGTCTCCAGCACCTGGCTGCGCACGGTGGCGTCGGCACGGACCTTGACCAGCAGCAGCTCGCGCTGCACGGCCGTGGTCGGTTCCAGTTCGACGATCTTGATGACATTGATGAGCTTGTTGAGCTGCTTGGTGACCTGCTCCAGCGGCAGCTCGTCCACGCCGACCACGATGGTCATCCGGGAGATGTCCGGGTGCTCGGTCGGGCCGACCGCGAGCGACTCGATGTTGAAGCCACGGCGGGAGAACAGGCCGGCCACGCGGGCAAGGACACCCGGCTTGTTCTCGACCAGGACGGACAGAGTGTGCTTGGTCATCGTCATCACACGTCCTCGTCGAACAGCGGGCGGATGCCGCGGGCGGCCATGATCTGGTCGTTGCCGGTGCCGGCAGCCACCATCGGCCACACCTGCGCGTCCTTGCCGACCACGAAGTCGATCACGACCGGGCGGTCGTTGATCTCCATCGCCTGCTGGATCGTGGCGTCCACGTCCTCCTTGGACTCACAGCGCAGCCCGGCGCAGCCCAGCGCCTCGGCCAGCATCTTGAAGTCCGGGATGCGGTGCTTGTGGGTGCCGAGGTCGGTGTGCGAGTACCGCTCCGAATAGAACAGGTTCTGCCACTGCCGGACCATGCCGAGGTTGCCGTTGTTGATCACGGCGACCTTGATCGGCGCACCCTCGATGGCGCAGGTGGCCAGCTCCTGGTTGGTCATCTGGAAGCAGCCGTCGCCGTCGATGGCCCAGACCACCTTGTCCGGCGCGCCGAACTTGGCGCCCATGGCGGCCGGCACGGCGAAGCCCATGGTGCCGAGGCCGCCGGAGTTGATCCAGCTGCTGGGACGCTCGTACTTGATGAACTGAGCGGCCCACATCTGGTGCTGCCCGACGCCGGCGGCGTAGATCGCGTCCGGGCCGGCGATCTGCCCGATGCGCTCGATCACGTACTGCGGGGCCAGCGCGCCGTCGGACGGCCAGTCGTAGCCCAGCGGATAGGTCTCCCGCCAGCCGTACGTCTCGGTGACCCACGGCGCGATGTCGGCGGTCGCGGTGTGCTCCCGCTCGGCCTTCACGGCGGCGATCAGGTCGCCCAGGATCTCCTTGCAGTCGCCGACGATCGGCACGTCCGCGCGGCGGTTCTTGGAGATCTCGGCCGGGTCGATGTCGGCGTGCACGATCTGCGCGTCCGGCGCGAACGAGCTGAGCTGCCCGGTGACCCGGTCGTCGAAGCGGGTGCCCAGCGCGATCAGCAGGTCGGCCTTCTGCATGGCCGCGACGGCCGCGACCGTGCCGTGCATGCCGGGCATGCCCAGGTGCTGCGGGTGCGAGTCCGGGAACGCGCCGCGGGCCATCAGCGTGGTGACCACGGGGATACCGGTCAGCTCGGCCAGCTCCAGCAGCTCGGCGGTGGCGCCGGACTTGATGATGCCGCCGCCGACGTAGAGCACCGGCCGGTGTGCGCCGGTGATCAGCTTGGCCGCCTCGCGGACCTGCTTGCCGTGCGGGCGGGTGGTCGGGCGGTAGCCCGGCAGGCGCAGCTCGGGCGGCCAGGAGAAGGAGGTGGTCTCCTGGAGCACGTCCTTGGGGATGTCGACCAGGACCGGGCCGGGTCGGCCGGTGCTGGCGATGTGGAACGCCTCGGCGATCGCCCGCGGGATCTCCGCCGGGTCGGTCACGAGCACGTTGTGCTTGGTGATCGGCATGGTGATGCCGCAGATGTCGGCTTCCTGGAACGCGTCGGTGCCGATCAGCGCCCGGCTCTGCTGGCCGGTGATGGCGACCACCGGGACGGAGTCCATGTAGGCGTCGGCCAGCGGCGTCACCAGGTTGGTCGCGCCGGGGCCGGAGGTGGCCATGCACACGCCGACCTTGCCGGTGGCCTGCGCGTAGCCGGTGGCGGCGTGGCCGGCACCCTGCTCGTGGCGGACGAGCACGTGGCGCAGCGTCGTGGAGTCGAGCAGCGCGTCATAGGCCGGCATGATCGTGCCGCCGGGAATGCCGAACACGACCTCGCAGCCGACGGCCTCGAGCGAGCGCACGAGCGAGGCGGAGCCGGTCACGCGGACCGGGGCGCCGCCGGGCGGCGCGGGTTTCGGTGGCGGGCCGGGGCGCGGCGGAGTCGCGCCGGGGACCGGGGCTTGTCGCGAGGGTGCGCTGGTCATCGGGGCTGCCTCGGGGTCGGTGGTCCTGCGGAGGATTCATGGTGCAACAAGCATGAAAAAACCCCCGTCAACCACACTCGAAACGTGGTCGAACGAGGGTCGCGCGCCGACGCGGACTCATGGTCCCTAGGCGTCGGCGCGCCTCGGAAGTACGAGGCCGGTGTCACGCAGCATGGCTCGGACGGTACTGCTGGCCGGGTCCGGGCGTCAACTCTGCGGGAAAACGCTCCCGGATGGTGGAACGAAAAGCCCAGGTGCGAGGATCGTGAACGTGAGTGAGTCCGCCCCGCCGTCCGTCCAACGAGTGATCTTTCGCGTGCCGACGACCGGCCTGCTCCCGCTGGGTCTGCTGGCCATCTGCGAGTCGCCGGTGGTGGCGTCCACCAACGCGGTGTTCGCGCTGCTCTACCTGATCCCGATCGTGGGCGCGGTGTGGATCCTGCGCACCCGCACGGTGGTCGACTCCGAGCAGCTGCGCACCCGGACCCTGTTCGGCTCCCGCACGCTGGCCTGGGCCGACATCCGCTCGCTCAAGCTGCCCCGCCGCGGCTGGCTCAACGCCGTGCTGGCCGGGGACGAGCTGGTCCCGCTGCCCGGCGTGCGCACCCGGCACCTGCCGATGCTGGCGGCACTGTCCGGCGGCCGGCTGTCCGATCCCGACGCCGCCGCCGGGGACGCGGAGTAACCTGGTCTGCGAGCCGCGACCCGGTCCACGTCAACTTTTCCGCAAGGCCAATCAGTTTTTGGAGGAGCAGTGCCCCAGCTGCGCTCCCGCACCACGACCCACGGACGCAACGCCGCGGGCGCCCGCGCGCTGTGGCGGGCCACCGGCATGACCGACAGCGATTTCGGCAAGCCGATCGTGGCGATCGCCAACTCCTACACCCAGTTCGTGCCGGGCCACGTGCACCTGCGTGATCTCGGCGACATCGTGGCCGAGGGCGTGCGCGCGGCCGGCGGCGTGCCGCGTGAGTTCCACACCATCGCGGTCGACGACGGCATCGCCATGGGCCACGGCGGCATGCTCTACTCGCTGCCCTCCCGCGAGATCATCGCCGACTCGGTCGAGTACATGGTCAACGCCCACCAGGCCGACGCGCTGGTGTGCATCTCCAACTGCGACAAGATCACCCCGGGCATGCTCAACGCCGCGCTGCGGCTGAACATCCCGGTGGTCTTCGTCTCCGGTGGTCCGATGGAGGCCGGCAAGGCCGTGGTCGTCGGTGGCGTGGCGCAGGCCCCGACCGACCTGATCACCGCCATCTCGGCCTCGGCCAGCCAGGAGGTCGACGACGACGGCCTCACCGTCGTCGAGCGTTCGGCCTGCCCGACCTGCGGTTCGTGCTCGGGCATGTTCACCGCCAACTCGATGAACTGCCTCACCGAGGCGCTCGGCCTCTCGCTGCCCGGCAACGGCTCCACGCTGGCCACCCACGCGGCCCGGCGGTCGCTGTTCGAGAAGGCCGGCACCACCGTCGTCGAGCTGTGCAAGCGCTGGTACGGCGAGGACGACGACTCCGTGCTGCCGCGCTCCATCGCCAACCGCAAGGCGTTCGAGAACGCCATGGCGCTGGACATGGCCATGGGCGGCTCCACCAACACCGTGCTGCACATCCTCGCCGCCGCGCGGGAGGGTGAGATCGACTTCACGCTGGCCGACATCGACGCGGTCGGCCGTCGCGTGCCCTGCCTGTCCAAGGTGTCGCCGAACTCCGACTACCACATGGAGGACGTGCACCGGGCCGGTGGCATTCCCGCGCTGCTGGGCGAGCTGTGGCGGGGCGGGCTGCTCAACGAGGACGTGCACTCGGTGCACAGCCCTTCGCTGTCGGAGTGGCTGTCCACTTGGGACATTCGCGCCGCGTCGCCGTCCGAGGAGGCGCTGGAACTGTTCCACGCCGCGCCGGGCGGAGTCCGCACCACGCAGGCCTTCTCCACCGAGGCGCGGTGGTCCTCTTTGGACACCGACGCCGATGGCGGCTGCATCCGCGACGTCGCGCACGCGTACACCAAGGACGGCGGCCTCGCGGTGCTGCGCGGCAACCTGTCCGTGGACGGCGCCGTGATCAAGTCCGCCGGCATCGAGGAAGAGCTGTGGCGCTTCCAGGGGCCGGCGCGGGTCGTGGAGAGCCAGGAGGAGGCCGTTTCGGTCATCCTCAACAAGGAGGTCCAGCCGGGCGAGGTCATCGTCGTGCGCTACGAGGGCCCGGCCGGCGGTCCCGGCATGCAGGAGATGCTGCACCCGACCGCGTTCCTCAAGGGCTCCGGCCTCGGCAAGAAGTGCGCGCTGATCACCGACGGCCGGTTCTCCGGCGGCTCGTCGGGCATCTCCGTCGGGCACATCTCGCCCGAGGCCGCGCACGGCGGCGTCATCGGCCTGGTCGAGAACGGCGACCAGATCCTGATCGACGTGCACGAGCGCAAGCTGGAACTGCTGGTCGACGAGGCCGTGCTGGCCGAGCGCCGGGCCAAGATGGAGTCCAGCGAGCGGCCGTGGCAGCCGCGTGACCGGCAGCGCCAGGTCACCCTGGCCCTGCGCGCCTACGCCAAGCTCACCACCTCAGCCGCCACCGGCGCCGTCCGCGACCCCTCTCTGTAACCGCTTCAGCGGTCGGAACGGACCATTCCAAAACTCGGAGTTTTGGAATGGTCCGTTCACAACTTCCAGGGGCGGGGGTCGGTCACCAGGAGTGACCAGATTTCCGAGTCGTGGCGGCGGCCGCCGAACAGGTAGGACTCGCGCAGGACGCCGTCCAGGGTCATGCCGAGGCGCTTGGCCGCGGCCTTGCTGCG
Organism: Kutzneria chonburiensis; assembly: GCF_028622115.1. NCBI lineage: Bacteria > Bacillati > Actinomycetota > Actinomycetes > Pseudonocardiales > Pseudonocardiaceae > Kutzneria > Kutzneria chonburiensis. Next base: position 5,947,569 of record NZ_CP097263.1, read on the forward strand.
CTCGTTGGCCGTCATCGTGATCCACTCGATGCGGTGCATGCCCCGCACGTCGAAGGCCCAGTCGATCATCAGCTGGGCCGCCTTGGTGATCAGGCCGTGGCCCTGGGCGTGCGGGGCCAGCCAGACGCCCAGCTCGCAGTTGCCGGTGGTCAGGTCGAACTGCACGAACAGGATCGCGCCGACCAGCTCGCCGCGCAGCCGGATGCCCAGCAGCCGGCCGGCCCCGGCCGCCTGGTGGTCGGCGTAGCGCTGGAGCAGCTCCCGTGCGCTCTCGGTGTCGGTCACCGTGCTGGCCAGCGGGATCCACGGAGCCAGGTGCGCGCGGTGCCGGTCGATGTGCTCGGCGAACTCGTCCGCCTGCCAGGGTTCGAGCGGGGTCAGTTCGGCGTCTTCAGCCAGCGGCAAGGAGAGCATGGGTCAGTTATCTCAGCAGCAGTTGCAGCGCGGCAACCGCGATAACGGCCAGCGAGAACAGCGAGGTGCCGTAGGCCAGGGCGTGCCGGTACCAGGGCGTGCGACGGTCCAGCGAGATCCGGCCCGGGCCGGCGAACAGCACCGCGAAGGCCGCGCCGGCCAGGGCCACCGCCAGCTCGTAGTCGTTCAGGCCGCCGTTCCACTGCAGGATGATCGTGTTGCCCACCACCGCCAGCACCGCGGCCGCCGCGAGCGGCGTGAACAGGCCGAGGATGATCAGCACCGCACCGCCCAGCTCGGCATAGCCCAGGGCCGGCGCGAGGATGTCCGTGTAGCGGAAACCCGCCTGCTGCAACGACTTCGCGAAGTCGCCGAGCCCGTGGCCGCCGAACCAGCCCAGCGTGCGCTGCGCGCCGTGCACTCCGACCAGGCCGCCCAGCATCAGGCGCAGGCCGAGCAGCCCCAGGTCCGCCCCGCCGTGCCAGGGCGCGACCGGCCGGGATGGTGGTTCCTCGTACGCGAGCGTGGTGCCGTACTCGGGCTCTTCGTCGTCATCGAGGTGGTGCAACCCCGTTTCGAAGGTGCTCACCGGCGGCAGGATAGGCAACCTTCGGCCGCCGAACGACCGCCGAACAGAGCAGTCGGTTAGTACTCGCCGTGTACCAGGTTGCGCGGTTCTTCACCTTTGACGAACCTCGCCACCTCCGCTGCCGCCACCCCGTACGCCCTCTTCTCCCGCCCCGTGCAGCTGCCGGCGACGTGCGGCGTGAGCAGCAGGCCGTCCACACTCCACAGTGGATGACCTTCCGGCAGCGGTTCCGGCTCCGTCACATCCAGCGCCGCCCTGATCCTCCCTGTCTGCAACTCGGCCACCAGCGCATCCGTGTCCACCACCGGCCCCCGCGCCCCGTTGACGAGAATCGCCCCGTCCTTCATCCGCGCCAGAAACTGCGCGTCCACCATCCCCGTCGTGTCGGATGTGAGCGGTACTACCATCACCACCACGTCGTACTGTCCGATGAGGTTCGGCAGCTCCTCTTCCCCCCGCACGCCTTCCCGAGCCGTGCGCCCCACGATCGTCGTCTCCACGTCGAACGGTTCAAGCCTCTTCGCGAGCTGATGGCCCAGATCCCCCGCCCCCACGATCAGCACCCGCTTGTCCTGAAGCGTGTCCGTGACCTGGAACGCCCAGCGCCCTTCCCGCTGCGCGTCCAGGAAATACGGCAGGTGCCGGTAGAAGGACAGCAGCACTCCCACCACCCACTCCGCCGTGCTCCCCCCGTGGGCTCCCCGGCACGTCGACAGCTTCACCCCTTCCGGCAGCCGGCCCAGCCACACCTCCGCCCCCGCGCTCAGCAGTTGCACCAGCTTCAGCTTCGGCAGCTTCTCCACCAGCGGCACCGCTCGCTTGCCCGCCAGGAACGGCGGTATCAGCACCTCCGCCTCCCCCGCCTCCGCCGGCAGCTCCCCTTCGACGTCGTACCGCACCGTCCGGACACCCTCGACCGCCGCCAGCGCCTCCAGCGCATGCTCGTCGGGCACCAGCACAGTGATCGCCTCGTGATCGGTCACGCCCCGACCCTAGTCCGCACGGCCTGCTCCCGGTCCCGTCTCGTGCTTGTCGCCCGGGAAGGGGGCACGGGGTACAGGGGGTGCTCACCTGGGGTTCACGTGGGCGCGCTTACGCTCGGGCATCATGCGGAGAGCTAGCCGGGTTGTTGCCTCGTCGGTGGCGCTCGGACTGCTGCTCGGCGGGTGTGCGAGCTTCCCGGATCAGTCGAACGGGGCGGGCGTCCAGGACTGGCAGCCGCAGCCGAAGCTGACCGAGGCGCCGGGACCTGAGCCGAATGCGCCGGGCGGGTCGAACGCGGAGGGCGGCGGGAACGTCCAAGGGCCGAACGGGACGCCCCGGCAGGTGCCGCCGCCGCAAGGGTGCACGGACTTCGACCAAAACGTGATCGGCACGTGCATGGCGCCGCTCGCCGCGGTGGCGGCGCTGCCGGGCGGGGCTAGTGGCCTGGCGGCGGAGCGGACGACGGGCCGGGTGCTGGCGGTGCAAAGGGGCCAAGAGCCGAAGCCGGTGGCGACGATCCAAGTGGACGCGGCGACGGACGGCGGGCTGACGGGGCTGGCGCTGTCGCCGACGTACCAGCAAGACCAACTGGTGTACGCCTACGTGACGACGGCGACGGACAACCGGGTGATGCGGTTCGCGGTCGGGGACACGCCGAAGCCGGTCCTGACGGGCATCCCGAAGGGCCCGACGCACAACCGGGGCGTGCTGGCGGTGGACCGGAGCGGCGCACTGCTGGTGGCGACGGGAGACGCGGGCAACGCGGCGGCGGCGAACGACCCGTCGACGCTGGCGGGCAAGGTGCTGCGCATCGACGGCCTGGGCCACCCGGCGGCAGGCAACCCGAACCCGTCCTCGGCGGTGGTGATCAGCGGCCTGCAAGACCCGGGCGGCATGTGCACGGCGGCGGACGGCAGCGCGGCCTGGGTGACGGACCAGACGCCGAACGCGGACCAGCTGTACCGGATCACGCCGGGCCAACCCCAACTGGGCACACCGGCCTGGAGCTGGCCGGACAAGCCGGGCGTGGCGGGCTGCGCGGCGTTCACGGACGAGATCAGCGTGGCGACGGTGCACAAGCCGGGCATCCAGGTGCTGGTACTGGCCAAGACGGGCGGCTTCACCGGCAAGCCGAGCACGATCATGGACGGCCCGGGCGGCTACGGCCTGATCGGCGCGATGGACGTGGTGGACCAGAACACGCTCCTGGTCGGCACGGTCAACAAGGACGGCGGCAAGCCGGTGTCCAGCGACGACCGGGCGATCATCATCCCGAAGCCCAACGGCGGCCAGCCCAAGGACTGACTCATATTCTAGCGCTAGAATAGGGGGCATGGCCGAGCTGACCGATGGCGAGTTGACGGTGCTGGGGCTGGTGGTCGAACAGCCACGTCACGGCTACGAGCTGGAGAGGGTGATCGAAGAGCGGGGTGTGCGCGCATGGACGGCGCTCGGCTTCTCCTCGATCTACTACGTGCTGGACAAGCTGGCCAAACGCGGCCTGATCGAGACGGCCGGTGCTCCCCCGTCGGGTAAGTCACGGGCGACCTTCCGTGCGACGGAGGAAGGCCGTGAACTGTGCGTAAAGGCCACGCGTGAGGCGCTGGCGACGCTGACGCCCGTACGAGCGCGGGTCCTGATCGGCCTGGCGAACAGCCCGGGCCTGCCGGACAAGGACGTGGCCACAGGACTGACGGAGCGCCTGGAGAAGCTGCGCCGGCAGCACGAAGAGGTCAGGGCGGTCCGCGCCGAGCAGGAACCGCTGCCGACGGCGGCGACGGCGATCTTCGACTACAGCGAAGCCATGCTCGCGGCGGACATCGGCTGGACCGAGGCGACGCTGGCCATGCAGACCTCGATGGACAAGTACGACATCAAGAAGGCCCATCGGGCGCTCTACTCGCCGTCGTCGAAGGACTTCGCCCTGGTCGACGTGCCCGAGCTCCGGTACATCGCGGTCGACGGGCGTGGCGATCCGAACACCTCGAACGAATACGCCAGTGCGATCGAAGCGCTGTACGGGGTGGCCTACACCCTGAAATTCGCCAGCAAGAAGACCCTCGGTAAAGATTTCACGGTCGGACCGCTGGAAGGACTGTGGCGCGCTGATGATCCGTCCGTGTTCACCGCACGACACAAACAGTCGTGGGAATGGACCATGATGATCAGTCAGCCGGACTGGATCACGGAGGACATGGTGCGCTCCGCGGTCGATGCCGTCGCCAAGAAGAAAGAGAACCCCGCGCTCGACAAGGTCCGCCTGCACACCTTCACCGAGGGAAAATGCGTGCAGATCCTGCACATCGGCCCCTACGACGACGAAACCGCCACGCTGGACCGCCTGCACAACCACTATCTCCCCGACAACGGCCTGACCTTCAACGGCGACCACCACGAGATCTATCTCAGCGACGCCCGCCGAACGGCGCCGGCCAAGCTGAAAACGATCCTGCGGCAGCCGGTCAAGCAATGAAAAAGGCCGTTCCCGAAGCCGGGAACGGCCTTTTCACACAACGAGTCAGCTACAGCGCTCGATGATCAGCTCACGGACGCGCTTGGCGTCGGCCTGGCCCTTGGTGGCCTTCATGACGGCGCCGACGATGGCCCCGGCGGCGGCGACCTTGCCGGCGCGGATCTTGTCGGCGACGTCGGGCTGGGCGGCCAAGGCGTCGTCGATGGCGGCGGTCAGGGCGGAGTCGTCGGAGACGACCTTGAGGCCCCGGGCCTCCACCACGGCGTCCGGCTCACCCTCGCCGGCCAGCACGCCGTCGACGACGGTACGGGCCAGCTTGTTGGTGAGGCTGCCGTCGGCGACCAGGGCGACGACCCGCGCCACCTGGGCCGGCGTGATCGGCAGCTCGGCCAGCTCCTTGTTCAGGGTCTTGGCCTGCTGCGACAGGTACGACACCCACCACGACCGGGCGTCGTCCGGCTTGGCCCCGGCCTCGACGGTGGCCGAAACCAGGTCCAACGCGTCGGCGTTGACCAGGTCCCGCAGCTCGGCGTCGCTGAGGCCCCACTCCTGCTGGATCTGCTTGCGCCGCACCCACGGCGGCTGCGGCAGGCTGTCCCGCAGCTGCGCGACCCACTCCCGCGACGGCGCGATGGGCACCAGGTCGGGCTCGGGGAAGTAGCGGTAGTCCTCGGCGGTCTCCTTCGTGCGCCCGGCCCGCGTGGTGGCGGTGGACTCGTCGAAGTGCCGGGTCTCCTGCTTGATCGTCCCGCCGCCGGCCAGCACGGCGGCGTGCCGGGTCATCTCGTAGCGCACGGCCCGCTCGACCGACCGCAGCGAGTTGACGTTCTTGGTCTCGGTGCGGGTGCCGAACTCGGTGGCGTCCTTGGCCATCAGCGACACGTTGGCGTCGCAGCGCATGGAGCCCTGGTCCATCCGCACGTCGGAGACGTTCAGCCCCCGCAGCAGCTCCCGCAGCGTGGCCACGTAGGCCCGGGCGATCTCCGGCGCGCGGGCCCCGGTGCCGGTGATCGGCTTGGTGACGATCTCGATCAGCGGCACGCCGGCCCGGTTGTAGTCGAGCAGCGAGTAGTCGGCGCCGTGGATGCGGCCGGTGGCCCCACCGACGTGCAGCGACTTGCCGGTGTCCTCCTCCATGTGGGCCCGCTCGATGTCCACCCGGAAGATCGTGCCGTCGTCCAGCTCCACGTCGAGGTAGCCGTTGAAGGCGATCGGCTCGTCGTACTGCGAGGTCTGGAAGTTCTTCGGCATGTCCGGGTAGAAGTAGTTCTTCCGGGCGAACCGGCACCACTGCGCGATCTCGCAGTTCAGCGCCAGGCCGATGCGCATGGCCGACTCGACGGCCTTGCCGTTCACGGCCGGCAGCGCGCCGGGCATGCCGAGGCACACCGGGCACACGTGGGTGTTGGGCTCGCCGCCGAACACGTTGGCGCAGCCGCAGAACATCTTGGTGTTGGTGTTGAGCTCGACGTGCACCTCGAGCCCGAGCACGGGGTCGAACCGCTCGAGGACCTCGTCGTAGTCCATCACCTCGGCCACGGCGGTCACGCGTCCCCGTCCTTTCGGGCCCCACGGATGGCCAGCGCCCCACCGGTGACCGCGACCAGCACGCTGGCCAGCGCGTTCACCAGGGACAGCTTGTCGTTCTTGGCCACGGCCTTGCGGGCCTGGGCGCCGGCCGCGACCACGCCGATCAGCGAGCCGACGATGGTGATGGCCAGGCGGATCTTGTTCACGTTCATCGGGAGATCGCCTCCAGTTCGGGCACGCGGTTGATCAGCGGGCCGCCCTGCGCGGCGTCGCGGGCGACCTCGTAGGCGGCGGCGACGCGGTACATCCGCTCGTCGGCCAGCGCGGGCGCCATCACCTGAAGACCGGTCGGCAGGCCGTCCTCGGCGGCCAGCCCGGCCGGCACGCTCAGCGCGGCGTTGCCGGCCAGGTTGGACGGGATGGTGCACAGGTCGTTGAGGTACATGGCCAGCGGGTCGTCGATCCGCTCGCCGATCTTGAACGCGGTGGTCGGCGTCGTCGGCGCGACCAGCACGTCCACCTGCTCGAACGCGGACGAGAAGTCACGCGAGATGAGCGTGCGGACCTTCTGCGCCGAGCCGTAGTAGGCGTCGTAGTAGCCGGCCGACAGCGCGTACGTGCCGAGGATGATGCGGCGCTTGACCTCGGGCCCGAAGCCGGCCTCGCGGGTCAGCGACATGACCTCCTCGGCCGACAGCTCGCCCAGCGCGCCGCCGTCGACCCGCAGGCCGTAGCGCATGGCGTCGAAGCGGGCCAGGTTGGACGAGGCCTCGCTCGGCGCGATCAGGTAGTACGCGCCCAGGGCGTACTTGAAGTGCGGGCAGGAGACCTCGACGACCTCGGCGCCCAGGTCGCGCAGCTGCTGCACGGCGGCGTCGAAGCAGTCGATCACGCCCTGCTGGTAGCCCTCGCCGCGGAACTCGCGCACCACGCCGACCTTGACGCCCTTGAGGTCGCCGGTCGCGCCCTGCCTGGCGGCCTCGACGACCGGCCGCACCGGCTGGTTGATGGACGTGGAGTCCATCGGGTCGTAGCCGGCGATCACCTCGTGCAGCAGGGCGGCGTCGAGCACCGTCCGGGCACAGGGACCGGCCTGGTCCAGCGAGGAGGAGAAGGCGACGAGGCCGTAGCGGGACACGGTGCCGTACGTCGGCTTCACGCCGACGGTGCCGGTCACGGCGCCGGGCTGGCGGATCGAGCCGCCGGTGTCGGTGCCGATGGCCAGCGGCGCCTCGAAGGCGGCCAGCGAGGCCGAGGAGCCGCCGCCGGAACCGCCGGGGATGCGCTCCAGGTCCCACGGATTGTGGGTCGGCCCGTACGCCGAGTTCTCGGTGGAGGAGCCCATGGCGAACTCGTCCATGTTGGTCTTGCCGAGGATGACGACGCCGGCGGCGCGCAGCCGCTCGGTGACGGTGGCGTCGTACGGCGGCAGCCAGTTCTCAAGGATCTTGGAGCCGACCGTGGTGGGCTCGTCGACCGTGGTCAGCACGTCCTTGAGGGCCAGCGGCACGCCGGCCAGCGGGGACGCGACCTCGCCGACGGCGATCTGCTCGTCGACCTTGGCCGCGGCGGCCAGCGCACCCTCGTCGTTGACGTGCAGGAAGGCGTGCACGGCCCCGTCGACGGCGGCGATGCGGTCCAGGTGGGCCTGCGTCACCTCGACCGCGGAGACCTCACGCTTGTGGATCTTGTCGGCCAAGTCCGCGGCCGAAAGACGGATGAGCTCGCTCACTGTTCCTCCCCCAGGATGCGGGGCACGCGGAAGCGGCCCTCCTCGGCGGCCGGCGCGCCGGCCAGCGCCTGCTGCTGGGTCAGGCACGGGCGGACCACGTCCTCGCGGAAGACGTTGGTCAACGGCACGGCGTGGGAGGTCGGCGGCACGTCCTGCTGGGACACCTCGCTGACCTGGGCCACCGCGTTCAGGATGGCGTCCAACTGGCCGGCGAACAGGTCCAGCTCGTCGTCTGTCACGGCCAACCTGGCCAGCCGGGCGAGGTGTGCCACCTCGTCTCGGGAGATGCTGGGCATGCGGAGGTGCTCCTCCAAGCGTGAGCGGGGCTAACGTGCATGACCGATCGAGTCTAGGACGCAGCCGTGCGCAGCTCCGAGCGGGTATCGAGCCGGCTTCGTCTCGTCTGGCGGACGACGATCCTCATCACGGCCGCCGGTCTGCGACAATCGGCGGCCGGTGCGGGCGGCGAGGTCCCGTACACGAGCATGGAGGCGTTGCGCCGTGTCCTTCCTGATCCGGGTGCAGCTCCCGGACCGACCCGGCACCCTGGGCGCGGTCGCGACCGCGCTCGGCGAGATCGGGGCTGACATCCTCAGCGTGGACGTGGTGGAGCGCGCTCCGGGCCTGGCCATCGACGACCTGGTGGTGGAGCTGCCGTCGGGTCGCCTGCCGGACGCGCTGATCACCGCGGCCGAGTCGATCGAGGGCGTCGAGGTCGACGCCGTGCGGCCGTACGCCGGCGTGCTCAACACGCACCGTGAGCTGGAGCTGGTCGAGGAGATCGCCGCGCAGCCGGCCCAGGGGCTGGCCATCTTCGCCGAGGGCGTGCCGCGCATCGTGCGGGCCGGCTGGGCCGTGGTCGTCACGCACGACGGCGACGGCGTGCACCGGGTCGCCGCCAGCACCGCCGCGCCCGAGACCCGCATGGTCACCGTGCCGTGGATGCCGCTGCCGCGGGCCACCATCCTCGACGGCGAGGAGGACTGGGTGCCCGAGACCTGGCAGGAGCTCGGCACCGAGCTGGCCGCCACACCGCTGGGCAAGCCCGAGCGGGTGCTGCTGGTCGGCCGCCCCGGCGGGCCGATGTTCCGGGCCGCCGAGCTGGCCCGGCTGGCCCATCTGGCCGGCATCGTCGCCGTCGTCCTGCCGGACTGAACGCGAAACTGTGCCCGACCGGGCGATGGCGACCACCTCCAATTGGCCGTCGCCATCGCTCCGACCAGCGGCGACAGTTATTACTAGGTAAATTTTGAGAGTTCTCCCAGGCAACTGTTTCGCGATTTCGGCCAATTCCGTCGGGATACTTCGGTCACCGACAGCGAATGGAGAACATCGTGTTCCGAATCAGTGCCGTCGTCGCGGCCGTCGCCCTGGCCACGGTCACCGCCGCGGCGCCGGCGTGGGCGTCCGGCCAGGTTTCGGTCGTGCACTTCGACCTGGCCGCGCATCAGCAGCCGGAGAACATCACCCTGGAGCCGGACGGCTCGGCCGACCTCACGTTCAACGGGGCCAGGCAGGTCGCGCGGGTGACCAGGGACGGCCGGATCACCATCCTGGCCCAGCTGCCGGGCGGTGTCTCCGGCATCGTCCGCACCGGCGACGGCACGCTCTACGTCAACGTCAACGCCGGCGCGCAGACCGGCGTCTACCGGCTCGGTCACGGAGCCGCCACCCTGTTCGCGCCGCTGCCGGCCGGCTTCGTCAACGGGCTCGCGCTGGACGGCCGCACCCTCTACGCCACCGATTCCTCGGCCGGACAGGTGTGGCGGATCCCGTTGAGCACCGGCAAGGCCGCGGTCTGGGCGCAGGGCGGGCCGCTGGCCAAGGTTTCCGGCTTCGGGTCCAACGGCATCAAGGTGCATGACGGGGCCGTCTGGGTCAGCAACACCGACACCGGCATGCTGCTGCGGATCCCCGTCCGCCACGACGGTTCCGCCGGCCCGATCCAGACCCGCGCCACCGGCCTCGCCGGCATCGACGACTTCACCTTCGACGGCCCCGTCGTGCTCGCCGCGATCAACTCCGCCAGCCGGCTCGCCGTCATCCGCCCCGACGGCTCCCACACCATCGCCCTGACCGCCGCCGACGGCCTGTCCAACCCCACTTCCATTGCCGTACGCGGAAAGTCCGTCTACGTGGCCAGCGCCGCGTACCGCACCCAGCTCGACCCCAACCTGCTCATCACCCGGTTCTGAGCAGCGCTCGGGCAGCGCCGATCAGGTCGGCGTTGCCCTGGGCGGGGGTGCCGTCGGGGCGGTGCAGGCAGTCCTCGAGGCCCATACGGGTGGCGAGGCCGAGCCGGGCGGCGGTGTCGAGGACGGGCCAGGCGTCGGAGTCCTCGCCGTGCAGCAGGATGGGCCGGGACGACCAGGAAAGGGCGGCCAGCAAGGGATCCGGGGAGTGGCCGGGCTGGACTTCGGCCAGGACTCGGACGGTGCCGGGCGGGAAGCCGTTGGCCCGCAAGGTCTGTGCGGCTGACACGTGAAAGACGCCGAGCTCGATGCCGATGCCGGCGGCGTGCAGGGCGGCGCAGACGGACTGCCAACCGTCCTCGTGCACGTTCACGGAAGCGGTGTCGGGACGGCCGGCGGCCAACGCGGCCCAGCCGGCGACGAGTTCGGCCCGGCGTACGGGATCGGGCTGGATCCACGCCCCGGTGGTGACGCTGATCTCGACGCCGGGGACGGCGGCACGGACGACGGAGACGGCGGTGGCGACCTCCGGCCCGGCCAACACCTCGAGGCCGGCGGCGTCACGCGGATGCACGTGCAGCGCGGTCACGCCGAGCTCGACGACGGCAGCGGCGTCGGCGGCGAGCTCCTGGGGCGTGACGGGCAGCGCGGGATGGGCGTCCCGGCTTCGACTCCCGTTCAGACAGGCTTGCAGCATGCTTCGACCGTGCCCTGAGAACGCCGCAACGGCAACGGGGCCAATTCATTCGATCGAGCTAAGACTGTGTGGGTTGTCGGACAACGGCTTGGACTGGCCACGACTACTCCGATACGTTCCAGCGGCCAGGGCGTGGGCTCGGCACGAAGCGAGGAGACGTGATGCGAGGCCATCACCGGGTGGTGCATCCCGAGGCGGCCCTCGCGGTCTCGGCCGGCATCACCGGCATCACCTTCGCGGCGGTGGTCGCCGTGATGGCCGTGCAGCACGTCAGCGAGCAGGCCACGGACGTGCGCAACGCGGGCCAGACCCCGGCGCCGACCCCGAGCACCACCACGGTCACGCCGACCCAGCAGCCGCCGACCACGATCATCGTGCAGCAGCCGGCGCCGCAGACGAAGGTGCTGGTGGTGACCAAGGAGGTGCCGGCGCCGACCAGCTCGGCGCCGCGGTCGGCGCCGCAGCCGAGGGACCTGACGCCCTCGACCACGGTGCACGAGCGCTACCAGGAGATGGTCACGGAGTGGCCGTCCATGGCCGGCAACGTCTTCGACCTATTCGTCCACTGAATCGTCTGCCCCGATGGTGGCGACCGCGGTCGCCGCGTCCGGCCCTTCGGCCAGCAGCACCCGGAAGCCGTCCTCGTCCAGCACCGGCACCTTGAGCTGGATCGCCTTGTCGTACTTGGATCCCGGGCTCTCCCCGACCACCACGAACGAGGTCTTCTTCGACACCGAGCCGACGGCCTTGCCGCCGCGCACGATGATCGACTCCTTGGCCTCGTCACGGGAAAAGCCCGGCAGCGTCCCGGTGACCACGATGGACAGGCCCTCCAACACCCGCGGCGTGGCGGCGTCCTGCTCCTCCTCGAGGCGAACGCCGGCGGCACGCCACTTCTCGATGATGTCCCGCCGCCACTCCCACTCGTGCCACTCCAGCACGGCGGCGGCGATGGTCGGGCCGACGCCGTCGGCCGCGGCCAGCTCTTCCTCGCTGGCGGCGAAGATCCGGTCGATGGAGCCGAAGGTGACCGCGAGCGCCCGCGCGGCCGACGGACCGACGTGCCGAATGGACAGTGACACCAGCACCCGCCACAGGTCGCGGTCCTTGGCCGCGTCCAGGTTGACCAGCAGCCGCGCGCCGTTGGCCGACAGCTTGTAGCCGGACTCGGACTTCTTGTCCTGGGCCCGGAACAGCTCGGTCCGCAGCAGTTTGTCCTCGTCGAGGTCGAAGACGTCGCCCTCGTCCTCGATGACATGGGCCTCCAGCAGAGCGGCCGCCGCCTCGTAGCCCAGCACCTCGATGTCCAACGCCTTGCGGCTGGCCAGGTAGAACAGCCGCTCCCGCAGCTGCGCCGGGCAGGACTGCTGGTTGGGGCACCGGATGTCGGCGTCGCCCTCCTTCTCGTACCGCAGCGTGGTGCCGCACTCCGGACAGTCCACCGGCATCACGAATTCACGGGCGTCATCGGGTCGCACGTCGATCACCGGACCGAGGACCTCGGGAATGACGTCGCCGGCCTTGCGGATGACGATGGTGTCGCCGATCAGCACGCCCTTGCGCTTGACCTCGGACGCGTTGTGCAGCGTCGCCCGCGCCACCGTCGAGCCGGCCACGAACACCGGTTCCGTCACGGCGTACGGCGTGACCCGGCCCGTACGGCCGACGCCGACCAGGATGTCCAGCAGCTTGGTGGTGGCCTCCTCCGGCGCGTACTTGTACGCGATCGCCCAGCGCGGGGCCCGGGACGTGGAGCCCAGACGGCGTTGCAGCGCCACCTCGTCGACCTTGACCACGATGCCGTCGATCTCGTGCACGGCGTCGTGCCGGTGCTCGCCCCAGTAGGCGATGTGCGCCTCGACCTCGCCGATCCCCTTGACCAGCTTGGTGTGCGGCGACACCGGCAGCCCCCACGCCGCCAGCGCCCGGTAGGCGTCGGACTGGCGCTCCGGCTCGAAGCCCTCACGCTTGCCCAAGCCGTGGCAGATGAAGCGCAGCGGGCGGCTCGCGGTGACCTTGGGGTCCTTCTGCCGCAGCGAGCCGGCGGCCGAGTTGCGCGGGTTGGCGAACGGTTCCTTGCCCGCCGCGACCTGGGCGGCGTTGACGTCGGGGAAGTCCTCCAGCCGGAAGAACACCTCGCCGCGCACCTCGACCAGCTTGGGCACCGGGAACTCGGCGGTGCCGGTCAGCCGCTCGGGGATGTCCTTGATGGTGCGGACGTTGAGCGTGACGTCCTCGCCGGTGCGGCCGTCGCCGCGGGTCAGCGCCCGGACCAGCTTGCCGTCCTCGTAGAGCAGATTCAGCGCGAGGCCGTCGATCTTGAGCTCGCACAGGAAGTGCGCGTCCTCGCCGATCTCCTTGTGCACCCGGTCGGCCCAGGCCTGGAGGTCCTCGGTGTTGAAGACGTTGTCCAGGCTGAGCAGCCGCTCGAGGTGGTCGACGGTGGTGAAGTCGGTGGAGAAGGTGCCGCCGACGCGCTGCGTCGGCGAGTCGGGGGTGACCAGGCTCGGGTAGGTGTCCTCGATGCCCTGGAGTTCCCGCAGCAGCGTGTCGAACTCGCCGTCGGTGATCGTCGGCGAGTCCGTGACGTAGTAGCGGAACTGGTGGCCGCGGATCTGCTCGGCGAGCTCGCCGTAGTGCGCTCGAACGTCGTCGGGAACCTCTTCGGGGCTGGTCACAGCCCTAAGACTATCGGCACCCACCGACAGTTTCCGGCCGTCAGGCGTCACCGCTCCAGGTGGTCTGACCGATCGGATTGCCGTCGGCGTCCTGGCCCGCCAGGCCCCGCACGATCGTCCGCAACTCCAGCAGCGTGATGCCCTGTTCCGGGGCCGCCTCGGCGGTCTCAACGCGGCGCAGGCGCTCGGCGGCCAGCCGCTCGCCGAGAGTGGCGTCGAGCGGCAGGAAGGTCATGGCCGTACGGGCCTCGTCGGTCAGCGCCGCGAGCTCAGGATGGTGCACGGCGACGTCGACGACGCCCGCGTCCCGGTCGACCTGAGCCACCACCCGAACGTCGGCCAGCCGCAGCCGGTGATCGCCGATGTTGACGGTGACCTCGGTCGGGTCCGGCACCGGCGGCACCGAGTCGTGGTACTCCCAGATCATGTCCTCATCCGGCGCGGCGGCCTGCCAGGCGTCGGTCAAGGGGCGCAGATCGGGGCGCTCCTGGCCGGTGACGACGAGGGCGTAGACGGCGCGCTGGCCGCGTTCCACCGAGAAGTGCAGCTCCGGGTGGATCGCCGCGACCTCCTCGCACAACAGGTGCTCGATGCGCGTGGGCTCGCTGTCGCCAAGGGCCGAGTTGATCTGCGGCAACAGCTCGTTCCAGCGTTCCCAGAACCGGTCGGCGCGGGCCTGCGGGTTCTCCGTCGCGGGTTCCAGCCACTCCGCCACCTGCTCGGAGTCGGGCTCGACGACGGGGGTGTCGTGCTCGGCGTGACGGCGCCGCCACGGGAACCACTTCATCCCGCCATTGTCCGCCTCGGTGCGCCGTTGTCTCCCCTGTTGGGGCCGTTCGGTCCAGCGAATGCGGCCATTCGCGACCAGTTTCCGACGATAGATGAAGCGCATTCGCGTTAGTCAGCTGCCGGCAACTGCCGCAACGGCAGCTTTGCTCACGGCCGAGGCCTGGTCGATGCCGGTCTGCTCGTCGGGCTGCGAGCTGGACAGGTAGGCCACCAGGTAGGTGTGCCCGCTGTGACTGACCTGGCCGATGCTGTTGACCGCCCACAGGTCGTTGTCCGAGTCCACCGGCAGCCAGCCGTTCTTCAACGCCGGCGTGGTCCCGGGATCGGCGGCGGCGGAGACGCCCCAGACCTGGTCAGGCTCGACCTGGTGCATGAGGTCGGCGGCGTACTTGCGGGAGGCGTCGTCCAGCAGCGACTTGGGCGAGGTCAGCACCGACAGCACGGTGAGCTGGTCGGCGACGTTGGTCGTGGTCAGGCCCCAGTAGTCGTCCGTGCCGGCGACCGTGTCGCGTAAGCCGAAGGCGTGGTTGGCCGTGGTCATGCCGGCGGCGCTGCCCACGTCGTCCCATAACGCCGTGGCCGAGTCGTTGTCGCTGGCCTCGATCATCTTGGTGGCGGCCGTGTCCTCGTCGTCGGTGAGCGGCGTGCCCTGCTGCTGCGACTGGTAGAGCAGCACGGCCAGGATGTCGGCCTTGACGATGCTGGCGGTCGCGTAGGTCTCGTCCGGATTGAAGGTGGCGGTGACGCCGGTCTCCTGGTCGAGCACGGCGATGGAGAAGTCGCCGGTCTTGCTGGCGCTCAACGGGGCCATGGCGGCGGCCAGCGCCGCGGTCGGGTCGGACGGGACCGAGGTGGCGTCCACCGTGGGGGTCGGGGCGCTGCTCTTCTTGGTCAGCGTGTCGGTGGCCGCGGCGGACTTCGGCTTCGGCTGCGCACTGCCCGCGACCGGGGACGCGGCGACGCTGCCGTCCACGCCGACCACGACAGCGGCCAGCCCGGCACCGGCGACGACGGCGGCGAGCAACACCAGCACTCGGTGCCGCGTCCACGCCGGCCCGGAATCTCGACCCATGCGGTAAGCCTCGTATACGGACCTGCGGAGAAGCTGAAGAGCAAACCGGGAACACCCTAAGAGTTGCCTGTCAGGATTGCCAGGGAGCGTTCTCGGTCAATGGTGAACCGCTCCATACGGAAATCACCGGACATGGCGAGGGACCGCCCGATCGGGATCGGGCGGTCCCTCTATCCCTGCCTCAGCCTGCCGCAGTCAGGCTGAACGCGAGCGCGGCGGTCGAGGTGAAGTCGAGCGCCGGCTCCGAGCTCTGCCACGTGCGCGCGTCGTCCATGTAGCGCGAGGTGGTGGAGTCGTAGGTCTTGAACGAGGAGACACCGCACTTCTTGCCGCCGTCGGGCAGCGTGTCGATGCTCTTGAACAGGCTGGCCTTGTTCGGGCCGTTGACCACCGCACCGACCGCGACCTTGTCGCCGCCGGTCAGGCTGCCGGCCAGGTTGGCCACCTGGTGCTGCATGCAGTGCGGGAACGTGCTGCCGACGCCGACCACCAGCGAGGTGCCCCACGCGTTCGAGCCGAGCGTGAAGTCGCGCTGCTGGGTGGCGAAGCTGTCGTAGTCGTGCTTGCCGGTCAGCTGGTCGTAGAGCAGGGCCGTGGCGACGAAGCCGAAGCTGTGGCTGGCCACGTCGAAGTCGGTCACGGAGGCGCCGGTGCGGAACGGGCTCTTGGTCGCCTCGGTGACGCCGTCGGACAGCTGGCGGCTCAGGTCACCGGTCAGCTGGGCCTCGGTGACGTCGACCTTGGGCGCGTTCTTCAGGCGCAGCAGCTTCACCAGGTCGGCGTGGCCGAGCGCGCTGGTGTCGTAGACGTTGAGCGTGCCCTTGTCGCTGCTGGCCAGGTAGGCCTTGGCCCACTTGGCCGCGTCCGCCGTGAAGCCGCTGACCCGGTTGTCGCCCAAGGCGTTCGCGGCCAGGCCGAGCTCGGTCGCGCCCAGCTCCAGGTCGTCGAGGTAGGAGGACTCGGGGTAGTAGCCGTGCGGGTAGGCCGAGACGATGCCGCCGCCGGCGGTGTCGGCCAGGGCGTAGATCGACGCCGCGGTCGACAGGTACTGGGTGGCCTTGCTCTTGTCGGTGGCCGCCAGGTTCTGCGCCGCCACCGCGAACGCCGCCGCGACCCGGCCGGCCAGGTTCGGGCTGATCTTCGCGCCGGCCTTGTTGGCCGCGAACACCGGGCGGTTCTTGATGTAGTAGTTCTCGTCGCCCACCTTGACGCTCAGCTTGTCGTCGGCCTCGGGCAGCCGCCAGACGTCGTGGTCGCCGAGGAAGTTCTCCTTGCTGCTGCCGCCGCCCACACCGACCTGGGCGTAGAGCACGCCGGTCTTGGCGTCCCACATCTTGCTCAGGAAGTCCAGGCCGTACCGGGCCTCCGCGCCGAGCGAGGCGCTCGGGCGAACCCGCTGCGAGAGCAGCAGGTTGGTCACCGCGTACGAGGTCGTGACGGTGAACTTGAGGAAGTCGCCGGCGTCGAACCAGCCGCCGGAGGCGTCGATCGTCACGCCGGTCTTGGCCATCTTGCTGCTGATCGTGTCGTCGCCGGTGAAGGTCGGCACGGCGTAGACCGAGGCCGTCTTGTCGGCCAGGTGGCTGGGCTTGCGGTTGAGCACGCCCGGGATGACGTCGGCGCCGTCCCGCTGGACCTGGAAGAACTTGACCACGTCGTCGGCGATCGGCGCGAACAGGGCGTTGGCGCTGTCGACCTTGAACGACGGGGAGAGGGTGCTGCCGACCTTGATCTGGTACGTGCCGGCGGTCTTGAGCGCCGAGATGTCGATCGGGTAGACGGCGCTGTAGGCCGTGCTCCACGTCCCGGTGCTGGCGCCGACCTTGCCGGTCAGCACCGACTTGCCCGCGGCGTCGGTCACCGTGAAGGCCGCGCCCGCGTTCGACGTCGTGCCCATCAGGTACGCGGCCTTGGTCTCGGCGGCCGCGTAGCCCACCTGGTCCACCCGGATCTGGGCGGTCGTCGCCGCCGCGGCGGGGACGGCGAAGCTCACCGAGGCGATCGCGGCCAGGGTCGCGATCGCCGCTGTTCCAACTCTCATGGGGTCCTCCGGTGCAGGGGCCGGCGGCGGCGGGAGCCCAAAAACAGTTAAGAAAGTTTCCTAATTTGTTGAGATGAAAGCTACGTCACAGTCAAGCTCGGGTCAAGAGGATCAACCGGACAAACCCCCTGAATCGAGCCCGGCACAGCCGCCCGAGAGCGCACATGCGGTCCGGACGTGCCTCTGGGAGGCACGTCCGACGCGCATGTGACATTCGAATGTGTCGGAGAGCGGGATTCGGTGTGACGCTAAGCGGGACTCGCGGGGGTTTGGGTCACCACTGCTCGGGGGGCTCGGCGAAGGCCTTGCCCAGCTCTCGTGACAGGGCCATGGCGCGACGGGCCCAGGTGTGGGTGGCGGCGGCGAGGCCGCAGGTGGGCGTGGGGACGGCTCGCTCGGTCAGCAGGGTGCGGGCGAAGCCGAGCTTGTCGACGAGATCGAATGCGGGCTGGGCCAGGGACTTCAACGCAACGGGAACCGCGGGGTCCGTGGTGGGCACGAGGCCGAGCAGCAGCACGGCACCGTCGTCCCAGGTCTCACCGATCTGGTCGAGGACCTCGGCCGAGGCGTTGCGGAGCACCGTGAGGTCGAAGGCCAGGGCGTCGGCACCGGCCGAGCGCAGCAGCGTCAGCGGAGGCTTGTCGGCGCAGCAGTGCACGATGACGGGCTGGCCGGTGGCCCGCCGGGCAGCCTCGATGACCGTGCCGAGGAGTTCCCGGGCCTCGGGCTCGGGCACGGGATTGACGTAGCCGAGCTTCGACGGAGTGGGCAGCAGACCCCGCAGGACGGACGGCAGCATCGGCTCGTCCAGTTGCACCACAACGGATGCACCCGTTCGCTTGGCCACCTCGGCCACGTGGGCGGCGAGGCCCTCGGACAGCGAGGCGGCGAACTCACGAAGTGCGCCCGGATCGGTGAGCACCCGGTGGCCACGCTGGAGCTCGATCAACGACGTGAGCGTCCACGGGCCGGTGACCTGAACCTTCACCACCGACGGCTTGACGTTCTCGACGGCGTCCTGGAATGCGTCGAGGTCGAAGCGCATGAGGTCGACCGCCCGGCGGTGGTCGTGGCCGGGCCGCGTGGCGACCCGGTAGCCGGAGGGCACGACCTCGACGGCGATGTCCACGAGCAGGCCGGCGGTGCGGCCGATCATGTCCGCCCCGACTCCGCGTGCGGGAAGTTCGGCCAGGTGGGGCAGGTCGGGCAGCTCGCCGGCGACGACGCGGTTGGCCTCGCCGGGATCGGTTCCGGGCAGCGACCCGATACCGGTCGCGACGGCCGTCGCCCAGGGTGTCTTCTCCACAGTCGGCAATCCTTCGTCATTTGGTGAACTACTCGAAAAAGGTCTAGACCCATTGACGTTGTGGTCTAGGCCACTTACGGTCGGTAGGCGACGTGAACCCACCGGGCCGCCCGCCGCGTAGAGCGGAGGGTCACCCCCAGTGGGCGACAGCCGTGGTGTGGGGGCGTGACGCGCCCTCGCCCCCACACCACCCCGCTGCGCGCGCATAACTCTCCGCTCCCCTGCCGCAGAGAGGCCTCAACCATGCGCACCTCCGCCCTGCTCGCCGCCCTCATCATCACCGCCGGCACGGTTGCGGCCGCCCCGGCATCCGCGGCGACCACCTTCCCGGCCTGTCAGCACTTCTACACGGGCACCATCCCCGACCGCCCGGTGACCGGCGGACACGGCCCCGGCACCCTGGTCCCGCCGGTCAACGTCAGCGGCCGGCTGCCCGCCCCGTCGGGCGTCAGCGGCGGCGTGTCCGGCAGCACCGTCACCTTCACGTTCAAGCGGGTGGCCGGCGCGGTCGCCTACCGGGCGTTCCGCAACGGCCAGGCGCTGCAGTGGATCAGCGACTGGGGCCAGCCGACGCTGACGGTGACCGACAACAGCCCGTGCCAGAACGCGAACTACCAGCTCTACGCCATGAGCGACGCCTCGGGCTCGGAGCCGTCGATCGGCCAGGTCTCCACCTCGTACCGGGTCGGCTCGGACGGCAAGCTGGCCGCGTGGGCGCTGCCCAAGGGCACCGTCCTCAACTACCGCGTCACCTCGTACAACGACAGCGGCCAGACCGCTCTGGGCTACAACGCCGGCCCGGGCTTCTGCGCGGTCGACGCGCGGAACATCCCGTGGGGCACCAGGTTCACCGTCCCCGGCTACGGCAACTGCTACGCCGCCGACATCGGCAGCTGGATCAAGGACGACATCGTCGACGTGTGGCTGCCGGGCAGCCAGGCCAACGACTGGGGCATCCAGCGACTGAACCTGGTGGTGAGCTGACATGCGCGCCGCGATCGCCCTGCTCGCCGCCCTGCCGGTGGTCGGACTGCTCGTCGCCGCCGGCCTGACCGAGGCCGCCACCACGCCGTCCGCCGTGATCTCCACCGACTCGGCCTGGGGCTCCGGCTACCAGGACAAGGTGACGATCACCGCCGGCAGCTCGGCCATCACCAGTTGGAAGGTCGAGTTCGACCTGCCGGCCGGGTCGAGCATGGGCTCGTACTGGGACGCCTTGGACGCGCCGAGCGGGCAGCACCAGGTGTTCACCAACCGTGAGTACAACGGCTCGCTGGCCGCCGGGGCCAGCACCACGTTCGGCTTCTTGGTCAGCGGTTCGGGGCAGCCGGTCAACTGCAAGATCAACGGCCAGCCGTGCGCCGGCGGCAGCACCCCTCCGACGACGACCACCACAACCACGACCACGACCACCACCGGGACTCCGCCGCCGGTGGGGGCGAAGTTCTCCCCGTACATCGACATCACCTCGCCCACCCCGGCATTGGCCGACGTGGCCAGGTCGACCGGTCAGAAGAGCTTCAACCTGGCCTTCGCGTTGGCCGACTCCACCGGTTGCAATGTTTCGTGGGGCGGCACCATCCCGCTCAACGACGCCCGGATCATCGGCGAGGTCAACGACCTCAAGGCGTTGGGCGGTTCGGTGACGGTGTCGACCGGCGGCGCCGCCGGGCCGTACCTGGAGAACACCTGCGGTTCGGCTTCGGCGCTCACCGCCGCGTACGAGAAGGCGTTGGACGCCGTCGGCAGCAACAGTCTGGACGTCGACATCGAGGCTTCCATCCCGACCGCCATGGTCAACCAGGCGTTGTTGGCCGTGCAGCAGGCGCGTGGCACCACCATCAGTTACACGCTTCGGGTGCAGGCTCAGGATTACGGCATCGACCCGTTCTCCGTGTCCATCCTCCAGGACGCCGCCTCCCGTGGTTTGAACGTCCTGGTCAATCCGATGGTCATGGACTTCGGCTTCACCGGCGACTGGGGCCAGGCCATGGTGTCGGCCGCCAACGCCACCTTGGGCCAGATGAAGTCCATCTGGCCGTCCAAATCGGACGCTCAGCTCCGAGCTTCGCTCGGATTGACCCCGATGATCGGCGTCAACGACAGCGGCATGGTCACGACCAAGGCCGCCGCGCAGACCGTGTTGAGCTTCGCCCAGTCCAACCACATCGGACGGTTGGCGTTCTGGTCCGTCGGCCGGGACAACGGCAACTGCCCGAGCGGCGGCGTCTCCCCGTCGTGCAGCGGCATCCCCCAGTCCCCCTACGACTTCACCAACCTCTACAAGATCTTCAACGGCTGAGATCTTCACGCTTGGAAGGGGGCCTTCCTGCACTCGGAGTGGAGGAAGGCCCCTTCCAAGCGGTCATTATGCTCCGAACAAACGGGAGAGGGCTTCGCGGGCGGCGGCGTCCTGGGCGGCGATGCCGTTGAGCACCTCGGCGAACTCGGCCAACCACTCGTCCACGCCGACCTGACGGCGGGAGATCACCACGCCCCGCACGACCTGGCGGATCTCGGCCTCGACGCCGCCGTGCTTGCCGGCGCGAAGCTCCAAGTGCTTGTCGGCAGTGCGAACCAGGACCGACGTGGCCTGTCCGCGGCCGAACAAGCCCCGCTTGCGCTCGACCTCGACCATGCCGGCGGGCAAAGCATCGCCCAAGGTCTCGGTGAGAACCCGCGTGTACGACTCGACATCGGCACGGTCGGCCTTCAGGGCGGCGACGACGAGGTGGGTGTCCCACATGTTGTCGGCCATCAGTCCACCAGGGGCAGCACGAGCTGCGGCTTGGCGATGGTGTGGTCGGCCCGCAACGGCTTGACCGCGGTGCCGATGGCGAAGAACTCGGTGGTGTGCCCGCCCCACCTGTGCGGCAACGACAACAGCTGCACGCCGACGATGCCCTCGGCCTGCAACGCCTCGGCCTCGGCCTGCATGCGGCTCATGGCCAGCTCCCGAGCGTCGTAGAGCGCCTCGGTGAACTGCGGGATCTCCACGTTCTGTCCGACGTTGCTCATCGCCTGCCAGAACCGCTGGTGCGCGACGTGGTAGACGCACGACCCCATGACCATGCCCAACGGGGCGTAGCCGGCCTGCACCAGCGTCCAGAAGTCCTGACCGGACAGATCGGACGTGAAGGGCTTGCCGGTGTTGTTGCGCCACTGCCCGGGCTGGTCGGCCTTGACCGCGGTGCCGACGGCGATGAACTCGGCCAGGTCGCTGCCGAACTCCTTGAACTCGATGTCCAACCGGACCCCGACGATGCCGTCGGCGCCGAGCACGTCGGCCTCGGCCTCCATCCGGGTCATGGCCAGCTCACGGGCGTGGTACATGGCGTTGGACAGGACCTCGAGCTCCTGGTTCTTGCTCCACCGGCCGAACTGGAACCCGACGTGGTAGATGCTGGACCCCAACACCATGCCCAACGGCCGGAACCCGGCCTCCCGCACCAGCAGGAACTCGTTGACGCTCAGGTCCGAGGTGAACAGCGAGGTCTTCTGGCCGGGTTTCATCTCGGCCAGCCGACGCATGGCGTCCTCGGGAATCCCGTCGACGGTCGTCATCTCACTCTCCCTGCCGGCGCAGCGGCATGATGGTCAACGTGCTGGCCGGGGTGGTGGTTCCCCGGTGGAACTGGGCGATGGCGGTGCCGTACACGTAGGCCAGCGCGGCGATGACCTGCTCGGCGGGCTCCCAGGTGGACAGTGCCATCCGGTTGACGATGCCGCCATCGGCACCGGCCTTGCGGACCACGTCGTGGAACCGGGTCCTGGCCCCGGCCCGAACGTGGTTGATCAGCCGGGTGTACGCGTCGACCTCGATGTTGCCGGCGTAGAACGAGGTCTGGGACTGGGTGGCGATGCCGGTGAAGATCGCGTTGGCCGCACCGGCCCACTCGACCTGGAGCGGCACCCAGCCGGCCAGCATCAGCTTGGCCACGTCGCTGCCGGACAGGTCGGTGGTGAACAGCGACTTCGGCCGGGTCGTGGACTGGGCCCGCACGGCGGTCCCCATGGCCAGGAACTCCTCGGCCTGGCCCAACGAGCTCAGGCTGAGCCGGATGTCGACCACACCGTCGGCGCCGAGCGCACTGGCCTCGGCCCGCAGCCGGTCCAGCGCGGTGTTGTAGCCGGTGTGCAGGGCCTCGAGGTACGGCCGCGAGTACGCGTCCATGTTGCCGTAGCGGTAGCCGGTGAAGGACCGGTACTGGGAGACGGTGCTGAGCACGACGCAGCCCATCACCTCGCCGACCGGCTCCAGGCCGACCGCCTTGATCCCGGCGGCCGATGGGGCGGACAGCAGTGAGGTGCGCACGCCGGAGCGTTTGGCCCTGGTCAGTCGCTCGACCGCGGCCGGGGGCAACCCGTGCATCGATGACCTCCTCGTCGTCCACCATCGTGTCACCGACGGGCGTTTCGGCAACGTGATCCAGCAGACTGTGCCGATGCTGATCGTCGCCGATGTCCTGGTCGCCCTGGTTGCCCTGATCCACGTCTACATCCTGGTGATGGAGATGTTCCTGTGGACCACCCCGCGCACCCGGGCCGCCTTCGGCCTGACCGCCGAGTTCGCCGAGCAGACCAAGGCCCTCGCGGCCAACCAGGGCCTCTACAACGGCTTCCTGGCCGCCGGCCTGATCTGGGGCCTTGTCGCCAGCCGGCCGGCCGAGATCTTCTTCCTGATCTGCGTGATCGTGGCCGGCATCTACGGCGCCGCGACCGCGACCAAGCGGATCCTGTTCGTCCAGGTGGTGCCGGGGGCGCTGGCCCTGCTGTTCGTTCTCCTGGCCGGTTGAGCACGTTCGGCGCTGGCACACCCGGCCGTTCCCGGTCGATACTGCCGGGACACGACGAGGGGTGGCGGGCGGTGCTGGTGCGGCCGGCGAACTGGGCCATCCGCCGGCTGCCGCCCGCACTCATCGCCTTCACCGTCCTCGTCGAGCTGGTCGCGGTGGTGCTGCCGTTCCTCTTACCCGGGCGGCCCCCGACCGGCGGCGACTGGCTGCGCTTCGGGGTGCTGCTGACGGTCGGCGTGGTGCAGGCCGAGCTGTCCCGGCGAACCGAGCGGATGCGACGGTTCCTGGCCAGCACCGTGCACGTGAACATGACCTCGGTGTGGATCTTCGCCGGTGCGGTGGACCTGCCGGTCGGCCTGGCCGTCACGCTCACGGTGGTGCTGTTCGCCCACCTGTGGGAACGGATCTGGCGGCAGCTGGCCAGCCGGCCGGCGCACCGGGTGATCTACACCGCCACCACCGTCGTGCTGTCCGTGCTGCCGGTACGGCCGGTGCTGGCCGCGGTGTCCGGGGCGCTGCCGTTCCTCGACCATGATCTCCGCAACCTGATCGGCATCGCGGCGGCGATGGCCGCGTTCTTCGTCACGAACAGTGCACTCGTCACGATCGCGTTGAAACTGCGCTATCCCGATCTGACGGTGAAAGAACTGTTCGGCGGCTGGGACGTCAACGCGCTGGAGCTGGCCACGCTGTGCCTCGGCGGGCTGACCGCGGTGGTGCTGATGGCCCACGTCTACCTGGTGCCGTTGGTGGTCCTGCCGATCGTGGTGCTGCATCGCGGCGTCCTGATGAGACAGTTCCAAGAGGCCGCCACCACCGATCACAAGACCGGCGTGCTGAACTCGGTGGCCTGGCACGACGCCGCCGCCCGCGAGCTGGACCGGGGCGCCGACTTCGGCGTGCTGATGATCGACCTGGACCACTTCAAGCTGGTCAACGACACGCACGGGCACCTGGTCGGCGACGCGGTGCTGCGCGAGGTCGCGGACACCCTGTGCGACCAGGTCCGCGAGGTGGACGCGGTGGGCCGCTTCGGCGGCGAGGAGTTCGTGGTGCTGTTACCCGGGGCCGCGCTGCCGGACGCGATCCGCGTGGCGGAGCGGATCCGCACCGCCATCGCGGACCTGACCGTGACCGAGGGCAGCGCGGCCGTCTCGGCGCTGTCGGCGTCCATCGGCGTGTCGGTGCACCCGATGGCCGGCGCGGTGCTGGAGCAGGTGCTGCTGGCCGCGGATTCCGCCCTGTACGAAGCGAAACGCGGCGGCCGCAACCGTGTGGTCAGTCTGTTCGACCCGGCGTGAGCAGCCCGACCAGCTCGGCCACGAGTCGCGGCGGGCGCTTGCGGTGCACCACGAAGATCTCCCGCTGCGGCCGGGCCCCGGGCACGGCCCGTACGGCCAGCCGGTCGCGGTCCACGTCCTTGAGCAGGGTCATCGGCACCAGCGAGATCCCGAGCCCGGCCGCCACCAGGGCCAGCGTCACCTCGTAGTCGCCGGTCTCGTACGCCACGTGCGGCCGGATGTCCGCCTGCTCGCACACCAGTTCCAGGCAGACCCGGTTGTAGACGCCGTGCGCGCCGGAAATCCAGTCCTCGTCCCGCAGATCGCGCAGGCCGATCTTGCCGGTGGCCTTGGGATGCCCGGCCGGCAGCACCAGCCGCAGCGGGTCGGCCAGCAGCCGGCTGCGGTGCAAACCGTTGTCCGGCGGCAGGTTGATGCCCGGATAGCGGTGCGTGATGAGCACGTCCAGATCGCGCGACGTGACCAGGCCGTAGCCGCCGGGCGGCTCGATGTCCACAAGGGACAGTCGCGCCCGCGGATGGCGTTCCCGCAGCGCGGCAAGGGCTTCCGGCACGAGCGCCTTGCCGGCCGAGGAGAACGTGCCGATGGCCAGCGACTCCGGCTCGGCCTCGATCGAGGCCCGCACGGCGCGTTCGGCGTCGCGCAGCTCGCCGACCACGCGCTCGCCGTGGCGCAACAGGACTTCGCCCTGACGGGTCAGGGTGACGCCGGCCGGGCCGCGTTCGACCAGCCGGCAGCCCAGCTCGCGTTCCAGCTTGGCCAGCTGCTGGGACAGCGCCGACGGCGTGAAGGCCAGCCGGGCCGCCGCGGCGGTGATCGAGCCGGCATGGCCGATCTCCACGAGCACCCGCAGCCGGGCCGGGTCGAGCATTAAGCGCTCCTAAAGTCGGGTCTGAAATCCTCGCTGGTGATTATGACCCGGCCGCGCGATGGTTGCCCCATGACCACACTCCTGGGGCTGCCGACCGCGGCGGACGTGGCCACCGCGGCGACGACGATCCGCCCGCATGCCCGCCGCACGCCCGTCCTGCGCGCGTCGGTGAACGGCCGGGACGTGCTGCTCAAACTCGAACATCTCCAGCTCAGCGGCTCTTTCAAGCTGCGCGGGGCACTCAACGCGCTGTCCTGTGTCGACCACCCGACCCGGGTCGTCACGGCGTCCGGCGGCAACCACGGGCTGGCCGTGGCCACCGCCGCCGCGCTGCTCGGCGTGCCGGCGACGGTGTACGTGCCGGAGTCGGCCCCGGAGTCCAAGACCCGGCGGATCGAGGCCGCCGGCGCCCGGCTCGTCCGGCACGGCGCGACCTACGCCGAGGCCGCCGACGCCGCGCTGGCCGCCGTGACCTCGCAGGACGTGTACCTGCCGGCCTACGACCACCCGGACGTCATCGCCGGCCAGGGCACCGTCGGCGCGGAGATCGTCGCCGACGCGTCCGAGGTCGACGCCGTGGTGGTGGCCGTCGGCGGGGGCGGGCTGGCCGCCGGCATCGCGCTGGGCATCGGCGACCGGACGACCGTCGCCGTGGAGACCAAGGGCTGTCACGCCCTGCACGCGGCGCTCGAGGCCGGTCGGCCCGTCGACACCGAGGTGAGCGGCGTCGCCTCGTCCGCGCTCGGCGCGACCCGGGTCGGCGACCTGCCGTTCGCCGTACTCAACGCGCCCCGCACCTCGTCCGTGTTGGTCTCCGACGACGAAGTCGTTGCCGCGCAAGCACTTCTGTGGGAAGAGTTCCGCATCGCGGTGGAACCCGCCGCTGCGGCGCCGTTCGCGGCGTGGCTGGCCGGCCGGGTGCCGGCCGAGCGGCCGTGCATCGTGCTCTGCGGCGCCAACAGCGCGTGGACTACGGAACCGTGACCGTCACGGTGTAGGCCTGCATGGCCTGGCAGCTCATCTGGCCGGGCTGGGGCGACGGGCATACCGGCCGGGTGGCGGTGAGCTTGGCCGTTCCCTTGTGCCGGGCCATGAAGTCGGCCTGGGTGCCGCTGATCGGCGGGGAGCCGGTGAGCAGCAGCACGTCCACCGCGTCGGAGTCGCTGGTGATGGCCGACCAGTGCCCCTTGCCGTCCTCCGGCAGCTTCACGGTGAACTTGTCGCCGACCGCGACGCACACCGTCTGCCCGTTGTCGGCCATGGTGAGCTGGTGCGGCGACGGGCACGGTTTGGGATCGGAACTGGTCGATCCGGTCGTCTGCGGGGGCTGAGAGGCCGGCGGCACGCGCGAGCCGCAGCCGGCGACGAGGATCGCTGACATCGCTAGAACCACAAAGGCTGCTCGCATGTCCTCTGGACGGTGCGAGCAGCCCCTGCGGTTGCATCAATACAGTGGTTGCATCAGATTACTTGAGCGTTCCAGCCGTCAGGCCGGCCTGGACCTGCCGCTGGAACAGCACGTACACCACCAGCATCGGCAGCATGGCGATGGTCATGCCGGCGAACAGGCCCGACCAGTCGGACTTGTAGCCCTGCGCGACGGCCAGGTTGAGCAGGCCCTCGGCGAGCACCGAGTGGTCGGTGTCGAAACTGGACTGCTTCTGCTGCAACACCAACGGCAGCAGGTACTGGTTCCACTGGCCGATCACGTTGAAGATGCCGATGCTGATCAGGCCCGGGCGGGCCATCGGCAGCATCACCCTGGCGAACAGCGTGGTGTGCGAGGCCCCGTCCAGCAGCCCGGCCTCCGCGATCTCCGTGGGGAGGGTGCGGAAGAAGGAGTGCAGGAAGAACACCGTGAACGGCAGCGAGAACGCCACGTACACCAGGATCAGCCCGGCGTAGGAGTTCAGCCCGATGTACGGGCCGATCACCGGGATGGTGCCGAGGTTGCCGACGATCTTGAACAGCGGCACCAGGGCCAGGAACACCGGCAGCGTCAACCCGGCGACGAACGCGTAGTAGATGATCCGGTTGCCCGGGAACGAGTACCGGGCCAGCACGTAGGCCGCCATCGACCCGACCACCATGGTGATGGTGACGCCGCCGGCCAGCACGATCACCGTGTTGACGAAGAAGTCGCCGATGTGGCCCGTGGTCCAGGCCCGGCCGAAGTTCTCGAACTGCGGCGAGGCCGGCAGCGACCACGGACTGGACAGGATCTCCTTGTCCGTCTTGAACGAGGACATCACCGCCCACAGCAGCGGCAGCACCACCATCGCCGCCCACAGCAGCAGGAAGCCCTGCGAGAAGAAGTTCACCACGCCGAAGCTGCCGCGCGGCGGCCTGGCCCGCTGCGACTCCGGCGTCGGGGCCGTCGGCGCGGCCGTGACGAGCTGGGTCATGTCGACTACCCCCTCAGAACTCGATGCGGTCGCGTCGGGTGATCCGCAGCTGCACGATGGCCAGCAGCAGCGAGAACACCGCGAGGGCAACGCCCATGGCGCAGGCGAGGCCGAACTTGCCCTGGGTGAACGCGGCCCGGTACAGCACGTTGGAGATCAGCTCGCTGGCATGGTCGGGGCCGCCACCGCCGGTGTCCGGGGTGAGGCCGGTGACCAGGGCGAAGCCGTCCAGCGCGATGAAACCGAGGTACACCCAGGCGACGGAGATGTTCTCCCACAGCAGCGGCAGCGTGATGCGGAAGAACGTCGGCCCGCGGGAGGCGCCGTCCAGCAGCGCCGCCTCGTAGATCTCCTTCGGGATCGACTGCATGGCCGCCGAGAACAGCACCATGTAGAAGCCGACCCCGCTCCACACCATCACCGCGAGCAGGCACCACATGACCAGGTCGGGGGAGTTGAACCACTGCACGGGTTTGTTCGGGTCGACCAGGCCCAGCGCCATCAGGAAGGCGTTGAGCAGCCCGCGCCCGTCGGTGCGGAACACCGACTGGAACAGGATCACGATGATCGCCACGGACAGCACCTGCGGGAAGAACAGCACCACCTTGTACACGCTGGAGCCCCGCACGCCACGGATGCCCGCGCTGTCCTCGCGCCCACCGACATTGAGCATGAACGCGAGGAACAGCGCGAGCAGTATCGTCACCACGGGCATCAGCACCAGCAGGAAAGCGTTGTGCACCACCGCGCCCAGGAAGATGTCGTCCTGGAACAGCCGGGTGTAGTTGCTGATGCCGATGAAGTTCTGGGTGTCGGAGAAGCCACCCCAGTCGGTGAACGAGTAGAACACCGTCTGCACGAACGGCGAGACGACGTAGATCACGTACAGCACCACGGGCACGATCAGGAAGCCCGCGATGAAGGGCAGACGGCGGAATCTCATCGGCTACTTGTCCCGGTGGAACTTCGCGATCGAGCTGTCGGCCGCCACCTTGTCGGCGGCCGCCTGCACCTTGTCGATCCACTGGTCGGCGGTGAAGCGGCCGGCCATCAGCTCACCGGTGGCCGCCTCCCACTCGTTGATCATCGTCGGGTACCAGTCGGTGACCGAGCGGTAGGCCAGCAGGTTGTCACCGGCCGCCGTGTTCACCTTGTTCACCGAGGCCAGGCCGGTGGAGCCGGTGACGCTGTCGGCCGAGCCCTTGACGATGGACAGCGAGCTGGTGGCCTGGGCGAAGTTCTTGGCCGCGTCCTTGCTCAGCATGATGCGCAGGAACTCGAGGCCGCCGGCCACGTTCTTGGCCTTGGCCGGCACGATGAACGGCTCGCCGGCCTCGGCCCGCAGCGTGCCGTAGGGCATCTTGTCGCTTGCGGTGAGGTCGGGCATCGGCAGCACGGTCAGCTCGGTGCCGGCCGGCGTGGTCTTGCGCATCTCGTTCTCGAGCCAGCTGCCGCAGGGCAGGAAGGCCGCCTTGCCGTCGAGGAACGCCTGCTGCGACTCGGTGTGCGTCATGCCCTCGGTGCCCGGCAGCATCCAGCCGTTGTGCACCAGCTCGAGCACGGCGTTGAGCGAGGCCTTGACCGCGTCCACCCGCCAGGCGTTGGGCTTGAGGTTGTCGATGTCGATCAGGACCTGCTTGCCGCCGACCTTGCCGACCCAGTCCATGATCGGCACACCCATGTAGTACGGGTACTTGCCGGCGTGGGCCCACGGCGCGATGCCGGCCGCCTTGATCTGCGGGGCCAGCGTCTTGAACTCGGCCCAGGTCTTCGGCGGCGTCCAGTTGTGCTCGCGGAAGACCTTGGCGTTGTACCAGATGCCGTACACGGTGTAGCCGTAGTTGAGCAGGTAGACCTTGCCGTTGTAGGTGCCGACGTCCAGCACGTTGGGCAGCAGCGTGTCCTTGACCTTGACGTTCGGGTCGTCGTAGCTGGGCGCTTCCAGCAGCGGCGACAGGTCGGTCAGCGCGTTGCTGTCGACCAGCGTGCCCGGCTTGATCTGGTTGGCCCCGGAGTCGTCGATGACGTCCGGCGGGGTGCCGTTGGCGAACCGCGGCTGGAGCTGGTCGGAGATCTTCTGGGTGGCGCTGAAGGCGGCGTTGGCCTTGGGGAACGCCTTCTTGTACAGGTTGATGTCGTACTTGGCGTAGTCGACGCCGAACCCGCCGTCGAAGATGACGACGTCCAGCGGCGCCTCCTCGGCGACGGCGAGCGGGTTGGTCGCGCTCTTGGTCCCGGTCGTGCCGGCCGAGCCGCCGCCACCGCCGGCGCAGGCACTGAGCACACCGGCCGCGGGGCCGGCCAGCACCGCGAGCGCGGCCGCTCGCTGGAGCAGCTGGCGACGGGTGAATTCGGAACCCGGTTGGTTAGCCATCTGGATCTTTCCCCCTGCTGGTCAGGTGGACATTGGTCCTGGTTGAACCGGCCCCGACCCGGTCCAGACCAGTGACCGTAACGCCCATCACAGTTCGACGGGAGCGCCTTGCTCCCGTGACTAACACATCGTGACGCTCCTGTGTCCGACCGTCCGATCCGGCGTCCGTTCGGCGGATGAAGCGAACGTTTGCGACTTTTTCGTCGCGAGATCCCCCGGTTGGCGTGTTGGATGGGGTGTATGGAGTCGGACGAGGAATGGATCGCACGGCTGCGGCGCACGGCACTGCGGGACGCCGAGGAGATCGCGCCGAGGCCGTCCTTTCCCGTGTTCGGCCTGGCCGAGCCCGAGCTCGGGCTCGGGGTGCTGACCTCGCTGAGCGACTCGTCGGCCGAGGAGGTCACCCTGGCCTACGGCGACCCGTTGTCCCAGGACGGGCCGCACCTGTCGATCAACACCGCGCTGCCGGTCGACGAGGAGGCGGCCGGGGCGCTGCGCCGGATGCTCGACGACGAGCACAACCGCATCGTCGACCACGCCGGCGTCGAGGACCCCTATGACGTGCCGGCCGAGCTGTCCGACACGATCACCGCCGTCGACGGGGTCGAGCTGACCGGCCCCATCTACCGGGAGGGCCCGCTGTGGACCGCCCGGTTCACCGTTTCCGACGTCGTGGTCACCGTGGTCGCCCGCGGCGTCGCCCCCGCGGCCCTGCGGCTGTGCACTGTCGGTGATCTTCGGCCGTACCTCGAACGGCGTAGCGAGTGGATCGCCCGGCTGATCGAGGCCCACCGCCGCCGGCCGACCGCCGAGCTCCCGCCGGCCGTCGGCCTGGACGTCTACCGGTCGCTCATCGGCGAGCTGCTCGGCTTCCAGACCCGGCACCGCGAGGCCGCCCGCGAGGGCCGGCTGCCCCGCCGCCGCGTCGGCGACGGCCGGCTCTACGGCCCCATGTGGCAGCGGGCCGTGCGGGAGCTGGAGCGTTCCGGCCGTTTGTCCCGCGAGGCCGCCAACCGCACCGTGACGTCCATGGTCAACCAGCTCACCCGCCTCGCCGACCGCGCCGACTGGTTCGCCGACAAGCGCCTGGCCGACCTGGCCGTCGACGAGACCATTCGCTACGGCGTGCTCAACCAGCCCGTCTCCAGCCGCGACGCCCAGCTGGCCTGGGAACGCGTCACCCTGGACGGCCGGCCCGAGGACACCAAGGTCTGGCTGGAAACCTGGGAGAAGTGGGCTACCGCGTGAGCCGGTCCACCAGCTCCAGCACCGGTTTCACGCCGTCCTCGGCGGCTATCGCCGCCCCGATCCGCCGGGTCCGGTCCCGATAGGACGGATCGTCGAGCACTGTCCTGATGGCCGCGGCCAACCGATCGGGGTCGAGCTGCTTCTGCTTGCCCGCATCGGGCGTGAGGCCAAGGGCCTTGAGGCGGTTGGCCCACAGGAACTGGTCCACCACCCCCGGCACCACGACAGCCGGCACGCCGGCTCGCAGACCCAGCGCAGTGGTGCCCGCACCTGCGTGGTGCACCACGGCCTGCATGTGTGGGAACAGCCACTCGAACGGCGTGTCCCCGATGGGGAACATGTCGTCGCCCTCGGCCTCGAAGCCCGACACGACGCCGCGGACCTTGGCCTTGCGCAGGGCCTCGACGGCGATCTCGCCGGGCGCGCCGCCACGGCCGTTGCCCAGGCTGCCGAAACCGGCGAAGACCGGCGGCGGCCCGTCGGCCAGGAAGGCTTGCAGTTCCTGGGATGGCTGCCAGTCCGGATCCCGGTGCGGCCACCAGAACCCGGTGAGTTCCAGTCCCGGCCGCCAGTCCTTGGGGCGCGGCAGCAGGTGCCGGCTGAAGCCGTGCAGCACCGGCCAGCGCTGTTCCCGTTGGTGGCGCAGGGTTTCCTTGTGGTGGTCGGTTCGAGGCCGAGGTCGCGGCGCAGGTCGTTGATCGACCTCAGGTAGAACCGCTGGCCCAGCGCGGTCAGCCGGCCAAGCGCCCGGTTGCCACGACGGCCGAGCGAGGGCAGGTCGACCATGATCGGCGGGAAGTCTCCGGTCGGTTCGAGCGGCGTCACGTAGGCGCCGAAGCTCGGGATGCCCATCGCCTCGGCCACGTGATAGCCGAAGATCCCGCCGAGCACCGAGTTCACCAGGATGTCGGCGCCCTTCGCGGCCTCGGCCACGGCTGGGCCGAGGCCGGCCATGATCTCGCGGACCTCGCCCAGCATGCCGGCCAGCTTGCGGGTGGAGCCGCCGTCCTCGACGTAGCGGCGGCCGGCTTCGGACTGCGGGCCGACCTCCGGGTCGAACGGCAGCCAGCGGTACTCCAGGCCGGCGGCCTCCACGAGGCCCTTGTACGGTGCGCAGGCCGCCACCGCAACGTCATGGCCGGCCTGCCGCAGGTGCGCGCCGAGGCCCGTGAACGGTGCGACATCGCCGCGCGAGCCGAACGCGACGATCACCACCGTGCTCATCGCACACCCTGGGCGGCGGCGAGCTGGTTCACCAGGCGCACAACGGCTTCGGGGCCGTCCTCGTCCTGGATCCGCGCGCTCAGGTGTTGGGTTCGGGCTCGGTAAGACCCATCACCGATGACACCTCTTACAGCGGCGACGAGACGGTCGGGGTCGAGCTTCTGACGGTGTAGTTTCTGGTAGGGGATCGAGTCGGGCGAGGCGCCGAGTTTGACCAGGCGGGCGCCCCAGAAGTGCTGGTCGACGAACATGGGCACGGTCACGGCCGGGGTGCCGGACCAGAGGCCGAGCGCGGTGGTGCCGGCGCCGCCATGGTGGACCAGGGCCTGCATGCGAGGGAACAGCCAGTCGAAGTCGACGTGGCCGACGCTGATCATGTCATCGCCGTCGACGTCCAGATTGGACACGACCGCCCGAACACCGGCCTTGCGGGCGACGGTCGCGGTGATCTCGGCGAGGCGGCCGGCGACGTTCTCACTGCCGCTGCCGTAACCGAAGTAGACCGGCGGCGGGCCGTCGGCGAGGAAGTCTCGCAACCGCGCCGGGGGCTCCCAGTTGCGCATCGGCGCGAACCAGTAGCCGACCACGTCCAGTCCCGGCCGCCAGTCTCGGGGCCGGGGCACCACGTGTTCGCTGAAGCCGTGCAGGATGGGCCAGCGCCGCTCGTGCTGCTCGCGGCGGACCGCCTTCGGCGTCGTGGGTGGCAGGCTGAGGTCGCGGCGCAGGTCGTTGACCACGCCCTGGAACATCCGGGCCCCCTCGGCCGCGAGCGCCCAGGTCAGTCGGTTGCCCAGGCGGCCGAGCGAGCGCATCGGCAGCGGGGGCGGCGGGAACTCGCCGGTCGGGGCCAGCGGCACCAGGAACGCGCCGGCCGTCGGGATGCCGAGGCCGAGACCAACCTGATAGGCCAGCTGCTCGGTCGGGAAGCCGGTCAGCAGGACGTCCGCGTCCTTCGCCGCTTCGGCCAGCGGGCGGCCCATCTGGCGCATGTCTTCGACCATGCTCGGGATCAGCTCTTTGAGCGTGCGGCTCGAATGACCCTTTTCGAAGTACTGCTTATAGGCCTCGGTCTGCGCGCCGCCCTCCGGATCGCCCGGCAGGCGCCGGAACTCCAGGCCCGCCGGCTCCACCAGTCCACGGAACGCCTCCGCCGTCGCCACCGCCACCTCGTGGCCCGCTCGCCGTAAGCGGTCACCCAGTCCGGCCAGTGGCACCACGTCCCCCCTGGTGCCCATCGCGGCAATCACCACCCTGCTCATGGTTCCCCCTCTTTCGTTGCCTTCTCGAAGATCGTCACAACTTCCTCGCAGTAGCCGATCACGTCGAATTCCTTGTCTCGCACCAGAAACATCACCGCGCCGTCGATCGCCTGACGCAGCGCCATCACCATCGCCAGCACCGGGAACTCGCGGAACTCCCCCGTTCGCCGCCCCAGTTCGAAGATCGCCCCCGGGTCCAGCTCCGCCAGCTCCCCCTGCGGCGGGTTCGCCGCCACCGACTCCGCCATCACCTGGTCCAGGCGTTTGCCCTCCGGTGAGCGGTAACCGATGAACATCTCGTACATCGCCAGCGCCGCCGTGCGGTTCTCGTCGATGAACCGCCCGTTCGCCCTGATGTACGCCGCGAGCTTGCCCCGGGCCGTCTCCTCCGCCCGCACCGGCGGCACCATGTACGGCACCGACGCCAGGAACGTCTCCATCACCAGCGTGTTGAGCAGTTCTTCCTTACCCGCGAAGTGGTACAGCACCACACTCTTCGCCACCCCCGCCCGCTCCGCGATCTTGCTCAGCGACGCCAGCCCGAACCCCACTTCCGCGATCAGCTCGATCGCGCACCCCACCAGCTGCACCCGCCGAGCCTGCTCGGTAAACGTCCGACCGCCCGACCCATCTTTAGACCGCACGGTCAGATGGTAGACCGCTCGGTCGACAAAGGGCAAGGAAAAGGGGCATTTCCAGCGGAAATGCCCCTACCCGCCCAGCGTTTGTTGTCAGGAAGGGCCCCTTACTGACGTTGAACGCCAGGATCGGTCCCTTGATCTTGATCGTGATGTCGGGAAGGGGTCCTTCCTGACGTTGAACGAGAGGATTCGTCCCTTGGTCTTGGGGCGGTCAGTCCAGGTGGAAGACCTCGTCCAAGGGGGTCATGGCCTCGTCGGGGTGGGAGCCGTCCAGGGCTACGAAGAACTCGGCCATTTCGGCCTGCCAGCGGGCGTTGACCTCGCGGGCGGCCATGCCGGCGCGGGCGGCGTCGAAGTCGTCGGTTTCGAGGTAGCCGACGAGGAGGCCGTCGGGGGCGAGGAAGAGGGAGTAGTTGCCCCAACCGGTCTCCCGGAGGGCGGCGCGCATTTCGGGCCAGACGGAGGCGTGGCGGGAGCGGTACTCGTCGAGGCGGTCGGGGCGGACGCGGAGCAAGAAGCAGACGCGGCGCATCAACGGGTGCCGGTGATGGTGGCGCTGCACAGGACCACGTCGTCGCGGTAGAGGACGACGGCCTGGCCCGGGGCGACGCCGCGGAGGGGCTCGCGGAGGGTGACGGAAACGGAACCGTCGACGATCTCGGCGACGCAAGGGGCGAGACCGCCATGGGCGCGGACCTGGGCGGTGCACTCGATGAGACCGGGCCACGGGGTGTGCACGACGGCGTCGGAGGTGGCGATCGCGGAAACCGAGAGCTGCTCGGCGGAGCCGACGCGGACGGTGCCGGAGACGGGCTCCAGGGACAACACGTACCGCGGACGGCCGTCGGGGGCGGGGGCGTCGATGCCGAGACCGTGGCGCTGGCCGACGGTGAAGCCGTGCACACCGGTGTGCTGGCCGAGGACGGCGCCGGTCTCGGCATCGACCAACTGACCGGCCTGCTCACCGAGGCGCTTGGTCAAGAACGACCGGGTGTCGCCGTCGGGAATGAAGCAGATGTCATGGCTGTCGGGCTTGGCGGCGACGGCGAGACCGCGGGCGGCGGCCTCCACGCGGACCTGCTCCTTGACGGTGTCGCCGAGCGGGAACATGGCGTGCGCCAACTGGTCCTCGGTCAGCGAGGCCAGGACGTAGGACTGGTCCTTGCCGACGTCGACCGAACGCCGCAGCTCGGGACGGCCGTCCACAGTGGACAGCTGGGCGTAGTGGCCGGTGCAGACGGCGTCGAAGCCAAGGGCAATGGCCTTGTCCAGCAACGCCTCGAACTTGATCTTCTCGTTGCACCGCAGGCACGGGTTGGGCGTGCGCCCGGCGGCGTACTCGGCGACGAAGTCCTCGATCACGTCCTCGGTGAAGCGCTCGGCGAAATCCCAGACGTAGAAGGGAATCCCGAGCACATCGGCGGCACGCCGGGCGTCATGGGCGTCCTCGACGGTGCAACAGCCGCGAGCCCCGGTCCGCAGCGTGCCGGGCTTGGCCGACAGGGCCAGGTGCACCCCGACGACCTCGTGCCCGGCCTCGACGGCCCGCGCCGCGGCCACGGCGGAGTCGACCCCGCCGCTCATCGCCGCCAGAACCCGCATCGTCACATCCTCACCGTGGAGCCGGCCCGCCGGCGCATGCCGGCGATCCCCGCGTTGCGAGCCCGTTCCACCGCGGGCCCGATCGCCTCGGCCAACGCGGCGACATCAGAAGCAGTCGACGTGTGCCCGAGCGAGAAGCGCAGCGAACCACGGGCGGCCGCGGGGTCGACGCCCATGGCCAGCAGCACATGGCTGGGCTGCGCGACGCCGGCCGTGCAGGCGGAGCCGGTGGAACACTCGATTCCCTTGGCGTCCAACAACATCAGCAGGCTGTCGCCCTCGCAGCCGGGGAACGTGAAGTGCGCGTTGCCGGGCAGCCGGTCCACCGGGTCGCCGTTCAGCACGGCATCGGGCACGGCCTTCAACACCGCCGCCACCAGCGAGTCCCGCAACGAACGGACCCGCGTCGAGGAGTCCTCCACGGAAGCCCGCACCGCGGCGGCGAAACCGACGATCGCCGGCACGTTCAACGTCCCGGAGTGCACGTCCCGCTCCTGCCCGCCGCCGTGCAGCAGAGGCGTGCACTTGACGTCGCGCTTCAACAGCAGCGCCCCGACCCCGTACGGGCCGCCGAGCTTGTGCCCGGTCAACGTCAGCGCGGACGCCCCGGACTCGGCGAAGTTCACCGGCACGGACCCGACCGCCTGTACGGCGTCGGTGTGCAGCGGCACGCCCCGCGAAGCAGCGATCTCGGCCAACTCACGGATCGGGTTGACGGTGCCGACCTCGTTGTTGGCCCACATCACGGTCACCAGACCGACCTGGGAGTCCAACGCCTCCGACAACACCGACGGCTGCACGCGTCCGACCGAATCCACCTCGAGCCAGCCGACGGCATCAGGGCCGAGCCACTGCACGGCGTCGAGCACGGCGTGGTGCTCCACGGTCGAGGCCAGCACCCGAGGCAACGACCGAGCCCAGTAGATGCCCTTGACGGCCAGGTTGTCGCTCTCCGTCCCACCGGCGGTGAAGATCACCTCGGACGGACGGGCGCCCAGCGCGTCGGCGATGTCCTCCCGCGCCTCCTCCACGGCCCGCCGCGCCCGGCGGCCGGAGGTGTGCAGCGACGAGGCGTTGCCCAAGGTGGACAACGCCTCGGTCATCGCCGCCACGGCCTGCGGAAGCATGGGAGTGGTGGCGGCATGGTCGAGATAAGCCATCGCGGAACCAAGGGTAGCCCGTCCGCGTGACGGTTCACGAATGGCTTGCGGCCTGCCGGCTCACCACCAGCGCCCCGAACAGCGTCACCGCGGCCAGCACGATGTTCAGCGGCGTCCAGCCCGCGGTCGGCCCCAGCAGCGCCACCAGGACACCGCCAAGACCCACCACCAAAGACTGCCCGAACAGGTCGGACAGCTGGAGCGCCGCGGTGTTGAAGCCCCGATCGTGTGGCGGCGACAGCTTCAGCACGAGCACGCCGACGCTGGACACGGCCAGCCCCATGCCGAGCCCGGCGAACACCCAGGCCGGCGCGGCCAGCCACGGCGGCCCCCAAACGGGTGCGACGAACGTCACCAGGACCAGCCCCAGCGTGATGAACAGGAAGCCGCGCCGCACCAGCAGCGGACGGGCGATGTCCGGGTGCCGGCCCTGCCACCACGACGCGGCCGACCAGCCCAGCGCGGCGATGGTCAGCGGCACGCCGGCCAGCGCCAGCGAGAAGCCGTGCACATCGTGCAACACCAGCGGCAGGAAGATCTGGCTGCCGAAGAACGAGCCGGACAGCAGGGCCCGCGCCAGGATCACGCTGGGCAGGCCGGCCCGGAACGACACCGTGCCCTTGGGCAGCAGCACCCGCAGCGCCGGCACGACCAGGATCAGGCCGACCACGACCACGGCAAGGCCGACCAGGTTGGCGTGATCACCGGCCCAGCTCAGCACGGCCAGCCCGATCGCGGCGGCCACGGCGGCCGGCACCAGTCCACGCCGTCGCTGCCCCGATTCGTGCGGCTGGAACGCCGGCAGCCGGCGCAGCACGAGCACCACCAGCAGCCAGCCGACCAGCACCAGCGGGGCCAGGCCGAGGAAGATCCACCGCCAGTTCAGGTACGTCGCGATCAGGCCGGCGATCGTCGGCCCGATCAGCGACGGGATCACCCAGGCCGCCGACAGCGCGGCAAACGCCACCGGCCGGTCCCGTTCCGGGAACACCAGCGCGATCAGCACGTACAGCGCCACCACCTGCGCGCCGCCGCCGACACCCTGCAACGCCCGGCCGATCAGCAGCTGGGTCATCTCCTGCGCGCTGCCGGCCACCACCAGACCCAGCGCGAACAGCAGCGGGCCGATCATCAGCACCAGCGCCGGCCCCCGCCGGTCGCACAGCCGGCCGCCCACCACGTTGCCGACCACCGAGGTGGCCAGGAACATGGTGAACGGCCAGGAGTACAGCGCCTCCCCGTGCAGATCGCTGACGATCGACGGCAGCGCCGTGCTCACGCCCATCTGCTCGAACGCCGCCAACGTCACCAGCAACAGCAGTCCGGTGGTGGCGGCTCGACGGTCCGGCGCCCACAGCACGCTCGGCTTACGCGTCGTCTCCCCTACAGCGGTCACCTGGATACTCTGCAACCTCAACTGGGCTGGAGGTCTAGTTCTTTGTGCAAAGCAACTGTCGTTCCGAGCGCTTTGGCCACCTCGACCTCGGCGATGAGAGCCAGGTCACGACGATTGTCGGCCCGACCTGGCGCGATTTCCGGCAGCACGTGCACCTCGACCACCAGCCCCCGCAGCCGGAGCACGCGGCGCATCGAAGTGACCAGGTCCTCGGTGCCGACGAACGCCGCCGGACGGGCGGTCGTGCCGTCGGCCACGCGGTAGCGGATGGCGACCGGGCGGACCGGGACACCGGCGTCCAAAGCGGCCTGGAACAGCGCCGGCCGGAACCGCCCGGACGAGCTGCCGCACCACGTCGTGCCCTCGGGATTGGCGCCGATGGCCAGGCCGGAACGCAGCGCCTCGCTCAGGTCGGACACCGTGTCGGGCAGCCGGGACAGCCGCTCCCGGTCGATGAAGACCGAGCCGGCGGCCGAGATCAGGCCGCCGAGCAGCGGCCAGCCCTTGATGTCCTGTTTGGCCACCATGGCCATCGGCTGTACGGCGTCCAGCACCAGCGAGTCCAGCCAGGACACGTGGTTGCTGACCACCAGCACGCCACGGCCGGGCGTGGCCTGGAACTTCGCTTCGCCGTGCACCTCGATGCGTACGCCGAAGCCGCGCACCAGCGAGGCGAACCAGCGCCGCACGGCGTGCCGGGTGTTGGACCGCAGCACCGGCTTCGCCGCGACGACCAGCAGCCCGCACAGCAGCACCGTCAACGCCGACAGCACGCGCAGCGACACGCGCACGGCCGACACGCGGCGGAACCGCCCCGTGACACAGCTCGGGCCGCAGGGCGACTGCGGCATCCAGGCGTGGGCGCTCACGCTGTCTGCCCGAGGAAGAACTTGAGGTAGCGCTGGTCGACCCGGTCCATGGACAGCAGCACGAACAGGTCGGCGACGCCGAAGTCCGGGTCGTGCGCGGGGCGGCCGCACACCCACGCGCCCAGCCGCAGGTAGCCCTTGAGCAGCGGCGGGACCACCGTGCGCTGCGGGGCCTCGACCGACTCCGGGCGCCACGGGTTCAGCGGCGTCACGCGGTACTCGTCCGGCGAGAGGTGCTTCGCCTGCACCGCGTTCCACACGCCCGCGGCGTACGAGCCGCCGTCGGCCAGCGGCACCGAGGCGCAGCCGGCCAGCCACTTGTGGCCGGAGAGCAGCATGTAGCGGGCGATGCCGGCCCACACCAGGCCGACCACCGAGCCGTTGCGGTGGTCCGGGTGCACGCAGGAGCGGCCGGTCTCCACCAGCGCCGGCCGCAGCGCCGACAGGTTGCCCAGGTCGAACTCGGTCTCGGAGTACAGGCCGCCGCCGGCGTACTCGGGCGGCAACATCCGGTAGGTGCCGACGATCTCGCCGCTCTCGTCGTCACGGACCACCAGGTGGTCGCAGCGCTCGTCGAACTCGTCGGCGTCGACACCATCCGCGATGGAATGCAGAGTGGCGCCCATTTCCTCGGCGAACACCAGGTGCCGCAGCCGCTGGGCGGCCCGCACCTCCTCGTTGTCACGGGCGACGAGTAGCGAGTAGCGAGGCGTGCCCGGAGCCGTTTCCGGGCTGCTGACCAGCAGTTGCGACCGCGTCATGCCATCTGGTGTACCGGCAGTAACCCCTACTCCGAAGGGTATGTCCGTTTACGCGAAAATGACGGTTGCGCTAATTGCCGGTCGACGTGAATTCAGCGTGAAGTGGATATGAATCAGGGGCTATTCCCAGGTTGATGGGAATAGCCCCTGATACCGAAAAGATCTCAGCCCTTGCGCTTCGAGACTTCCTCGGTGAGCTGCGGGGCCACCTTGAACAGGTCGCCGACCACGCCGAAGTCGGCGATCTCGAAGATCGGCGCCTCCGCGTCCTTGTTGACCGCGACGATCGTCTTGGACGTCTGCATGCCGGCCCGGTGCTGGATGGCGCCGGAGATGCCCAGCGCGATGTACAGCTGCGGGGACACCGTCTTGCCGGTCTGGCCGACCTGGAACTGGTGCGGGTAGTAGCCGGAGTCGACGGCCGCACGCGACGCGCCGACCGCGCCGCCCAGGGCGTCGGCCAGGGCCTCGACCACGGCGAAGTTCTCCGCACTGGCCACACCGCGGCCGCCGGAGACGACGACGGACGCCTCGGTCAGCTCGGGGCGGTCGCCCGCGGCCAGCGGCTCGCGGCTGGTGATCGTGACGACGGAGGCCGCGTTGGCCGCCGGCACCGCCACGGTCTCCTCGGCCGCCGCGCCCTCGGCGTTCTCGGCCTCGATCGCGCCCGGACGCACCGAGATCACCGGCACGCCCTTGCCGGCCTTGGCCTTGACGTTGTACGCGCCGCCGAAGATCGACTGACCGACGGTGGCGTCGGCGTTGACCTCGGTGGCGTCCACCAGCACGCCGGAGCCGATGCGGATGGCCAGCCGGCCGGCGATCTCCTTGCCGGTGGCCGACGCGGCGACCAGCACGGCCGCCGGGGACGCGGAGCCGACCAGCGCCGCCAGCACGTCCACCTCGGGGGTGACCAGCTGGGTGGCGGCGTCGTCGGACTCGGCGACGTAGACCTTGGCGGCGCCGTGCGCGGCCAGGGCGTCCTTCAGCTTCGCCGCGGTGCCCGGGGCGCCGACGACGACCGCGCTGGCCTCGCCGATGCGGCGGGCCGCGGTGAGCAGCTCGTGGGTGACCTTCTTGACCTCGCCGTCGACGTGGTCGACGAGGACCAGGACCTCTGCCATGTCTGTTTCCTCCTCGTCAGTTCGTCAGATCAGCTTCTGGCCGACGAGGTACTCGGCGACCTTGGTGCCGCCGTCGCCCTCGTCCTCGACGCGCTGGCCGGCCGAGCGCGGCGGCTTCGGCGCGGACTCCAGCACCGAGGTCCACGAGCCGGCGATACCCAGCTCGGCCGCGTCCACTCCGAGGTCGGCCACGGTGAGCGTGCTGACCGGCTTCTTCTTGGCGGCCATGATGCCCTTGAAGGACGGGTAGCGCGGCTCGTTGATCTTCTCGTTCACGCTGATCACGGCGGGCAGGGCGGCCTGGAGGTGCTGCACGCCCTCGTCGGTCTCGCGCTCGACCTTGACGGTCGTGCCGTCGACCTCGACCTTGCGGGCGTGGGTCAGTGCGGGCAGGCCCAGCAGCTCGGCCACCATCGCCGGCACCGCGCCGACGCGGCCGTCGGTCGCCTCGTTGCCGGCCAGCACCAGGTCGACGCCCTCGACCGTGCCGACGGCCTTGGCCAGCACCTTGGCCGTGCCGATCGCGTCGGTGCCGTGCAGGGCCTCGTCGCTGACGTGGACGGCCTTGTCGGCGCCCATGGACAGCGCCTTGCGGATGGCGTCGGTGGCGCGGTCCGGGCCGACGCTGACGACGGTGACCTCGCCGCCGTGCGTGGCCTGGAGCTGCAGCGCCTCTTCGACGGCGCGCTCGTTGATCTCATCGAGCACCGCGTCAGCCGACTCGCGGTCCAGGGTGTGGTCGGAGTCTGCGAGCTTGCGCTCGGAGTAGGTGTCGGGCACCTGCTTGACCAGGACGACGATGTTCATCGGTCTCCTTCGACCTCCTGAGCGCTGGGCTGTTCAACCACCAGAATGTTACCGACGGGTAGCACAGGCGCAAACGCGGGCAAGCACTCTGGTGGCGTGAGAGTCCTCACGCGGCATCCTTGCACTACGCGGACGTGCGGGGGCAGCGGGTGGACGTCCGAACGGACGTCACCCGTATGCAGGCATGCGTCAGCCCGGATAGCCTCCTGGGCCATGAGGCGTCGTGTAGCCGTCGTGACCGACTCCAGCGCCTGTCTTCCGCCGCACTTGGCTGCTACATCGGGAGTGGCCGTTGTTCAGTTACAGCTCCAGGTGGGAGATCGGTTCGACGAGGAGGCGTGGGTCGCGCCAGAGGACTTGATCAAGGCCATGCAGGCCGGGAGCGCGGTGTCGACCTCGCCGCCGGATCCCGGCGCGTTCTTCTGGACGTACCAGGACGCCGCCGCGCAGGGCGTGGATGCCGTGGTGTCGCTGCACATCTCGGAGAAGATGTCGCAGACCTGCGAGGTCGCCAGACAGGCGGCCGCGCAGGCCAGCGTGCCCGTGCACGTGGTCGACAGCTCGTGCATCAGCATGAGCCTCGGCTACGCCGCGTTGGCCGCCGCCCAGGCCGCGGCCGCCGGTTGGGACGTGCGGCAGGTGATCGCCGCCGCCCAGCGGAGATACAGCACCGGGACCGAGTTGATCTACGTGGACACCTTGGAGTACCTGCGCAAGGGTGGGCGGATCGGGGCTGCGCAGGCACTGCTGGGCACGGCGCTGTCCATGAAACCGCTGTTGACCATAAAGAACGGCCAGGTGGCCCCGTCGGGCCGCGCGATGGGCACCGACCGTGCCATCAAGAAGCTGGTCGAGGCCGCCGTGAAGCGGGCCGGCAACGACCAGGTGGACGTGGCCGTGCAGCACTACGGGCCGGATGAGCGGGCCGCGACGCTGCTGGACACGTTGAAGAAGCGCATCCCCCGCGCCCGCAACTTCGTGCTCACCCAGGCCAGTTCCGCGGTGTTCGCGCACCTCGGTCCGGGCGCGATCGGCGTAACCGTGTCGCCGGTGTGATCGACGCCGGCAGCTCTGGGGGCTGTCGGCTAACGGTCCGTGCCCGGGATCCGAAGGAGCGGGCATGGCAGTTCTCAGGGCACTGGCGGTTGTCAGCGTGCTCGGTCTCGCCGGCTG
Source organism: Kutzneria chonburiensis (assembly GCF_028622115.1). Classification (NCBI taxonomy): domain Bacteria; kingdom Bacillati; phylum Actinomycetota; class Actinomycetes; order Pseudonocardiales; family Pseudonocardiaceae; genus Kutzneria; species Kutzneria chonburiensis. The sequence continues at coordinate 5,991,077 of NZ_CP097263.1, forward strand.
CTCGACGGCCGTGGCCGGCCAGGCGTCGCCGGCGGTGCATCCGCAGCTGCGCTTCCGTCCCGTGCTGGTCGACCCGACCACGGGGGCGGCCATGGTGATGCCGTCCGACCAGCGCTCCGGGAACGGGCAGTCGCCGCGCCAGAGCACGACGCCGGCCGAGCAGCGGGCCGCGCTGGAGGGCCTGGACTGCTCCGCGCCGGATCCGCTGCACGCCAAGGACGACCCGGCCAAGCCGCTGGCCACCTGCGACCAGCAGGGCGAGATGAAGTACGTGCTCGGGCCGTCGTTCCTGGACGGCAGCTCGATCAAGTCGGCGACCGCGGGCCAGGACCAGGGCCGGTGGACCGTCACCCTGACGTTCACCACGGCCGGCGCCAAGACCTGGTCCGACTACACCGGCCACAACGTCGGCTCGCAGGTCGCGGTCGCGCTGGACGGCCGGGTGCTGTCCGCGCCGACGATCAACCAGCAGATCACCGGCGACACCGAGATCAGCGGGTCGTTCACCGAGCAGACCGCCAAGGACCTGGCCGCCGCGCTCAGTGGTTGACCAGGGCCCGTGCGGTCTGGCCGGCCTCGCTGGTGGTCGGGAAGCGGAACGCGAGGGTGTCGGACAGCGTCGGGGTCACGGTCAGCGACGACACGACTCGGCCGTCCAGCAGCAGCGCCAGCAGCACATCGTTGTTCTTCGGCGCCATCTCGGCCACGGTCCGGCTGCCGGCCGGGGTCAGTCGCACCCAGACCGTGCCGCCCTGCGCCGGGTCATCGCTGACGCCGTAGCTGATCTCGGCGATCTGGTCGGCGGTGAGCAGGGTCGGGGCCAGCACGGCGACCTTGTAGTCGGGCGCGCAGGCGGCCAGCGGCAGCTTCGGATCGTCCTCGCCGCGCATCGGGTTGTCCTGGAAGCAGTTCATGGTGTCGGCGGCATGCTTCTGCGCGGCCGGGTCGGTGGCCAGCGCCGGGTCCTGCCACGCCGCCTTGGCCGTCGCCGAGTCGTGGATCCCGTCCATTCGGGTGTTGGACTCCAGGAGCGCGGAGGTGTGGTACTTGTCGGCGACGAACAGCCGCACCTGGACCTGGTGCCGCGGAGCCGCCGCCTCGGGCGTCGCCGTCTCCCGAGGCGGGGCCGCTGTCGTCGGCGCGCTCAGCGCTTGGCCCGGAACCTGGATCTCGATGCCGACGGTGCACCCGCCGAGAGCCAGCAACACAATGATCAACAAAGCTCGGAAACGCATGGCGAATCCCCCTTGACCTGGGATTCGCCACGCGCGCCCGTCGTGTTACTCAGGTCGTGACCCAGTACCGGCGGATGCCGTCGCCGGCGAACTCCAGGACGCCGCCGTTGGCCTCGATCACGCCGCGGGAGCCGAGGTTGTCCTCGTCGCACGTGATCAACACGTGCTGGAGGCCCAGCTCACGGGCCTTGGGCAGCGCGGCCTTGAGCATCGCGGTGCCGTGCCCCTGCCGCCGGGCCGTCGGCCGCACGTCGAAACCGATGTGACCGCCCTTGCGGCGCAGCCGCTCGGTCAGCTCGTGCCGGATCGCGATCCGCGCCAGGTAGGTGTCGCCCTCGCACCACCACCAGGTCGTGCTGGGCACCTTGAGCGCCGTGGCCGACGCCGTCTGGAGGCTGGCGAGGAACGCCGGAAACGTCTCGGCTTCGGCCCACCGGCCGTCCCGGATCTCGTCGCCGACCATGGACTGGTCATGCCCCTGCCCGCGCCCCTCGGCCTGGAACTCGGCCATCGCCTCGGCGAAGGACGGCTGCATCAGGATTCCGGGTGCTGTGAGCTCTGGCATGGCCCCAGTGCAGCAGCAATGCCGGCCGTCATGCACCCGAATTCCGACGAGGCGATCATCGCGGTTCGATCGCCGAGCCGCCGGTGCTGCGGCCGTGGGGCATGTACGAGATGCGTCTGCGCGATCCCGACGGCAACGTGCTCCGGGTCAGCTCGCCGCCTACCGGCAGGTAGGGTTCGCGGCGTGACCGCCGAGCCACTGCCCCTGACCGGGGAACGCACCGTCCCGGGCATCCCGGAGGAAAATTACTGGTTCAGGCGCCATGAGGCGGCGTATCTGGCGCTGGCCCGGCACTGCACGGGCGCGACGGTGCTGGAGGCGGGCTGCGGCGAGGGATACGGCGCGGACCTGCTGGCCGGGGTGGCGGCTCGCGTCGTGGCGGTGGACTACGACCAGCTGACGGCGGCGCACGTGCGGCGGGCCTATCCGCGGGTGCATACCGTGCGGGGCAACCTGGCGACGCTGCCGCTGGCCGACGAGTCGGTGGACGTGGTGGCCAACCTCCAGGTGATCGAGCATCTCTGGGACCAGCACGGGTTTCTGGTGGAGTGCCGGCGCGTGCTGCGGCCGGGCGGCCGGCTGCTGGTGACGACGCCGAACCGGATCACGTTCTCGCCGGGCCGGGACACGCCGCTGAATCCCTTCCACACCAGGGAATTGTCACCGTCCGAATTGGACTCACTGGTGCGCGGGGCCGGGTTCGAGGTCGAGTCGTTGCAGGGCCTGCGGCACGGTCCGGGCATCTCCGACACGATCATCGAACGGCAGGTCGCGGTGGTGCTCGGCGACGACGGCTGGCCGGACGACCTGCTGACGGAGGTCAAAGCCGTTGCCGCGGAGGACTTCGTGATCACGGGCGACGACCTGGACGGCAGCCTTGATCTCGTTGCGGTGGCGGTGAAACCGTGACGGAGCAAGGAACCTTCTGTCTGGTCGTGCACAGTCACCTGCCCTGGCTGGCCCATCACGGCTCGTGGCCGGTCGGCGAGGAATGGCTCTACCAGGCCTGGGCACACTCCTACCTTCCGGTCGTCGATCTGCTGGAACGCTATGCGGCGCAAGGAAAGCGGGACATGCTGACGCTCGGCGTGACGCCGGTGCTGGCCGCCCAGCTGGACGATCCGTACTGCCTGCGGGCCTTTCACGACTGGCTCGGCAACTGGCAGCTGCGGGCCGACTTCGCCGCCACCCGGTGGACCGACCCACTGCTGAAGGACCTGGCCGCGGCCGAGCACCGGGCTTCGGCGAAAGCGTTGCGGGACTTCGAAACCAAGTGGCGGCACGGGTTCTCGCCGGTCCTTCGCGGACTGGTCGACAACGGCGTGATCGAGCTGCTCGGCGGCCCGGCCATGCACCCCTTCCAGCCGCTGCTGGATCCCCGTATCCGCCGCTTCTCCTTGGAGACAGGACTTTCCGACACCCAGCACCGCATCGGCCATCGGCCGGCCGGCATCTGGGCGCCGGAATGCGGGTTTTCCCCTGGCATGGAGGAGGGTTACGCCGCCGCCGGCGTGCAGCGGTTCCTGGTGGACGGTCCGGCGCTGCACGGCGACACGGCCGCGGCGCGCACGGTCGGCGACAGCGACGTGGTCTGCTTCGGCCGCGATCTCGAGGTCACCTACCGGGTGTGGTCGCCGAAGGCCGGCTACCCCGGCGATCCGGTGTACCGGGACTTCCACACCTACGACCACCCGTCCGGCCTGAAGCCGTCGCGGGTGACCGGCAAGAACGTGCCGCCGGAGCAGAAACGGCCGTACGAGCCGGAATTGGCCGCCGCCGCGGTGCAGCGGCACGCCGCCGACTTCGTCGACACGGTGGTGCACAGGCTGCGTTCGCTGCCGGGGCGGGGGCTCGTCGTCGCCGCGTACGACACCGAGCTGTTCGGGCACTGGTGGCACGAGGGGCCGGCCTGGCTCGACGCCGTGCTGACCGCCTTACCCGAGGCCGGCGTGCGGGTCACCACGCTGCAAGGCGCGCTGGAGGCCGGGCATCTGGGCGGCCCGATCGACCTGCCGGCGTCGTCGTGGGGCTCGGGCAAGGACTGGCGGGTCTGGGACGGCGAGCAGGTGGCCGACATGGTCGACGCCAACGCACGGTTGCAGCGCACGCTGCTGGACACGCTGCGCCCCAGCGATGTCCGTGATCCGGTCAACGACCAGCTGCTGCGCGAGGCGCTGCTGGCGCTGTCCAGCGACTGGGCGTTCATGGTCACCAAGGACTCGGCCGCCGACTACGCCCGGCACCGCGCGTCAACCCATGCCGACGGGTTTTCCCACCTGGCGGACCTGATTCGCCTGGGAGCTCGGGACAAAGCGGCCGATATCGCCGCTGAGCTGCGCGTTCGGGACGGCCTGTTCGGAACTCTAGACGCAAGACGGTGGTGACAGCCGGGCCTTGCCGCTAGGTTCACCGTTCGTGTCCAAATCCGCACGCACGGTGCTAGTCGCTGCCCTCGTCGCCGCGACCCTGCCCGCCACCGCGGCGGTCGCCGCCGCCACGCCCCTGCTTCCGTTGCAGCGCACCGCCGTCCAGCCCGCGCCGCTGCCCACCGACCAGTGCCTGGCCAAGCTGTCCCGACACTGCTACTCGCCGGCCCAGCTGCTGGCCGCCTACGACGTGAATCCGTTGCACGCCAAGGGAATCACCGGCAAGGGCCGGACCATCGTGATCGTCGACTCGTTCGGCTCGCCGACCATCCAGCACGACCTGGAGGTGTTCGACAAGCAGTTCGGCCTGCCCGACACCCAGGTCGAGGTGCTCAAGTGGGGCGAGGTGCCGCCGTTCGACCCGACCAACGACGACCAGACCGGTTGGGCCGGCGAGAGCACGCTCGACGTCGAGTCGGCGCACGCCATCGCCCCTGGCGCCAAGATCGTCCTGGTCGAGACCGGCGTCTCCGAGACCGAGGGCCCGGTCGGCGTGCCGGAGATGATGAGCGCGATCAACCACCTGGTCAACGCCGGTGACGGCGACGTCGTGTCGATGAGCTGGGCCACCGGCGAGCGGCACTTCCCCGGCTACGAGGTCGGCGACTACACCTCGCTGACCAGCCTGCGCTACGCCTTCCAGAACGCCGCCCGGCATGGCGTCACGCTGACCGCCAGCTCCGGCGACGGCGGCGGCGCGCAGGCCGGCTCCGGCGGGCTGTGGCCGTCGTCCGACCCGCTCGTCACGGCCATCGGCGGCACCCATCTCGACCTCGACAACACCGGCAAGCGGCTGGCCGCCGACAGCGCGTGGAAGGGCAGCGGCGGCTACGTGTCGCAGGTCTTCGACCGTCCCGCATACCAGAACGCGGTGAAGTCGGTCGTCGGGGCCAAGCGCGGCACCCCCGACATCAGCATGGACGCCGACCCCGACGGCGGCCTGTGGATCTACTCCAGCTACGACAGCCAGCCCGGTTGGTGGCTCGGCGGCGGCACCAGCCAGTCCTCGCCGCTGTTCGCCGGCGTCGTCGCGCTGGCCGACCAGGCCGTCGGGCACCGACTCGGGCAGATCGACAACGACATCTACCGGCTCTACGCCCGGCACGCCGCCGGCCTGGTCGACGTGACGACCGGGCAGACCGGGACCAACGGCTATCCGGCGGTGCCCGGCTACGACCACGCCACCGGTGTCGGCACCCTGGACGTGGCGAAGTTCGTGTCCGAACTGCACTAGAACACGTTCTAACGAGGTGATTCGGGTCAACCGGGGCTACCGCCGAGTAGCCCCGGTCCCGGACATGGCAGGATCCCCTGGTCATGCGGATCCTGATGCTGTCCTGGGAGTACCCGCCGGTCGTGGTCGGCGGGCTGGGCCGGCACGTGCACGCGCTGGCCCGTCAGCTCGGGCAGCAGGGCCACGAGGTGGTCGTGCTGTGCCGGCAGCCGACGGGCAGCGACGCGTCGACCAACCCGACCTCGGATTTCACCGCCGACGGCGTGCGGGTGATCAGGATCGCCGAGGACCCGCCGCACCTGGTGTTCGAGCGCGACCTGGTGGCGTGGACGCTGGCCATGGGCCACGGCATGATCCGCGAGGGCCTGCGGCTGCTGCGCACGTGGCGGCCCGATGTCGTGCACGCCCACGACTGGCTGGTGACGCATCCGGCCGTCGCGCTGTGCGAGGCCGCCGAGGTGCCGCTGGTGGCGACCGTCCACGCCACCGAGGCCGGCCGGCACAGCGGTTGGCTGTCCCAGCCGCTGAACCAGCAGGTCCACTCCGTGGAGTGGTGGCTGGCCAACCGCGCCGACAGCCTGATCACGTGCTCGGCCGCGATGCGGGGTGAGGTCACCCACCTGTTCGACGTCGACCCGGACACGATCACCGTGCTGCACAACGGGATCGAGCCTCGGGGCTGGCGGGTTCGCCCGGCCGAGGTCGCCGCCGCTCGGGAACGGCACGGGTCGGTCGACGCCCCGCTGCTGCTGTTCTTCGGGCGTCTGGAATGGGAGAAGGGCGTCCAGGACCTGATCGCCGGCCTGGCCCGGATCCGCCGCAGCCATCCCGGCACGCGGCTGGTGGTGGCCGGCACCGGGAGCCACGACAAATGGCTGGCCGACCAGGCCCGCAAGCACCGGGTCCTGCGGGCCGTCGAGTTCGCCGGGCACCTCTCCGACCGTGAGCTCGCCGCCGTGCTCGCCGCCGCCGACGCCGTCGTGCTGCCCAGCCGCTACGAGCCCTTCGGCATCGTCGCCCTGGAGGCCGCCGCCGCCGGCACTCCCCTGGTCGCCTCCACCGCCGGCGGTCTCGGCGAGGTCGTCGTCGACGGCCGTACGGGATCGTCCTTCGCCCCCGCCGACGTCGACGGCCTCACCGCCGCCGTCCGTGGCGTGTTGGACGACCCCGCCGCCGCCCAGCGCCGCGCTCGCGCCGCCAAGGCCCGCCTCGGCACGGATTTCGACTGGGGCCGCATCGCCGCCGGCACCGTGGAGGTCTACGCGGAGGCCCGCATCCGCGACCACGGCGTCCTGGCCCGCCCCAAGATCGCCACCGGCAACGCCTTCCACTGAACCCCGGCGAGTCCCGCTCAGCGTCACACCGAATGTATGAAACCGATTCGTATTTTCGGTGTGACGCTAAACGGGACTCGCGGGGGTCAGGAGCCTTCGGTCAATGTTTGTTGGAGGGCCTCGTCGGCCTTGCGGGCCATGTCGGCGATGGCGGCGCGGCGTTCGGCGTCTGCGTCGTAGTCGGCGCGGCGGTCCCGGACGACGCGGGCCGGTGTGCCGACGGCGATGGAGTAGTCGGGGATGTCGCCGCGGGCCACGGCGTGGGCGCCGAGCACGCAGCCGCGGCCTATGCGCGTGCCGCGAAGGACGCTCGTCTTCACGCCGAGCCAGCAGTCCGGACCGATGCGCACGGGCGACTTCACGATGCCCTGGTCCTTGATCGGCAGCGTGATGTCGGCGACCACGTGGTCGAAGTCGCAGACGTAGACCCAGTCCGCGACCAGCGTCGCGGCGCCGATCTCGACGTCCAGGTAGCAGTTGACGGTGTTGTCCTTGCCGAACACGACCTTGTCGCCGATGCGCAGCGAGCCCTCGTGGCAGCGGATGGAGTTGCCGTCGCCGATGTGCACCCAGCGGCCGACCTCGAGCCGGCCGTAGCCGGGCCGGCAGTGCAGCTCCACGTTCTTGCCGAAGAACACCATCCCGCGCAGGACCACGTGCGGATTGGCCAGCCGGAACTTGAACAGCCGCCAGTACCGCACCAGGTACCAGGGCGTGTAGGCCCGGTGCCGCAGCATCCAGCGCAGCGACGCCACGGTCAGGAACCGCGCCTGCTCGGGGTCGCGCCGGCGGGCGCGGCGCCGCGACGCCAGCGATGCGCCCCACATGCTCGTCATACGCTGCACCTTATGACGCCACTGATCATCGACACCGACCCAGGCATCGACGACGCCTTCGCCATCGCGCTGGCGGCCGGCAGCCCCGAGGTCGACCTGCTCGCGGTGACCACGGTCTTCGGCAACGTGGCGCTGTCCCACACCACCCGCAACGCCTTGCGCCTGCTGGAGCTCTGCGGCCGGTCCGACGTGCCCGTGGCCGCCGGGGCCGAGCGTCCGCTCGTGCACCCCGTGCCCCACCGCGCCAGCGAGGTGCACGGCGGCGACGGCCTCTCCGGCGCCGCCGACACCCTGCCGCCCGCCACGCACGAGGTCGGCGGCCGGCACGCCGTCACGCTCATGGCCGACCTGCTGCGCCAGGCCGTCGAGCCCGTCACCATCGCCCCGATCGGCCCGATGACCAACGTGGCGCTGCTCCTCGCCCTGCACCCCGAGCTCAAGCCGAAGATCGGTCGCATCGTCGCCATGGGCGGCGGCGTGCGGGGCGGCAACACCACCGCCGCCGCCGAATTCAACGTCTGGAGCGATCCAGAAGCGGCCCACCGGGTGCTCTCCGAGGAGGACGTCCCCACCGTCCTCGTTCCCCTCGACCTCACCCACCGCTGCGCCGTCGACGCCGCTTGGCTCGCTCGCCTCGCCGCCGGCGGCCGCATCGCCCAGGGCCTGCACGCCCTCACGCCTTCGTACGTCGCCACCTACCGCCGCATGCTCGGCGAGGACGGCATGGTCCTGCACGACGCCGTCGCCCTCGCCGAGGCCATCTCGCCCGGCATCCTCCGCACCACCGCTTGTGCCGTCGAGGTCGACTGCTCCCACGGCCCCGGCCGCGGCGCCACGATCGTCGACCTTCGACACCACCTGCCGACCACCCGCCGCCGCGTCGACGTCGCCCTCGACGCCGACACCACCGCCATCGGCGAATTCGTCCTCAGCCGCATCCTGGGCTGAGCCCCGAGCTGCGGTCATGTGGTTGTTCGTTCAAATTCCGGTGCTTACCCGGTCAGCCCGGCCACCGCTGGCCGCGCCCGCCGCTAGCGTGAAAGGGAAAGCCGAATTCCGCTGAGCACAAGACATTGATGCGGTGCCGCGCGCCGCCGAACAGCACCCGAGGGTTCGACGGGAAGGATGCGCATGCGCAGGATAATGATCGTGGGGGCGGGGCAGTCGGGCCTGTTACTGGCCCTGGGCCTACAGAAGCACGGATACGACGTGACGGTCGTGGCGGACCGGCACGCGGAGGCGGTGCGGACCGGGCCGATGCTGTCGTGCCAGCTGGTCTTCGGGCCGGCGCTGGCGCTGGAACGAGAGCTCGGCGTGGACTTCTGGACGGACGAGGTGCCGTTGGTGACGGATGTCTCGTTCACGGCGGCGGCCACGCCCGACGCGAAGGAGCCGGCGATTGCCTGGACGGCGGGGCTGACCGCGCCGGCGGCCGGGGTGGACCAGCGGCTGCGCATGGCGGCATGGCTGGAGGAATTCGACCGTCGCGGCGGCGAGATCCGCTACCAGCGGGCGACCGTGGGAGACATCGACGAATTCGCCCGGGAATTCGATCTGGTCGTGGTCGCGGCGGGTCGCGGCGAGCAGTTCGAGCGGCTGTTCCCACGGAATGACGAGCAGTCGCCCTACCTCGAGCCGCAGCGCTTCCTCTCGCCGATCTACGTGCGCCTGCCCGACGGCGAAAGCCTGACCTCGGCCCTGCGGTTCGGCATGGGTCCGGTCGGCGAGATCAGCCTGATCCCCGGCCTGACCTCGGCGGGACCGGTGATGGGCGTCGGCATGTTCGCCGTGCCGGGCGGGCCGATGGACGTCTGGGCGGACATCCACGACACGGACCAGCATTTCGAGCTGGCCCGCACCCTGATTCGGAAGCATTTCCCGTGGCGGGCGGAGATCATCGAGCACGCCGAACCGGCCGGCCCGTTGATGAGCCTGCGGGGCCGCCTGACGCCGATCGTCCGGCACGCGGTCGGCACGCTGCCGTCCGGCGCCCCGGTGCTCGCTCTCGGCGACACCGCCGTGACCAATGACCCGCTCGGCGGCCAGGGCGGAAACATGGCCGCCCACGCCGCCCGCTCCTACCGGGACGCCATTGTCGCCCAAGGCGATCGGGCGTTCGACGAGCAGTTCATGCGGTCCGCCTTCGCCCGCTACTGGGCCGTGGCCGAGTTCGCCACCCGATTCAGCAACGACCTGCTGGCGCCGCCGGCCGAGCACGTCGGCCTGATCCTCAAGACCGCCGAGGCGGTTCCCGAAGTCGGCCGCCGATTCGCCGGGGTCTTCGAGAACCCCACGGACTACACCGAGTGGCTCACCGACAAGGACGCCGCCCTGAAGTACCTGCACCGCGTCCGTTAAGTCGACCCCCACATGCGCTTCCTATGTGGCGTCTGGTGCCACATAGGAAGCGCATGTGGGGAAAACGGCTACTGGGCGTTGGTGCCGGCGACGACGGGCTTGATTTTCAGGGGCTCCTGGTTGGGCACGTGGGCGGAGCAGCCCTGGACGTCGCCGGACAGCGGGACGAACGCGGCGGCGGTGTTGTTAGGCGGGTAGACGCGCAGGCCGCGCACGGCGATCGGCTTGCACTGCCCGGGGTCGTAGACGCCGGGGTTGGTGATGCTCAGCGCGGCCGAAGCGGCCTGGCCGGGCTGGAGCGTGATGGCGGGCATGCTCGCCGAAACCCGGGTGGCCGGGTCGCCGACCTGGCGGCCGTCGTCACCGGTCACAAAGGACACTCCGGGGTAGGCGGCGATGGTGCACGCGGCCTTGCCGGTGTTGGTGAACACGATCGGGATGAACGAGTGGCCGGCGCCCGCGTTGCCGCTGCCCGCGGTGACCTTGAGGTTGGCGGTCAGGCACTGGCCGTTGGCCTCGGTCGCGCCACCGGAGCCGTCCCCCTTGGCGCCAGAAGCCGAGTTGACGCCGTCCGACGGCGAAGAAGCGGCCGTGGTGCTGGTCGCCGTGGGCGAGGAGGACGTGGTCGAGGTGTCGGACGAGGCGTTGGTCGATCTCGGGCTGCCGCAGGCCGCGGTGAGCAAGCCCACCGCCATGACGCCAGCGACCGCCGCGATACCGAGTGACCTGGTCATGGACATTCGCCTCCAGTCGTACTCAGCGTTTCGAGTACCCGTTGAGAGGACGTGTGACACCTCAGGTGGTTGCGTGAGCCCGACAGAGCACGGCGGTTGGGGTGTGACCGATCCTCGTGAGCACGACGGTGCCCTCGGCGTCACCGGAAAGCTTGAGCCGAGGTCGCAGGGTGTTGGGATCCACGTTAAGGCCTCTAACCAGGATCTCCAGTCGCCCGATCCGGTGGCGTCGCAGCGTCGCCCGCAACGCCTTCTCGCTGTAGTGGCCGTGTTCCAGCACCTCGAACGCCCTGATGCCGGGCGGCGGCGTGTCGCCGGTCAGGTAGGCGATATGGGGGTCCAGCTGGGCCAGACCGTGCCGGGCCGCGTAGTGGCGGACGAGGCCGGCCCGCACCACGGCGCCGTCGGGATCGACGATCCAGCGGCCGACGGGGGTGACCGGGCAGTCGTCGCCGTCGTCGGAAGTGATCGTCCACTCGGGACCGTTCGTGCGCAGAACCGTTGCCCGCCTGGACACTGTGGCCAATGACCCGGTCCACAGACAGGCCTCCCGCACCTGGCCGTCCAACGAGACGAGCTCGACCTCGTCAGCCCAGGGCGCCGCGTCGAAGTCCATGCCGGGCGAGCACTTCACTGCCAGCTCCCGGCCGCGATAGGCGTCGACGAGGTCGTCCAGCGGCGGCACGAGATCGCCGGCACGCCACTTGCGCTGCCCGGCGGTGTCCCGGCGCGCCGGATCCGCGACGACGACGGTGTCCCTCGTGGACGGTCTCAAGGCGTCGGCTCGAACCAGCAACGGATCGACGCCGGCCACGGATGCGTTGTGGCGGGCCATCTTCAGCCGGATCATGTCCACATCGGACCCGACGCAACGATTCGCGACACGGGCGACCACGGTCAGGTCGGCGCCGATCGAGCACGTCACATCGTGCACGTCACGACCGCGAAGCCGACGAGCCCGATGCTCGGCGACCGGCGACGGGGTGGCCTGCTGGAGGGCGGCATCGGTGAACAGCCATTCGTCCGAAGAGGACAGCTTGGCCACGGCCTTTCGGCGCAGCACAGCCGTTTCCAGCACGGCCGCGGCGAACTCCGGCACGATCCGGCGGGCGGCGGCCACATCGGCCAGCCGCGAGGCCGCGGTCAGCGGCAGCGCGCCGACCTCGGCCAGCGCGGACCGGCCCGCCGCCGACGTCAGGAAGGCGACGTCGGCGGCGGAGAACTCATACCCCACCCGGCTTGGTCCCGGTCACCAGCACGTTGTAGAACAGCTCCCGCGGCATCACCTTGGACAGCACGTTCTCGTCCAGCCAGGACAGCCGCTGCCAGCCCTTGTAGGCGAACATCGCCCAGCCCCAGCCCAGCTTCTCGCGCGGGACCGCCGCCTCGAACGTACGCACCGGCCAGCCGAACAGCGCCGCCGACAGCTCCTCGGTAACGGCTTTGACGTTACGCGCGCCGGCCGCTCGCGCCGTGCGCTCCAGGTCGGCCGGGTCGAAGGTGTGGATGTCGACGACGGCCTCCAGCGCCGCCGCGCGCGAGGACTCGTCCAGCTCCTCCTGCGGCCGCCGCCACGAGTTCAGCGGCTCCAACCTGGTCAGGTTGGTGGTCAGCCACCAGGTGAGCTGGCCCAGCTTGCGGGCGTAGAAGTCGCCGATCTTGGTCGGCTCGCCGGCGAACACGAACCGCCCGCCCGGCTTGAGCACCCGCAGCACCTCGGCCAGCGCGGCCTGCACGTCCGGGATGTGGTGCAGCACCGCGTGCCCCACGACCAGGTCGAACGTGTTGTCGTCGTACGGGATGCGCTCGGCGTCGGCCACCCGGCCGTCCACGTCGAGGCCCAGGTTCTCGGCGTTGCGCAGGGCCACCTGCACCATGCCCGGCGACAGGTCGGTCACCGAGCCCTGCTTGGCCACCCCGCCCTGCATCAGGTTGAGCAGGAAGAACCCGGTGCCGCTGCCCAGCTCCAGCGCCCGGCCGTAGGGCCAGCCGCGGTCGCCCGCCACGGCCCGGAACCGGCCGGTGGCGTACTCGATGCAGCGCTCGTCGTAGGAGATGGACCACTTCTCGTCGTAGGTGCCCGCCTCCCAGTCGTGGTAGAGGACGTTGGCCAGCTTGGGGTCGTCCCAGGCGGCCTGCACCTGCTCCTCGGTGGCGTGCGGGTTGGGGGCAGGGTCCTGCACGTCACTTGCCACTGAACTTCGCCTTTCCCGGACCGTTCTCGATGAACGACTGCATGCCGGCGCGCTGGTCCTCGGTCGCGAACAGGGCCGCGAACAGGTGGCTCTCCAGCTTGAGGCCGCTGGCCAGGTCGCCGTCAAGACCGCCGTCGATGGCCGCCTTGGCCGCCGCCAGGGCCAGGGCCGGGCCCTCGACGAACTGCGAGGCCCAGCGCTTGGCCGCCTCGAACACGTCGTCCGGGGCGACGACCTCGTCGACCATGCCGATGGCCAGCGCCTCGTCGGCCGCCACGAACCGGCCGGTGTAGATCAGGTCCTTGGCCTTGCTCGGGCCGACCAGGCGGGCCAGCCGCTGCGTGCCGCCCATGCCCGGGATGATGCCGAGCAGCATCTCCGGCTGGCCCACCTTGGCGTTGTCGCCGGCGATCCGCCGGTCGCAGCACAGGGCCAGCTCGAAGCCGCCGCCGAGGGCGTAGCCGGTGATCGCGGCCACCGTCGGCTTGGGGATCTCGGCCACCGCGCCGACCGCCGAGGACAGCTGCTGGGCCCGGGTCGCCATCTCGGCGTAGGACAGCGTGGCCATCTCCTTGATGTCCGCGCCGGCCGCGAACACCTTCTGCCCGCCGTAGACGATCACCGCACGCACGTCGTCGCGCCGGGACGCCTCCGCCGACGCGGCCCGGATCTCCTCCTGGACCTGCATGTTCAGCGCGTTCATCGGCGGCCGCTCCAGGCGGATGACACCGATCCCGCCGTCCACCTCTAGCCGGACGAACTCAGCCATCTGTCCTCCTCGACATCCAGGCCCGCAGGCTACCCGCCGGTAGCACCCCGGGTTGAGGTTGGGAACGGACCATTCCTCAACTCGGAGTTTTGGAAAGGTCCGTTCACACCTTGACCGCGTGGTCAGGCAGTGGTCCGGCGGCGGGCGAAGAAGCGGTTGCCGGCCCGGTCCAGCTCCAGGTCCTGGCCGAAGGTCGCGGACAGGTTCTCGGCCGTGATCACGTCGTCGATCAGGCCCTGCGCGACCACGCCGCCCTCGCGCAGCAGCAGCCCGTGGGTGAAGCCCGGCGGGATCTCCTCGACGTGGTGCGTGACCAGGACCATGGCCGGCGCGTCCGGGTCGTAGGCGAACTCGGACAGCCGGGCCACCAGGTCCTCCCGGCCGCCCAGGTCCAGGCCCGCGGCCGGCTCGTCCAGCAGCAGCATCTCCGGGTCGGTCATCAGCGCCCGCGAGATCAGCGTGCGCTTGCGCTCGCCCTCCGACAGCGTGCCGAACATGCGCTCGGCCAGGTGCTTGATGCCCAGCGCGGCCAGCAGCTCCTCGGCCCGCCCGGTGTCCACGGTGTCGTACTGCTCGCGCCAGCGGCCGATGACGCCGTAGCCGGCGCTGACGACCACGTCCAGCACCTTCTCCTCCGGCGGCACCCGGCCGGCCAGCGCCGACGAGCACACGCCGATTCTGGGGCGCAGCTCGAACACGTCGGTGCGGCCCAGCTTCTCGCCGAGCACGTGCACCGACCCCGTCGTCGGGTGCATCTCGGCCCCGGCCAGCCGCAGCAGCGTGGTCTTGCCGGCCCCGTTCGGGCCGAGCACCACCCACCGCTCGTCCAGCTCGACCCGCCAGTCGATGCCGCGCACCAGGGTGGTCCTGCCGCGCCGCACGCTGACCTTCTCCATCGCCACGACGAGATCGACATCCGCACTGATCGGCTCGGTCACGAGCCCATTGTTCACAACCCGCCGGACGTGGCCTGGCACCGGGGCACCAGGTCGGGGAAGATCGCGACGTGGTTGCCAACCCTGCGCCGGACCCGATGATGTTGGCCGGACGTCCCTTCCCCCTCGGGTCGCACCCCGAGGGCGGCGGGGTGCGTTTCGCCGTGGCCTCCTCCACGGCCGAGGCCGTGGAGGTCTGCTTACTGGACAACGTCAACGGCCGTGGGGTGTCGGAACGGCGCGTCGAGCTGACCGAACGCACCTTCGGGGTGTGGCACGGCGTAGTGCACGGAGTGCTGCCCGGGCAGCAGTACGGATACCGCGTGCACGGGCCGTACGACCCGGCACGTGGTCTTCGCCACAATCCGGCGAAGCTGCTCGTCGACCCGTACGCGAAACGCATCACCGGGCAGCTGACCAGCCTTGAGGCGACGCTCGGCTACGTGGACAACGCCATGACCGGGCCGGCCTCCACCGTGGACTCGCTCGGCAGCGTGCCGCTGTCCGTGGTGACCTCGCCCGGCGGGCCGGCGACCGGCGTGAAGCCGGATGTGCCGTTCGAGGAGTCCGTCTTCTACGAGTTGCACGTGCGCGGCTACACCAGGCGGCATCCGGACGTGCCGGAGCAGCTGCGGGGGACCTATCTGGGGCTGGCCCATCCGGCCGTCGTCGAGCATCTCGTGCGGCTCGGGGTGACCGCCGTCGAGCTGATGCCGGTGCACACCTTTGTGGACGAACCGTCGTTGATCACGGCCGGTCGCCACAACTACTGGGGGTATTCGCCGCTGGGCTTCTTCGCCCCGTACGCCGGGTACGCCAGCGAGCCCGGCCGTGAGGTCGAGGAGTTCCGGACCATGGTGGCGTCGCTGCACGCCGCCGGTATCGAGGTCATCGTCGACGTGGTGTTCAACCACACCTGCGAGTCCGGTTTCGAGGGCCCGACGCTGTCGTTCCGCGGTTTGGACGCCCCGGCCTACTACGCGCACGGCGACGCCGGGCGTGGGCTCGACATCACCGGCTGCGGCAATACTCTCGACGCCGGTTCGCCGACCGTGGTGCGGCTCGTGACCGATTCGCTCCGGTACTGGGCCGGGGAGCTGGGCGTCGACGGCTTCCGCTTCGACCTCGCCTCCGTGCTCGGACGGCCCGGGGCCGGTCAGTTCGATCCCAACGCCGCACTGCTCACCGCCATCGCCTGCGACCCGCTGTTGGCCAGCTGCAAGCTCATCGCCGAGCCGTGGGACGCCACCGGCGACGGCTATCGCGTCGGCGCTTTCGGCGTGCAGTGGGCCGAGTGGAACGGCCGCTACCGCGACACCGTCCGTGACTTCTGGCGCGGCGCCGTCGGCGTTCGCGATCTGGCCTATCGGCTCACCGGTTCCAGCGATCTGTACGCCGACGACGGGCGGCGGCCGTGGTCGTCGATCAACTTCATCACCGCGCACGACGGCTTCACCTTGCGGGACATGGTCTCGTACAACGACAAGCACAACGAGGCCAACGGCGAGGACAACCGCGACGGCACCAACGACAACCGGTCGTGGAACTGCGGGGCCGAGGGCGAGACCGCCGAGCCCGACGTGCTTGAGCTGCGGGCCCGGCAGGCCCGCAACCTCGTCGCCACGCTGCTGTTGTCCATGGGCACGCCCATGATGACCGCCGGCGACGAGATGTGGCGGACGCAGGACGGCAACAACAACGCGTACAACCAGGACAACGAGATGTCCTGGGTGGACTGGTCCCTCGACGCCCCCGCCGCCGAGCTGCTCGCCTTCGTGCAGCGCGTGGTGGCCCTTCGTGCCGCGTCCCCCGCCTTGCGCCAGCCCCAGTTCTTCGACGGCCGCATCACGCCTTCCGGCGAGCCCGACCTCGTCTGGCTCCGTCCCGACGGCACGGAGATGGCCGAGACCGACTGGTTCGACGACGACCGCCGCACCCTCGGCGTGTGGATCGACGGCGCCAACTGCCTGTCCCGCACCAAATCCGGCGAGCTCGTCTCCGACCATTCGTGGCTCATCGTGCTGCACGCCGGCGCCGACCCGTGCGAATTCACCCTCCCCCGCGCCGAATTCGGCCCCGCCTTCGAGCCCGTCCTCGACAGCGCCACCCCCGACGGCACCCCCACCGACGAGACCGCGCTGGCCTCCGGCGCCCAGCTCCAGCTACCCGGCCGTACCACCCTGCTGCTCCGCGTTCCCCGCAACAGCAAGTAACTTCGGCCTACGTGAGTGGCTCATTTGGCTTCCAGGGCCAACTGAGCCACTCACGGAGTCCCGACTCAATACGATTCGTCGCATGGCCTCCAGCGACGACGCCCCGAGAGTGTTTCAGCCCCTACCCGGCCGTACCGTCGACCGCTCCGCCGCGTATCACGCCTTGCTACGGGAGCTGCTCTCCCTCGTCGGTGCAGAGGCTCCGGCCGACGACGAGCCCCGCTGGCAGGATCGGGCCCGCCTGGCGGTCAGAAAGGCCGTCAAAGCCCGCACGGTGCAGGGGCCCGTTCCCGAGGAATGGTTCGAGCCGATGATGCGGGCGACCGTGCACGAGCCCGACCCCAGCTTCGTCGGTCATCTCGTCGTACCCGCCGTGGCCGCCTGGGGTCTGCGCCCGGTCCTGCTCGCGCTGCTCGATCACCTCGACAACGGCACCCCCGCCGACGTCGCCGGCGTGGCCCGCGCCTGGTACCACACCGGCGGGGCACCGGAAGCCGAGCATGAGGCCTCCCGCGACCTCTACCGCCGGTACCAGCACACCGCTTTACGCCGCTTCGTCACCCTCGACGACCTCGACGCGCGCCGATGCCTGCTGCCCGGCCTGCGGCTCCAGCACCGATCCTTTCCTCCCGACATGCACGAGCTGGTCGACCAGGCCGTGCACCTCGCCCGCACGTCCGACGACGACTACCTCCGCCACCGAGTGGAAATCCAGACCCGGCTCACGTGACGGCGTGCCACGACTCCGCTGAAACCCGGCGCACGTGGTCCAACGGCCGCCGAGCCGACTTCCGGTGTGCCGACTTGCCCGGGGTCGGGCCGCATCGACCTCACCGAACCGACCCCCACGCACCAATACGGACCGAAAACACAGCCCACCCACCGCCTGTGGACAACCCGGCGAGCTGCCCTCAGGCTGTGGATAGGTCAGAGTTGGCCCAGGTAGAAGCGCAGGCCCTGGTCGTCGACGCAGTCCGAGGTGATGCCGTACGGCATCTGCACGGGGTCGGTGGCGGTGCCGCCGGCAGCACGGACCCGGGCGACGGCGGCGGCCACGTCGGAGACGGCGTACATGGGCAGGACGGCGGACTCGGGGTGCCCGCCCTGGAGGCCGAACATGGGGTGCGGGCCCTGGACCTGCCAGCCGTCGGCAACGGAGCCGGGGGTGAACGACCAGCCGAAGACGGAGCCGTAGAAGTCCCGGGCGGCGGCGGAGTCGGCGCAGAACATGGTCAGGTAGACGATCTCGCCGTCGGCCGACGAAGCGGGCCGGGCGACGGGACCGGACTGGTGCAGCGCGAAGCGCAAGCCCTGGTTGTCGACGCATTCGGCGGACAGGCCGTAGGGCTCCTCGACAGCGGGCGAAGCGGTGCCGCCGGCGGCCCGGACGCGTTCGGCAGCGGCCTCGATGTCGGAGACGGCGTGGCTGAGGAACGTCGTCCGGTACGAAGCGGCGGACCACAGGCCGAGGTGCTGGGACAGGCCCTGCACACGACGCCCGTCGGCGTCGATCCGCCAGCCGAGCACGGACGAGTAGAAGGCACCGGCACGGGCGGCGTCGGGCGACCACACGGACGCGTAGACGACGTCACCCTGAACGGCAGTGGCAGGCATGGTTCCTCCAGTCAGGAAAGCGGCCTCGAGCAGGGCACGAAGCCGAGCGGCGAAGCGCGGGTCGGGATCGGCCGGCACGACGGGCTCGAGCAGGTCCTCGAACGGATCGCTCATCGGGTGCCCTCCTCTCGGCGCTGGTATCGGGCACGAAAGGCGCCACGGGCCCGGACGAGCAGCGCCTCGGTGGCGTGCACGGTCCGGTCGAGGCACCGGGCCACCTCGGGCACGGGCAGCCCGTCGAGGTAGCGAAGGGTGAGCACGGACCGGTGCTGCGCGGACAGCTCGGCGAGAACCTCCCGCGCCAGCAAGGCATCCAGCCGCTCATCCCACGGATCGTCACGGGAAACGGCGTAGCCGCCGAGGACCCGCAGTCCCCGCCGCTCGCGTTCGGCCCGCCGCCAGTGGTCGACGAGCTTGTGCCGGGCGACTCCGATCAGCCAACTAGTGCTGACCTCGGAGACGTTGCCGCGCCGGCAGGAGTCCATGGCCGCCAGGAACACCTCGGTGGTCAGGTCCTCGGCGACCGGCCGCTGCCCGCACCGGCCCAGCAGGTAGCCGTATACCTGGGGCAGCGCCTGTTCGTACAGCTCGAGCAGGGTGAGCCCCGGGTCCGGCCGCACCCCGGACGGTTGGTTCATGCCTACTCATCGTTCCGGCTCGGTGAACTCCGACGAAAAAAACCACTCTTCACGGGGAGCGACCGTTCGTGCACGGCCAGCGCACAGCACTGGTCACCTCTGACACGATGACGCCATGCAGCAGCCGTGGGGCACCGACCCGGAGCTTCGCGACCACCTGGTCGCGCAGTTCCTGGAGTGGGCCGAGCACCGGCACACGCCGGTCGAGCACGTCCAGGACGCCATCATGGCCCTGGACTGGAGCAGCCTCGGCCCGAACGACGGCTACTTCCGCTGGACGGTCCGCGACGTCGACCGGTTCCTGCTGGAGTACCTGCCGGACCGGCTCGGCCTGCCGGAGACGGTGTGCGCGAACGGGGCGCTGACCCTGCATCCGCTGCTCGAGTTCCTGGCCCGCTACGGCATGTTGTCCACGGACAGCGACCTGCCGGACGAGATGGGCGACCGCTGCGAGGCGGTCTGGGAGGCGGCGGAGCACCGGGTGTCCTACGACGTGCGGGCGAAGGAGTTGTTCCAGCACGTGCGCGGCGGCGAGGAGCTGACGTTCGCCGAGCTGGTGTCGCGGGTGCGCACGATGCCGGTGGACGAGGTGGCCAAGGCGCTGGACGGTCTGGATGAGCGGGCGGTCGGCCCGCTGAGGCTGCCGAACGAGCGCGAGCAGTGGTTCGCGGCGGAGCGGGCGCCGGTGTTCGTGTGGTTCGCGCAGCTGCGGCAGGCGTGCGGCGAGGACGGCATCGAGCTGATCGACAAGGGCCTGCCGGACGAGATCGCCCTGGTGCTGGGCGTCGACCCGGCGGAGCTGCCGCGGATCTTGGCGTGGGCGCTGGCGGCGGGCGCGGTGCGGCGGCTGAAGGGCCGTCTGGTGCAGGTCGCGGCGTGGCGCAAGGTCGAGCGGCATTCCGTGAACCTGATCCGCAAGGTGTTCGCGGCGCATCCGAAGCTGCCCGGACGGAGCCTGGTGCAGCTGAGCATCGAGCTGGTGAAGGCGGCCGTGGCGCGCCGGTCGCTCGACCTGAGCGAGGTGCCGGTGCCGGCTGAGGTCGTGGACTTCCTGATGGACTGCGGCCTGATGTTCGCGCTGGGCCGGGACGCCCGGTTGACCGCGTGCGGGATGCCGATCCTGGTGGACGTGGCCGAGGCCAACGGGCTGCCGGTGCGGGTGCTGCCGGTGGCGCTGTGGTCCACCGTGGACGAGCTGATCGACGCGATCCCGGCGGCCGGCGACGAGTGGGCCGACGACGTGCGTGAGTGGAGCATGGAGCAGCCGGACCGGCACAACGCGCGTGAGCTGATCAGCCGCGTCGCCACGCCGGACCGGCCCACCGCCGAGGTCATGGTGGCCATCCAGGCCTGCGGCGACGTCTTCGGCGACCGACGCACCGTGCCGCCCGTGCGGCTCCTGCTCGGGGGCCCGCACGACGGGCCGGCCCTGCTGTGGCTGCTCCGTCACAAGGCGTTGGACGGCGGCGACGTGCCGGCCGTGCGCATCGCCGACGCCCACGTCGTCGAGCTCACCGGCCTCTTGGACGGCGGCAACGTGGCGCGGATGCTCGACGCCGTCGCCGAGCACGGCGACACCGCCCAGACCATCGAGTTCCTCAACCTGGTGTGGCGGTCCGACCACCCGCGCACGTGCGACGTGCTGCTGGTGATCGCCGAGCACTACGGCGACGAGACGGTGGCCGCCCACGCCCAGAAGCTGGCCGAGCGCCACCGCGGCTGGCACACCCGCGGCTGACCGCCGGCCCAATGTCACATGCGCGTCGTACTTGCCTCCCCGCGGCACATCCGGACCGCATGTGACAGTCCTGGAAACGTCGGTGTCCGAGGGGATTTCAGTAGGTGGAAGCGGTCGCGACGCCGGTTCTGGGCGTGCGAACATCGACCTATGATCCGGCCCCGAACGACCTGGTGCGACCTTGTTGTCGACCTCGTTCGCGTCGCCTCCTGCGGGTGTACCCGCACGCGACGCGGCCGCTGATCCAGCCAAGAAGCGAAGGCAAGCCGGCCCGTCGCGTCCGTGCACCACGTCCCAGTGCCGCGACCGCAGGAGCGAACCGTGACCCTCGCCATCGATCTCGACGTCCACCCGGCAATCGACCTGCCGCTGCTGCGCGACCTGATCCAGCCGGAGCGCCCACTGTGGACGCCGGCGCAGCTGCGCGAGCTGACCAGCACGATCGCCACGGAACTGACGACGCCGCTGCTGGAGGTGCTGCGGTTCGAGCCGGAGCAACGCTGGTGGGCCCGCCTGGCGCTGACGGGCGGGGTGGAGGTGTGGCTGCTCTCCTGGCTACCGGGCCAAGGCACGGAGCCGCACGACCACGGCGGCGCGGCGGGGTCGTTCACGGTGCTCAAGGGACTGCTCACGGAGGACTACCGCTACCCGGGCGGCCCGATCCGCAGCATGCGGCGCAACCTGGGCGAGGCGGTGGGCTTCAGCGGCGGCCGCGCCCACCAGGTGCGTAACCTCGGAACCGCGCCGTCGGCGAGTGTGCACGCCTACTCGCCGCCGCTGCTGCCGACCCGCGAGTACGCCAGCCTGGAGGACGTGAAGTGAACGTCGACGAGTACCTCGACCAGGCCCGCGCCGAGCTGGACCGGGTGGACCCGGTCGAGGCGAAGCGGCTCCAGGACGAGGGGGCGCTGCTGGTCGACATCCGGCCGATCGCCAACCGGGCCGAGGAGGGCGAGATCCCGGGCTCGGTGCCGGTGGAGCGGATCCACCTGGAGTGGCGGCTGGATCCCCGGAGCGAGCACCGCCTCGCCGAGCTGGACGGCGCGACGAAGGTCATCGTGCTGTGCAACGAGGGCTAC
Source organism: Kutzneria chonburiensis (assembly GCF_028622115.1). Lineage (NCBI taxonomy): Bacteria > Bacillati > Actinomycetota > Actinomycetes > Pseudonocardiales > Pseudonocardiaceae > Kutzneria > Kutzneria chonburiensis. The sequence goes on from NZ_CP097263.1 coordinate 6,012,980, forward strand.
GCGTCGAGCCTGGCCGCCCGGGACCTGCACCGGCTGGGCCTGACCTCGGCCACGGACCTGGTCGGCGGCTTCCGCGGCTGGGCCAAGGCGGGCCTGCCGGTGGTGACGGGCGGTCGACCGGCGGTTCCCTAACTACTCCGGACGGTCCTCTTCGGAGAAGCGGTTGTCACGGATGGTGCTGCCGTAGGCCGGCGGATAGCCGTACTTGCGCAGCCGGGCGTCGTTGGCCTCGGAGGCGTAGCTGAGCGAGTAGTAGAGGCCGACGATGAGGCCGAGGGCCAGCGCCATCAGGATGATGTTGAGCGGCCCGCCGAACTGGGACAGCACGATGAACAGGATGGCCAGCGGGATGAGCAGCCGCAGGAAGGTGCGCAGCAGGTGCCGGACCAGCCAGGTCCTGCTGGTCACGTCGCGCAGCACCCACTCGCGGTAGGTCTGCGGCAACCGCCCCCGAACGAGTACCAGAGCCACAGCGCCGGGTTGGGTCGCTTCACTGCCATACGTGAACCCTAGGCGTGTTCGCACGGAACCACACGGCACGGGGTAGCGTCTGTAGGTTTCGTGCCCCGTGTACGTCCCGGGACGGTGTTGGCCGTCGCATCCGTGATCGTCGTCGCCGCGCTGGAGCGCGCCCCGGCGGCGATCCTGGTGGCGCTGCCCGGCCTGGTGCTGGGTGCCCTGATCGGCCTCGCCGTGCTCCAACTGGGCGTGCTGGCCGGTGGCCTCGCCCTGCGGCCGAGGATGCCTCGGGTTGTGGTCGGCGTCGGCCCCCGGCTCAAGGACTGGATGACACCGGGCCGGTCGATCACGCTACGGGCGCTGCCGATCATGCTGTCGGTGACGATCGGACCGGGCCGGGCTCCGGTGCGGCCGCGGATCTGGGGCACGTATCTGATCTCGGCGATCTTCGGGCTGGCCATCACGGCGGCGTTGATCGTCGTCCAGGACGGACCGTTCTGGCTGGGCGCGGCCGTGGGCTGCGCGGCGGCGGTGGTGCTGGCGTTGTTGCCACGGCGCGATGCGGCGGCGACCTCGACGGGCTGGGTGCTGCTGAACTACCTGCGGCTGGAGCCCCGCGAGGCGGCGGAGATCGACGCGGCGCCGCTGGTGGCGGCGGTGACGAAGGCGGTGCAGGCCGGCGATCTGCCGGCGGCGCAGGAAGCCTGTGACGCGCTGGCCCAGGTGCAACCCGAGGGGCAGTCGCTGTCGATGGCCCGCGTGGTCGTGCTGGAGGCGCACGGCCAGTACGCGGAGGCGATGCAGCTGGTGCTGGGCATGTTGGCCGAGCCGGGCCTGCCGCAGCGCGACTTCGCCCTGATCACGGCCGGCCTGGCCGGACTGGCCGCGGCGGCCGTCGAGGCCGGCCAGCTGGAGGCCGAGCTGGGCCTGGGCTGGGCCGAGCGGGCGATCACCGACGCCGAGCAGCTGGCCTATCCGGCGTACAAGCTCAACGGGGCCAAGGCGCTGGTGGAAGTGTTGCGCGGCAACGTGTCCAAGGCGATCGCGCTGGCCAATGCGGCGATCGAGCTGGGCAATGACGCGCTGGGCCGGGCCGACGACCTGGCCACGCTGGCCCGGGCCCAGATGGCCGCAGGCGACAACGCGACGGCTCGTCTCACGCTCGGCGAGGCCGAGCGGATCGCGCCCTGGTGGCCCCGGGTCGCCCGGATCCGCGACCGCCTCAACGTGTCCTGACACGCACCTGAGTGGCTCACTTGGCTCCAGGAGCCAAGTGAGCCACTCAGGTGGCGATGAACCGCGGCGTCGATCAGGTGCCGGGGATGGTCGGCGGCGCCGGCAGGCCGCCGGGCGGGGCCGGGACGCCACCGCCGCCCGGCAGCGGCGGGGCGCCGGGCACGGGCAGCTTGATCGGCAGGCAGTTGTCGTTGTTGAACTTGGTGATGGCCGCGCCGATCGCGGTGGTGGCGGCGGTGATGCCGGTCGGGTCCGGCGGCGCCTTGAGCACGGCGGCGAGCAACTGGAACAGCGCCGCACCCATGCCCTGCAGGTCCGTGAGGCAGGCCTGCGGATCCTGGATCCGGGCCGGCGGCGCGGCCAGCTGGAGACAGCCGGCCTTCTGCAGCGCGACCAGCTCGGTGATCATGTCGCCGACGGTGCTCTGCACCGCGGCGGTGTCGGGCGGCGTGGCGCTGACCGCCGACATGAACGCGGTCATGGACGCCGCGAGCGCCTTGACCTCCGGGGTGTCCGCGGTGCACGCGGCCCGCGGCGCGGCGGCGGGCGCAGCCGGCGCGGGCGCCGCGGACGCGGAGCCGACGGTGGCCGCGACCATAGCCAGTGCCGGCACGACGACCAGCAGTTTCCTGAGCATGAATGACGTCCTCTCCTGCTTTCCTCCAACCAGGAGAACGCGAAGGGAATTCACAGACTTCCATTCCCCGCGGCGGCTGGTTGAACACGAAAACCGTGCAGCCGGATCCGACCGTATCCGGATGACGCATCAGCACCGGGCCCTGTTGACACAGTAGGCACGGGTGACCGGGAAGTGCCGTCTGAGCGGCGGTGATTCACCAATACGAGCGAGATCACGAGTGGTGATCGTCGAGCGGATCTATATTCCGCACAGGGGGACCCGTGATGTGAGGAGCACTCGACCATGCCGATCGCCATTACCGGCGCGACCGGGCTGCTTGGCACCCGGTTGCTGGAGATCCTCGCGGACCGGCACGACTCGGTGATCCTGCTGAGCCGGCCCGGCGGTATTCCGGCCCGTGAACGGATCGTGCGCTATCTGCGCGCCAGCGGACGGCCGGAGGAGGCGATCGCCACGATCGCCGCCCGGCTGCGCACGGTGGTGGTGGAGCTGGAGCGGCCGCTGCTCGGCCTGACCCAGCAGCGGTTCCAGAGCCTGGCCGACGAGCTGGACGAGATCTGGCACTGCGCGGCGTCCATCGACCTCAACTCCGACCCGCAGCGCCTGCACCTGACCAACACGGTCGGCACGCGGCGGATCATCGAGCTGGCCGACGCCGGCGTGCGCAAGCCGATACTGCACCACGTCAGCACCATCGGCGTGGCCGGCCGGCGGCCGGTCGGCCGCATCTACGAGCCGGACCTGGACGACTCGTACGGCTTCACCACCCGTTACGAGGAGTCCAAGTACCTGGCCGAGGTGGCCGTGCGGGAGTGGTCGGCCCGCACCGGCCGGCCGGCGATGGTGCACCGGCCATCGGTGCTGGTGACCGACGCCCGCCCGCATCCGCACCTGCCGACCCACCCGCTGCTCACCGGCCTCCAGCTGGCCCGCAAGTTGGTCAACACGCTGGCCATGACCGGCGAGAGCCGCGAGCGGCTGGTCGTGCGCATCCCCGGCGATCCGCAGGCGTTGGTGAACATCCTCCAGGTCGACGAAGCCGCGCGGCTGATGGTGGAGGTCTCCGCGCACGCGCCGACGTCCCGGGTGGACACCTACCACATCGTGCATCCGCGGGATGTCCGCACGGAGCTGCTGGCCGACGTGTTCGAGGAGCTCTTCGAGGACATCCTGCCGATCAGCTGGCGGTTCGTGCCCAGCGCGCCGCAGCAGCCGACGCCGTGGGAGTCGTTGGTCTACCAGACGATGAGCACCTTCCTGCCGTTCATGTCCTACCGGCGGCGGTTCGACGACCTCGGCCTGCGCCGACTGGGCCTGACCGGCGACTTCACGCCGCCGGTCGACCGCGACTACCTGATGCGGACGTTCGGCAGCGAGCAGTACACGCTGTCCGCCTGACACCACAGGCAAAGAGCCGCCTCCCACCCGGGAGGCGGCTCTCTTTTGCCACATGCGCTCCTCATGTGGCATCCGCGGCCGAAACGCCACATGCGCTTCCTATGTGGCAACTGGTGCCATCTGGGAAGCGCATGTGGCGTTGGAGGGGGTTAGAGGGCGAGCTGCTCGATAAGATGGTCGCCTAGGGCGGCCGGGGTGGGGTGGGTCCAGACGGCGGTGGCCGGGATCTTGAGGGCCAGGTCGGCCTCCAGCTGGTTGCGGAGCTGCAAAGCGGTCAGCGAGTCGAAGCCGAGGTTGGTCAACGGCACGTCGGCATCGACGCTGGCCGAGCTGAGGCCGAGGATCACTCGGATCTGGCCGGCCAGGTAGTCGATCATGAAGCGGCGGCGTTCCTCGGGCGGCAGTTCGACGAGCTCGGCCCGGACCTTGCCGCCGGCGGCGGGGGCGTCGCCGGCCGCCGAACGAGGCATGGCGGCGAAGAACGACGACTCCAAGGCCGACGGCAGCATGCCGAACCACTGGTCGGCCTCGAAGGCGAAGACGCCGGTGCGCACGCGGTCGTGGTCGAGCAACGTGGTCAGCGCGTCGATACCGTCCTTTGTCGACAAAGTGCTGAAGCCACGATCCTTGAACCCGGTGGCCCGGCCGGCCTCGCCCCACGCGCCCCAGTTCACGGCCAGCGCGGGCAGCCCGCGATGGTGCCGCCACTGGGCGAAGGCGTCCAACCACGCGTTGGCGGCGGCGTAGTTGGCCTGTCCGGGGTTGCCGAACATGGAGGCGCCGGAGGAGAACAGCACGAACCAGTCGAGGTCGTGGCCCTCCGAAGCGTCGTGCAGGTGCCGAGCGCCGTCGACCTTGGGCCGCCAGACCTTCTCCACGCGGTCACGGTCCAGGTTGAGCACCATGCCGTCGTCCAGCACGGCGGCGGCGTGCAGGATGCCCCGCAGCCGGAACGGCCCGCAGGCGTCGACCAGACGCTGAGCCGTGTCGCCCGTGGACACGTCGCCACAGACGACCTCGACCTGCGTGCCGGCGGCCCGGAGCTCGGCGATGACCTCCTCGGTGTGCACGGACGGCGCGGACCGGCCGTTCAGCACCAACCGCCCTGCACCCAAGCCGCCCAACCACTTGGCCATCTCCAGGCCGAGACCGCCGAGGCCACCGGTGATCACGTAGGCGCCGTCGGAGTGGGCCACCGGCACGGTGCCCTCCGGCACCACGGCCACCGTCGACCCCGACGAAGGCACGGTCAGCACGAGCTTGCCGATGTGCTTGGCCGCGGCCATCAGACGGAACGCATCGGCCGCCTGATCAAGCGGGAACTCCTTGCGCGGCAACGAGTCCAGCCGGCCGGCGGTGAGCTCCTCGGCCACCTCGGACAGTAGCGTGCAGGCCAGGTCGGGCTTGGTCCGCAGCACCAGGTCCAGGTCGACGCTGCTGACGGTGATGTTGCGCCTGAACGGGGACATGCCCAGCTTGGTGTCGGCGTAGATGTCCCGCTTGCCGAGCTCGATGAACCGGCCGCCGACGGCCAGCACGTCCAGCCCGGCCCGCAGCGCCGGCCCGGCCAGCGAGTTCAGCACGACGTCGACGCCGCGGCCGTCGGTGGCGGCCATGGTCTGCTCGACGAAGTCCAGCGACCGCGAGTCCATGACGTGATCCACGCCGAGTTCCCGCAGGTAGGCTCGCTTGTCCGAGCTACCGGCAGTGGCCAGGACCTCCGCGCCGCGGCTGCGGGCGATGGCCATCGCGGCCAGGCCGAGGCCGCCGGTGGCGGAGTGGATCAGCACCCGCTCGCCGGGCATCAGCCGGGCCAGGTGCACCAGCGAGTACCAGGCCGTCAGGTACACGGCCGGCACGACGGCGGCCTCGGCGGCGGTCATGCCGTTGGGGATCACCGCCACCAGGTCGGCCGGCGTCGTCACGTAGGTCGCGAACGAGCCGCTGGCCAGCGTGAACACGCGGTCGCCGACCTTCAGGTGGTCGACGCCGGGGCCGACCCGGCTGACCACGCCGGCGCAGTCGCCGCCCAGCGGCGGCTGGGTGCCGTCGGTGGTCGGGTAGAGGCCCATGGCCAGCAGCACGTCACGGAAGTTCAGCGCGCCGGCCTCGACCTGGATCTCCACCTCGCCGGCCGCCGGATCCTGGCGCGGCCGCACAACCAGGCCCATGGTGTCGAGATTTCCCGGACGGGCCAGGTCGAGTGCGAAGCCGTCGCGTCCGTAGTGGACTGTCCTTCGTGGACGGAACTGCCAGGTGCCGTCGTGCAGCGGGGCCTTGACCATCCGCGCGGCCAGCCGTTCGCCGCCGCGCCAGGCGACCTCGTCCTCGGTGGCGTCGGCGGTGAGCTCCCGGGCCAGGGTCGAGGCCGGTGCACCGTCGGCCGGATCGAGGTCGACGAGGGTCAGCCGCAGCTCCGAGTGCTCGTAGCCGGCGACCCGCCCGATGCCGCGCAGGGCGGCCTGCGCGAGGTTGATGTCCTCGTCGGTGGTCACCGCCTGCCCGCCCTGGGTGACGACCCACAGCCGCGCGTCGCCGGCCGCGCGGATCACGTCGATCAGGTCGACGACCTGGTCCACGCCGTCGGCATTCGACGGCAGGACAACAATTCCCGTGACATCACCCTCGGACGGCAACAGCCCGGCCAGCTCATCGGCCAACAGCCCGTCACCGACGATCCGCCAGCTGCCGGAGGCAGTGGTCTCCGGCAGCGGCGCGGGCTGCCAGGTGATCTCGTGGAACAGCGGGTCCAGGCGACGCGGCCCGGTTTCCCGTAGCGGCGCCACCAGCTTGATGTCATGCGCCTCAACGAGAACTGCGCCATCGGCATCCAGCAGGCGGATCCAGCCCAACGCCGACGAACCGTCGCTCTCGTCCAGCACGGCCTGACCCTCACACCACACGCCGCGCGCCGGATCGCCGAACACGCGTAGCGAGGCGACGCCGGCCGGCAACAGTCGGGGCGCGCCGGCCGGACGGCCCTTGATCCGCGCGGCGCCCAACGCCTGAAGGCAGGTGTCGAACAGCACCGGGTGGAAGCGGAAACCCCTGGCGCTGGCCCGAGCCGCCGCCGGCACCTTGACCTTGCCGAGCACGGTGCCGCCGTCCACGTCCTCGACACGCAGCTCGGTCAGGCCGGCGAACGCCGGCCCGTGGAAGTAGCCGTCGGCCCGCAGTCCGGCGTAATACTCGGGCAGCTCCTCGACAACCGTATGCGCGCCAACGAGTTCCGACAGCACGGCCGGGGCCATCGGGCTGCGCGACTCCAGCCGGCGAACCTCGCCGACGGCGTGCGTGACCCAGTTCAGACCGTCCTCGGTGCTGGTCAGCACGGCCACCGACGCCCGGTCCGGGGCCAGTGAAGTGAGCACAGTGGACACTTCGGTGTGCTCACCCAGCGGCAACAGGCGGTCGAAGCGCAATCCAGTCACGTCAACGAGTTCGGCCGAGACGCCGAAGAACTCGGAGCCGGCGGCCAGCACCATCTCGCTGAAACCCGCGCCCGGCAACACGATCGCGTCGTCCACCGCGTGATCGGCCAGCCACGGCACCACCGCCGTGCCCAGATCCGCCTGCCACACATGGCGTCCGTCGCCCTCGGGCATCTTGACGTGCACGCCCAGCAGCGGATGCGTGTCGGCCGAGCCGGCGACCTGGAGGTCGGGATGCGGCATCGGCAGGTCGATCCAGTGCCGCTTGCGGTCCCAGGTCAGCGTCGGCACGTCGACCAGACGGCCCCGGCTGTAGGCCTGCGACCAGTCGATCGGCGTACCGGCGCAGTACAGCGCGCCGAGCTGGCTGCCGAAGAAGTCGGCGGCGCAGTCGCGCTTGATCGTCGGCAGCACAACGGCTTCCGGCAGCGTCTCGCTCATCGGGTAGGTCGTCACGGGATGCGGCGACACCTCGACGAACACGCCGTAGCCGTCCTCGCCGGCCGCCTGCACGGCATTGGCGAAGCGCACCTGGTTCCGCAGGTTCGCCGCCCAGTACTCGGCGTCGAAGGCCACGAACGCCCGCGCGTCCTCCAACACCGTTGAGTAGACGGGAACGGTGGGCGGCAACGGCTTCAGGCCGGCCAGGCCGCTGCGGATCTCGTCCAGCAGCGGGTCCATGTGCGTGGAGTGGGCGGCGATGTCCACGGCCACCAGCCGGGCCATCTGCCCCTGCTCCTGCCACTTCTCGACCAGCCGCTCCACCTCGGCGGTGTCGCCGGAGACCACGGTGGACCGTGGCGAGGACTGCACCGCCACCGTGACGGAAATCCCGGACAGGTCCAGGTCCTCGGCCCCCAGATCGACCGACGCCATCGTGCCCAGGCCGGAAGCCCGCTTCATCAGCGCCGACCGGCGGCAGATCACCAGCACGCCGTCGGCCAACGACAATCCGCCGGCCACCACCGCGGCGGCGGTCTCCCCCATCGAATGGCCGATCACCGCGGCCGGCTCGACGCCGTGCGAGCGCCACAGCCGAGCCAGTCCGACCTGCATGGCGAACAGCGTCGGCTGGATCTTGTCGATCTCGGTCGACATCTCGTCGGCGCACATCACCTCGGTCACCGAGAAACCGGCTTCCGCCAACACAAGCGGCTCGATCTCGGCGATGGCGACGGCGAACTCGGGCTCCTCGGCCAGCAGCCGGCGACCCATGCCGTGCCACTGTGAACCCTGGCCGGAGAACACCCAGACGCTGCCCTTGGCCGCGGCGGTCTTGGCGGTGGTGCAGGTGACCTGCGGCTGCGGTTCGCCTTCGGCGAAGCCCTCCAGACAGGCCGCCAATTCGTCGACCGACGACGCCGTGACGGCGAGCCGAGCGAGGTTGTGTGAGCGGCGGGAGGCCAGCGTGTGTGCCACGTCGGTGAGCGAGACGTCGTTGTCCCGCAACCATTCCGCCAGCCGGCTGGCGGCGGTGCCGAGCACCTCGAACGAGGTCGCGGACACCGGGATCATGACCGGTCGGCCGGTGTCGGATGTTCGGCGCGGTGTTCGGTCCGGCGCCTGCTCCACCAGCACGTGCGAGTTCGTGCCGCCGACGCCGAAGGACGACACGGCGGCCAGCCGCGGCGCGTCCCGCACCGGCCACGGCGTCACCTCGGTCGGCACGAAGAACCGCGTGTCCTCGGGGTGGATCTGCGGGTTCCAGCCGGTGAAGTTGAGCGTCGGGGGGATCAGGCCGTGCCGCAGGCTGAGCACGGTCTTGATCAGCCCGGACACGCCGGCCGCGGCTTCGGTGTGGCCGAGGTTGGACTTCACGCCGCCGAGCGCGCAGCGGTCCCGGCCGGTGCCGTAGACCGTGCGCATGGAGTCGAACTCGATGGGATCGCCGACCGGCGTGCCGGCGCCGTGCGTCTCGATCAGGCCCAGCAGACCCGGGTCGATCCCGGACTTCTCCACCGCCTCGAAGAACAGGGCTCGCTGCGCGTCGGCCGACGGCGCGGTCAGGCCCTGCGAACGGCCGTCCTGGTTCACCGCGGTCGCGCGGATCACCGCCAGCACCTCGTCGCCGTCGGCCTGCGCGTCGGACAGCCGCTTGAGCACGACCATGCCGGCGCCCTCGCCGCGCACGAAGCCGTCGGCGCCGGCGTCGAACGGGTGGCAGCGGCCGGTCGGCGACAGCATGCCCCACTTCGAGTAGCTGATCGGCGTCTCGGGATTGATCATCAGGTTGATGCCGGACGCCAGCGCCAGATCGGACTCGTCGGCGGCCAGGCTCTGACAGGCCAGGTGCAGGGCCACCAGCGACGACGAGCACGCGGTGTCCACGGCCACGCTGGGGCCGTTCAGCCCGAGCAGGTACGAGATGCGGCCGACCGCGGTGGAATGGCCGTTGCCGGTCATCATGTACGCGTCGATGTCCTCGTACCGGCCGGCCAGCCGGCCGATGTACTCGGAATGGCACAGGCCGGCGAACACGCCGGTCCGGGTGCCGGCCAGCCCGCGCGGCGGCATTCCGGCCCGTTCCAAGGCCTCCCAGGCCAGCTCGATCATCAGCCGGTGCTGCGGGTCCATGGTGGTGGCCTCGCGCGGCGAGATACCGAAGAAGGCCGCGTCGAACCCGGTGATGTCGTCGAAATAGCCGGCCCAGCGCGACGTGCAGCGGCCGGGCACGTCCACATCGGGGTCGTAGAAGGCCTCCACGTCCCACCGGCCGTGCGGGCCTTCGCGGATCACGTCGCGGCCCTGCGCGAGCAGTTGCCAGAACCGCTCCGGTGAATCGATCCCACCCGGGTACCTACAGGACATGCCGATGACGGCAATCGGTTCACGCGCGAGCTGCACCACGCCGGTCACTCCCTCGCAGGAATTGGCACGACCGGCCGTCGGGGAAAATGCGAAGCCAATTCGGACGGCCATGCGATGTCCGTTCAATGCAGCATGGGTCGCGGTTGACTGCGCAACAACCGCAACTTGCCAAGATCACCCGACAGTGGGCCTGCTGCCGCAGGTCAACTTGCGGGAAACCGGTCCCGGACGGACAGTGGTCGCCGTGGCATCACAGAACTCCACGCTCTATGTGGCCGACGTGCGCAAGGCGTTCGGCCGCAGGCAGGTGCTCGACCGCGTGGACTTCACACTCGAGCGGGGCGAGCTGGCCGGAATCGTCGGCGAAAACGGGGCCGGCAAGACCACTCTGTTGCGAATTCTGGCCGGTGAACTGAAGCCGGACCACGGATGGGTCATACCGCGAGGAAGACTCGGTTACTGCCCGCAACGAACCGTGCTGAACGACTCGCTGACCGTGGCCCAGCACCTGCGCTACTTCCAGCGGGCCTACCAGCTCGACGACCTGCACCGGGCCCACGAACTGGTGGAGCGACTGAACTTCACCCAGTACCGGGCCAGCCGGGTCAAGGCACTGTCGGGTGGAACCCGACAGAAGCTCAACTTGGTCATCGCACTCATGCACGACCCGGCTGTCGTGCTGCTGGACGAGCCGTACCAGGGTTTCGACTGGGAGACCTACCTGCACTTCTGGGACCTGGCCGGCGAGTTGCGCGACACGGGGCGCTCGCTGCTGGTGATCTCCCACCTCAGCCACGACATCGACCGCCTCGACACCGGCTACCGGTTGGCCAACGGGGTGGTCACCCCGATGCCAGCCGAGTCTGATCGAATCGGGGCGCACGCCTGATGTCCATCGGCCGGAGGTTCTATCGCACGGCGACCGGGTTCGAGCTCATCGAGCACGCCCGCAACCGGCTGGCCATCGTCATGGTGGCCGTGTTCATCCCGGTCTGGATCACGCTGATCCGGTTCATGATGCCGGAGAACCCGCTGCCCTTCCGCTATCGCGGCACCGGCGAGCAGCTGCACGTCAACGGACAGCACCTGACCTTCGTGTCCGGCGGGCTGAACGCGGCCACCCTGATCGTAGGGTTCCTCATGTTCAGCGTGACCCACCGTTCGGGTCCGTTCGACCGGCGGCTGGTCGCGGCCGGCTACCCCCGTCCGCACCTGCTGGCGGCCAAGGTGACGGCCCTGTTCGCCAGCTCGGTCGTCGTCGGCGCGTACGCCACCGCCATGGTCTACGTCTACTGGCAGCCCGAGCAGCTGTGGCTGTTCGGGCTGGGCATGTTCACCTCGGCGCTGACCTACGGCGGCATCGGCATCGTGCTCGGCACGCTGCTGCACGGCGAGCTCGAGGGCATGTTCGCCATCATCATGATCAGCCTGATCGACGTCGGGCTGGAGTCGCCGGTGGTCAACGCCGGCTCGGACAACGACCTCGTGCAGTTCCTGCCGATGTACGGCTCCATGCAGGCCGGCGTCGGCGCCGGGTTCACGCACACGGTGCCGTGGACGCAGATGGCCGCGCTGCCGGTGTGGTGGGCGGTGTGCTCGATCGTCGGCCTGATCGCGTTCCACGTGCGGACCCGGGTCTACACCCGATCCGGTCGGCCGGTCACGGCGGCGATGGTGGCCAACGCGCCCATCCCGCGGCCGGCGCCGGGCGAGGCCGTGCACGTGACGGTGCGGGTGTGCGGGCCGTCGTGCGTTGCCACCGACCACATGCCGATGTACCAGGGCCTGGCCGTGCTGGCGGCGCTGTCGGCGGAACAGGCGGCCGACCGCGCGGACCAGAACGTTTACCCGCTCAGTATAAAACGGGGCTGAGCGGGCTCCCGCCGGGAGCAGTGGCGCTCCCGGCATCGGAACGGGCGGGACTCCTCGCACCCGGGAAGCGAGGAGCCCCGCCCGTTTCTCAGCACCCGCTTCACACCCGCAAATGTCACATGCGCGTCATACTTGCCTCCCTGAGGCACATCCGGACCGCATGTGCCATCAGGCCGGAGGGTGTCAGGCGAGGATTACTCGGCCGAGCTCGGCGGGGGTGGCGAGGAGCTCGTGGTGCGGGAGGACCCGGACCGTGTAGCCGACCGAGCCGACGTGCGGCAGGCCCAGCTCGGCCTGGTACGAGCCGTCCATGCCGGGCGTCATGGTCGCCGTGACGACATCGGACAGTTCACCCGAATCGGCGACACGGCCGATGACCGCCTGCACCTCGACGTCCGAGGCCGACAGGCCGTTCAGGTCGACCCGGGCCCGGACGGTGACCGGCTGTCCGACCACCGGGGCGTGCGCGCCGTTGACCGACAGGTCGGTGTACGTCACCTGCACGCGGTTCCAGGCCGAGCGGATCCGGGCCTTGTAGACGGCCAGCTCCTTGGCCCCCTGGAACGACCCGGCCCGCACCGCGGTGGCCGACGAGCCGGCCGGCGCGTAGTAGGTCTCCACGTACTCCTTGACCATGCGCTCGGCCTGGAGCTGCGGGCCCATCTCGGTCAGCGTGTGCCGGACCAGCGACATCCACCGGGTCGGCACGCCGGACTCGTCACGGTCGTAGAACAGCGGCGCGACCTGGGCCTGGAGCAGCTCGTAGAGCGCCGCCGCCTCCAGGTCGTCACGGCGGTTCGGGTCGGGCACGCCGTCCGCGGTCGGAATGGCCCAGCCGTTCTTGCCGTCGTAGAACTCGTCCCACCAGCCGTCCCGGATGGACAGGTTCAGGCCGCCGTTGAGCGCCGCCTTCATGCCCGAGGTGCCGCACGCCTCCAGCGGCCGCATCGGGTTGTTCAGCCAGACGTCGCAGCCCCAGTACAGGTAGCGGGCCATCGACATGTCGTAGTCCGGCAGGAACACGATGCGGTGCCGCACGCCGGCCTCGTCGGCGAACTTGACGATCTGCTGGATCAGCGCCTTGCCGCTGTCGTCGGCCGGGTGCGACTTGCCGGCCACCACCAGCTGCACCGGGCGCTCCGGGTGCAGCAGCAGGGTGCGCAGCCGCTCCGGGTCGCGCAGCATCAGCGTGAGCCGCTTGTAGGTGGGCACGCGGCGGGCGAAGCCAACCGTGAGCACGTCCGGGTCGAAGACCGAGTCGGTCCAGCCCAGCTCCAGGGCCGACGCCCCGCGCTGCAACCACGACGCCCGCACCCGGCGGCGGACGTCGTCCACCAGCTTCTTGCGCAGGCCGCAGCGCAGCTCCCACAGCACGGAGTCGGTCAGCTGCTCCGGCTCCAGCCTGGTCATCTCCGGCGCGGCCCAGGTGTGGCCGTGCACGCCGTTGGTGACCGAGCCGATCGGCACCTCGTCGGCGTCGAAGCCCTGCCAGAGCGCGCCGAACATGCCCCGGCTGACCTCTCCGTGCAGCTTGGACACGCCGTTGGCCCGCTGAGCCAGCCGCAGGCCCATGTGGGCCATGTTGAACAGGCCCGGGTTCTCCTCGGCGCCCAGCGCCAGCACCCGCTCGATCGGCACGCCCGGCAGCAGCCGGTCGCCGCCGAAGTAGTGCTGGACCAGGTCGACCGGGAAGCGGTCGATGCCGGCCGGGACCGGGGTGTGCGTGGTGAACACCGTGCCGGCGCGGATCGCCGCCAGCGCCTGGTCGAACTCCAGGCCCTGGCCCGTGACCAGCTCGCGGATACGTTCGAGGCCGAGGAAGCCGGCGTGGCCCTCGTTGGTGTGGAACACCTCGGGCTGCGGCGTGCCGGTGAGCTCGCAGTACAGGCGGACCGCCCGCACGCCGCCCACGCCGGCCAGGATCTCCTGGCGGATCCGGTGGTCCTGGTCGCCGCCGTAGAGACGGTCGGTGACGCCGCGCAGGTCGTCGTCGTTCTCGTCGACGTTCGAGTCGAGCAGCAGCAGCGGCACTCGGCCCACCTGCGCGCGCCAGATACGGGCGTGCAGGGTGCGGTTGCCGGGCACGCTCACGTGCACCTGGGCCGGCGCGCCGGCTGCGTCCGTGACCAGCTCCAGCGGCAGGCCGCGGGGGTCGAGGACCGGGTAGTGCTCCTCCTGCCAGCCGTCCAGCGACAGCGACTGGCGGAAGTAGCCCGAGCGGTACAGCAGGCCCACGCCGATCAGCGGCACGCCCAGGTCGGAGGCCGCCTTCAGGTGGTCGCCGGCCAGCACGCCCAGGCCGCCCGAGTAGTTCGGCAGGGCCTCCGTGACGCCGAACTCCATCGAGAAGTAGCCGATCGTCGCCGGCAGCTCCGCCTGCTCGCCGCGGGTCTGGTACCAGCGCGGGGCGGTCAGGTAGTGGTCGAGGTCGTCGGCCGTGGCCCGCACCCGGGCCAGGAACCCCTCGTCCGCGGCCAGCCGCTCCAGGTGCGCCGCCGGGACGTCACGCAGCAGGGCCAGCGGGTCGTTGCCGGCCCGCTGCCACGCCTGCGGGTCGACCGCGGCGAACAGCTCCTGCGTCGGCGGGTGCCACGTCCAGCGCAGGTTGGTCGCCAGCCGGCCGAGCGCGGCGAGCGGCTCGGGCAGACTGGCGCGGACGGTGAACCGGCGGAGTGCTCTCACGGTGGGCGACCTTATAACCGCCCCCCGCCGCCCCTGCAACTTTCACCCCCATCCTGCAAATTTTTGCAGGACTGAGCCCACGTGAGTGGCTCATTTGGCTCCAGACGCCACCTAACCCACTCACGTGGGGTCGGGTGCGGCACGTGAGTGGCTCATTTGGCTTCAGGGGCCAAATGAGCCACTCAGGTAGAGCAAAGGCGCCCTAGCTCACAGGCAACGCCAGGTGACCGGGAGGTCGGAGGGGCCGCCGCCCCAGGTGCGGCCGTATTCGGAGCCGGCGGCGGTGTGGTCGTCGGGGCCGATGACGGTCACGCCGGCGGTGGTGCTGACCGTGGGCAAGGTGGCCATGACGCTCCCGGCCTTCCACAGGACGGTGCTGTACTTCTGACCGTCGAAGGCCTGGCCGCCGACGGTGCCGGTGGCCCCGATGGCCTGGGCCTTCGTGCCGCCGGCGATCTTGGTGCTGAGCTTCCCGTCGACGGTCCACAGCGCAGCCTGCTGACCGTCCCACGAGCCGGCGACGAGGCCGGCGCGGAGGGCGAACGTGGTGTGCCAGGTCTGGGAGTCGACGCCGGCCAGCACGTGCCGGGTCCCCGACGCGTCCCAGACGACGCCGCTGAGCTCGTTCTGAGCCGCCGGCAGGGCGATGTCGGCCAGCACGCGGCCCTGGTCGTCGATACCGTGCACGAGGTCCAGACGCGACGAAGACTGGGGCAGGACCTTGTAACCGCCGGCGTGCCAGACGACGATCTGCGAGTCTGCGGTGCCGGCGATGTCGCCGTTGGTGTTGATGGCGTCGGCGGTGGTATTGGTCCACTTGGGGTCGATGGGTAGCTGGGTGGCCGCGCCAGTGGACGACGAGAAGGTGGCGGCGTGGCTGTGCCCGTTGGCGTCGATGGTGAAGCCGACGACGGTGCCGGCGGAGTTGATGCCGGTGAACTGCGTGCCGGGGTCGGCAGCCGAGGCGACGAGCTGGCCGCCCGACCACACGGCGCCGTAGCGAGGGCCGCTACCGGCGAAGATCGGGTTCGGCTTGTACGTGTTACCAACGAGTACGCCGCGATCATTGCCGGCGGTCACATCGCCGGCGGTGCGATCACCCGTGGTGGGTAACGCGGTTCTCGTCCAGACACAGACCGCTGCCGATGCGGTCGGTGCCACAAGTGCCGTGACCGAGGTGACGAGAAGTAGGGCCGCTGCCAAGCGACCTGCCCCAGTGAACATGAAGAATTCTCCCAGCGGTGGCTGATGATCCAGCCGGACGCTAGCCTTCGGACACCGGGTCACGGCCGAAGTCACGGCCGACGGTCACGAGGAACCCGGTGGTTTGGAATTGGGCCGGCCAAGGCACACTATGGGCGGGCGGCGGCGACCTAGGGGCGTGGGCGATGAGTGGACGTTTGGGCATCGACGACATCACCCCGGTGGTCAGTTGCGGCCGCTACGCGGCGAAAGCCGTTGTGGGAGAACACATCCCGATCGGCGCGACGGTGTGGCGGGAAGGCCACGACGCGGTCGCGGCCACGGTGACGTGGAAGGGCCCGAACGACAAGGTGGCCCGGCAGACCCGAATGGTCGAGCACGGCATCGGCCTCGACCGCTTCGCCGCCACGGTGGTGCCCGACGCCGAGGGCGCGTGGACGTTCCGCATCGACGCCTGGAGCGACCCGTGGGCCACGTGGCGCTCGGCGGTGGAGAAGAAACTGGCGGCAGGCCAGGGTTCCGCCGACCTGGCCAACGACCTCGAGCTCGGCGCGCGGCTGGTGGAACGGGTGGGCAAGCGCCCGGATCGGCGCAACGACAAGGATTTGCTCCTGGCGGTTGCGGCTGGGTTGCGTGACGGTGAACGGCCGCTGCCGGACCGGGTCGGCGCCGCGCTGTCCGACCACGTCGACAAGATCATGCACGAGTACCCGGTGCGAGAACTGCTCACCCGGGGCAAGGTGCACAAGATGTGGGTGGACCGCCCGCGCGCCCTCTACGGCTCCTGGTACGAGCTCTTCCCCCGCTCGACCGGCGGCTGGGACGAGACCGGCAAACCGGTGCACGGCACGTTCGTCACCGCCGCCCGTGAGCTGGACCGGATCGCGGAGATGGGCTTCGACGTTGTCTACCTGCCGCCGATCCATCCGATCGGCCACGTCAACCGCAAGGGCCCCAACAACACCCTGCACGCCGGCCCGGACGACGTCGGCTCGCCGTGGGCCATCGGCTCGCGCGACGGCGGCCACGACGCGGTCGCCCCGGAGCTGGGCACGCTGGCCGACTTCAAGGGCTTCGTGCACCGGGCCGAGGAGCTCGGCCTGGAGGTGGCGCTGGACTTCGCCCTCCAGTGCGCGCCGGACCACCCGTGGGTGATCGACCACCCGGAGTGGTTCACCACGCTGCCCGACGGCACCATCGCCTACGCCGAGAACCCGCCCAAGAAGTACCAGGACATCTACCCGCTCAACTTCGACAACGAGCCGCGGAGCCTGTACGCCGAGGTCGACCGGGTGATCACGCACTGGATCGAGCAGGGCGTGCGGATCTTCCGGGTGGACAACCCGCACACCAAGCCGCCGGACTTCTGGCACTGGCTGATCTGGGAGGTCAAGCGCCGCTACCCGGACGTGCTGTTCCTGGCCGAGGCGTTCACCCGCCCGGCCCGCCAGTACGGCCTGGCCAAGCTGGGCTTCACCCAGTCCTACACCTACTTCACCTGGCGCACCGGCAAGCAGGAGCTGATCGACTTCATGGTCGACTGGCTGGAGCACGCCGACCAGGGCCGGCCCAACCTGTTCGTCAACACCCCGGACATCCTGCACGAGTCGCTCCAGCACGGCGGCCCGTCGATGTTCGCCATCCGGGCCGCGCTGGCCGCCACCATGTCCCCGACCTGGGGCGTCTACTCCGGCTTCGAGCTGTTCGAGCACGAGCCGGTGCGGCAGGGCAGCGAGGAGTACCTGGACTCGGAGAAGTACCAGCTGCGGCCGCGGGACTTCCACACCGCGCTACAGGAGGGCCGGTCGCTTCAGCCGTGGCTGACCACGCTCAACCGGGTTCGGCGCAACCACCCGGCGCTGCACCAACTGCGCACACTGCACTTCCACCACGTCGACAACGACGCGCTGATCGCGTACAGCAAGACGGACCCGGACACCGGTGACACGGTGGTCGTGGTGGTGACCCTCGACCCGAACAACGCCCAACAGGGCACGCTCTGGTTGGATCTTCCCGAGCTGGGATTCGACTGGCACGAGCGGGTCACCGCTCACGACGAGGTCACGGGCGACACCTGGGACTGGGGTCAGGCCAACTTCGTCCGGCTCGAACCCTGGCGTGCCGTCGCGCACGTCATCAGTATTTCTCGCAGGTAAACCGGATCAGCACGTATATCGCGGCTCCGCCTCGGGTAGTCCCCGGTGGCGGGGCTAGCCGACCATGGACGAGGGGTGGTGGCGACTAATGCCCGACGCTCCCCAGCTGGGGACCGAGATCCCGGGGACCGAGTTCACCGAGGACGGCCACCTCGTTGAGCCGAGCAGCGACGACTTCGGCACGGCAAGACAGGCTCCGCGTGAGCCCGAGTGGTACAAGAGCGCCGTCTTCTACGAGGTGCTGGTGCGGGCGTTCGCCGACTCCAACGGCGACGGCACCGGCGACCTGCGCGGACTGGCCGAGAAGCTGGACTACCTGGAATGGCTGGGCGTCGACTGCCTGTGGCTGCCCCCGTTCTACGCGTCCCCGCTGCGTGACGGCGGCTACGACATCAGCGACTTCCGGCAGGTGCTGCCCGAGTTCGGCACCGTCGACGACTTCGTCTACCTGCTCGACCAGGCCCACCGCCGGGGCATCCGGGTGATCACCGACCTGGTGCTCAACCACACCTCGGACGCGCACGCCTGGTTCCAGGCCTCGCGCACCGACCCGCAGGGCCCGTACGGCGACTACTACGTGTGGAGCGACGACGACTCCCGCTACGCCGACGCGCGCATCATCTTCGTCGACACCGAGTCGTCCAACTGGACCTTCGACCCGGTGCGGGGCCAGTTCTACTGGCACCGCTTCTTCAGCCACCAGCCGGACCTGAACTACGAGAACCCCGAGGTCCAGGAGGCGATGATCGATGTCCTGAGGTTCTGGCTGGACCTCGGCATCGACGGCTTCCGGCTGGACGCCGTGCCCTACCTCTTCGAGGAGGAGGGCACCAACTGCGAGAACCTGCCGCGCACCCACGAGTTCCTGCGCACCTGCCGCAAGGTGGTGGACGTGGAGTACCCGGGCCGGGTGCTGCTGGCCGAGGCCAACCAGTGGCCGGCCGACGTGGTGGAGTACTTCGGCGACCAGGCGGTCGGCGGCGACGAGTGCCACATGGCCTTCCACTTCCCGCTGATGCCGCGGCTGTTCATGGCCGTGCGCCGCGAGTCGCGCTTCCCGATCTCGGAGATCCTGGCCCAGACCCCGCAGATCCCGTCGGGCGCCCAGTGGGGCATCTTCCTGCGCAACCACGACGAGTTGACGCTGGAGATGGTCACCGACGAGGAACGCGACTACATGTACGCGGAGTACGCCAAGGACCCGCGGATGAAGGCCAACATCGGCATCCGCCGCCGGCTGGCCCCGCTGCTGGAGAACGACCGCAACCAGCAGGAGCTGTTCACCGCGATGCTGCTGTCGCTGCCCGGCTCGCCCGTCCTGTACTACGGTGACGAGATCGGCATGGGCGACAACATCTGGCTGGGCGACCGGGACGCGGTCCGCACGCCCATGCAGTGGACGCCGGACCGCAACGCCGGCTTCTCGCGCTGCGACCCGAACCGGATCTACCTGCCGGTGATCGCCGACGCCACCTACGGCTACCAGGGCATCAACGTCGAGGCGCAGATCAACAACTCCTCGTCGCTGCTGAACTGGACCCGGCGCATGCTGGAGGTGCGCACCGCGCACAAGGCGTTCGGCTTCGGCGAGTTCACCGAGCTGGGCTCGACCAACCCGAGCATGCTGTCCTACCTGCGGCGCTGGAACGACGACGTGCTGCTGTGCGTGAACAACCTGTCGCGGTTCCCGCAGCCGGTCGAGCTGGACCTGTCCGAGTACCGCGGGCTGGTGCCGGTGGAGATGACCGGCGGCGTGCGCTTCCCGGCCATCGGCGAGCTGCCGTACCTGCTGACGCTGCCGGGGCACGGCTTCTACTGGTTCCAACTGGTCGCCGAGACCGAGGGCGGGGAGGCGCCATGACAGAACTGACACCGTTGTCCGACGCGCTGTTGCGCTGGCTGCCCGAGCAGCGCTGGTTCGGCGGCAAGAACCGGGACCTGTCCGAGGTCTCCACCCGTGACGCGGTCACGCTGCTCGACGGCGACCCGAAGCTGGTGCACGCCGTGCTGGACACCCCCGACGGGGAGTACCAGCTGCTGGTCGGCCGGCGCCGCGAGTTGCCGGAGCACCTCGGGCACGCGATGATCGGCGAGGTCGACGGACACGTCTACTACGAGGCGGTGCACGACACCGAGCTGATGGGCCGGCTGCTGACGCTGATCGCCGAGGACACCTGGGTGGCGGGCATCCACTTCGCCCCCGAGCCAGGTGCCGTGGTCGTGCCCGGGCAGCGGGCCAAGCCGGTCAGCGCCGAGCAGTCCAACACCTCGGTCGTCTACGGCACCGACTACATCCTCAAGCTGTTCCGACGGGTGGTCGCCGGCCCCAACCCGGACCTCCAGCTGCACCGGGCGCTTCAGTCGGTCGGCTCCAAGCACATCGCCCGGCCGCTGGGCGCGATCACCGACCAGTTCGTGGTGCTGGGCATCCTCCAGGAGTTCCTCCAGGGCGCGGTCGAGGGCTGGGCCATGGCCACCGCCTCGGTGCGTGACCTGATGGCCGAGGCCGACCTGCACGCCGCCGAGGTCGGCGGCGACTTCGCCGGCGAGGCGTTCCGGCTGGGACAGTCGGTCGCCGAGGTGCACGCCGACCTGCGCAAAGCCCTGGGCAGCGGGCAGGAAGGGCCGGAACGGCTGTACGGGGCCGTGCAGGCCATGCACCGCCGGCTGGACACCGTGCTGGCCGACGTGCCGCAGCTGGCCGAGCACGAGGACGCGTTACGGGCCGTGTTCGAGCAGGCCCGCAGCGGGCCGTCGCTGGTCGACGTGCAGTTCATCCACGGCGACCTGCACCTCGGCCAGGTGTTGCGGACGGCCACCGGCTGGAAGCTGATCGACTTCGAGGGCGAGCCGGCGGCGCCGCTGGCCGAGCGCAACGCGCTGCGCTCGCCGCTGCGGGACGTGGCCGGCATGCTCCGGTCGTTCGACTACGCCGCGCAGCAGTTGCTGGTCGGCCAGCCGGCCGACCACCAGCTGGAGGTGCGGGCCCGTGAGTGGACCGCACGCAACCGGGAAGCCTTCTGCGACGGCTACGCGGAGGTCTCGGCCGACCCCCGTGAGCAGGGTTCGCTGCTGCGCGCGCTGGAGCTGGACAAAGCCGTGTACGAGGTCGCCTATGAGCACGGGAACCGGCCGGACTGGCTGACCGTGCCGCTGGCGTCCATCGCCAGGATCACCGCCGGAGAGGACTGACCTGTCGTGACGAGCATCGCACCGGCCAAGGACGAGGTGGACCGGCTGCTCGGGGTGCGCACCATGATCCGCACTCCGTGCTGGGGGCGCACGCGCACCCCGGCGGCACCGTCGTGCGGGCGCTGCGCATCGGGGCCCATTCGGTGTCGGTGCTGGTCGGCGACAAGCGGTTCGAGCTGGACCCGGTCGAGGGCGGCCTGTTCGCCGGGCTGGTGCCGGAGCCGCCGAGCGACTACCGCTTCGAGGTCGACTACGGCGACGGCAACGTGGTCATCGCCGACGACCCGTACCGCTGGCTGCCCACCATCGGCGAGCTGGATCTGCATCTGATCGGCGAGGGCCGGCACGAGCGGCTGTGGGAGGTGCTGGGCGCGCATCCGCACACCTACGACACCCCCGGCGGCCCGGTCGACGGCACGTCGTTCGCGGTGTGGGCGCCGACCGCGCAGGGCGTGCGGGTGTGCGGCGACTTCGACGGTTGGGACGGCCGCGGCACGCCGCTGCGCTCACTGGGCGGCTCCGGCGTGTGGGAGGTGTTCCTGCCCGAGGTCCCGGTCGGCACCCGGTACAAGTTCCGGCTGCTGGGCAAGGACGGCGCCTGGCACGAGAAGGCCGACCCGCTGGCCTTCGCCACCGAGATCCCGCCGGCCACCGCGTCGGTCGTGTACGAGTCGTCGTACACCTGGGACGACGCCGAGTGGCTGGCCGAGCGGGAGGCCAGCGACTGGTCCCGCCGCCCGGTCAGCGCCTACGAGGTGCACCTGGGCTCGTGGCGGCAGGGCCTGAACTACCGCGAGCTGGCCGAGCAGCTGGCCGACTACGTGCTGGAGACCGGCTTCACCCACGTCGAGCTGCTGCCGGTGGCCGGCCACCCGTTCGCCGGGTCGTGGGGCTACCAGGTGACGTCGTACTACGCGCCGACGCCGCGGTTCGGCTCGCCCGACGAGTTCCGGCACTTCGTCGACCACCTGCACCAGCGGGGCATCGGCGTGCTGGTGGACTGGGTGCCGGCGCACTTCCCCCGTGACGAGTGGGCGCTGGGCCGGTTCGACGGCAGCCCGCTCTACGAGCACGCCGATCCGCGCCGGGGCGAGCAGCCCGACTGGGGCACGTTCGTGTTCGACTTCGGGCGCAACGAGGTCCGCAACTTCCTGGTGGCCAACGCGCTGTACTGGATCGAGGAGTTCCACGTGGACGGCCTGCGGGTCGACGCGGTGGCCTCGATGCTGTACCTGGACTACTCGCGGCCCGAGGGGCAGTGGCTGCCCAACATCCACGGCGGCCGGGAGAACCTGGACGCCGTGCAGTTCCTCCAGGAGCTCAACGCCACCGTGTACCGGCGGCACCCGGGGATCATGATGATCGCCGAGGAGTCGACGGCCTGGCCGGGCGTGACCCGGCCGACCCATCTCGGCGGGCTCGGCTTCGGCTTCAAGTGGAACATGGGCTGGATGCACGACACGCTCCGGTACCTGTCGCACGACCCGGTGCACCGGTCGTACCACCACAACGAGATGACCTTCTCGCTGATGTACGCCTGGAGCGAGAACTTCGTGCTGCCGCTGTCGCACGACGAAGTCGTGCACGGCAAGGGTTCGCTGTGGGGCCGGATGCCGGGCGACGCCTGGAACAAGGCGGCCGGGCTGCGCTCGCTGCTGGCCTTCATGTGGGCCCACCCGGGCAAGCAGCTGCTGTTCATGGGCGGCGAGTTCGGGCAGATCGACGAGTGGTCGGAGAAGCGGTCGCTGGACTGGCCGCTGCTGGACGAGCCGCTGCACAACGGGATCAAGCGGCTGGTCGGCGATCTGAACGCGGCGTACAAGGTGTCGCCGGCACTGTTCACTCTGGACACTTCGCCGGACGGCTTCTCGTGGATCGACGCCAACGACTCGGCCGGCAACGTGCTGTCGTTCCTGCGTGAGGGCGAGGACGGCTCGATGTTGGCCTGTGTGGCCAACTTCTCCGGCTCGCCGCACCAGGACTACCGCATGGGCCTGCCCACCACCGGCGTCTGGCGCGAGGTGGTCAACACCGACGCCTCCGTGTACGGCGGTTCGGGTTGGGGCAACCAGGGCGAGATCGTGGCCGGGGCCAAGCCCTGGCACGGCCGCCCGGCCTCGGCCATCGTGCAGCTGCCGCCGGCCGGCGTGATCTGGCTGGCCCCGGAGGCGTAGAGACAGCGAAACGGCCCGAAACCTGGTTCCTGGGACCAGGTTTCGGGCCGTTGTGGTGCGAACGGGGTGTCAGCCGACCTTCTGGATCAGCGCCTTGCGGATGAGCTGCTTGCCCTGCTCGTGGATCTGGTTGAACGCGCCGGCGTCGAGCAGCACGCAACTGCCGGAGGTGGACGTCACCGGGACGGTGATGGACTTGTTGTTGTCCAGGTTGGTCACCTTGAGCTTGGTGCCGATCGGGAACTGGTTGCTGGAGGCGGTGAGGCCACCCGAACCGGTCGTGGTCACCGTGGAGCCCTTGCAGACCTGGTTGGCCGCGGTGCCGGCGGCGGTGCCGTTGTCGGCGCCGTTTCCGTTGCCGGCGTTGGTGTCGGTCGGGTCGGCGGTCGCGGTGGGGTCGGCGGTGGCGGTGCCGTTGTCGCAGCCGGCGTTGCCGTTGCCGTTGTTGCCGGCGTTGCCCATGCCGTTGTCGTTGCCCATACCGTTGTCGTTGCCCATGCCGGCGTTGCCCATGCCGTTGCCGTTGCCGTTGTTGCCCATGCCGTTGTTCATGCCGCCGTTGTCGCCCATGCCCATGCCACCGTTGTTGTCGGTGGTGGTGGTCGGCGGCGCGGTGGTGTCGGTGCCCATGCCACCGTCACCCATGCCGTTGCCCATGCCGTTGTTGTTGCCCATGCCGTTGTTCATGCCACCGTTGTCGCCCATGCCACCGTTGTTGTCCGTGGTGGTGGCCGGCGGGGTGTTGGTGTCGGTCGGGCAGCCGTTGTTGTTGCCGTTGCCGTTGTTGTCACAGTTCGCGGCCTTGAGGCGCGACTCGATCTGGGCCACGACGGCCTCGCGGTTCTTGATGCGGGCGGCCGACTGGGCGTCGGGGTGGGCCTTCTGGTCGGCGATGAACTTCAGGTTGTTCTGCAACGCCTTCTGCAGGCCGGCGCAGTCCTCGCCGCTGCCCTTCTTCTTTTTCGCGTCAGCCGATGCCGTCACGTTGTTGGTGCAGCCGGCGGCCTGGCGGCGCTGCTGGATCTGGGCCACGACCGCGTTGCGGTTGGCGATGTTGGCCGCGGACACCGCGGTCGGGTTGGCCTTCTGCTGCGCGATGAAGTTCAGGTTGTTCTGCAGGGCCTGGTCGAGGCCCTGACAGTTCTCGGTCGCCGCGTGGCTAGTCCCCGAGATGATCGCGAATCCACCTCCCAGCACGACGGCGACGCCCAGCACAGCCGCGACACCGAGGATGGTGGCACGTTTGCGACTGGGACTCATATCGGCAATCCAGGACATTGCGGCGTCTCCTGTCGTCGTTCTTGGTCTGAACCACGTTCGCGGGGTTACTACCGCCGAAACCGTCGAAAGGTTCACCTCGGGTCGGCCCAAGTTGACGGGTAGCATTCGTTCACGTGCACGAGATCGCGGTCTTCAGCGGCAGCGCCCACCCCGAACTTGCGTCCGACATCTGCGCGCACCTCGGTGTTCCACTACGCCCGGTACGGGTCGATCGGTTCGCCAACGACTGCATCGAGGTCCAACTCCAGGCGAACTGCCGCGAGCGGGACGTGTTCCTGATCCAGCCGCTGGTGCCGCCGACCCAGGAGAACCTGGTCGAGCTGCTGCTCATGCTGGACGCCGCCCGCGGCGCGTCGGCCGCCCGCACGACCGTGGTCATGCCGCACTACGCGTACGCCCGCAGCGACAAGAAGGACATGCCCCGCGTCTCCATCGGCGGTCGCCTGGTCGCCGACCTGCTGGTCACCGCGGGGGCCAGCCGGGTGTTGACCATGACCCTGCACTCGCCGCAGGTCCACGGCTTCTTCAGCGTGCCGGTGGACCACCTGCACGCGCTGCGTGAGCTGGCCACGCACTTCAGCGGCGCCGACCTGTCCAACGCCGTGGTCGTCTCGCCCGACCTGGGCAACGCCAAGCCGGCGGCGGCCTTCGCCCGGCTGCTCGGCGTGGACGTGGCCGCCGGGGCCAAGCAGCGCTTCTCCGACGACAAGGTCAGCATCAGCTCGATCATCGGCGACGTGGCCGGCAAGGACGTGATCGTGCTCGACGACGAGATCGCCCGCGGCTCCACCGTGGTCGAGCTGATCCGCCTGCTGGCCGAGCTGGGCGTCAACTCGATCCGGGTGGCCTGCACGCACGGCCTGTTCGCCGACGGCGCGATCAAACGCATCGGCGACCTGCCCGGCGTGCGGGAGATCGTCTGCACCGACACCGTGCCGCTCGCCCCGCAGAAGCGCACGCCCAAGCTGACCGTGCTGTCCATCGCCTCGGCCATGGCTGAGGCGATCCGGCGCATCCACAACGGCGAGTCGGTCAGCGCCCTGTTCGACGCCTGATCTCGGGGGTTAACCGGATATCGGGACCGGTCCCGGCTCCGTAACCTGGGAAAACGTGAGCCTGCACGCGCTGATACTGCGACCGCTGGGGGAAGCGCGGACCTGGCGGGCGACCCTGCACCTGCTCGGCGGCGTGTTCTGGAGCGTGGGCAACACGCTGGTGCTGCTCGTCGGCCTGATCGTCACCCTGCTGCCGATCCCGGCGGTGATGACCTTCGGGGCGATGGTCAGCGCCACCGAGTTCAACGTCACGGCCAGCACCTTCGTGGTGCTGCTGCTGTTGCTGCTGATCCTGCCGATGGGCGTGTTCGGCTTCGTCGGCACCGGTTACGCGCTGGAGGCGTGCGCCCGGCTCGAGGTCGGCTGGCACCGGTCGATCCTCGGCGTGGACATCCCGCTCACGCTGCACCTGCCGGCCCGTGGCGGGCGGCTGCTGCCGCTGTTCCTGCGAATGCTGCGCGACCCACTGCTGTGGCGGCTGATGGCGTACCAGCTGGTCCGGCTGCCGGTGGCGCTGCTCACCGGGGCGCTGACGGTGATCGCCTGGGTGCTGCCGCTGGTGGTCACCGTGGTCGCGGCGATGTTCTTCGTCAGCCTGACCGTGCAGTCGATCAACTCGCCGTACGTCCACCCGAACGACGTGTGGGCCGGCACCCCGATGCTGTTGCTGGCCCTGCTCGTGCCGGTGGTGCCGTACCTCGTGCGGTGGATGCAGTCGTGGCAGCTCGCGCTGGCCCGCCGCTACCTGGGGCAGCTGTCGGCCGAGCAGCTCGCGGCCCGGGTCTTCGAGGTGGAGCAGCGCCGTGAGGACGCCATGGCCGCGGCCGAGACCGAGCGGCGTCGGATCGAACGCGACCTGCACGACGGCGCCCAGCAGCAGCTGGTGGCGTTGGCCATGCTGCTGGGGCGGGCCAAACGCAAGTACGACAGCGACCCCGACGCCACCCGGGCGCTGCTGGAGGAAGCCCATCGCAGCGCCAAGGAAGCCATCGTCGAGCTGCGGGAACTCACCCGCGGCCTGTCGCCGCCGGTGCTGGCCGACCGGGGCCTGGACGCCGCGCTGTCGGCGCTGGCCGCCCGCTCCGAGGTGCCGGTGTCGATCGACTACGCCGTGCCGGCGCGCCCCGGCCGGACCGCCGAGTCCATCGCCTACTTCATGATCGCCGAGTCGCTGACCAATATCGTCAAGCACGCCCGGGCCACGCGGGCCTGGGTGATCGTGCGGCGGGCCGGTGGACGGCTGCGGGTCGAGGTCGGTGACGACGGCGTCGGCGGGGCCGATGCCGCCGGCTCGGGGCTGGCCGGCCTGGCCGACCGGGCGGCCGGCGTCGACGGGGTGCTGACCGTGACCAGCCCGGCCGGTGGGCCGACGACCGTGAGTCTGGAGCTGCCGTGCGAATCGTGATCGCCGAGGACGCCGTGCTGCTGCGGCACGGCCTGACCCTGCTGCTGACCGAGAACGGCCACGAGGTCGTCGACGCCGTCGACGACGCCGAGAAGCTGCTGCGGTCGGTGGCTGATCACCGGCCCGACGTGTGCGTGGTCGACGTCCGGATGCCGCCCACGCACAGCGACGAGGGGTTGCGGGCGGCGCTGGTGATCCGGCAGCAGTGGCCGGCGACCGGGGTGCTCGTGCTGTCCCAGTACGTGGAGGAGCGCTACGCCGCCGACCTGATCACCGGGGCTTTGAACGGCGTCGGCTACCTGCTCAAAGACCGGGTCGCCGACGTGGAGGAGTTCCTGTCCGCGCTGGACCGGGTCGGGTCCGGCGGCACCGTGTTCGACCCCGAGGTCGTGTCGCAGATCGTGGCGCGGAGCCGGCGGCACGACCCGCTGGCCGCGCTGACGCCCCGTGAGCGGGAGGCGTTCAGCCTGATGGCCGAGGGCCGGTCCAACGCCGGCATCGCCGAAGGGCTGGTGATCACCGAGGGGGCGGTGGAGAAGTACGTGGCCAACATCTTCAACAAGCTGGGGCTGCCCAAGACCAGCACCGAGCACCGCCGGGTGCTGGCCGTGCTGCGCTACCTCGGCGGCTGAGTCCGCGAGCGGAGCAGGTCGAGCAGCGTGCGGCCGAACGCCGCCGGGTCGTTGATGCCCGGCATCGGCGCGTAGCCGAAGTGGTTGCCGGGGAAGATCACCATCGACGCCTTGATCGCGTCGGCGACCGCCTCGGCCGTGCGGAACGGCAGCGAGCCGGCGACCGCCTTGCCCCCGGCCAGCACCACGTTGACGCCGCTGTCGCGGACCTTGGCCAGGTCGAGGCGGTGGTCGACGAAGGCGTTGACCTCGTTGCTGTCGAAGCGCAGGGTCGCGGCCACGGCCTTGGTCGTCTCCTCGTCGACCGGGCCGAGGATGCCGGTCAGCTTGAGGAACCGCAGGCCCGGGTCGGGGGCGTCGGCGAGGTCGTGGAAGGCCTTGGTCACTTCGTCGCCGTCGGGCAGCGCGGACATCACCGGCGGTTCGTGGGCGATGACCACGCCCAGCCGTTCCGGATGGCGGGCCACCAGGTCGAGGGCGACCAGCCCGCCGGCGCTGCTGCCGAAGACCGCCGCCTTCTTCGCGCCGAGATCGTCGAGCAGCTGCGCCGCTTCGTCGGCGCGCTCGACCGGGCCGCCCTCGCACTGCGTGTACGTGACGACGGTGTACTGCTCGGCCAGGACGTCCAGCACTGCGTCGTAACTGCTGTCGTTGCCGCCGCCCCCGTGCAGCAGGAGCAGTAAAGGACCGTCGCCCCGGGTCTTCGTGTCCATGGGAACCCCCTTGCCGGCCAACGATACCGTGGCGCGTCGGGCAGACTGGTCGGGTGCTTGGAACTGCTCGGCTCGTCGTCGCGCTGGTGGCCGTGCTCTGTGCCGGCGGGTGCGCCTACGTCGACGGCGTCGCCGAGCCGGTCGGGGCCGACTCCGTGCTCGTCGACGGCGGCGTCGCGCCGACCTTCGTGAAGGACACCGATCAGGGCACCACCGATCGCCTCGCCGCCTCCACCATCAGCGACGTGCAGGCCTTCTGGAAGCAGAACTTCCCGTCGGTGTTCGGCAAGCCCTGGCGGGACCTGACCGGCGGCGCGTACTCGGTCGACACCGTGTCGTCCAAGGGCGCGGCGCCGCCATGCACCGAGCAGGCGTCGGACGTGGAAGGCAACGCTTTCTATTGCCCGTCAAAGGATTCCATCGCGTGGGACCGCTCGGCACTGCTGCCCGTGCTGCGTGATCAGTTCGGCGATGCCGCCGTGGTTGTCGTGCTGGCGCACGAGATGGGGCACGCCGTGCAGTCCCGCACCTCGCCAACGGCAGACATGGCCCGCCGGGACCCCGACCGGTATCCGACGATCTTGATCGAGACCATGGCCGACTGCTACTCCGGTGCCTTCGTGCGATCCGTCGCCGACGGCAAGGCTCCGCATCTGCGGATCACGTCGGCCCAGCTGGACAAGGCCATCGGGGCGTTGGCCACGTTCCGCGATCCGGTCGGCACCAGCTCGGCCGAGGACGGGGCGCACGGCGACGCGTTCGACCGCGTTTCGGCTTTTCAGGACGGGTATCAGCAGGGGGCCAAGCTGTGCGCCGGCATGTCGGTGGACAACCGCCAGTTCACCCAGCGGACCTTCACCAGCCTCACCGACAAGGCCCGCGGCGGCAACATTCCGTTGCCTGATCTCGTGAAGGCGATGGAGCCCGACCTCAACGCCTACTTCGGCGGACTGGCCGGTTCCCGCTGGTCCGCGCCCAAGCTGACGCAGAGCGACGGCCCCGCCTCGTGCTCTTCGGGCGGCGATCAGGGTCCGGTCGCGTTCTGCCCGGCCACGAAATCCGTACTGCTGGCGACCAAGGGCACCGTCGCCGTGCTCGTGTCGTCCATCGGCGACTACGCCGCCGGCACCCTGCTGGCCACCCGCTACGCCCTGGCCGCGTTGTCCGCCCTCGGCAAGCCGATCGACTCCGGCGACGCCGGCCGGTCGGCCGTCTGCTTGGCCGGCGCGTACACGGCGTCGGTCCCGGCGCGCAACCAGACCTTGCGGCTGTCCCCCGGCGACCTCGACAAATCCGTCGGTGTCCTGTTGGCCTACGACTACGGCTCCCGCACCACCGCCGGCACCCCCATCCCGACCGGTTTCGCCCGTGTGCTGGCCTTTCGCGCCGGTTTCGCCGGCGGCGCGAAGTCCTGCGGCGTCTGATTCCGGCGGCCCGCGACATCAAGAAAACAACAAGGCCGTGTCGTTCGTCGTGCGACGGCACCCGGAGGGCGTATCCTGGTGTCGAGCCCGTCACCCTCCCCCTGGTGGCGGGCTCGTCTTATGTCTGATTTCGTCAAGACGCCTGGTCAGGCCGTTGCCTAGGGTCGTGGCCATGACACCTCAGTTCGCGGTCATCGGCCTGGTCGTCGATGACATGCCCAAGTCCTTGGCCTTCTACCGGCGGCTCGGTCTCGAGATTCCCGCCGACGCGGACGGCGAGCCCCATGTCGCCGCTGACCTGCCCGGTGGGCTCCAGCTCATGTGGGACACCGTCGCCACCGTCCGCTCGTTCGACCCGACCTGGACGCCGCCGACTGGTTCGCACCGCGCCGGCCTGGCCTTTCGCTGTGCCACGCCGGCCGAGGTCGACCGGGTCTACGCCGAGCTCGTGGACACCGGGTACCACGGTCACAAGGCACCGTGGGACGCCTTTTGGGGCCAGCGCTACGCCGTCGTCCACGATCCCGACGGCAACGGCGTCGACCTCTTCTGCCCTCAGGCCTGAGCCACGGCCCTTCGCGTGAGCACCGTCGACACGCGGTAGCTGGCGTACAGCGACGCCACCAGCGTCCCCACCAGCAGCGCCCCCAGCGCCAGAATCCCCCCGTCCACCGCCGGCGCCGGCGGGCCGCCCGCCTGCGTCCGGGCCGACCCGGACAGGAACGGCACGATGGTCAGCACCGCCAGCCCCAGCCCCGTCTCCACGGCCACGACCTTCGGGAAGTGCTTGAGCGCCAGGGCAAAGCCACGTCCCAGGTCCCCTTCGGCGTGCGCCTTGGCAATCCGCGGCGTGAGATTGAGCTGGTTGTACGCCCCCGCCGCCACCATCGCCGCCACGATCACCAGCTTCACCAGCAGGAACCGCCCGTACGTCGTCGTCACCAGTTGGCCGACCGTGCCCACGTGCCGCCAGGCCAGCCACACCCCCGACGCGACGACGGCCCCCACTGCCACCAGCGCCACCGAGCTGAACCGCTGCCACATCCGGGCCCACCCCAGACCGGCCCCTTCGCCGAGGGCACGGTCGTCCAGGCCGCGCCCCCGCCCGATCATCGCCAGCGCAAACAGCCCGCCCAGCCAGGCACAGGCCCCCAGGATGTGCACCTGTGTCAGCCCACTGTTCAGCACCGTGTCGAGGCTCTGGTTCGCCCAGTTCGTCGGCATCGCCAGCACCACCGTGCCCGCCACCGTCAGCGCCAATGCCACACCCGCCACCAGCGCCGGCCGCTCTTTCACGAACAGCGTGCACAACGCTGCGGCAGCAAGCACGTAGCAGACGTTCTGCACCAGCGTGAGCGTTCCCGAGGACACCCATGCGCCCTTCGCCCCCGGCAGCGTCAGAAACCCCCAGATCCGGCTCGGGTTCAGCGCTTGGCCAAAGGTCGTCCCCTTCACACCCCGCGCCACCCGCCCCGCCAGCTGAAGGTAGCCCGCCACCAGCAGCCCCGGCCCGCACCAGGCCAGCAACCGGGTGGCCCGCCCACGCACCGCACGGTCATCGCCCGTCAGCACCGGCCGAATCACCGCCAGGTACACCAGCGCGCCCCCGATCACCGCCGTCAGCCCCGCGAAGTACGCCACCTCGCTACCCACACGCCACCAGGCCGGCATCGTCGCCTCAGCCGCCGCCATCACACCAGTCACAAGGCGGTTAGGTTAGGCTTAGCTAAGCCATGACGCAAGACTTAGCCGGCAGCCCAGCCTCCGGCAGCCGACCCGCGTCGGCCCGGAGCCCACGCCGCAGCCACTCCAGCGCTCCGTAAGACCCAAACACCGATTAGGTGTTACAGCGGTCAGAACTCGACCTGGATGCCGAACGGCAGGTACTCGTCAGCCGGATCGAAGGCCCGCAGGCCGGCCGAGCTCAGGATGCCGATCATCGCCGCCTGCATGTGCCGGTCCACCGCGCCCGAGTGGATCAGGTCGGGGTCGTCACCCCGATCGCTGAGCGCCTTGGCCGCCTCGTGGAGCATCTCGTTCGTCAGCTCGCCGGTCGTCGGCACGCCCATCGCCGCCCGGCGCAGCTCCTCACTTCCCTGCCACTCCACAAAAACGCCGCCACCGTCCTCCTTGACCATCCAGTCGAGGCTCACCACCGCTCCGCCGTCGTGCGCCGCTCCGTTCTCGTTGCGGCACGCCGGCAGCCCCGCCCTCGCCAGCTCGTGCAGAACGCGGTCCACCAGTTCCTCGCGCTTGGCCAGCTCCTCGTCCGACGCCACCTTGAGGCCGAAATCCGCCGGGCCCATGCCTTCCCCCTTTTGCCTTACCCCTAACATGACCCAGCCTCACACCCGGCTCAGCGGCACTCCCGCCAGGGCCTTCACATCCCGCGACAGATGGGCCTGGTCCGCGTATCCCGTGCTCGCCGCGACCTCCGCCGGCGGCACTCCTTTCGCTGCCAGGGCAAGGGCTTTCTCCATGCGCAGCACCCGCGCCAGCGTCTTCGGCCCGTACCCGAAGGCCGCCAGACTCCGCCGCAGCAGTTGCCGTTCGCTCAGCCCCACTGCCTCCGCCACTTCCGCCACCGCTCGGCCGTTTCGCAGCCCTTCCACCACCGCGTCCGTCACCGGATCCACCTCGATCCGCTCGCGGGCGATCGCCAGCAACGCCCCCGTCCGATCGTTCGCCGCCGATACCCGGTCACTCAGGCGTTCCACCAACCGCCGCGGCCAGATCTCGTCCAGCCCCACCCTGCTGTCCGTCAGCTCGTTCGCCGGCACCCCGAGCACCGACGGTCCCGTCCCCGGCCGGAACCTCAGCCCCGCGTACTCCCGGCCCTGCGGGCTCCGCACCTCGTGCGCCACTGTGTCCGGGCCGGCCACCAGCAGCCGCCCGTCCGTCCAGATCAGATCCAGGCACCCGTCAGGCAGGATGCGATGCGTCTGCGGCTCCTCCACCACCCGACGCCACGCCACCGCCCCGGCGAGGCCCGTCACCCACTCCCGGTACACGCCGCCAGCATGCCACCGGGGTCCGACAGTTTCAGGCCGGGAGCTCGACCTTGACCGAGCACGGGTCGTAATGATTCCGGGGGTCGTACGCGCGCAGCCCGACCGAGCACAAGATGCCGACGAGCGCCGTCTGCATGAACATCGAGACCGCGCAGGCGTGCACCGACGCCGGGTCCTTGTCCAATGGGCGACCGGCCTCAGCGGCCTCAACCACCGCGTTGTTCAGCTCGACGCTCGGCTCCCACTGAACGAAAACCCCACCACCGTCGGTGTCATGCAGCCGGTCCGCCGTCACCACCGCGCCAACGCCCCAGCCGGCATCATCGGACGACCGCTGTGCCGGCAGCCCCGCCATGGTCAACTCGGCCAAGATCCGCTGCACGAGCTGTTCCCGCTGCGCCAGCACCTCTTCGGACGCCATGCGGATGTGGTAGCCATGCGAGTCACTCACGATTCACCCTCACCGTCGAGGATGTACTCCATCGACACGCCGTCCAGCACCACTCCGTTCGGCAGTGGCACCTCGGCCGCCCGCAACTCCCGGAACCCAAAGGACCGATACAGCGGCACCCCCGGCAGCGTCGCCATCAGCACCAGGGTCTGAAACCCTTCCGCCCTAGCGGTTTCCACGCAGCGGTCGAGGATCGCCCGGCCGAGCCCCCGGCGAGTCCAGTCCCCTCGTACGAACATCGCCCGCACCCTGGCCGGCTCCGTCTCCGGGTCCAACCGGCGATCATCCCCGGGCGCCGCGCCGGACCCCGTGTACAGCTTGTCGCGCTTGCTCCAGCCGCCACAGGCCACCAGCTGCCCCTCGGCCTCGCAGACGAAGTACGTGCCGTCGTCGATCAACACGGTGTCCGGCTCCGTCAGATACCTCGCCGCCGCAGCCGTCTCTCGCTCGTCGTGGAAGCGGGGAAACACGTCGAGCACCGACCGCCGCATCAGCTCACCGATCGCCGGCACATCCACCCTCGTCGCCGCCCTCAGCACTGGCGCACCCGTCATCGCCCCAGCGTGTCACCGAGAAGTCCTTCAGGCGACCGGATATCTCACGGCACATCGACCCTGACCAGAGTGGGCGCGTCCTCGTCCTCCGGGTCGTAGGCACGCAAGCCGGCCGAGCACAGGATCCCGATGATCGCCGTCTGCATGATCTTCACAACCGCGGCGTGGTGACGTACGACCGGGTGGTCGGCTGACGGCCGGGACTTGAGTGCTTCGTAGACCGCGTCGTCGTCCAGGTCGCCGTCCGGCAGCCCCAGCACGGCCCGCTTGAGCTCCGGAGATGCGGTCCACCGGAGGAAGATGCCGCCGCCCATGTCCTCGCGCATGGGATCGTTGCAGACCTCCACGCCCGCTGGCCACGCCATATCGGCGGGATAGCGATACGCCGGCAGACCGGCCCGCGCCAGCTCGGCGAGGATGCGCTCCACGAGCAGTTCCCGCCGCGCCAGCACCTCATCGGACGCCCTGCGGTCGTGGTAGCCGGTCGGTTCAGGCATGAAGATCAACCTTGACGAGGTCCGGCGCCTCGCCGTCCACCGGGTCGTAGGCGTGCAAGCCCGCGGAACACAGAATCCCGATGATCGCCGCTTGCATGTGCCGCACAATGACTTCGTGGTGTCGTACAGCCGGATCGTCAGCGCCCGGCAATGACTTGACGGCCTCATGAAGCGCGTCGTCGTCCAAGTCGCCTTCCGGCAGCCCGGCCACCGCACGGGTGAGCGCCGGGGAGGTGCTCCATTGCACGAAGACGCCGCCACCGGCATCGTCTCGCATCCGATCTATCGAGACCTCGGCGCCGGGGGTGAGAAGCTATCAGGCGGATAGCGATACGCCGGCAGGCCGGCCCGCACGAGCTCCGCACAGATGCGCTCGACGAGGTGCTCCCGCTGCGCGAGCACCTCGTCCGACGCCGTCCTGACGTCGTAGCCAGTCGGCTCAGCCATGACCTCTCGCCGAATCGTCTCCAGGAAACTCGACCTGGACCGCATACGGTTCGTACTCGCCTTCCGGATCGTAGGCGTGCAGGCCAGCCGAGCGCAGAATCGCGATGATCGCTGCCTGCATGTGTCGTTTCACCGCGCCGGAATGGATCAGGCTGGGATCGTTCGCCCGACCCGGCAGGGCCATTGCCGCACGGCGAAGGGCCTGCTCGTCCAGCTCGCCTTCCGGCAGGCCCACCGCGGCCCGGGTGAGACCGGGGTCGGGCCGCCAGTGCACGAAGACGCCTCCGCCTTCCTCCTCTTCGGTGCGGTCAACGGAAACCTCGGCCCCGGCAACCTGCTCGTCACCGACGGAGTGCCGTCGGGCCGGCAATCCGGCCCGGTTCAGCTCGACGCGGACACGGTCGGCGAGTTCGTCGCGCCGGGCGAGCACCTCGTCGGAGGCGACCCGGATGCCGAAGTCGGACGGACTGAACTCGAAGGGGTCGGCCGAATCGGCCATCGTTGTCTCCGTGTCGGGGTCGCTGTCGGTGACCGCTGATTCGCCGGAGGGCTACCGGCCGCCGGCCGCCGCGATGAAGCTGGCGAGCAGATCGGTGGCGGCTTGCCTGGTGGCGTCGGTGCTGTTGTCGTAGGGAACCGACCACAGGACCGGGGTTCCCGGCCTGAGCTTCTGCCCGAGCGTAGTCTCGCACGCGCCACACGGCTGGCGCTCCGTGTACAGCTTCTCGATCTGGCTCGCGTCGAAGCCCTCCGCGGCTCTGGCCTCGATCTGGGCCAGGATGTCGTCCTCGGAGTGGAACTTCTCCCCCTGCTTCATCCCCTTGCTGAAACCGATGATGTAGTCGCCGAACCGGCCGTTCCACCCGGGCAGGTACGCGACCGCGACGTTGCGGCCCGCGGTGAATCCGCTGCCCACCCGCGCGCGGTAGGCCAGATTGGTGATTTCGTCGCTGTTGTAGGGGATCCAGTCTTCGGGACACGCGTTGTGCACGAGGACCGACGTGTCGCCGGCCAGCACGTAGAACGTGTGCGTGCCCTTGACGGTCAGGTCGTAGACCGTCTCGGCGGGAATGTCCTCGCGGTGGCGCACCACGGCGACAGCGGGAGTGCTGCCGTCCTCGGCGTGGACACGGTCACCCGGCTGTAGCTCGGCGGCTGTCGTCCAGCCCTTGTCGACGACGTACAGCCGGTGCCCACCGGTGGTCGTGAGCCGGCCGCCGCTGTCCAGGTCGACGTCGACCAGGCTCCGGGTCGGGTGGTGGAAAGCGGAGACCACCGGCTGGGCGGAGGTCTGCCCGGTGACCGGGTTCGTGGCCAGGACGCGGTCGCCGACGGCCAGTTCCTCGATCGGCCGACGGGTCCCGTCGGCCAGCAGCACCGGCGTACCAGCCGGGAAACTGTTGACCAGGCAGCCCATCTGCCGGAGCTCGGCCTTGAGCGCGTCGGTCTCCAGCGCGGCCTTCAGCTCCGGCGCCAGGTTCGCCGTCCTGAGGGCGGCGGCAGCCGCCTCGATCTCCCGGCCGGTGGCGATGGCCACCCGAAGGTCCCGGACGGCCTGGACGGCGGCCCTGAGCTCCTCGGGCCCGACGAGCAGCGACGCGGTCCACAGGCAGCCGGAGACGCTGCCGTAGGAGCAGGCCTTCGCGTCCGCCAGGATCCCGAACACCAGGTTGGGAACGAGGTTGGCGATGTACGCGCCGAAGCCGTCGAGCAATGACCGGACGAAGTCGGCTCTGGTGATGTGGACGGTGCGCTCGACCGGGAAGTCGGCGATCTCCCGGCGGTCGATCTGGTCCTCGTGCGTGTGTCCCGCGCAGTCCCTGACCGCGGTGTTGGGCCGCTCGCAGGTGACCGCCCAGTAGAAGACGACGCCGGCGAAGTGGACCCGGATCCGAACGTCGCACGAGCTGTTCGGATCGCTCAGATCCATCACGCAGTCGTTGAGCTGCTCGTAGGACTTCCGAGACAAGCCGTCCAGATCGACACGGACGTTGGCGCCGTCGATGCCGCCGGGACCGGCCTGGCCGAGCGCGTTGGCCGCGTCCTGGTCCCGCTGTTGCTGTTCGGCCCGCTTGGCGGCGTCCTCAGCCTGCTGGGCGAGGTCACGGGCATTGGCGGCGGCGGACTCGGCTGCGGTGGCGTCCCGGTCGGCCTTGTCGGCGGCGGACTTGGCGGCGGTGGCGGCGGTCGTGGCGGCGTCGGCAGCCTTGCGAGCCGAGACGGCGTCCTTCTCGGCCTCGGTTGCCGCCGAGGCGGCGGCGTCCGCGTCGGTACGGGCGTCACGGGCGGCGACGCCGGCCTGGAAGGCGTCGTTCTGGGTCTGCTGATCGATCGCCTTGGTGGCGTCGTCAGCCTGCTGGGTCGCCTTCGCGTCGGCGGCAGCGGCAGCGGCGGAAGCCTGTGCGGCGGCAACCGACTGGAGGGCAGCGGACGCGTCAGCCGCGGCGGTGGCCGCGAACTGGGCGGCGGCCCGGGCCGACACCTCGGCGTGCGTGGCGGCTTCGGCGGCGGCCCTGGCCGCGGTGGCGGCCTCGTCGGACCGGGCCTTGGCCGCGTTGGCCTGTTGCTGCGCAAGGGTTTCGGCGGTCTGGCTGACCAGGACTGCCATGCCCGCAGAGGAGTCGGTGAGCTGGAACGGCTTGCCCAGCCGGATCGCCTCGTTGGCCGAGGTGACCGTCGCGGCGGCGGAGTCACGGGCGGCGGTGGCGGCTTCCGCCGCGGCGAAGGCCTGCCCGGCCGTCTTGATCGCGTCGGCCTGCGACTGATCCGCCTCAACACGGGAAGCCGCCGCGTTGCTCTTGGCCTGTGCCGCGGCGGCGTCGGCCTTGTCGGCCTGGTCCTTGGCCGACTGCGCGTTCCGAGCGGCCTGGCCCGATGCCACGATCGCATCGGCCGCCGCGGCGTGCGCGGTCATCATGGCGGCACGGCTGGTATCGGCATCGGAAGTCGCGGACTTCGCTGCTGCCTCGGCTCGCGCGGCCGCGCCGTCGGCCTGGGTCGCGGCCGCCCGGGCGGCCTTGGCCGCGTTCTCGGCCTGGTCCGCATCGGCCCGTGCGGTCGTCGCCGCCGCACCGGCCTGGCTGGCCGCCGACCTGGCTTGATCAGCCGCCGTACGAGCGCCTTGGGCGGCGTCGGTTCCGTCGGCGGCAGCAGCCCAAGCATCACAAGCAGCGGCACGGGCTTCGGCCGCCCGCCGTGCATTCTCCGCCGCCACCGCGTTGTTACGAGCCAGCACGGCCCTGGACTCGGCGTTCTCCGCGGCTTGCCGCTTCTGTGCCGCGGTGCCCGCCGCGGCCTGGGCGTCGGACTTCTTGCTTTCCGCGGTGGCCTGCTTGGCCTTGGCATCGGCTTCGGCCTGCTGTGCCTTGGTCCGCTGGTTCTCGGCCTCGGTTCGGGCCGCGCCGGCCTTGGCCCGCTCGGCTTCGGCCGCCGCACGCTGGTTGTGGGCGTCGTTCGCGGCGCTCTGCGCGCTCTGCTGCGCGTTTTCCGCGGCAGTGCGGTCATTGTGGGCACGCGTTGCCGCGGCGGCGGCCTGAGCGGCCTGGGCGGCCGCGGCCGTGGCGGCGGCGTGCGCCTGGTCGGCCGCTTGCTTCGCGGCGGCTTCCCGGAATGCGGCCTGGGTGGCGTGCGCCTGCGCGGATGCGTTGGCCCACAACGCGCCCGCGTCAGCGGCCGCGGCCTTGCTGGCGTTGAGGGCGGTCTGCGCCGCTGACGCCGAAGCCTGCGCGGCTGCGGCGGACGCTGCGGCGACCTGGGCGGACTGCTGCGCGTAGGCCAGGCCTCGCCCGTACGGCGTGCCGTTCGCGGCGGCAATCGCCGCCGCCTGTGCCTGCGCCGCGATCGCGTTGTCGGACTGGGTCTTCGCCGAGGTGGCGGCCTGCTGCGCCACCGGAACCTGCGCGGCGACGCGCTGCTTGGCGGTCGTCAGGTCCCGCGCCGCCTGCGCGAGCAGCGCCTGCGAGGGATAACCCGGATCGGAGGGCGAATGCTGCTGCCAGTTGCGCTGCCAGTCCAGCAGCCGGCTCACCACGGCGGCCTGGCCGACCGCCTCGATCATCGCGTCGGTCGCCGACTTCAGGTCCTTGGCCGCCTGCGCCTCGGCCGCGATCAAGGCCGCTCGCTGCGGCGCCTGCGCGGCGTACTCGGCTTCCCATTCCGTGTTGGCGGTCGAGACCACCGCGCCGAGCACCTGGTTCGGATCGGCTGGGTTGTCGCTGTCGCAGCTGGCGTAGCGGACCTTCAGCGCCTCGACTTCCATCCGGAACTCGGCCGAAGCTGTGGCCGGCGCGGTCTTCGCGAAGCCGCCGTACTGGAGGAACTCCCGGATGTCGTCGGCGGAGTGGCCGTTGACCACGGCATCGCCGAAGTAGAAGAGGGCGGCGTCGTCGTTCTTCTTCTGGTTCAGCACCACGGTCGCGGCGTCGATCGCGGCCTGGTTCGCCTTCGGCGCCATGTCGGCATGGATGGCGGCGTACGTCATGTTCTGCCGCTGGGCCAGGTACTGGTTGATGTCGTCTTCGAACCAGGGGATCACGCCGGCGTAGTACGGCTTCAGCACCGTTTCCCAGCCGGCGTGCCGAGCGGCCGCGGCCTGGGTCTCCGTGCTGTTGTCGGTCTCGTCGCGCCGATACGCGTCGCCGATCGTGCCGAGCGTGTACTCCAGGCCGTAGGCCGCCGTGCGCAGGTCCGCGTCCGAGCCGACCAGCGCCGTGTCGGCGGCGGCCTTGAGCTGCGGGCCACCGGCGTGCATGACCAGGCCGACCCGGCAGCGGTCGGTCCTGGCCTGGGTGCCCAGCGCGGACCGCAGGGCGGGCGGATTGTCGGCCGGCTGCGCCGCCGGGGCGGCGGTGCTCGCGATCGCCGCCGCGTCGGCGGTGGACGCCACGCTCAGCAGCACCGTCGCCAGTACGGCCGCGGCCAACGACCGCGACGTGCCCCGTCTCTTTCCGGGCACGCGAAACAGACCTCTTCTTGCCACCATGTCCCCCCTGACAAATCAGACAACCAGCCTGATCCTGATCAATGCGGGACACTAGCCACCAACTACGCAAACCGACAACGGTTGCACCAGAGTTACGCCGTGCGACGCACAGCCGTCGACGACCCGGTCGGCATTCGGTCTAAGAAACCCAGGCGGCGCAGCACTTTTCCGAGCACGACCGGACGACCGGCGTCGGGCAACCCGAGCGGGCATCACTCACTTGCGACGGGGAAAGTCTTGCGCTGGAAGCAAAAGCCGCTCAGGTGGCGACGATGTGGGCGCCGGGAATGGTCAGCGTGCCGCCGATCTGGTCGGCGTTGGTCACGACCACGTTCTCGAAGGTGACCTCGGGCGGCGTGATGAGCGGCGGGCTGGTGGCCGTGTAGTCGATGGGCAGCCGCAGCGGGGGCAGGCCCGGAATGATGGTGACGGCGGCGGTGCCCTTGATCTCGGCGGTGAGCATGGTGATGGTGTCACCGCTGAGGGTTGAGGTGCTGCCCGCAGCGGCGGTGGTGACGATCTTGTGGCCGCCACCGCGATCGGCGGTCTGGACCAGGTTCTTGATCTTCACGGACGTGGCCGTGAACTTGAGGACCTTGATGGTCCTGCCGCCGACGACGGTGTCGACGACGCCGTGATAGGCGAGGCCGGACATGGCCACGGAAGGCGACTCGAGGGTCCACACCCGCGTCCCCGCCGGCAGGGCGGGCGGGGACGGGGTGGCGGTGGTGGTGCTG
Source organism: Kutzneria chonburiensis (assembly GCF_028622115.1). NCBI lineage: Bacteria > Bacillati > Actinomycetota > Actinomycetes > Pseudonocardiales > Pseudonocardiaceae > Kutzneria > Kutzneria chonburiensis. The sequence continues at coordinate 6,053,419 of NZ_CP097263.1, forward strand.
GTCTCCGCCGCCGAGGTGGTGGTGGACGTGGCCGTCGCGCTGGTCGACGACGACGGCAGTGTCGTCGAAGTGGGCGCGACGGTGGTCGTGGTGGTGGCAGTGGCCGCCGTGGTGGTGGACGTCGCGGACGTCGAACTGGGGGTCGGATCGGCGAGCGCGCGAGGGGAGTCGCCGAGGCCGTGGGCGGTGAGGCCGAGCAGCAGCACGAGTGCGGCGGCCGCGGGCGGAACAGCCTTGGCGGCCTTGCGCTTACGGGTCTTGGGCGTCCACGACAGCGCCAGCGCGGCGCCGAGCAGGCCCAGCAGGGTGCCGACCAGGAAGCCGCCGAGGTTGGTGGTGATCAGGGCGGTCAGCGACAGGATGAGTGCGGCGATACCGGCGGCGAGGCGGAACTGGGCCCGCAGCCACATCGTCAGGGCGCACACGACGAGCAGCGAGCCGATGAGCGCGCCGGACAGCCCGCCGATGGTCTGGATGGCGATCGCCATCGACCCGAGCTTGAGCGAGGCGAACGGCGGGAACAGGATGATCAGTCCCGACAAGAGCAGGAACAGCCCGGCCCAGAACGGACGGCTGCGCCGCCAGCGGCTGAACGCGCGCCAAGCCCTGCCGATCACGGAACCGGCCACGGGGAAACTCCCTTCCAAGCACGGAAGCGGCAGCACCCGGGGGAATGTGCTGCCGCGGCCGTGCGTGATGGATCTACTTGATGCACTGGTTGTTGCCGGCCACGATCCGCAGGCTCATCCCCTTGAAGGCGATGGTCTCCGCGGACGTGCCCCAGGCAACCTGCTTCAAGTTGTAGATGTCGAGCGACTTGGCCTGCATGCCGAAGTCGCCGGGACGGCCCTGCACGCCGACCGGGCCGGCGGAGACCTGGCTGGCGTCCACGCCGATGTCCGCGGTGTGCAGCGTGAAGTCGCCGTCCACCTGCGCCACGTCGGCCACCATGTTGTCGGCGTGCATGCCCTTCGGCCCGTCCGCGGTGATCCGCAGCGTCAGGTCGCCGATGAACGGGTTGTTCGGCAGGAACACCGACTGGCAGAAGTTGTCCAGATCGGCGCTGCGGAAGGCGTTGACCGCCACCGGGTGCGCCGCGTCGGCGTTGGCCGCGACCCCGCCGAACTGGGCGAATCCGTCAGCGTGCAGGTGCGTGGACGTGACCTCGAAGCTGGTGCCGGACACGGCGAACGACGCGGCGAACGCGCCCTGGCCCACCCCGACGAGCAGGCCACCGGCCAGCACGCCACCGATGGCGAACGTGCCGGCGAAGCGCAGCCAGCGGGTGCGGCCCCGGACCGGCGCGACCTCGGGTTCGACCTCGTCGCCGAACTCGACGTCGTCGGCTTCGCGCATGGCTTTCTCCTTCCAACAGGCGAAGTACCCGTCGGTAACTTCGTGACGAGACTCACTGCCCGCCGTTGCCAGCACAAGCGATCGGCTCGCCGAAACCCAGAATTCACCCCCAGAGTGAGATATTTTCACGTTCCGATCACGGCTGAAACGCATCGCCAACCGCCGGACAGGCCGGCCTTTAGGCCAGTAGGGTGCTCGCGGCGTAGCAAAGGGCGGCAAGGGGAAA